>JBDHIL010000012.1:0-162084 GCA_039587465.1 Gemmatimonadota bacterium | reverse complement strand
ACGCGGCTTCGAGTGTCAGCGGTGCGAAGATCGAGTGCTACGACTGTCACGATCCGCACGTCGACAACTCGACCCGCAAGTACAAGCTCGATCCGGACACGTCCAACACGCCCCCGACCTGGCCCGGGCAGACCGCGATGAGTGCCTTCTGCGTGGACTGCCACGACAGTGAGCTGCCGCCGGAGCGGGTGCAGGGCCACAGCGCAGGCCCCATGGCGGACATCGGCCTCTTCTGGACCCTTCCGGCAACGGACAACCGTTCAGACAAGATGGGGGTATCGACGACCGGGGGGGCGCTGTTGAACCCCACCGTCTGGATCGAGGCCACCGTCGGGGCGGGTTCGGCTGACACGATCGAGATCGCGAGTCCCTGGGCCGCCACCCCGGATACGACCATGGAGTGCCTGGAGTGCCACAGGCCGCATCCCAAGGCGGCCGACGAGTGGCCGGGGCCGGTGGCGGTATTCGACTTCTTCAGCCTGCAGGACTCGATTCGCCTGTCCGACGGCCGCGCCGTCGCCTACTCGGAGCCGAGGTCCAGCATGGGGAGCAGTTGGATCGCCGTGATCTGGGACTACGGGATGAGTGCGGACACGACGGGCGATCCGCGTGAGAATACCGGACCGACTACCGGTGGCTTCTTCTGCAACACCTGCCACAATCGAAGGGGTATGAACGGGAAGACGGGGGGGTGTGGCTCCGGGAATTGCCACTATCACGGGAGTACCGGCGCGGGGCTCTAGCCGCCGCGCACCCCGTCAGTCGTTGGCCAGCGCGACCAGGTGCCGAAAGAAGAACGACACCTCTTCTCCGGGAAACATACGGCCCCTGTGCTCTTCGAAGAGGGCGCGCGCAGCGTCCAGCCTACCCAGTTGCAGGTTCGCCACCATTCCCGCACCCACGGCATAACGCAGGCCCGGGGGCCCCGCTTCCGGGTTCCGGTCGAGGAGGCTAGGAGCGAGCGCGGCCACGGTCGGAGCGTCGCGTGACCCGACTGCTCTCAGAAGCGAGAGCCACCCGCGTCCGACCTGGTCCAGCAGGGTCACACAGGGCAGTGTGGCAAGCGCGGACCAGACCGATTCCAGCTCCTGCGGTCTGAGATCGGTGATCACCGCGAGCCCGATTCCGTAAAGTTCATCGAACGCCTCCGATGGCGTCCGGGGAGTCAGGCACGCGTGAGCCAGGCGTTCCGCCTGGTCGATCAGGACCGAGTCGGCCGGGGACATCGCGTCGGCGCCCGGGCCGGGCGCCTCTTCGGACGAGTCCGCTACGAACAGCAGATCCCTGAAATGGGTGGCGGTCACAGCCCGAGAGGAATAGAAGAAGTTCGGGCTGAGCGTCACGTCGCTGGACGTCCACGACGGACTCGTTACCCCGAGGAATTCGAGGACCGGAAGAGGTTGTACCATCAAGCGCAGGAGTTCGACGGCGGCCTCTCCCTTGAAGCGGGCCCGGGCGGCGTTTTCCTCGATCACGGGGCGGAAGTCGGAGTTGGCGTCCGTGCCAAAAACCCCGGGCAGGAGGCCGAAAGTGTGCTGGTTTCCCGCCTTTCGTATGGCGATATCCTGAAGGGTCCGGATCTCGGCACGGTCCAGAGCGGCGATGAGGCCCGGGCCGGCTCTCTCCCAAGCCGAAGCGGTGACCTCGGGAATCCTGCTCCCGGTGGCGGCCACGACGATCAGATCACCACCCGTGGCGGCGTAAACGTCGTAGATCGGAAACTCCTCGGCGAGAGCAGCGAAGATCGAGGCGACGAGGGCGCTCTCGGTCTCGAAGGCCTGGATCCATTGAACGAGGAGGCCGCCGGGCTCCAATTTCGACGCAGCCACCCGGTAGAATTCTCTGGAGAAGAGTGCTCCGGAACCGGACACCCAGGGGTTGGACGGCTGGGCCACGATGTAGTCGAGATTCCCGGGTATCGTTGCCAAGAACAAGCGACCATCCCCGACGGCGATCGTGCTCCGCGGGTCGTCGAAGACGGGGCGGTTCCGATCTCCGAACCCCGTCGCGAGGTCGACCATGGCGGGATCAATTTCGACCGTGGTGAGCCGTTCGAGGGTGGGGGAGGTCAGGAGCACACTCGAGGTGATCCCGGATCCAAGACCGATGTTGGCCCCGTCCGTCGCTCCCGGGTGCAGCAGGAGGGGCAGCGCTCCCAGGAGGGTGGTTACGGTCTCGTCACCCGTTGGGGGTACGGCCGGATCGAGTGAGACGGAGGCCGAGGGCTTGCCGTTCGTGCGAATGCTCAGAACGCCCGCCTCTTCGACGAGGGAGATGCTCGCCGCCGGCCCGTCGCGGTAATCGATCACCGTCCTGGTCGCTTCGAGCGCGATATTGCGACGGTAGATGCCGGAGGCCGCGACAGAGGGGTCGATTCCTACGAACGCCACGACGAGCACGCCCGCGAGCGTCGCGGGGAGGAGGGCGCCGAGGCTCCAATCCTTCGGCGACCGCCCGCACACGCCCCAGAAGAGGAGAAGTCCGAGACCCACGTCAAGACTGGCCGCGGCAGCCAGGGTGCTCTTGAGGCCCAACAGGGGGAATCCAAGATGGAGCGCCAGTAGCGCACCCAGGACCGAGCCGGCCGCGTTGAGACCGTAGACCTGCCCGATCCGCCCTTCCCCACCCCCGTCACGAAGAAGCAGGTGTGTGACCAGGGGGAGCGTCATTCCCGCGCAGAAGGTCGCGGGGAGCATGACCACGAGCGCCATCGCGTAGCTCGCGAGCGAGAAGACGGCGTACCCGACGTCGGTGGAAGGGAGCGCGGCGAGGAGATCTTCCATGATGGGGAAGAGCGGGCCGTACACGAGCAGTGTCCCGATTGCGAGCACGCCCATCGCAACCTGGACGCCAGCGAGGAAGTGGGCAGGATCGGCGAGGTGATCGATTCGGCGCCGGATCCAGAGGCCTCCCAACGCCAGTCCCAGGACGAAGGCGGCCACCATGAGCTCGAAGGCGTGAGAGGAGCTGCTCAGGAGCATGCTCAGCATCCGCACCCAGACGATCTCGTAGGCGAGCGAAGCGAGGCCGGTGACAGCGCCCACGGTCAGGAGAATCACCGTGCGTCGGCCGGTGACCTCGGGCTTCTCTCCCGCGCCCTGTATCCCGGTCGGTGGCCTGGTCTTTCCGGTGCCACCGTCGGGGTGCGTGATGGCCGGGGTGGGCTCCGGGGCTCCCGCTGAGAGCCGCCACGCCGCCAGTCCGACGATGAGGTTGACGAGACCTCCCGCAACGACGGTACCCGGGAGCCCAAACAGGTTCACCAGGAGGAAGCCGCTGGTGAGGATGCCCAGGGTGCCGCCCAGGGCGTTGGCGAAATAGAGGATTGCCACCGCCTCTCCGCTCCGGGCGGGCTGGCGCCGCACCAGTGCGGCGGTCATGAGGGGAAAGGTCATGCCCAGGAGGACGGCGGCGGGCAGCACCAGTAGGACCGCCGCCGAGGCGGTGACGAGCCCGGCGGCAGGCCCGGGACCGAGGGTGGGAAGGACCGTCTCAAGGAGCAGACCCCGAGTCCCCAGGAAGACCGGGTGGAACGCCAGGGCCAGGAGACCCAGCCCGACCTCCACCAGGGCGTAGGTCCGCAGCAGGTTTCGCCACTCCGCCGACCGCCGGCTGGCCCACCAGGCTCCGAGCGCCGTTCCGCCCATGAACACCGCCAGGACCAGGCTCTGTGCATAGGCCGCGGCCCCTACCAGCATGCGCAGGTATTGAGCCCAGACGGACTCGTACACGAGCCCCGCAAACCCGGATGCAGCGAAGAGAAGGATCAGAAGGGGGCGCATGGCTGTCGGCTGGGGTGGTCTGGGCCAAGAAGATAGGGCTTCCTTCCCACCGAAGGGAGAATCCCCACACCCACGGGGGCAGAATCCCGGATTACAACGATGCTCGGAGTTGCGAAATTTGGTGAGTATCGAACCCGTCTCCGAGAGTTCAAGTGATGAGCGGCAAGAAGAGATCGCTGTGTCCCGAGTGCGGCAAGCATGCCAGTGGAAATTTTTGTCAGAACTGTGGGGTCTCTCTGGGCGGGAGATTCTGCGATCAGTGCGGGGCGGAACTCAGGGGCAGCTTCTGCAACGAGTGCGGCGCACCCGCGGCGGCGGGCCAGACGGTCGTTAAGGCGCCGCCTGGAGCCAGTGCCGGGGGCGCTCAGGAAGACCCGGATCTTCTCCGGGCGAAGAATCTGCCGTGGTGGATCGCGGGCGTCTCGGCTCTGGCCGTGATCTTCGTGATCGGGTGGAACCTGGTCGAGTCGGGTCAGCGTCAGGTGCCCGTGCAAAGCGCCCCATCGACGGTCCCCCCCACAGCCGACCTTTCGCAGCTGACCCCGCGCCAATCCGCAGACCAACTGTTCAATCGGGTCATGGGGGCGTCCGAGGCCGGCGACACGGCCACCGTCGGCCAGTTCATCTCGATGGCGTTGCAGGCCTATGAGGCGGCACGTCCGCTCGACTTGGACGGACTCTTCCACCTTGCCCAGCTCCAGCGGATCGCGGGGATGTACGAAGGGTCGTTGGCAACGGCCCTCGAGATACTCTCGAGCGAGTCCACACATATCATGGGGCTCGAGGTCGCAGGGCAGGCGGCGGCCGCTCTGGGCCGTGATGATGAGGCGGCAGATTACTTCCAGATGATCTTGGACAACTACGACACCGAGGTCGAAAGGCCGCTTCCCGAGTATCAGAGCCACACCAACTATTTCGGTCTGGCCAGAACCGCGGCGCGCGAATTCCTCGACCAACGTTGATCGAGGCATCCGGGGGCCCCACGTCGGAGACGGCATCATGCGCGGACTAACTTCACTGTGTTGGGCAGCGGCCGCAGTCACCGTGTTGTATAGCGGTGCGCTTCGGGCGCAGGAATCGCTCGCGGTCGACGAGATCATCGACGGCGTACTCCGGGCGTACGGGGGCGTTGCAGCGATTTCGGAGGTCACCTCCTACCGGCAGGACGGCATGCTCGTGGCCCGAAGCGGTGCGGGTCATGGCGAGGTGACCCGAATCTCCTCGGGGGTCGGGACTCTGAGCGTGCTCAATCGGTACCCGTCGCGTCGGGAGATTCGGATCGTGGAAGACGGCCGCGGCTGGCGGGGCTCGAGCGTGGGCTCCATGGCGGAGGTCCAGGGCCCGCTCCGGCTCGCCATGATGGCTCAGGCTGCCCGCGCACGGGTCCCCAGCCTGCTCATCGACCTGCGTTCCGCGGTCACGCTCGGCGATCCGGTCGAGGGGCATCCGGTGTTGGAGGTGAGCGTCGCCGACAATCTGGTGCTGAGGCTGTTCGTCGACCCGGAGGCCATGTACATAGTGCGCTCTGAGTCGCTTCTGACCGACATGCCCGCGCCGATCGGTTTCGCCACCGACTATTCCGATTTCCGAGATGTGGACGGCGTCGTCTTTGCCTTCCACGAAGAGACGTTCGCCTCCGGGGTTCACACGGCTTCGATGGTGCTGGGATCTGTAGAACTCAATCCCGAGGGAGGCCGGGCTCGGCTTCCTGCCGGGTGATCGCATGCAGATATGAAGAGGATAGTCGGATGAGACTCACGGGCAGCTTTTCGTCGCGTCTGGTGGCACTTCTTATCGTGGGTGCCGTGCCGGCCGCGTGCGGCGGTACGGTGGCTTCGAGCAGTTCCATGGAACCCGCATCCCCGTCGCCCGAGGCATCGGCGCCTGCACAGGCCGCTGAGCTTCCGGCGGGCCATCCCATGACACGGGCGGGCTCCCTCGAGGCGTCAGAGAGCGCTCCCACGGCTGAATCCGCTACCGTCCTGGAACTCCTGGAGGGAGGCGGCTATACCTATGCCCGCCTGGCGATGGATGACGGAGAGCGGGAAGTCTGGGTCGCGGGGCCGCAGACTGCACTGGACGTCGGTGAGGAAGTGCGGGTGGGTGGACTGACGTCGATGGGTTCGTTCCACAGTGCGGCGCTGGAGCGCACCTTCGAGGATCTCTACTTCGTCGGGGCGTTCGGCACGTCGCGCCCCCCCGCCGGGGCGGCCACCGAGCCCCCGGCAGGCGCGACGACCGGCCAGGCCCTCGAGGTGCTGGAAGGGGGAGGCTACACCTACGTGCGGTTGCAGATCGAGGACGGCGAGGTGTGGCTCGCGGGGCCTGCGACGCGGATCGCCGAGGGTGACTCGGTATCGTGGTGGGGTGGCTTGGAGATGGGCGAGTTCACGAGCTCCAGCCTGGAGAGGACGTTCGAGGCCATCACCTTCGTGGAGCGATACTGGGTCCACTAGCCGGGCTCAGGGTCCTCTAGGTCGACCTGGAGCCTTTGCTCGCGCGGAGCGCCACGGCCCGATACCCGAGCAGGACGGTCAAGACGCCGGCGAGGGCCAGAGGGAGGCGGGTGTCGGCCTTCACGAGCCAGTAGAAGTGAACGATGCCCAGCACCGCCGTCACATAGGCCAGCCGGTGCAGACGAGCCCATCGTCTGCCCAGGCGCCGGATCCAGCCCTGGGTGGAGGTGACGGCGAGAGGGATCAGCAGCACGAATCCCGTGAAGCCGACCGTGATGTACGGACGCTCCGCGATATCTTCGAGGATCCAGGAAAACTCGAATCCCAGATCCAGGACCATCCAGACTCCGAAGTGGGCGCTCAGATAGAAGAACGAGAATAGCCCTATGAGCCGGCGGATCTTGATGAGAGGGTTCCACCCGGTGAGCCGCCGCAGTGGCGTCACGGAGAGGCTCAGCAGGAGCAGGATCAGGCCCGTCAGGCCCGTCACGTGGGTGAGCTTCTCGATGGGATTCACACCGAGAGTGCCGGTGAGCGGGTCTGAGGCCAGCCAGACAGCGGGCGCGAGTGCCGCCATCCAGAGTGTGGACTTCAGAGCGAGCATCACTCGCTGGGGAGTCATGGTTGGAGAACCTGTTCGCGGACGGGTCAGATCCAGCGCCGAAGATCCATGCCGGAATACATGGACTGCACCTGTTCGGCGTACCCGTTGAACATGAGGGTCCGCCGGCGCCGGAAGGACCCGATGCGCCGTTCACGAGCCTGGCTCCAGCGCGGGTGGTCCACCTCGGGGTTCACGTTGGCGTAGAAGCCGTATTCCCGCGGCGCCATGTCCCACCACGTGTTGCGGGGCATTTCCTCCACGAAGCGGATCTTCACGATGCTCTTGATCCCCTTGAACCCGTACTTCCACGGAACCACGAGCCTGAGCGGCGCCCCGTTCTGGTTGGGCAGGTCGAGACCGTAGACGCCAGTGGCCAGGAGCGTCAGCGGGTTCATCGCCTCGTCGAGGCGCAGGCCCTCGAGGTATGGCCAGTCGAGCACCCTCGAGCGCTGCCCCGGCATCTGATCAGGGCGCAACACCGTCGTGAACTCGAGGTACTTGGCGGAGCCCGTGGGCTCCACCCGCCGCACCAGATCTGCGAGCGGAAAGCCCCTCCATGGGACGACCATCGACCAGGCTTCGACGCAACGCATGCGATAGACCCTGTCCTCCATGGCGTGAGGCGCCAGGAAGTCCTCCAGGTCGTAGTTGCCGGGACGGTTGACGTGTCCCTCGATCGCCACGGTCCACGGGCGGGGACGGAAGTCTCCCGAATTCCGGACGGGGTCGCTCTTGCCGGTCCCGAACTCGTAGAAGTTGTTGTACGTGGTGATTTCTTCGTAGGAGTTCAATTCCTCGTCGAGCTCCGACCTCATCTCCCCGAACCGGGCAGGGATCTCCTGCTCCGACCTCGGGCGTTCCAGGGCAGACAGGGCAGAGGGCACGAGAGCAGCGGCCGCAGCTCCGGCCGAGGCCTCTTTGATGAAATCGCGGCGGTTGAGATACACCCCGTGCGGAGTGATCTCGGAGGAGGGAACGCCGGATGGGCGTCGGATAAGCATAGAGGGTCTCCGTCGTCGAGTCAGGGTCTCCAACCCCCGGAGCGGTGGTTGGGTTCCTGAGGAATTCCGCTCGACGCCGGCTGGCACTCTCGGAGACGTTGATACTCGGGGGCCGGAGCTGACCCAAGCTCGGGGCCGCGGAACGAGCGCGAATCGCACTGACCTGGGTGCCCCCGGCGCTTTCTCGCCGGTGCCCGGGGCTCTAGCTTTCTGGTTTCCTCCCGAATCCGTGTCGTCACCTTCGTCCAGCTCTGGAGGGGTGGATGTTCTCGAGCTCCCGATCAGTGCCCGTTGCCGTCGGGCTCCTATTCTCGTTCGTGGTCCCGGCGGGGCCCGGGATGGCGCAGGAGATTGCGGACCTGCCCGACGGATTCTTCGACAATGCCGACTACCGGTACGTCGGTCCCGTGGGCAACAGGGTGAGCGCGGTGGTCGGTCTGCCGGGCGACCCCAACGTCTACTATTTCGGAGCCGCGTCGGGAGGTGTGTTCAAGAGCACCGATGCCGGCCACTCCTGGGATCCGATCTTCGACGATCAGGAGGCCCTTTCGATCGGGTCCATCGCGATTGCCCCCTCGGATCCCAACGTCGTGTGGGTGGGCACGGGTGAGAGCTTCATCCGCTCCAACGTGTCGATCGGCAATGGCGTGTATCGCTCGACGGACGGTGGCGACAGCTGGCAGCACATGGGGCTCCCGGAGTCCGGTCGTGTGGGGCGCATCGTGATCCATCCCTCGAACCCGGATCTGGTGTACGTGGCGGCGCTGGGGCACCTCTATGGCCCACAGGACGACCGTGGGGTATACCGCACGCAAGACGGAGGTGAGACCTGGCAGAAGGTGCTTTCGTCGGGGGTGAACTCCGGTGCGGTGGACATCGTCATGGATCCATCCAACCCGCGCATTCTCTTCGCAGGCATGTGGCAGATGGAGATTCGCACATGGGGTCGGGTGAGCGGCGGTCCCGAGAACGGTCTGTGGCGCTCGGCGGACGGCGGAGACACCTGGACCGAGCTGCGGGGAAACGGTCTGCCAACAGGCACCACCGGAAAGATCGGGTTGGGCATGACGCCCGATGACCCGGACCGGGTCTACGCCCTCATCGAGACGAACTCCAATCGCGACTTCGAGCCCCTCACCGAGCATGAGGGGACGTTGTGGCGCTCCGACGACGGGGGAGAGTCGTGGCGGATGGTGAACGCCGACCACACGCTGAACCAGAGGCCGCTCTACTACACCAGGCTCGCCGTCGCGCCGGACGACAGGGACGAGGTGCATTTCATGTCGACCCGCCATTCGGTCTCGTTGGACGGTGGAGAGACGTCGCGGGTGAGCAACGCCGGCGGTGACAACCACGACATGTGGATCGACCCGCTGCTGCCGGATCGCATGATCGTCGGGCACGACGGCGGAATCAGCATCTCCACCAATCGCGGCCGGACCTGGTATCGGCCGCAGCTCCCGATTGCCCAGATGTACCACGTGTATACCGACAACGCGGTCCCCTACAACCTCTACGGAAATCGACAGGACGGTGGGTCGAGTCGGGGCCCGTCCAACACGCTCACGTTCGGCTCGATCCCGATCGGCGCCTGGCGATCGGTGGGTGGGTGTGAATCGGGATTCTCCGTGCCCGACACGGTGACGAACGATGTGGTGTGGTCGGGATGCTACGAAGGAATTCTCGATCGTCACGAAATCAGCACCGGCCTCTCACGAACCGTCAGCGTTTGGCCCGACAACCCGGAGGGCTGGCCGGCCGCGGATCTCCGCTACCGGCTCCAGTGGACGTTCCCGATCCACATCTCACCGCACGATCACGAGAAGGTGTACGTAGGAAGCCAGCACGTGCACCAGACGACGGATGGCGGGCAGAGCTGGCAGGTCATCAGCCCGGACCTCACGACGAACGACAAGGCACGGCAGCAGGCGTCAGGGGGACTGACCACCGAGGACGTGAGTCCGACCTACGCTGCGGTGCTCTTCGCCATCGCAGAATCCCCTCTCGAGTCAGGCGTGATCTGGGCGGGGTCGAACGACGGGCTCGTGCACATCACGCGAGACGGCGGCACATCATGGACGAACGTGACTGCGAACATCTCCGGCCTTCCGGTCTGGGGAACCGTGAGCAACATCGAACCGTCACGATTCGCAGCCGGAACAGCCTATCTGACGGTGGACTTTCATCAACTGGGTGACACCGACCCGTACGTATTCAAGACCGAGAACTACGGGGAGTCGTGGACCTCTCTGAGCGCGGACGTGCCGCGAAGCGTCTTCAGTTATGCGCACGTGATCCGTGAGGACCCGAGCCGTCCCGGATTGCTGTACCTCGGCACCGAGAATTCCGTCTATGTGTCGCTCGACGACGGCGCCCACTGGCATCTGCTCCAGGGGGATCTCCCACACGCTCCGGCCTACTGGTTGACGGTCCAGCCACATTTCAACGACCTCGTGGTGGGCACGTACGGTCGGGGGCACTGGATACTGGACGACATCACCCCCATCCAGCAGTTGACCGAAGAGATCCTGGCGGCCGAACTGCATCTGTTCGATCCTCGACCGGCATACCGCTTTCTGTCGCGGGCCGGTGCGAGCAGCCAGCCGGGCGATCCGGTGGCCGGAGAGAACCCGGACTATGGCGCCAGCATCAACTTCTTCGTGGGGGAGGCTGCGTCGGAGGCGCTCACGCTGACCGTGGAGACCGAGGCGGGGGAGTTGGTGCGAACCCTCTCCCCGAGGGGAGTCGAGCCCGGGCTCAACCGGATCATGTGGGACCTGACCTACGAGGGCTCGCAGCGGCCACGACTCCGCACGCCGGCTCTCGAGCACCGGCACGTCAATCTCGGCGAGAGAGAGTGGCGGCCTCAGGTCGATGGCGGCGTCGTGCGCCCCACCGCGGTTCCCGGCAGGTATCGCCTCCGACTCAACGCCGATGGGGATGAGCAGACCACTTGGCTCACCGTTCTTCAAGATCCGCAGTCACAGGCTTCTGCACAGGACATGCAGGCGCAGTTGGCCATGCAGTTGGACCTGCGGGAGATGGTGGATTCCACGGCCGCCCTCATCGATCGGATCGAGTGGTCGAGGAAGGCGCTGATCGACCTGGACGTCCGCCTCGGAGGACAGCCCGAATACGAGGATCTTCTCGCGGCAGGAGAGGAGCTTTCCGAGGCGCTGGTGGAACTCGAGATGAGCCTCTTCGATCTCAGACTCTCCGGCGGCACCGCGGGCCAGGACACGATTCGCTGGCCCCGGCAGCTCTTTGCGAAGCTGACGAGCCTGGCCGGATACATCAGCGGCACCGACCATGCGCCGACCGACCAGGCCGGTGAGGTTCGCAGCCTGTACCGTGCCCAACTCGCCGAAGCCCTCGCCCGCTGGAGAGAGTTGGCTGAGGCGGACATCGCCCGTTTCAATCGTTTCCTGTCGGAGCAGGGACTCCCCCCGATCGTGTCGGATTAGAGAGCCATTATGAAGATCGTCGCCGCACTTGGAGGCAACGCGCTGCTTCGGCGAGGTGAGCCGCTCACGGCCGAAGCCCAGGCCCGGAACCTCGCTGCAGCTTCGGGGGCCCTGGCGGACCTGAGCCGCAATCACGCCATGATCGTCACGCACGGTAATGGCCCGCAGGTGGGGGTCCTGGCGCTGCAGGATGCCGCCGTGCCGGGCGTGGGCAACTTCCCGCTCGACATCCTGGGCGCGGGCACGACCGGCATGATCGGGTACATGGTCGCGCAGGAGTTCCGAAACAAGCTCCCGGGGCGGCAGGTGGCCATGCTCCTGACTCAGATCGAGGTCGACCCGAAGGACTCCGCATTCGGAAGGCCCACCAAACCGATTGGGCCCGTCTACACGGAGGAGGAGGCGAAGACGCTGGCGGCTGAAAGGGGCTGGTCGATTGCGCCCGATGGGAAGGGTTTCCGTCGGGTCGTTCCGTCGCCGAAGCCCATTCGGATTCTGGAGGTGGACTCGCTCCGCCTTCTGGTCGGAGCGGGGGTGGTCGTCATCTGTGCCGGAGGAGGGGGCATTCCGGTCGTCTTCGACGAACGGGGCAACGTGAGAGGCGTGGAGGCGGTCATCGAAAAGGATCTCTCGGCCGGACTCGTGGCGCGCGACGTGGCGGCCGATGCCCTTCTGCTGCTGACGGACGCGGACGGCGTCATGCTCGATTGGGGCTCCCCCAGCGAGAGACGCCTGGAACGGGCGACGCCCGAGGAGATTCTGGCCTACGAGTTCCCCGAGGGTTCGATGGGCCCGAAAGTGCAGGCTGCGGCGGCGTTCGTTTCGAAGACAGGCGGAATTGCGGGCATCGGGCGGCTCGAGGACGCTTCCGAGATCCTCGTCGGGAAGGCAGGGACACTCATCGTGCCCGGAGACGCTGGGGGCACCTGACGAGGATGCAGGACCGGGGACCCGGGGTCAGTAGGACGACGCCAGCAGGATGTCCACCTCGGTGTACCAGACTCCATCCGACACGACCTGGTCCGCCTCCATGCCGCCCACGAGGAACACCATTCCTCCCGCGACACCGAGGGTGCGGTGATCCATGGTCGCCACGGGCGGAGCCGCCAGTCGGCGCCACTCCTGCGCACCTTCGAGATAGGCCAGCACCTGCCGAATCGGCTGAGACGGACTGCCGTCGTACCCGACACCGTCGTAGTTGTAGGGGTTCGGGGTTCCCCCGACGAAGACGGCCACGGCACCTACCGCGGCACCCGCCGCCCGGTACACCGGTCCTCCGGGGTGATGAGGCAGGGGCGACCACTCGATCTCTGCGGGGGCCTCCCGGGAGATGACGCCGCGCCAGGAGGCCTCGTCCATGACGAACCGCGGATCCGATCCGTCGGTGCGTACCCCGTCGATGTAGGCGATCGCATCGCCGACCACGGCACCCGTGTGGCCGAAGACGGGGTTGCCGGCGATGGCAGTCGCGCTGCTCCATTGATCCGACGCCGGGTCGTACATCTGCACGGCAGCGACGTTGTCGTCGTCATGCCAGCCGGAGACCAGAACGATCAGCGAGTCCCTCCATACGCCGCTTACTGCGTCGTCGGTGGGCAGCGGAATGTCCGCGCCCCGGGTCCACGTCTCTGTCACCGGATCGAAGATGTTCACATCCGGAACTGACACCTCGACCCCATCGTCGGCGACCGTGTAGCCTCCGAATAGGTACACCATCCCGCCGATGACTTGCGCCGTGGAAGCGAGCCTGCCGGCTCCCGGCACCGGTGCGATCTCCCGCCACGCATCCGTTCCGACGTCCCAGCGGTAGGTGCTGTTGGTCACGCCTGCGGGTGTCTTCGACTCACCCAGCCCGAGAAAGGAAAAGACCGACACCCCGGCCGGGGTCTCGACCGCGGCGACCGCGTTGTTCGTCACGGGGGCGGGTAGCCCTGGGCCCGCATGCCAAACGACCGCAGGGGCTTCCTTGCGGAGGGGCTGCGGGAGGTCCGTGCAACCGGCGAACAGGAAAGCTGAGCCCCAAGCGAGGGCGAGAACCCGACCAACCATCACGTACCTTCCTCCGTCGCACGTTGTCAGAACCTCAAGAAATCTGGCCCCGGGCGCCGAGGCGGGCAATCGACGGGCCGCCGTCAGGCAGGGATCCCGTGCCGGGCGACGTGGGCCATCGCATCGACGAACCGGTCCAGTTCTTCCGGTCGCGTGTAGACACTCGGGGACACCCGAATTCCCTGGAATTCGGCGTGCTTGATCGCCACCGAAATGATCCGGTGCCTATCCCAGAGCCACGTATTCAGGGCGCCGGAGTCGACCCCCTCGATCTCGACGTTGGCGATGCCACAGGCGAAGCCGGGCTGGAGACTGGTATGCAGGCGCACACCTTCGATCTGCAACAGCGGCTCGGCCCAGTAGTTCCGGAGATGCACCAGGCGGGCGGCCTTTCGCGCCCCCCCAATGCCCTCGTGGAAGGTGAGAGCCTCGCCGATCGCGAGGTAGTTGGCGGCTGGGTGAGTGCCGATCTCCTCGAACTTGCGGACGTTGTCGTCCATGGCCTCGGGCGCCGCCATGAGGGGCCAGACCTCCGGGATCCGCTCCTTCCGGACGTACAGCAGACCCGTGCCGTGCGGCGCGAAGAGCCACTTGTGAAGGCTGCTGGAGTAGTTGTCCACGTCGAGGTCGGACAGCCGAAAGTCGAAGTGCGCCATCGCGTGGGCCCCATCGACGATGAGCGGAATGCCGTGCCGACGTGCCATCGCGTTGAGTTCTCGAACCGGTAGGATCTGGCCGGTCAGATTGATCATGTGGCAGGCGAGGATCGCCCTGGTTCGCGGCGTGATGGCCTGTTCGAAGAGCCGGACCACCTCTGCATCGTCCTCGGCCGGCACCGGAATGCGGATCTGGCGAAGGACGATCCCCTCCCGGCGTTCCCGCTGCTGGAACGTGGTAATCATGCGACCGTAGTCCTGAGTGGTGGTCAGGACCTCGTCGCCCGGCTCGAAGTCGAAGCCGAACTGCATGGTCTGAAGGCTCTCGGAGGCATTACGCGTGAAGGCGATCTCCTCCTTGTCTACGCCCCAGGCGCGTGCCATCCGCTCTCGGACTCCCTCCCGCTGTGGCTCGAGTATGCCCCACATGGTGTAGGTGGGGGCCAGATGCGAGTAGTCGAGGTGCCGCTTCATGGCCTCCTGAACCCAGGCTGGGGACGGGCTCACGCCGCCGTTGTTCAGGTTGACGAGTGTGCGGTCCACCGTGAAAGCGCGGCCGACCTCGAACCAGAAGTCCTCGTCCGTTGCGACCTCTCCCGGCGTTCCCGGATGGAGGCGGAGTTCCTTCGCCACGTCGGCGGCGCTGGCTGCGAGCTGTGCGGGGCGGATGCCGACCCCCATCGCCGCGGCAGCGGCGGGGAGCGACATCGTGCCGAGAAAGCGACGGCGACTTTGCATGGTCTGCACTCCGAACCGGGTTGGTGGCTATGGCCAGGATACTCCCCCGGAGAGCCCCTGGGCAAACCAACCGGAGATCGACTCCTCCGGGGTGGCAGGTGTCGGAGGTGGGAATGCCGAGAGGCGCCGGAACATTCCCGGGCCAACGTCCTATGCTTAGCCACTGTCCACGACACCCATTCCCGCTCGTTCCCGTGCAAAAGGCACCTGCCTGATCCGAATGCGACTCACTCCATTCCGTATCTCCGCACTGGTGCTGGCATTGCCGTCTCTGGCGGCAGCCCAGGCACAGGACAGTGTGCCCGCCGATTCGACCCGCACGTACGAGGTCGAGGGGGTCATGGTCCAGGTCGCTCGGCCGATCCTCACGGCGGGCGGCTCTTCCGCGGTCAGTATCTCAGTCGATTCTCTCTCGACCCTGCCGGCGCCCACTCTCGAGCAGGTGCTCCGGACCATGCCCCTGATCCGAATACGGACAAACAGCCGCGGGGAGGTCCAACCCGCCCTGCGGGGCTCTGAGGACAGGCAGGTGGCCATCCTGATGGACGGAGTCCCTTTGTCCCTGGGGTGGGACCATAGAACCGACCTTTCCATCATCCCTCTCACCGCCGCGCGAAGCATCACCTTGGTGCGAGGGTTGTCGTCGGTACTCTACGGTCCCAACACTCTCGGAGGGGTCGTGGAGGTCAGCGTCGGTGCCGAGAGCGATCGGGTGCGCGGTGTCGACCCCCTGGTAGTCGGGGTGGGTGTCGACCACACGGGCGCGACGAATGTCTCGGTCGCCGGGTCGGCGCTCGCTGAGGGGGCCTTCAGCCAATGGGTGGTCAGGGGTGGGGTCGGCTTTCAGGACCGGCCCGGTTTCGCTGTCCCTGGAGAGCTCGACGAGGCCCCGGATCTACGGGCCCGGTTCCTCGAGTCCGATGGGCTGCGGCTGAACAGTGACTCGCGGCGCATCGACGGATTCGTGACAGCGCGGTACCGCAACGACGACGGTGGGTGGATGTCGCTGGCCGCCTCCGGCTATGACGTCGAGCGGGGCGTTCCGCCGGAGGCGCACCGGGATAGCCCACGGCTCTGGCGCTACCCCGACCAGACCAGGATGCTGGCGGCACTCGCGGGAGGCACTGGACCCGTCACCACGGGCTGGGGCACTGGCGATCTGGAGCTGAGCCTCGGGTACGATGGCGGACGGACCGACATCGATCAGTTTGCGTCCGAGACGTACTCCACCGTCGTGGAACAGGAGCAGGGAGAGGACCGCACCCTGACCATGCGCCTCATGGGTGAGCATACGATGGGGCGCGTCGGAGACCTCCGGGTAGCAGCGACCTTCGCCGATGTGTCACACGACGAGGTGCTGATCCCGGGTGGCTCCAGCAGCTACCGCCAGAGACTGTGGAGCCTTGGCCTCGAATCGGAATGGGCCGTCGGCGGCCCCTTCAGCCGACTCAATGCGGGCGCCGCGGTGGACGGCAGCGACACTCCCGAGACGGGGGACAAGCCTCCCGTGGACGGACTGATCGATTACGCGCTGCGCGTGGGCGCCAGCAAGCTCCTGAGCGACCGCCTGGTGATTCACGCCGCGGTGAGCCGTAGGTCGCGGTTCCCGTCGCTGCGCGAACTCTACTCGGGAGCGCTGGGGCGATTCGAACCCAATCCCGACCTTGCACCAGAGACCCTGCTGGGTGCCGAGGGTGGAATCACGGCTCACGGCCGCTCTGCTGAGTTCCAGGCCGTGGCGTTCCATCATCGGTTGAGTGAGGGGATCGTCCGTACTTCGGTCACGGACCCGTTCGGAAATCAGAAGTTCATGCGGGTAAATCAGCACGAGGTGCGGAGTTCGGGCATCGAACTGATGGCTTCGGGTCCCCTGGGACGCGCCGTCCTCTCGGGCGATCTCACGTTCCAGTCGGTGAAGGGCATCGATGCCTCGGGCGCTCGGGTCGACCTGGAGTATCAGGCGGCGGTATTCGGGCGCACAGGGATGGTGATGCCGCTCCCGGCGGCCTTCCAGGCGGCAGGGGAAGTCCGATTCGTCGGAGCGCAGCGGTGTGAGAATCCCGAGGTCGGGGGACTCCAGGACCTGGGTGCCACGGGCATGCTCGATCTGTCGTTGGAGAGGTTCTTCGGCCTGGGCGGCACAGGGCGCCCTCTCAGCCGGGCCGAGGCCGCGCTGACGGTGAGCAACGTGACCGATCAGCTCGCGTTCGATCAGTGTGGCCTGCCGCAGCCCGGGCGGACCTTGCAGCTCCGGTTGCGAGTCTGGTAGGAAGGGCCTGAACGCCACCCTTCGGGTTGGATCGGGGCAGGGGGGCGGCTACCTTGGGTGATCGGCCCACTTCGGGTCTTCAGGACCTACGCGCCAGCAAGCCATGATCCGCCTGACATTTCTCGGCACCGCAGCGTCTCGCCCCACGGTGGGCCGGAACGTGAGTGGCTTGGCAGTTCAGCGCGAAGGGGACCTGATGCTCTTCGACTGCGGGGAGGGCACTCAGCGTCAGATGATGCGGTACGGCACGGGATTTGGTGTGCAGGCCATTTTCGTGACGCACATGCACGCCGACCACTTCCTGGGTATCACCGGGCTGCTTCGGACGATGGCGCTTCAGGGCCGGACCGACCCACTCACGATACTGGGACCCGCGGGTTCGGCATCACTCCTGCGGCAAACGGTACACCTGGGCTCTGATCGGCTCAGCTTTTCGGTGGAGATCCGCGAGGCGTCTCCTGGCGAAGCTGTGGACTTCGACGAATACAGGGTCGAGGCCTTCCCGGTGGTCCATGGCACCTCAGCCGTGGGCTGGGCTCTCATCGAGGAACCCCGCCGCGGTCGGTTCGACGTGGACAGGGCCCGCGAGATGGGCATACCGGAGGGGCCCCTCTTCGGGCGACTCCACCGCGGAGAGTCCGTCGAGATCGAGGGTCGGACGGTGAGTCCAGCGGAACTCGTCGGACCGTCCCGCCCTGGACGGACCCTGGTGTATACCGGCGATACACGGCCCTGCGAAGGGACGCAGGAGGCAGCCCAGGGAGCAGACCTTCTGATTCACGAGGCAACGTTCGGAAACGAAGAGGCCGAGCGAGCGCACGAGACGTTCCACTCGGTGGCCGAAGGAGCCGCGCAGGTCGCGGCCGCGGCCGGCGTCGAACGGCTCATTCTCACGCATCTGTCTGCGAGGTATTCCGAAGACGCCAGCGCGTTGGAAGATGAAGCGCGCAGGGCGTTCGACGATCCCCAGATCGCCAGGGATGGTCTGGTCGTGGAGCTGGGCTATCGCCCATCCGCGGTCGACGAGGGGGCCGTGTTCTCGAGCAGTGACGCATGACCCTCCTCCGCACTTGAGCGGGCGGATCGAGCCCGGGTCAGGCCGACGGCTCCGGCCATGAACGTGACCGTTCCGGGCGACAAGTCCCTCACGCAGCGGGCGCTCATTCTCGCTGCCCTGGCGGATGGCGACAGCAGGCTCAGCGGGCTCCTCCACGGCGGTGACGCTGCCTCCACGGCAGACGCCCTCCGACTCCTCGGCGCTTCGATTCCGAGTCTTCCAGGCGATGGTGGTGAAGTCGTGGTCCGGGGTGTGGGCCTTGGGGGGCTGCGTGCTCCCACCCGAAGGTTGGATCTGTCCAACAGCGGCACGGGAGCGCGACTTCTGCTCGGCGTTCTGGCAGGGAGCGGCATTTCGGCGGAGGTCGATGGCGATGCCTCGCTCCGGTCGCGGCCGATGTCCCGCGTCACGGTACCTCTCAGGGCGATGGGCGCCGGTTTCCGCTTTCTGGAAGATGAGGGACGTCTCCCGCTCGAAGTGACCGGACGTCGTCCTCTGGAGTCCATCGAGTGGCAGAGCCCGGTCGCGAGCGCGCAGGTCAAATCCAGTATCCTGCTGGCCGGGCTGGTTGGGGGTGCCTTCGTGCTCGTGAGCGAGCCGGTGCAGAGCCGCGATCACACGGAACGCATGCTGCAGAGAGCCGGAGTAGGGGTCATCGCACACCCGGTCGAAGGTCGTTGGCAGGTCGAGCTCCGTGACCCACCTTCGCGCGTGGCTCCCATGGATTTCCGTGTCCCCGGCGATATCTCCTCCGCAGCGTTTCTGCTCGCGCTCGCAGCCCTCGGCGGGGCAGGGAGGTCACTCGCGGTCGAATCGGTGGGCCTCAACCCCACCCGGACTGCATTTCTCGACGTGCTGGACCGCATTGGTGCGACCGTTCACGTGGAGCCGGACTCCGGGGACGCACTCGGGGAGCCCAGCGGGGTGGTGGAGGTGAGGCCGGCGGCGCTCCGTGCCGTGAACCTGGGGGGGGCGGAGATCCCGCGGCTGATCGACGAGATCCCCCTCATCGCGATCATGGCAGCACGTGCGGAGGGCATCTCGCGAATCTCGGATGCCGCGGAGCTCAGGCACAAGGAGTCTGACCGGATTGCGGTGGTCGCCTCGAATCTCGCGGCGCTGGGCGTGAAGGTAGAAGAATACCCGGACGGACTCGCCATCGAGGGGAGTGATCGGCCACTTTCCGGGAGGGTCGAGTGCCGGGGTGACCATCGCATCGCGATGGCGTTCGGAGTGCTTGGCGCGCTTTCGGGCAACCGAATCGAAATGGATGAACCACAGGCAGCGGACGTGAGTTTCCCAGGTTTTTGGGATGCCCTCGCGAACGCGGCACGGCACCAGGGACCACGATGAGCGCAGTGAGGGAGGGCCCGATCGTCACCCTCGACGGTCCGGCGGGCTCAGGAAAATCCACAACCGCGAGGGAGGTGGCGAGCCGGCTCGGTTTTCGCCATCTCGACTCAGGCGCCCTCTACCGGGCCCTTACGTATGGACTGCTGGTCAAAGGCATCCCACCCGACGAGTGGGAGACGCTGAGCGAGCAGGCTCTTCGGGCGTTGGACGTGCGCATGGTCCCCACCTCCGGTGGATTCCAGGTGCAAGTCGGGGGAACGAGCGTCGATGAGGAGATACGGACCGCCGAGGTTACTGGACATGCTTCCAGGCTCGCAGCGCTGCCTGCGGTCCGCGGCTGTCTGATGGACCTGCAGCGTGAGGCCGGAGCGGCCGGGGCACTCGTGGCGGACGGGAGAGACATGGGGACGGTCGTCTTTCCCGACGCGGAGGTGAAGGTGTTCCTCGTCGCGGGCTTGGAGGAGCGAGCCCGCCGCCGACTCCTGGAGAGAAAAGGTGAGGATCCAGGAGACTCTGAACTCGCCGGGGAGGCCGCTGTGATCGCCGAGAGGGACCGTCGGGATTCCGGCCGGGAACTGTCGCCGCTCAAGCGCCCCCGCGACGCGCATCTGATCGACACTACGGGGATGGACTTCGGCGACCAGGTGAGCGCGGTGGTCAGCTTGGTGCATCGGTTGACGATGTCCTAGGGCACGGGTAGCTTTTCCAGGCTACACACCGGCTTCGCAGCGGCGTGTGGCCAATTCGCCGGAAGGCCTTGGGGGGAGCGAAGAACGCACCTCCGGGCCTTCTCACTTTCGACCCCAGCCCTGAGCGCCTTCCCTGGAGCTCCGGCGACCCGCCCCGCGCGCCAGTGCGGACGACGAGACCCATGACAGACAATGAGAAGCCCACCCCCGAGACCGCTCCCGAGGATACTCCGGAGGCAGCGGCCGACGCGGTAGACGCGTCCACGGACGAGGCGGAAGCGCCCCAGTCCGAGGCCAGCGAGACCGCACCCGAGTCCGACCTGGATGAATTTGCCGAGGAGGCCACCGTCGCTATCGACGCCCTCACCGGCGAGGTCATGACGATTACGGGAGACGACGAGGACGAGGAGGAAGAAGGCCACGAGGACGCTCTCCTTCACGGAATCTCCCCCGAGTTGTTCCATGACCCTTACGGCGAAGAGCCCACGTCGCGTTCCCGCGAGGAATTCGAGGCGCTGCTCGTCGAATTCTCCGAGGACTTCAAGCACATCAAGGAAGGGGAGATCGTCAAGGCGAGGGTCCTTCGTGTTTCGGAGTCCTTCGTCATCCTCGAGTTCGGCTTCAAGAGCGAAGGCTCCGTTGCGCTCGACGAATTCAAGGAAGCCCCCGAAGTCGGTGACGAAGTCGAAGTCCTCCTGGAGAGCCTCGAAGACGACGACGGCGTCGTGGTGCTCTCCAAGAAGAAGGCCGACTTCCTCCGCGTCTGGGAGAAGATCAGGGAGGCTCACGAGGCCGACCGCCCGGTCAAGGGTACCCTGGTCCGGAAGATCAAGGGTGGCGTGACGGTCGACATCATGGGCGTGGATGCGTTCCTGCCTGGTTCTCAGATCGCGCTACGGCGGGTTCCGAACATCGAGGACCTCATCGGCGAGGTCTACAAGTTCAAGATCATCAAGCTGAACAAGCGTCGCCGGAACATCGTGGTGTCGCGCCGGGTGATCCTCGAAGCCGATCGCGAGAAGAAGCGCGAGACGCTCGTGAAGGAGCTCCTGGTTGGCCAGGTCCGCGAAGGCATCGTGAAGAACATCACGGACTTCGGCGCCTTCATCGACCTCGGGGGTCTGGACGGACTGCTCCACATCACCGACATGTCGTGGGGCCGGGTAGGACACCCGTCCGAAGTGGTCGACATCGCAAAGGCGCTGGACGTGAAGGTTCTGGACATCGACTGGAACCGGGAGCGCATCAGCCTGGGGCTGAAGCAGCTCCGTCCGTACCCGTGGACCGACATCGACAAGAAGTACCCCGTGGGCTCGCGTGTCCGAGGCAAGGTGGTCTCGATCACCAACTACGGTGCGTTCGTGGAGCTCGAGAAGGGTGTCGAGGGACTCGTCCATATCTCCGAGATGAGCTGGACCCGGAATGTGCGGCATCCCTCCAAGGTCGTCTCGATCGCGGAAGAGATCGAAGCAGTCGTCCTCAAGGTGGATCCGAACGACGAGAAGATTTCCCTCGGAATGAAACAGATCGAGGAAGATCCGTGGCTTGCCCTTCCGGTCACGTACCCGACCGGTACCAAGCTCACCGGTGTTGTCCGCAACCTGACCTCGTTCGGGGCGTTCGTGGAGATCGAGCCCGGGATCGACGGATTGGTGCACGTGTCCGACATGAGTTGGACCAAGCGGGTCGAGCACCCCTCCGAGATCGTGCAGAAGGGCCAGGAAGTCGAGGTCCTCGTACTGGACGTCGACGCCGAGAACAAGCGGATCAGCCTCGGGGTCAAGCAGGTTCAGGATGACCCCTGGCCCCAGATTTCCGAGCGGTTCGCACCTGGGGTGGAATGCCCTGGGCATGTGGTCCGCGTTCAGGACAAGGGCATCGTCGTGGACCTCGGTGACGACATCGAAGGCTTCGTTCCGTCCTCGCACTCCGGGGTCGAGGACGCAGACAAGTTGGACGAGTACTACGGTCCTGGTGACGAGGTCGCGCTCCGCGTTACGGAGTCCGATGCGGCCAACCGGAGGATCGTCCTCGAGGTGACTGACACGCCCGAGCGGAAGTCCGACGAGGAGATCGAGGCCATTCGTGCGGCGGCGATGGCGAGCCAAGCCACGCATGGTGAAAGCGACGACGAAGGTGACGAGGCCCCAGCTCAAAGGGATCCGGCACCATCCAAGGCCGCTGAAGAGACCGAGGAGGCTGAGGAAGCCGCTGAGGAGGCCGAGGAAGCCGCTGTTGAGGCTGAGGAAGCCACGGAAGAGGCTGAGGAAGCCGCTGTTGAGGCTGAGGAAGCCACGGAAGAGGCTGAGGAAGTCGCTGAGGAGGCCGCTGAAGAGGCTGAGGAGGCCGCTGAAGAGGCTGAGGAAGTCGCCGAGGAGGCCGCTGAAGAGGCTGAGGAAGCCGCTGAGGAGGCTGAGGAAGTCGCCGAGGAGGCCGCTGAAGAGGCTGAGGAGGCCGCTGAAGAGGCTGAGGAGGCCGCTGAAGAGGCTGAGGAAGACGAGGCCGACAAGGAGGCCTGAGGACGCATGGCTAGACCACAGATCATCGTGAGGAGGCCATGAACTGCCGAAAGGGAAACGCCCGGGCGCTGATCGCGTTCGGGCGTTTCCTGTTCCTCGTGCTCTCGCCGGCTTTCGTGTTCGGGTGCGCGACCGCTCAGGGCGGCAGTCAGTCCGAAGTCGAGCGACCGCCCGCCGATCCGGTCGTCCAGCCGGGTCCCATCTCCCCGGCGAGGACGGCTCAGGCGGCGGAACTCTTCGGAAGGGCAGAGGAGGCTTTCGAAGCAGGCCGATACAGCGCGGCCAGAGAGATGGCCGGGCGCGTCGTGACCGAGTACGCTGCCGCTCCGGTTTCCGGGCGGGCCCTTTTTCTGCAAGCCCGGGCGGCCCTCATGGACAGCCGCTTTCAGGAGGCCGACGCCGCGGCCGGTAGGTATGCAGCGCTGCTGCCGGTCGGCGATGCGCGGATCGCGCCGGCTCGACTCCTTCAGGCCGAGGCCCAGGATGAATTGGGTGATCAGGCGGAGAGGCTTGCCCGACTGCTGGCCATCGGGGAAGGGTCCCCGGTGAACGCCCGCATCCGAGCGACGGATCAGGGCCGCGAGGCAGCCGCAGCGCTGGACCTGTTCGCCCTGACGACTCTGCTGGAGCGGGTGGAGGCAGTTGGACCTGTCGCTCCGATTGCGCTCGCCCGCCAGTCCCGTCTTCTTCTCGAGGCCGGGTACGAGGAGGATGCCCAGAGGTACGCTGGGATGGCGCTGCAGGCGGGGGCCCAGGGCGCCGATTCAGCTATCGCGGAGGCGGTCCTGGCGGGGGATCTGTCCGGGGGGCGAACGGAAGCGAGGGTAGTTCCGATCGCCACGTTCCTTCCCGTGACCGGTTCCCCAGCCATGCAGGACTTCGCGGCCCTGGTGGCCGAGGGAATCGAGGTCGCCGCCGTGTCCGTGCTGGGTGACGAGGCGGTGGTCCAAGTGGAGGCCATGGACGATGCGGGTGATCCCACCGTCGTCGCTGCCCTGATGGGCGAGTCGGATTCCTGGAGGACCGCATTCTCGAGGCAGCCGCCCAGGGCCGGGTAGACGAGCTTCCTCTCTTCTCTCCCACCGCGCGCGCAGCCCCAGCGGACAGGGAGGCAGTCTTCACCATGGCCGGTGCCGACCCGCTGGCCGCGGGTGCTGTCGCCCGCCACGGCGCCGCGAGCGGGATTCTGAGGGCGTCCGTCATCCACTCCAAGGCTCCGGAGTCGGTCGCGGAGGCGAACGTGATCGTCGCGGCACTCGAGGCTGCGGGGGTCGGCGTCGTCGGCCGCTTCGCATATGAGGTCGGAGCCACCTTCTTCGGGGAGCAGATCGCGGGTGCCCAGGAGGCCCTGCGCGGGGAGGAGATCCGGGCGCTGAACTTGGGCGAGGAGGACACGCTGCACGTAGAGCTTCTCGATCCAGTGGCTCTGTTTCTCCCCATACCGCCTGAAGACGTGGAATTCCTGGCCCCCCAGGTCACGCACTTCGGTCTCGACACCCTCGGCATCGCGATGTTGGGGACCTCCGGTTGGACGGACCCGGAGGTTCTCGCCACGGTAGACACGAGGCACACCGACCGGGTGGTGGCGACCGCAGCCGTCGAGGCCGGCCCCGGGTCACGGGGTCACGCGCGCTTCAAGGAAGCCTACGAGGAGCACTTTCAACGTTCGTTGACCAGTCCGATTCCGGCGTTGGGGTACGACGCGACCCTGTTGCTTCTGGAGGGTTTCAGAATCGGGGGGATGTCGCGCGGGGCCCTGCGCTCGGCGATTGGCCGGATTAGCGAATTGGAGGGTGCCACAGGCATCTTCTCCGTAGTTGGGGGGCAAGTGGTGCGCCGGACCCAGTTGGTCCGCCTGGACCACGGCGTCATGATCCCCATCGGATAGCGACAGAACACGCATCAAGCCGGAAGGGGCAAGATGTCCATCCACGAGAAATTGAGCCGGTTGGAGGAACTCAGGCGCGAGGCTGAGCTGGGAGGTGGGGAGGCTCGCCTGGCAGCTCAGCACAAGCGAGGCAAGCTCTCGGCGCGCGAGCGGCTGGATCTGCTGCTGGACGAAGGGTCGTTCGTCGAGATGGACCGCTTCGTCACTCACCGATCGTCCGACTTCGGACTCGATGAGCAGAGGATCCTGGGCGACGGGGTCGTCACCGGCTATGGGACGGTCCACGGGCGCCTCGTGTATGTCTTCAGCCAGGACTTCACCGTGTTCGGGGGCTCGCTGTCGGAGACCCATGCCGAGAAGATCGTGAAGATCCAGGAAATGGCGCTCCAGAACGGGGCTCCGATCATCGGGCTCAACGACTCGGGCGGGGCCCGCATCCAGGAGGGTGTGGTCAGCCTGGGCGGCTATGCGGACATCTTCCTGCGGAACACCCTCGCCTCGGGTGTGATTCCCCAAATCAGCCTGGTCCTGGGTCCGTGTGCCGGGGGCGCCGTCTATTCGCCGGCCATCACGGACTTCATCTACATGGTGCGCGGGACGAGCTACATGTTCGTGACCGGGCCGAACGTGGTTAAGACGGTGACCCATGAGGACGTGGACATGGAGGGTTTGGGGGGTGCGGACGTTCACGCCTCGACCTCCGGGGTCGCGCACTTCGCCTGCGATTCGGAGCCGGCCTGTCTGGCGTCGGTCAGGGAGCTGTTTCAGTTCATTCCGCAGAACAATACTGAGACCGCTCCATCCCGCGAGTCGAGCGACCCGTACAGCCGACAAGATGAGAGATTACTTGAGGTCGTACCGGATAACGCGAATAAGCCGTATGACATGCGTGAAGTTATCGGGCACGTGGTGGATGACGGCGAGTTCTATGAAGTCCATGAGCAGTTCGCCCAGAACATCCTCGTCGGCTTCGCACACCTCGGTGGCCACGCAGTGGGCATCGTAGCCAACCAGCCGGCTGTACTGGCCGGCGTGCTGGATATCGACGCATCGGACAAGGGTGCTCGGTTCGTACGATTCTGTGACGCCTTCAACATCCCTCTCGTCGTCCTGGAGGACGTGCCGGGATTCCTCCCCGGGGTGGCTCAGGAGCATGGCGGGATCATCCGCCACGGGGCGAAGCTGTTGTACGCATTCAGTGAAGCGACGGTGCCCAAGATCACCGTGATCACGCGGAAGGCGTACGGCGGGGCCTATGACGTCATGAACTCCAAGCACATACGAGGGGACGTGAATCTGGCCTGGCCCCAGGCGGAAATCGCGGTGATGGGCCCCGAGGGCGCAGTAGAAATCCTCTTTCGCAAGGCGATCGCCGAGGCGGACGACCCCACCGCGGCCAAGGACGCACGGGTCGAGGAGTACCGGGAGAAGTTCGCGCATCCCTACATTGCCGCGTCCCGGGGGTATCTGGATGACGTCATCGATCCGCGGGAGACGCGCCCTCGCCTGATATCATCGCTGGACATGCTCCGAAACAAGCGTGACCAGAACCCCGTGAAGAAGCACGGAAACATCCCGCTCTAGGCAACCGTCCCAGGGTCCGTCCGCATCACAAAGGGTAGTCAGCACTCAGCGATAACCCGACGGAGGATGGGATGATGAAGACCCCGCAGTGGAGCACGGTCCGCGCAGGTCTCAGCGCGCTCCTGGCGGCAGGTGCGTTGCTCGCCGCTGCGCCCGGTGCCACGCTGTTGGCCCAGGATGTGGACGTGACCCGCGATGCGTGCAGATGTGTGGATCGCGAGGGAGGTGAGATCGAGAACTGCAGGTGCATCCGCGGCGTCGACCCGCAAGGCATCATGGGGGGGCTCTTCATGGTCCGGGAGCCCCGCGCCCGCATCGGCATTTCGCTCGATCCAGCACAGGACGAGGCCTCCGGGGCGCGGGTCGCGAGCGTTGTCGACGGTGGACCCGCTGACGGGGCAGGTCTCAGGGAGGGCGACGTGATCATCCGCGTCGACGGACAGAGCCTGCTCGAGGCACTCGATGACGAAACCGAGAGGGGCTTCGACGCAGCCGAGTCCCTTCCCGTGCAGCGACTCCTGTCCATTTCCGAAGGCCTCGATCCCGAGGACGAGGTGGAGATCGAGTACCTGCGAGGGGGGGAGGCATTCACGGCCACCGTCATCGCTCAGGAGGTCATGGTTTCGGACCGATTCCGGGTGGTGAGTCCAAACTGGGATCAAGATGCCATGCACCTGCGCATGCGGGAGCTGACGGAGCGTCTCCGGGGTCTCCGGGGCGACGAGGGGTCAATGGTCCTTCGGCTCCAGGAGCTCGCAGACACCTCCGAGGCATGGTCCGGCGAGGGTCCCCGCGGGTTCACCGTCATCAGGGAGGGGGAAGAAGGCCCCCGAGTCGTGCTCGAGAGGCTTCTCGATGAGGTCGGCGAGCGGGACTTCGTGGTGTCGGGCTTCGGAACGGGAGGCACGCTGGTTGAGTGCCCCGGTGCGGAAGAGTCGCGGAGTGGAGGCTGGTTCGCCTATGGGTCGAACTGTGTCGGCGGCCTGGAGCTCATGGAGCTGAAGCCGGGCCTGGCGGATTACTTCGGCACTGAGACGGGGGTGCTCGTGACCGATGTCCATGCCGAGTCGCAGACCGGCCTGCAGGCCGGGGACGTGATTCAGAGGATCGGCGACCGCGAGGCCACCACACCCACCCGGGCGATGCGGATCCTGCGCAGCTACGCCGGGGATGAGGACGTGATCTTCCACATTCTCAGACGGGGCGACGAGACTTCGGTCACGGGAAGATTGGGACGCTGACCTGTCGGTCGGCAATCGAGGGGTGGGGACGATGTGTCCCCACCCCTTTCTTTGTCGGGGTTCCCCGCGTACCTCGCCCCTCCTAACTTCGGGCACCCGTGCCGTGAAACGGCTCCAGGACATCCCCACCCGGTGCCCACTTGATCCGCTCTCTCCTGATCGCAAACCGCGGCGAAATCGCCGTGAGAATCATCCGTGCCGCCCGCGAGATGGGCATCCGCTCGGTCGCGGTGTTCTCCGAGCCGGACCGCCTCGCCCCGCATGTGCTGGAGGCTGACGAGGCTTACCTCGTCGGCGGGGCTGCGTCTTCGGACAGCTACCTTCGCGTGGACCGCCTCCTGGAAGCGGCGAGAGACTCAGGTGCTGACGCAATCCACCCGGGATACGGGTTCTTGGCCGAAAGGGCGCCGTTCGCTCAGGCTGTGGAGGACGCCGGCCTGATCTTCGTCGGCCCCCGCCCCGAGACGATCTCGCGTATGGGTGACAAGACGGAGGCGAGGACACGCATGAGGGAGGCCGGCGTCCCCATCGTACCCGGAATGGTGGATCCTGTCGCGGACGCTGACGCTGCGCTCGAGGCGGCCCATGGCATCGGGTTTCCGGTGCTCCTCAAGGCCGCCGCAGGCGGGGGTGGGAAGGGGATGCGCGTGATCGCCTCTCCTGAAGAGCTCCCCGGAGCCTTCGAGGCGGCGCGGCGCGAGGCGCTGGGTGCTTTCGGAGACGACTCGGTCTACCTCGAGCGGTACCTGGACAGACCCAGGCACGTCGAGATCCAGATTCTCGGAGACGAGCAGGGGAACGTGGTGCACCTGGGCGAGCGGGAGTGCTCCATCCAGAGGCGGCACCAGAAGCTCGTCGAGGAGGCTCCGTCGCCCGTCCTCACGGCGGGGCTTCGTGCCGAGATGGGCCGGGCGGCAGTTCTGGCGGGGGAGGCTGTTTCGTACCGCGGCGCAGGTACGGTCGAGTTCCTGTATCAGGACGGCGAATTCTTCTTCCTGGAGATGAACACGCGCATTCAGGTTGAGCACCCAGTGACCGAATTGGTGACCGGCCGCGACCTCGTTGCGTGGCAGCTCCGCGTGGCGAGCGGCGAAGCGCTGGACTTCGAGCAGGAAGATGTGACGCTGTCCGGGCACGCGATCGAATGCCGAATTACCTCGGAAGACCCGTTCCGCGGATTCCTTCCGTCCACCGGCCCCATAAGCCACCTCGAGATCCCCGCCGGTCCGGGGGTGAGGTGGGACGGGGGTATTCAGGAGGGGTTCGACGTTTCGCTGCACTACGATCCGCTCCTCGCGAAGTTGATCGTTCATGCACCGACGCGTGAAGGTGCGATCCGCCGGATGGCCCGGGCCCTCGACGAGCTGGTCATCGGGGGCGTGGAGACGAGTGCTTCCTTCCACCGGCGGGTGATGGACGAAGAGGACTTCCAACGCGGGGACCTCAGCATCAGGTATCTGGAGGAGCACCCGGATCTGCTCGACGGCACCGAGCCCGAAGAAGCACTCCGGGCGGCTGCGCTGGCTGCGGCCCTACTCGAGGAGGACGACCGGCTCCGGCACCGGACTCCCCGACTCGGAGCCGAGCAGGGGCACGGCATGTCGAGCTGGCGCAAAGCCGGCTGGCCTTGGCGGGGTGCCTGAACGTGAAGAGCGTCGATATCGCGGAGGTCGAAGTCCGCGGGCTGGCAGCGGGTGGCTCCGGAGTCGGAGATCTGCCGGACGGCCGTGTCATCTTCACGCCACGAACGGCGCCGGGCGACCTAGCGAGCGTGCGCATCGTAAAGAGCAAGAAGCGTTGGGCCGGCGGCGAGGTGGAGAGCCTGATCCGTGCATCGCCCGATCGGGTCGATCCGCCATGTAGACTCTACGACCAGTGTGGAGGCTGCACCCTCCAGCACATCCGGTACGAGGATCAACTCCTGTGGAAGGGCCGCTTCGTAGCCGACGCCCTGCAGCGCATTGGCGGGGTCGCGGTGGACGCCCCCAGCGTGGAGCCGTCGGAACTCGAAACGGGGTACCGGAACCGTGTGACCTTCACGCTTCGGCGCCTTCGCAGCGGTCGGGTGGTGGCCGGGTTCCACGCGCTGGGCCGCCCGTCCCGCATCGTGGAGGTCTGGAGCGAGTGCCTTCTTCCCGAGGAACCCATCCGGCAGGCGTGGGCGGACCTCAGAGCGGCGTGGGGGCCTGGCGCGCGCCTCCTGCCCATGGGAGGGCGTCTGTCGCTGACGCTCCGCGGTACGGACGACGGTGTGGTCCTGGTCGTGGAAGGAGGACAGGAGGGTTGGAACGCGCGGGATCTCGCTGAAGCCACCCCTTCCGTGCGGGCATTCTGGCATCGCCCCACGCGGGGCACCGGCACCGTCCTCGTGGCCGGAGAGCCCGCGGAGGACTCCTGGGGTCCTGATCGCTTTTCGGTGGAAGGGCGCGCCTTCCTGCAGGTGAACCGGAGCACCGGCGCTCGCCTCATCGACCATGTGGTCGCTCAGGCCGGCGACGGTTCCGTCGCCATCGACGCGTACTGCGGGGTGGGTTTGTACGGTCGGGCCTTGGCGCGCGGTGGATGGACCGTGACCGGGATCGAAGCGGACCCGGCCGCCTGCCGGGCAGCGCGGAGCGACACGCCGACGGGTCTCACGATCCAGCAGGATACCGTCGAACGCGCCCTGGCAGGCGCACTCCCGGCAGATGTTGTGATCCTCAACCCGCCGCGGACCGGCCTGCACGCGAGCGTCGCTCCCATCCTGATAGAGAGGGGTCCTGGACGCGTCATCTACGTGAGCTGTGACCCCGCGACTCTGGCTCGCGATACGGCCGCTCTGCAGGAGAAGTACGAGATCGAGGGCCTCACCTGCTTCGACCTGTTTCCGCAGACCGCGCATGTGGAGACGGTGGCCGTCTTCGGCCTCCGGGGAGGGTCCTGATGCGGTACTTCGTGGAGATCGGGTCGAGGACGTTCCAGGTGGATCTCGGACCGGATGGAACCAGAATCGACGGCGAACCGGTCGAGGTCGACATGGCGCATGTCGAGGGCACGGATGTGCGGCATCTCCTCGTGGGCGGGCGCTCGCACCGCCTCGTCGCCAAGAGGGATTCTGACGGATCCTGGAACCTGCACATGCGTGGAACGCGCCTGCGCGCGGTTGCCGTGGACGAGCGCACCCGAGCCATCCGGGAGATGACCGGTGCGGGCGCCGGCCCCGCCGGGCCCCGACCGGTGAAGGCCCCCATGCCCGGCCTCGTCGTGAAGGTCGAGGTGTCAGTCGGAGATCGGATCGAACCAGGGCAGGGCGTAGTGATCGTGGAAGCGATGAAGATGGAGAACGAGCTGCGGGCCGAGGGCGCCGCCATCGTGACTGCCGTTCATGTTGAGGTGGGGGACACGGTCGACAAGGGCGACATCCTCATCGATCTCGGTCCTCTGGATGAGCCCGAGGGAGCGGAGGCGGAATGAGCGAGGCAGGGGACCGAGCCATCGTCACGGACAGCGGAATCCCGGTGCGTGACGAGTACGGGCCGGAAGACGACCCGAATGGGACCCCGGGCGAATGGCCCTATACGCGTGGTGTCTACGCCGACATGTACCGTGGGCGGGTCTGGACCATGCGCCAGTACGCGGGCTTCGGAACCGCGGAAGAGACGAATCGCCGCTTCCGATACCTGCTCGAGCAGGGGCAGACCGGCCTCTCCACGGCGTTCGATCTGCCCACGCAGATGGGGTACGATTCCGACGCGCCGATGGCCGCCGGCGAGGTTGGGCGCGTCGGTGTGGCCATCGACTCCCTCGACGATATGCGGACGCTCTTTGAGGGAATCGGGCTTGGGGACGTGTCCACGTCGATGACCATCAACTCGACGGCAGGTGTGCTCCTGGCTTTCTATGTGGCGCTCGGAGACGAACAGGGGGTTCCCCGGGCTGCGCTCTCGGGGACCGTCCAGAACGACATCCTGAAGGAGTACGTGGCGCGGGGGACCTACATCTACCCGGTCGCTCAGAGTCTCCGTCTCGTGAAGGACATCATCGCGTTCTGTGCAGCCGAACTGCCCCGGTGGAATGCGGTCTCGATCTCCGGATATCACATTCGTGAGGCGGGGTCGACGGCTCCGCAGGAGGTGGCGTTCACCTTCGCCAACGGCCTGGCCTACGTGGACCGTGCTCTCGAGGCCGGCATCGATCTGGAAGTCTTCGCTCCCCGGCTTTCCTTCTTCTTCGCGGCCCACAATGATCTGCTCGAGGAGGTCGCGAAGTTTAGGGCCGCCAGGCGTCTGTGGGCCCGTCTCATGCGGGAGCGGTACCAGGCCTCCGACAGGTCCTGCAGGCTCCGATTCCATACCCAGACCGGTGGCTCGACCCTCACGGCTCAACAGCCCCTCAACAACGTCGTCCGTGTCACCATACAGGCTCTGGCCGCCGTGCTGGGCGGGACACAGTCGCTCCACACGAACGGATACGACGAGGCGTTGGCCCTGCCGACCGAGGAGTCCGCGAAGTTGGCCCTCCGAACGCAACAGGTTCTGGAAGCCGAAAGCGGCGTCATCCGAAGCGCCGATCCCCTGGGCGGGTCGCACTACGTAGAGGCTCTCACGGACGAGATCGAGGCCCGGGCCCGAGCCTACCTCGACCAGATCGAGGAACTAGGCGGTGCAGCCAGCGCGATCGGGTTCATGCAGGAGGAGATCCACCGAGCGGCCTACGCCTTCCAGCGCGACATCGAGTCCGGTGAGCGTCCGGTGGTCGGGGTCAACGTGCACACCGACGAGGGCGGCCCGACCCCTCGAAAGCAGCCCGACTACACCGCCCTCGAGCAGGCCCAGCGAGCTCGCCTTTCGTCGTGGAAGGGGGCGAGGGGTTCCTCGGCTGCGACCGAGGCCCTGCGCGCCATCTCCGAGACCGCCCGGGGATCGAACAACCTCCTTCCGCCGATGATCGCGGCGGTCAAGGCCGGCGTAACCCTCGGTGAGATCAGCGACGCATTGAGGCAGGAGTGGGGCACTTACGACGAGTCGGGGTCGACCCGTTCGCGCTGACAGAGAGGTCGACCGCGGTTATTTTGTTTGGCTGTGCAATCCAGGCCCTGAATACCGCCGAATAGCCGACCATGCCGACGTACGAATACCGATGCCCCCAGGGCCACGACTTCGAGGTCCTGCAGCGCATATCTGACGAGCCGGGAGCAGACTGCCCCGAGTGCGGGGAGCCGGGCGAGCGGAAGATCTCCGGTGGAGCCGGCTTCCTCTTCAAGGGCGACGGGTTCTACATCACTGACTACCGCAGCGACGAGTACAAGAAGAAGGCCTCCTCAGAGGCCGCTCCTGCCTCGTCGGCAGGATCCGGGGAGACGAAGGAAGCCACGAAGTCCGACACTCCCGCCAAGCCGGCATCGACCGACTCTTCGTCCTCGAGTTGAGCAACTCATGTCCCAGGACGCCATCCGCGACGCCCTGACCGCCGTCCTGGCGGAGATGGGTGTAAGCGATCCCGAGATCCACCTCGAGCGCCCGCGGGATCCCACCCATGGTGATCTTGCAACCAATGTCGCGATGAGCCTCGCCCGCGTGCTCAAGAGGGCTCCGCGGGACATCGCCCAGGCGATAGTGGACGGATTTGAACTCGAGGCGGCCGGGGTCACATCCGTAGAGATCGCCGGGCCGGGCTTCCTCAACTTCCGCCTCGCCGCAGGCGCGGTGGCCTCCGTTCTGGATGACATGCTCGGTGCCGACGAATCCTTCGGCCGGGGGGCGGTCGGGGGTGGGGAGAGCGTCATGGTGGAGTTCGTCTCCGCGAACCCCACGGGCCCGCTGCACATGGGCCACGGTCGGCAGGCCGCGCTGGGAGACGCCATTGCCTCTCTCCTGGAGTGGAGCGGATGGAAGGTCCACCGGGAGTTCTATTACAACGACGGCGGCACCCAGATGGAGAACCTGGCGCTGTCGATTCGTGCCCGGTACCAGGAGCACTTCGGACGAGAGGCGGACCTGCCGGAAGGTGGCTACCAGGGTGAGTACGTGCGGGATGTGGCCGCCGCCCTGGTAGAGAAGGTCGGCGATCGCTACGTGGACGACGAGTCCCACGAGGCACTGGAAGCCATGCGGCTGCACGGGGTGGAGATGCTGCGGGCCGAGCAGGATCGTGACCTGGGTGAGTTCAGGGTCCACTTCGATCACCACTTCATGGAATCGTCTCTCTACTCGGAGGGGAGCGTCGAGCATACCGTCGCAGCGCTGAGGGACACCGGCTACGTGTATGAACACGAGGGCGCTACGTGGCTCAGGACCACCGAGTTCGGAGATGACAAGGACCGGGTCATGATTCGCGGCAGCGGTCTGCCGACGTACTTCCTTCCCGATGTTGCCTATCACATGGATAAGTGGGAGAGGGGCTTCCACCGGGTCATCAATGTCCAGGGGTCAGATCACCACGGAACGGTGAGCCGCGTCAGGGCAGGGCTGCAGGCGCTCGGACTCCCCGAGGGTTACCCGGAGTACGTGCTCCATCAGATGGTGCGTGTCGAACAGGGCGGCAGGGAGGTGAAGTTTTCGAAGAGGGCCGGCTCCTATACGACGCTTAGGGAGCTTTTCGAGAAGGTCGGGGTGGATGTGGCCCGATACTTCCTGCAGATGCGCAAGGCCGATGCCCAGGTCGTAGTCGACCTCAACGTCGCCCTCGACCAGTCCGACAAGAATCCGGTCTACAAGATTCAATACGCGCACGCCCGAATGTGCTCCATCTTCGGCAAGGCCGATCGGGAGCTCGAGTCCGTGCAGCCGGGCCAGGCAGATCTCAACCTGCTGACCCACGAGCTCGAGCTCGAGTTGGTCAAGACTCTCGCCGAGTTCCCCGGAGTGCTGGCTCGGGCAGCACGGGGTGGCACTCCCCACGTGCTCTGCGACTACCTCGAACAGACGGCAGGTGCGGCGAACTCGTGGTATCATGCAGGCAACCCGTCACGAAGCCCCGAACTGGCCGTTCTCGTGGATGACGACGGACTTCGGGAAGCCAGGCTTGCTCTCGCGAAGGGAGTGCAGATCGTGCTCCGCAACGGCCTGCGCGTGCTCGGCATCACCGCTCCACGTAGAATGGATCGGCCAGCGGATTCGGAAGACTGACCCCAACCAGGATCGTAATCCCCAGATGTCCATCCTCTGCGTAGGTAGCGTTGCTCTCGACTCAGTGGAGACGCCCTTCGGCAACGCCGACCGGGTCCTCGGCGGGTCGGCCGTGTTCTTCACGTCTGCGGCTACACTGTTCAGCCCCGTTCAGGTGGTCGGAGTCGTGGGCGAGGACTATCCCCTGGGCGACCTGGACTTCCTTGCCCGGCGGGGAGCAGACCTTTCCGGCATCGAGCAGCGGGAGGGAGAGAGCTTCTTCTGGGCGGGCCGGTACCACGCCGACTTGAGCACCCGGGACACCCTCGAGACCCGCCTCGGCGTTTTCGCCGACTTCAAGCCGGTCATTCCCGAAGCGTTCCGGTCGTCGACGTACGTCTTCCTCGGGAACATCCACCCGAGCCTGCAGCACCAGGTTCTCGACCAGATCGAAGCTCCTGAACTGGTCGCGTGCGACACGATGAACTATTGGATCGACGGGAACCGCGACGAGGTCATCTCGCTCATGGAGCGGGTGGACATTCTGATGGTCAACGACGCAGAGGCCAGGCAGCTCGCGCATGAGCCGAACCTGCTCAAGGCGGCCCGGTGGATCCAGGAGCGTGGGCCGCGGATGGTCGTGGTAAAGAGGGGTGAGCACGGTGCGAGCCTCTTTGCGGACGGCTGGGTGTTCTTCGTCCCCGGCTATCCGCTCGAGACCGTGTTCGATCCGACTGGCGCGGGCGACGCCTTCGCCGGGGGCTTCCTCGGCCACCTCGCGCAGGTCGGCAGCTTGGATGCCGATCACCTGCGCCGGGCCATGGTGTACGGCTCCGCGACGGGTTCGTACTCGGTCGAGCGGTTCAGCGTGGATCGGTTCCGTGACCTCAGCGACTCTGACGTGACCGACCGCGTCCGTGCCTTCAGGGAGATGACCGCGTTCGAGATGAGCCTGGAGGCGGTCTGACATGGTCGAGGAAGGCCTGAGCTACAGCGATGCAGGGGTGGATCTGGACGCCGCGGAGCGCGCGAAGAACCGCCTCAAGGAGCTCGTGGCGCAGACGCGCGATGCCCACACGCTCTCCGAGCTGGGTCTGTTCGGGGGTCTATACAGCGTCCCGGAGTCGAATCGCCCGGTTCTGGTGTCCAGCGCCGACGGCGTGGGGACCAAGCTGAAGATCGCATTCCAGGCGGGGCGCCATGACACGGTCGGGCAGTGCCTGGTGAACCACTGCGTCAACGACATTCTGGTGCAGGGGGCCCGGCCACTCTTCTTCCTCGACTACCTGGCCACCGGAACCATGGACGAGGCGGTCGTGACGGAGGTCGTCACGGGGGTAGCCATCGCCTGCAAGGAGAACGAGTGTGCGCTGCTGGGCGGCGAGACGGCCCAGATGCCGGAGTTCTACGCCGCGGAAGAGTATGATCTCGCCGGGTTCATTGTCGGTCTCGTGGAGCGCGAGCACGTACTGGACGGATCGCAGATACGGGACGGAGACGTGCTCGTCGGTTTGGCGTCGTCTGGCCTGCACACGAACGGCTATACGCTGGCTCGCAAAGTCGTCTTCGAGGTGATGGGTCTCGGGGTCCATGACGAAATGCCGGACACAGGTCGGACGGTGGCAGATGAACTCCTGGCGGTGCACCGGAGCTATCTGAGGGTCATGAAGAAGCCCCTGGCCGCGGGACACGTCCGTGGTCTGGCGCACATCACGGGCGGCGGCATTCCCGGCAATCTCCCCCGGGTGCTTCCTGCCGGGCTCGGAGCGGTGGTCGACCGCAGTGCCTGGGAAGTCCCGGCCGTCTTCAGGACCCTTCAGGACGCAGGGCGCGTGACCCGTGACGAGATGGACCGTGTCTTCAATATGGGGGTGGGGATGCTCGCCGTGGTGCGACCCGCGGACGTCGACGCTCTCACCGCGCACCTGGCCGAGAGCGACCTGGAGCACTGGGTCCTCGGGACCGTGCAAGCCGGGCAGGGGGTCCGGTACGTGTGACACCCGCGCCTGGCCGTATCACGTGGGCGGGTGCGGCCGCGCTCATCCTGGCCCTGGCGGTGCCGACCGGTAACCTCTGGGCTCAGTCCGATGCGGGAAGGATGGCTTCCGCCTGCGAGGCGGCCGGCACCGCCGGCGCTCTCTTGTGCGCGCGTGCTGCGTCCGCAGGGCAGGTCCTCGGGGGGCACGTCGGGCTACTCGCAGGCCTCGGCTCCGAGGTTCCGGGCAGCGCCTCTGCCCTTGGAGTGCGCTTCGACGGAGGCCCCCGACTGGCCCTCCACGTTCGGGCCGGGGTGGCCGGAATCTCGCTCCCGGACCCTGCTGACCCGGAGCTCCCCGGCGGTGAGGCGACTTTTTCGGTTCCGACGCTCCACGCGGGGGCCGCAATCGGGCTCTTCGACGGATTCCGCCCGCTCCCGGCACTCGGCGGATTCCTGGCCGTGGACCTGATCGCCCAGGCAAGCGTCGTACTTCTGCCGAGCGGTTCGGGCTTCGGGGGTGGGGTGGAATCGTTCTCGTGGGGCGTCCGCCTCGGCCTCGTGAAGGAGTCCTTCACCCTCCCGGGCATCGCCATCTCCGCGTTGCGCCGCAGCCCGAGGATGGCTTCGCTCGGTTCCGTTGCGGAGGGGGATTCGTACGAGGTCAGTGCAGAGCCGACCGTGACCTCGGTGAGGGGCACCATCGGAAAGGACGCGCTCTCCGTCGGACTCCTCGCCGGCCTCGGATGGGATTCCTATGGAGGAGATCTTCTGATCCGGGCCGGTGATGCGGTCGCCGTCACCGACGCCTTCGAGGCGGGTCGGATGCTCTACTTTCTGGGGGCGTCCTGGAACCTGTTGGTGCTGCAGGTCTCGGTCGAGGGGGGTTGGGCAGCAGGGATGGATACCCCGGCCGCGTACGCAGGACGTCCGTCCGACCCCTCGGCGGGAACGTATTTCGGGAGCGTCGCGCTGAGGCTCACACCATGAACGGGACGCCTGAGAGAACCGATGGCCTGACCCCGGAAGATCTCGTCCACCTGGAGCGCGCACGCGCCATCGCCCATCGAGGATGGGGCATGGTGCACCCGAATCCGATGGTCGGTTGTGTATTGGTGCGAGACGGCGAGGTCGTGGGTGAGGGGTATCATGAAGTGTTCGGGGGCCCGCATGCGGAGATCGCGGCGCTCGACGTGGCCCGCGACCGGGCGCTTGGGGCCACGGCCTACGTCAGCCTGGAGCCGTGCGACCACCAGGGGAAGACTCCTGCATGCTCGCAGGCTCTGATCCAGGCCGGAGTCTCGCGCGTGGTCTTCGGCGCACCGGATCCGAGCGCGAAAGCCAGCGGCGGCGCGCTGACCCTCGAAGGAGCCGGCGTCGATGTCGTGGGTCCGGTTTGGAGCGTGCAGGAAGGGCTGGCCGAGAACCCGGCCTTCTTTCATTCGACCGCGTCCGATCTGCCGTACGTCGCGCTCAAGCTGGCGATGACCCTCGACGGCTGCATTTCCGCTGGGGTTGGAGAAGCCACCCGGATCACGGGGGTGGACGCGGAGCGGGAGGTGCATGAGCTGCGGCGAGGATTCGAGGCCGTAATGGTCGGTGGTGACACGGCGCGCACAGACGACCCACGGCTCACGATCCGCCTGGCGCGACCCGGCATCAGGCCGCTGCGTCGGATCGTGCTCGATTCCTACGCGGGCCTGCCAACCGACTCGGCCCTCTTCCGCGAGACCGGGACCCCTCTCCATGTCTTCACGCGCACCGATGTCCGGGAGGTCGATCTCGAACGCCTCGAGGACGCGGGCGCACACGTCCATCCCGTTCCCGGAGGCCCGGGCGGTCTCGACCTCAACTCCATCCTGGGCGTTTGTCAGGATATCGGTATCCGCTCGATTCTCTGCGAAGGCGGGGGCCGCCTGGCTACCTCTCTGCTTCGGGAGGATCTGGTGCGACGCCTCTACCTGTTCATTTCCCTCTCGACCCTGGGAGAAGAGGGAGTACGGGCGTTCCCCGAGAATTCGGCGGGCTTCTCTTGGGGAGCCTTCCAACCTACCGGGAGCCCGCGGTGGGTGGGCCGCGACGCCCTCCTGACGTTCGACAGAGGAGAAGGACGCTGATGTTCACAGGAATCATCGAGACCACGGGCACCATCCGCAGGGTGGAGGACCTCGAAACCACGCGTCGGTTCCATGTGGAAGTCCCCGAGTTCGGGGGCGACCTCGACATTGGCGGATCGGTCTCCGTGGACGGGGCATGCCTCACCGCCGTCGAGGTGGACGCTCGTGGCTTTGCGGTCGACGTGATCGGGACCACCCTCGAACGCACAGTCGCCGGCCGCTATACCAACGGCTCTCGGGTAAACCTCGAACGGGCCATGCGACCGGACGATCGCCTGGATGGGCATATCGTTCAGGGACATGTAGATGGCACCGGTCATCTTAAGTCCACTATCAAGAGTGGAGAGTTCTGGTTGATGGACTTCCAAGTCCCAGAGGACGTCGCAGCACTCACAATTCTTCACGGCTCTATTACCCTTAACGGGGTCAGCCTGACCGTGAGCGAGTTCCTGTCCCGGGATGTGGTTCGGATCGGGATCATTCCCCACACATACCACGTGACGAACCTCGGGGGACTTCAGCCCGAGGGTCTGGTGAACGTGGAGGGGGACCTGATGGGAAAGTACGTGGGTAAGATCCTCGCCAATCGCCTGGAACTTCTCCAGGACAAATCGCAGCAGTAAGGGAGCCAGAATGGTATTCGACCGTGTCGAGGACGCCATCGACGACATCCGCGAGGGGCGGATGGTGATCGTGGCGGACGACGAGGACCGGGAGAACGAAGGTGATCTGGTCATGGCGGCTGCAGCTGTCACTCCCGACGCCATCAACTTCATGACGAAGGAGGGGCGAGGTCTCATCTGCGTCGCCCTCACCGCAGAGCGGGCCGACCAGTTGGAGTTGGCTCCACAGGCCGACGTGAACACCGACCCACAGGGTACCGCGTTCACCATCTCCGTGGACGCACATCAGCGGTTCGGCGTGACCACGGGCATCAGCACCCACGATCGGGCGAAGACGATTCAGGTGCTGATGGACCCCCAGACGCGCCCGACCGACCTGCGGCGCCCAGGGCATATCTTTCCGCTGCGCGCCAAGCCAGGCGGGGTCCTGCGCCGGGTGGGTCAGACGGAGGCGGCTGTCGATCTGGCCCGCCTGGCGGGGCTCCCGCCCGTCGGTGTGATCTGCGAGATCCTCAACGAGGATGGAGGCATGGCAAGGCGCCCCGACCTCGAGATCTTCGCCCGACAGCACGGGCTGAAGTTCATTACGGTGGCGCAACTGGTCGCGTATCGCCTCACGAAGACGCGCCTCGTCAGGCGGGTGGCGGAGGCCGATCTGCCGACGGCTTTCGGTGAGTTCCGGGTCATCGGATACCAGAGCGTGGTGGATCGCCGGGAGCACGTGGCGCTCGTGAAGGGGGAGGTTCGGGGCAAGGCGAATATCCTGGTGCGGATGCACAGTGAGTGCATGACCGGTGACGTGTTCTCATCGATGCGATGTGACTGCGGCGAGCAGCTCGATGCCGCGATGCGCCGCATCGATGAGGAGGGCTACGGCGCAGTCGTGTACCTCCGGCAGGAGGGTCGTGGTATCGGACTCGGAAACAAGCTCAAGGCCTATGCCCTCCAGGACGACGGCATGGACACCGTCGAGGCCAACGAAAGCCTCGGCTTTCAGGCGGATCTGCGGGACTACGGGATCGGGGCCCAGATTCTCCTGGATCTCGGGCTGCATTCGGTGCGCCTGCTCACGAACAACCCCAAGAAGATTGTAGGGCTCGACGGTTACGACATCGAGATCACCGGCCGTGAAGCGCTGTCGGTCGAGCCGGGGCAGCACAACGAGCAGTATCTCGCCACGAAGCGTACCAAATTGGGGCACCTGCTTTGAGTTCCGCAGGCTCCCCCGTGGACAGCGCCCGTCGCTCCGACGACGCCCGGGGACTCCGCATCGCGATCCTCGTGGCTCGGTTCAACGGGGACATCACTGAACGCCTTCTCGCCGGAGCCCGTGATTGCCTCACGGATCATGGAGCGACGGAGGGACAGATCGATGTCCTGTACGTGCCGGGGGCGTGGGAGCTGCCCCAGGCCGCCGCCTGGGTGGTCGAGCGTGGCCTGCATGACGCCATCGTTGCACTGGGCTGCGTCATCCGGGGTGAGACGCCTCACTTCGAGTACGTGTCGCAGGAGGCAACCCGCGGTTTGGGAGCGGTGGCGCTGAGCGCACGGGTGCCCGTCGTGTTCGGTGTCCTAACGACCGACGATCACTCGCAAGCGTCGGCCCGGGCCGCCGAGGGGCGGGCGAACAAGGGCTACGAGGTGGCCCTGGCCGCCCTGGAAATGGCTTTGCTCAGAAAAGAGGTCGAGGGGCTATGACCGAACCAGCGCTCACCCGCCTGGAGCGTATCGATCGGAGTAGGGCCCGGGCTTGGGCGCTTCAGGTCCACTACCGGTGGGAGGCGGGCGGAGGCGCGCCCTCGCTGAGAGACGCGCTCGTGGAGACGGCGGCCACCCGCAGGATCTCGCCGAGGCGCCTGCCGTACGTTCGCAAGGTGCTCGCCACGCTGGACGAGGATCTGCCGAGGGTGGATCGGGAACTGCAGCGGGCTCTGGACAACTGGCGCCTCGAGCGTCTGTCCAGGATCGACCGGGCAATCCTCCGGATCAGTGCCGTGGAACTCCTCAACTTCAGCGACATCCCTCCGAAAGTGTCGATCCAGGAGGCTATTCGCCTGGCGGAGGCATACGGAGGTCCGGACTCGCCACGATTCGTCAATGGCGTCCTCGACGCCCTGTTCAAAGGGCTCCCGGAGGAGATTGAGTGACGCGGCCCCTCCGCGTGTTGGTGGTGAATTGGCAGGACAAGGAGAACCCCCAAGCGGGGGGCGCTGAGACGCACCTGCACGAGATCTTCGGCCGGCTGTCGGACAGGGGTCATGAAGTGACCCTTCTGGTGTCGGGTTGGCGGGGGTGCGCTCAGCGTGTGAAGTCGGATGGTATGGACGTCCACAGGACCGGCAGCCGCTACACCTTCTCGGTCGCCGCTCCCCGGTACTTCCGGCGGCATCTCGCCGACACTCCCTTCGACGTCGTGGTGGAGGACCTCAACAAGGTCCCGCTCTTCACCCCTTATTGGGTGGACGCACCGGTAGCACTGATCGTTCATCATCTCTTTGGTGCCACCGCGTTCGAGGAGGCCTCCTGGCCCGTTGCTCTGGCGACCTGGCTTCTGGAGCTGACTGTGCCGAGAGTGTTCCGGAGCGCTCCTGTGGTCGCCGTCTCGAACAGCACGCGTGAAGATCTGATAGAACGGGGTTTGGACGCGGGACGCATAGAGGTGATCCCCAACGGGATCGTGGTGGACCACTACGTGCCCGGTGTCCCGGACGAGCGCTTCCCGGACCCGACAATCCTGTTCCTCGGGCGCGTGAAGAAGTACAAGCGGGTCGACCTGATTCTGCACGCCCTGAAACGGATCACCGACGGCGGGACTCACGCCCGCCTGCTCATCGGTGGCCGCGGCGATCACGCGGCCGACCTCCAGAAGCTCGCGGGCGATCTGGGCCTCTCCGCTCAGGTCGAGTTCACCGGCTTCCTCTCAGAGGAGAAGAAGCTGGAGCTGTTCCGCCGCACCTGGGTGCACACGATCACGTCCTCGAAGGAGGGCTGGGGCATCGCCAACATGGAGGCTGCTGCTTCGGCGACGCCCACCGTGGCCAGCGACTCACCTGGGCTGCGCGAGTCCGTCATCCATGGGGAGACCGGCTTCCTGGTGCCTCACGGAGACGTAGAGGCCCTCGCCCGGGAGATTCAGCGGCTGTTGACCGATGACGGATTGCGGCTCTCCATGGGTCTCAGCGCACGCACCTTCGCCGAGAGGTTTTCGTGGGACGAGAGCGCGAGCGCCATCGAAGCCTTTCTGGGGCGGGTGGTCGCCCAACAGGCTGGGCAGTAACTTCCTAAGGACGCCTGACCGGGCCGCCGACGAGCCCGGATACTCCAGCCAGATCGGAGGGCCCCATTGAGAACCAAGATCGCGGCACGACACTGCGAGATCAGCGACCCCCTGCGTGAACGGGCGGAAACGCAGATGCAGCGGCTGACGAAGTATCACCCCCGGGTCTCGGGGGCTGACGTAATCTTCTCTGAAGTGAAACGATCTCGGCGGGTCGAGGTCATCCTCTCTGTCGACGGGAGCGAGCCGGTCGTCGCCCACGCTGACGGTGCGGATTTCCGCACCGTTCTCGACAAGGTGGCGGACCGCCTTGGACGCAAGCTCAGGCGACGCCGGGCTGCGCGAACCGATCACCAGGCGCCATCGCTCTCCGAAGGCGTGCCCACTGGTGCCATAGAGTAGCAAGAGTGAGCGGACCCTCCCCAGCAGGCGACCCCGGGAACGGGGTCAGGGCGATCACCGTCCAGGAACTCCTGGACGTGAAGATGTCCAAGCTCGCGCTCGAGGTTCTCACCGAAGATGTTCCACTCGACCGTGTCGTGGCCGATCCGGAGATTTCGAGTCCGGGTCTGGCGCTGGCCGGGTATACCGACCGTGTTCCGAGTGGCCGTATATGGGTTTTCGGCGAAACGGAGATGACGTATCTCTCCAGCCTCGGAGAGTCGGCAGTTCGCGAACACCTCTCCGGGCTGCTCAGCTATGACGTGCCGGCCGTGTTCGTCACGAAGGGGCAGTCGGTCTCTCCCTTGTTTCTGCAGACGGCACGGGAGAATGGCGTACCTGTCATCTTGAGTGGTCGCTCCACCAAGGAGTTCTATCACCGCATCAAGCCGTTCCTGGAGACGGCTCTGGCTCCGTCGACGAACCTCCACGGTTCCCTCGCCGACGTGTACGGGGTGGGGCTTCTCTTCGTGGGAGACAGCGGCGTGGGCAAGAGCGAGTGCGTGCTCGACCTCGTGGAGCGGGGGCACCGACTGGTCGCGGATGACCTGGTGATGGTCACGCGGCAGGGCAACGATATCCTCATCGGGCGTGGGCACGACCTCCAGCGGCACCACATGGAGATCCGGGGAATCGGGATCATCGATATCTCCGCGCTGTTCGGGGTCCGGGCCATTCGACAGCAGAAGCGGATCGAGGTGGTCGTTCGCCTGGAGATCTGGGACCAACACTCGAGTTACTCGCGCACCGGCCTGGAGGAGGACGAAGCCGAGATTCTTGGCGTATCCGTGCCCAGGGTCACGGTGCCATTGAACCCCGGCAAGAACATCACCGTCATCTCCGAGGTCGTGGCCATGAACCACCTCCTCAAGTATTCGGGCGTGGATTCTGCGCGAGAGTTCAACAGGTCACTTCACGAGCGACTCAAGCCCGTTCGCGAGTACCTCGAGCAGGACTATGAGTGACCAGCGTGAAGTCCGGGGAGTGGTCGTGGCTCACGGCTCGTTGGCCGCGGGGCTCGTCGATGCCGTCCGAAGCATAGCCGGGGCAGCCGCGGACTCTCTGCACCCGATCTCCAACCACGGCCGGAACCCCGAGGCCCTGAGATCCCTGATCGACAACGCCGCCGGCGATGGACCGGCTGTCGTCTTCGCCGACCTGTCTTCGGGGAGCTGTGGGTTGGCAGCAATGGCGACCTGCAGTGACCGGGGACAGCGCGCGGTGTTGTGCGGGGTAAACCTCCCCATGCTGCTCGATTTCGTGTTTCATCGGGAGATGGCGCTGGACGACCTTGTCGACCGCCTGATCGACAAGGGAAGGGATGGGATTCGTCCCATGCCGAAGAGCGCCTGAGGCACCCGTGCCGATCCTCTTACAGCGGGTGGATGAGCGCCTGATCCATGGGCAGGTGGTGATCGGTTGGGGATCGCAGCTGAGACCCGATCGCTACATCGTCGTGGATGACGAGCTGTCGGCCAGTGAGTGGGAGCAGGACCTCTACGCACTCGGGGCCGGAGAGACGGAGACGGTGTTCACCACAGTCGACGCGGCCCGAAGAGCATTGGCCGAGTGGCGCGACGATCCCCGACGTTCCATTCTGCTGACCCGGGACATTTCGGCCATGCTGCGCCTCGCGGCGGGTGGCCTCCTCGCCGACTCTGCCGTCAACCTGGGCGGGATCCACCATGGGCCTCATCGAACTGAAGTCCTCACCTATCTTCACCTGACCCCGGAAGATCGGGACGACCTCGAGGCGCTTGCCGGAGAGGGAGTGCGCATCTCGGCCCGCGACCTGCCGGGGGGCCATGAAGTCGGACTCGAGGCGCTCATCGCATGATCCTCGACCTTCTGCCTCTCGTGCTCCTGGGTGGAGTCCTGGCGCTGGACGCCACTTCCGTGGGTCAGTTCATGTTCTCGCGACCCCTCGTGTCGGGCGCCCTCGCCGGATGGGTGGTCGGTGAGCCGGCCCTTGGGCTGAGGGTGGGGGTCATTCTCGAGATGTATCTCCTCGTGGCGTTCCCGACCGGGGGTTCGCGTTTCCCCGAGGGGTCGGTCGCAGCCGTCGTGGCAGTTTCATGCGCCGCGACCCTGAGCACCGAAGCCGGCGCACTCCCCATAGCGATCGCGGTTGGCCTGGCATGGGGACACGTCGCGGGCTGGTCTGTAACGGGCCTGCGAAGGCTGAACAGCCGGTTCGTTCCCGAGCCCGGTGACGAGAGGGTCTCAGCCCGCCAGGTCACGATGGGCCATCTCTGGGCGGTGTTCATGGATTTCGTCCGTGGCTCCGTCGTGACCTTCTTGGGCCTGGTCGCGGGAAGCGCCGTCGTCAATGGATTGGGACCAGCCTGGCCGGTGCGGCTCAGCGACTCGCTCGGACTGGTTCTCGTCGGAGCGGCCGTATCCGCGGGAGTACTGCTTCGATCACTTGGTGGATTCCGTCGCCGGAAGGTGCTCTTCGCCATCGGATTGGCGGTCGGCGTCCTTGGACCGAGATTCCTGTGAGCGGAACCGTGACGCGGGGCTCCGTCATTCGGATCTTCCTGAGGTCGTTCGTGATCCAGGGCTCCTGGAACTACCACACGATGATCGGATCAGGTTTCGCGTTCGCGATCCTGCCGGCGTTGGTGGATATCTTCGGTTCTGAGGAGGAAGACCTCGAGGGACCTCTTCGCCGCCACCTGGAGCATTTCAATGCCCACCCGTACCTCTCCAGTCTCGCACTCGGAGCGGCGGTGCGGCTCGAAGCAGATGCAGAGGACGAAGAGGCCATCAAGAGATTCAAGCTCGCTGTCCGCGGGCCCTTGGGGAGTCTTGGCGATGCTCTGGTATGGGCTTCGTGGCTGCCCGCGGTCGTGCTGGTCGCGCTGGTGCTCTATTGGCTGGGCAGTCCGGTGTGGTTGGTCGTTTCGGTCTTTCTGGTTCTCTACAACGCCGGGCACATTGGCCTTCGCATCTGGGGCTTTCGAACCGGACTCCGAGAGGGTCGCCGGGTGGGACGGCATCTGGGGAAGGCATCTCTGGGGCGGTGGACGGAGAGGCTGCGCAACAGTGCCACTCTACTCCTTGGCCTTCTAGCGGGACTCATAGTCTCGAGCCCGGGCGGGATGGGTGAGGCAGGCGCGGCCTGGATCGCGCTCGGAGGGGTGGGCTTCGTGGCGGGGGCGGTGATCGGTCATCCCGTCTGGCGCCCAGCGTCAGTCTTGATTGTCGTAGCTGTGGCCCTGTTGGCCACGTGGGGAGTCGTGCAGTGAGGGCACACGAGAGAGCGGAAGAGAAGGTCGAGGTCGTGAACCAGGCTGGGATGCATGCAAGGCCCGCTGCCGAGTTCGTGAAGACTGCCGGCCGCTTCGCGGCACATGTCACAGTCGAGAAGGACGGTCTCGAGGTGAACGGCAAGAGCATCATGGGCGTGCTCATGCTGGCTGCGGAGCAGGGCAGCACGCTCCGTGTCGTGGCCCAGGGCGCCGACGCACCGGCCGCCGTAGAAGCGCTGGTCGAGTTGGTCGGGCGTGGCTTCGAGGAGGTCTGAATGAGCACAGCATTGCACGGGTCGCCCGCATCGGAAGGCATCGCCGCCGGCAACGTGTTTCTTCTCGACTGGGGTGTGCCAGTGGTGCCCCACGTCACCGTTGCCGAGAGCGAGATCGATGCTGAGGTCGCCCGCTTCCACGAAGCGCGTGATTGGGCCAGGGAACGACTACTCGAGTTGAAGGCTCGGGCCGAGGACCGCCTTGGACCGGTCGAGGCCAGGATCTTCGATCCCCAACTGGTCATGCTGGACGACCACGAGGTCGTCGACGGAACGCTTCGCTACGTCCAGGAGAACCGCCTGACAGCCCAGCGGGCGTTCGAATGGCGGATGTTGGAGCTCCAGGCGATGTGGAGCCGGACCTCGCATCCCATGGTGCTCGATCGGTTGAATGATCTCGAGGACCTGATGATACGGGTCCTCCAACGCCTCCTGGGACACCACGACCCGTCCGATCTGGCGCGGGAGAAGGAGGGGGTGATTGTGGTTGCGAAGAACCTCACCCCCAGTCTGGCGGTCCACCTCGATCCCGAACGTGTTCTCGGCGTGGCAACCGACGGTGGGACCCGGACCGCCCATTGGGCCATTCTCGCGCGTTCGCTGGAAATTCCGGCGGTGGTGGGCCTCGGCGACGTCACCAAGAGGGCGGTCGACGGCCAGCCGGCGATCCTCGACGGCCGGATCGGACGCATCGTGCTCGACCCCGACGAAAAGGACCGCGAGGTGTTTCGATCGCGTCAGCGGAACCTCCTGGTGTGGGAGGGCGAGGTCGCAACCCTCGCCCAGCAGGAGTCCGTGACGGCCGACGGTCATCCGGTGGCGCTCAGGGCCAATCTCGATCTGCCCGTGGAGGCAGAGGCGGCGCGGTCCCGCGGGGCGGATGGCGTCGGCCTGTTCCGCACGGAGTTCCTCGTCGTCGGCCGGAGCACGATGCCCGGGGAGGAGGAGCAGTACAGGGCGTACCGCAGCGTTGCGGAGGCGTTTTCGGACGATGCGGTCTATATCCGGACGTTCGACCTCGGGGGTGACAAGTTCCCGATGTTCCTGCACATGCCCCAGGAGCAGAATCCATTTCTGGGGTGGAGGGCCATACGTGTCTGCCTGGACGAACCTGAACTATTCCGCACGCAACTGAGGGCGATTCTGCGAGCGACAGCCCACGGAGACATCCGCATCATGCTGCCGCTGGTCAACGACGTGGGAGAGGTCCGTCAGGTCCGGGAGTTCCTGGAAGAGGAGGAGGAGAAGCTCCACCAGGAAGGGATCTCCTACAACCGCGGATACAAGCTCGGCGTCATGATCGAGACGCCCGCCGCCGCTCTTGATGCTGCGGAACTCGCCCGGCACTCTGACTTCTTCTCGATCGGAACCAACGATCTGGTTCAGTATACGTTGGCGGTGGACCGCACCAACACGCGCCTGGCCCATCTGTACAATCCGTTCCACCCCGCCGTAGTGCGGCAACTCCACCAAGTGGCTCGGGTGGGAAGAGCCGCCGGCATCGAGGTGAGCGTGTGCGGTGAATTGGCTGCGAACCCCCTCGGAGCCTTCCTGCTGCTTGGGCTGGACATCGCCGCTCTATCCATGGCGTGGCCCTCGCTCCCGGAGATCAAGAAGGTCATCCGCGACATCCGGATCGAGGATGCCCGCGCTGCGGCCAGGGAGGCCCTCGCGGCGCCCACCAGCGCAGAGGTCACACAATGCCTCATCGAGGGCATCGGAAGCACTGTGGATCTCAAGTCTTTCGCTGGCCGGTGGAGCTTGTCCGTCCCGGACTGATCCCCTAGAGTTGTGCGCCGTCGCCCGCGCGCGGCGTACCCCTTTTCGGTCCCGCATCTCACCCCAGGGAGTTTCCCTTGCGCCGCACGCTCTTCACCTCCGAATCGGTCACGGAAGGCCACCCGGACAAGCTCGCCGACCAGATCTCCGACGCCGTCCTCGACGACCTTCTCGCAGATGACCCCACGTCCCGCGTGGCCTGTGAGACGATGGTCACGACCGGGATCGCGATGCTTGCCGGAGAAGTCACCACAGAGTCCTACGTCCACGTTCCCGACGTGGTGCGGAGCACCCTGAAGCGCATCGGCTACACGAATTCCAACTATGGCATCGACGCCAACACCTGCGCGGTCGTCACGAGTCTGGACCGGCAGTCCCCGGACATCGCGATGGGGGTCGACACAGGTGGGGCGGGCGACCAGGGAATGATGTTCGGGTACGCCTCGGACGAGACGGCCGAGTTGATGCCTGCAGCCATACTGTACGCACATCAGCTTGTCGAGCGCCTGGCAGAGGCTCGCAAGAGCGGTGAGCTCCCCTGGCTCCGTCCCGACGGTAAGGCACAGGTAACCGTGGAATACGAGGGCGATCGCCCCGTGCGCATCCACACCGTGGTCGTCAGCACACAGCACGACGAAGACGTGGGCCAGGCCCAGCTCCTGCAGGAAGTGAAGGAGCACATCATCGATCGTACGCTGCCAGGAGACCTCTATGACCCGGACGATTGCGTGCTCCACATCAATCCGACCGGGCGGTTCGTCATTGGCGGCCCACACGGCGATGCGGGCCTGACGGGCAGGAAGATCATCGTCGATACCTACGGGGGCATGGGCCGGCACGGTGGCGGCGCGTTCAGCGGCAAGGACGCGACCAAGGTCGACCGCTCGGCGGCCTACGCCGCCCGGTGGGCAGCCAAGAACATCGTCGCCGCCGGTCTGGCGCGTCGGTGTGAGATCCAGTTGGCCTACGCCATCGGCGTCGAGCAGCCTGTTTCGGTTCACGTCGAGAGCTTCGGCACCAGCGACGTTTCGGATGAGGCTCTCGGGGCGGCGGTGAGCCGCACGTTCGACTTCAGGCCTCTTGGCATCATCGAGCGCCTCGGACTCCGGAATCCGATTTTCACTCCGACCGCCGCATACGGCCATTTTGGGCGGACCCCGGTAGAAGAGTCTCCGATCGGTGGTGGGGCACCTGTTTGGTTCTTCCCCTGGGAGAGAACCGACCGGATCGAAGAGCTGCGGGCCGCGCTCTCGGGCTGAGAGCCGCCATCCCGGGTCAGTGGTGGGTGGGGAGGGAAGTAGAACCCGAACGCGACTTCGGAGTACTGGAGGAAGTGAGCGGGGGGCGACCCCACCTGCTATTCCTTCTCCCGGAGGCAGATCAGCGTGCTGGTGGAAGTCAGGGTTCAGAGCCTGGGACTGGACCGGTCGACGAACACCCCGGTCGTCATTCTCCAGGAGTTGGACGGGGAGCGCGTCCTGCCGATCTGGATCGGCCCGGGTGAGGCCAGCGCCATCGCCATGCAGTTGGCGGACATGGAGTTCTCCCGGCCACTCACTCACGACCTGCTCGTGGCGCTCTTGAAAGGCCTCGGTGCGCTGCTCCACAAGGTGATCGTGTCGCGGGTCGAGCAGAGCACGTACTACGCGGAGTTGATCGTCCGGCGTAACGGAGAGGTCTTCTCACTGGATGCCCGTCCCTCCGACTCCATCGCAGTCGCGCTCAGAGTGGATGCCCCCATATTTGTCGAGAAGGACCTTTTGGAGATCGCTTCCGTAGAGATTTCCGATGAGGACCCTGCCGCCGGGGTATCCCCGGAGGGCACCATCGAGGCGGATCAGCCCCTCGACGCCGAGTCCCTCGAAGAGCACCTCCGCAAACTGGATCCCGAGGACTTTGGCCGATTCAACCCTTGAACGGCGGATGAGCCGAAGCCGCATCAGGCTCACGCTCGCCGCCCTGCTCGTGGGGGCCGGTCAACTGACCGCGCAGGTACCCGCTGATCCCGTGCTCTCCGGACGGGTCATGCTGGACCAGGTTCCGCTGCCGGGCACCATGGTGGTTCTCCATCACGTTTCGAACGAAGCGGAGGGCGAACTCGACTCGCTGCGAGCCACCGCCGACGGGTCGTTCGTGTTCCGCCTTCCCAACGTTCCCGATCCGGAGCGCAGCGATGTGTTCTTCGCTTCTGTGCGTCACTCCGGAATTCTCTATTTTGGCGCTGCCATCACTCTCCCGGTCGAGCTCGACTCCACCTACCTGATTCAGGCTTACGACACGTTGTCGGTGGAGCCAGGTGCAGCTGAATTGACTGTTCAGGCGCGGAACACCTTCCTCGAATCGCTCGAAGGGGAGTGGAGGGTCACAGACCTCATTCAAGTCCGGAACGATCTGCCCCGCACCCTCGTCGCGCGGTCAGGAGGTGCGGTGTGGCGCTATCCCCTCGCGGTTGGGGCACGCAACCCCACGGTGGGCCAGGGTGGGCTGCCCGCGGATGGGATCTCCTTCGACGGAGACACGTTGGTCGTCCGTGCGCCCATCCCTCCCGGAGAACGTCTCCTTGTAGTCCGGTATGTGGTCGACGACGCCTTCATGGAGATTCCGGCTCCCGGCTCCACGGAAGTCATGGAAGTCCTGATCCGTGAGCCCGCGCCGTTGCTCGAGTCTGCCCTTCTCACGCAGTCCGAGAGCTTGGAGTTGGAGCCGGGCACGACGTATCGGCGAATGAGCGGTGCAGATTTGACCGACGTCATCGTTCGCCTGGACGAGGGTCGGGCACCCGTGCGTTTCCCCGTGGAGTGGGTGGCGGTGGTTCTCGCACTCATCCTGACCGCATTCGGGGTCGCTACGGTCTCCCGTCAGGCACCCGGAGGTCCACGGACCGGGACGGCCCTGTCGGACTCGCGAGAGTCGCTGATCCTGGAGATCGCCCGCATGGACGCCGCTTTCGATGCGCTGGGAGATCCGGGCGAGGAGGAAGCGCTGGCGTACCGGCGGCGGCGCGCGGAGCTCTTCAGGCGCCTCCAGGCCCTGAGCTGAAGGTGGCCCCGGTCACCACCCGGGCGGTGCTTCTGCGGGCCCACGACTACGGAGAGACCAGCCGGATACTCCGCTTCTACACTGCGGACCACGGTCTGCTGAGCGTCATGGCTCGGGGCGTCAGAGGAGCCAGTGGAAAGAGCGGCACGGGGCTCAACAGCTTCGCCTCAGGCGACCTCACTGCGTACGTTCGACCACACCGCGACCTCCATACGATGAAGGACTTCTACTGTGTGTCTCTGCGCGGTGACATCGGCGGGGACATGCTTCGTTTCGCGGGAGCGTCTGCCGTAGCCGAGTTGATTCTCAATCACACCGAGCAGGAATCCCACCCCGGCTTGCTCGACGCTTTGGAGGCCACCCTGGACGAGCTCGCAGCGGGCGTTGGTCCCGCTCTGGCGACGACCTGTGTGGCAGGACTCTGGCATGTCGTTGACGTACTGGGGTTCTCCCCCGAACTGGACATGTGCGTGCTCTGTGGTGAGATACTCGGCCCGGAGGATGTGGGACGGTTCGACCTCCCGGCTGGGGGTGTCCGATGCCAATCCTGCGGGGAGGGTGCCTCCGGCCCTCGGGTGGGGCCTGGGGCCAGGCTCCAGATTCGTCAGATGCTCGAGGGTCGCACGGATCCGCCCGTGACGCATGTGCGGCGACACCTGACGCTCTTGTCCGACTTCATCTCCTACCACGTTGCGACACGTCCGCTCAAGTCCCTGGACTTCCTGGGGAGCCTCATCCCGGCCGAGGAGGACGCGCGATGAGCAGGGTCGTCCTGGGCACGGCCGGGCACATTGATCACGGGAAGACGGCACTCGTGCTCGCTCTGACGGGCGTGGACACCGACCGGCTCAAGGAGGAGAAGGCACGGGGAATCACGATCGAGCTGGGCTTCGCGGCCCTCAAGGTCGAGGCGGGACCTGACCTCGGGGTCGTCGATGTACCTGGGCACGAGGGGTTTGTCCGGACGATGGTGGCCGGGGCGACGGGGATGGACCTTGTCCTGCTCGTGGTGGCCGCGGACGAAGGTGTGATGCCCCAGACCCGCGAACATCTGTCCATCCTGGAGCTCCTGAATGTCCGGGAGTGCGTTGTTGCGCTCACCAAGGTCGACCTCGTCGAAGATGAGTGGCTCGACCTGGTAGACGATGAGGTGAGCGATCTCCTCGCAGGCACGCCGTTTCGCGATGCACAGAGAGTCGCCGTCTCGGCGAAGACGGGGCAGGGCCTGGATGCACTCGGCGCGGCGCTCGCCTCCGCCGCGTCCCGGGTCATCCGCGACCGGTCCGAAGATCTGGCCAGGCTTCCCGTCGACCGGGTCTTCACCGTGCAGGGCACGGGCACCGTGGTGACCGGAACCCTGTGGTCCGGGGAGCTGAAGACCGATGAGCGCGTGAGGCTCCTTCCCGGCGGCAGAGAAGCTCGGATCCGTGGGCTCCAGGTCCACGGCGAACCGGTCGGGAGCGCGATCGGGGGCGACCGGACCGCCACCGCGTTGACGGGTCCGGGCCTCGGACGCACGGACGTCAACCGGGGCCTTACGCTGGTTACGGACGACGCGTGGGCCGAAAGTTGGATGCTTACGGTTCGAGCGAGGGTGCTGGCGGACGCACCCTGGGGCCTAGAGCACAATCAACGTGTCCGCGTGCACCTCGGTACCGCGGAGGTCATGGCGCGCGTGGCGCTGCTGGGAGATCGCACCGGGATCGGGGCAGGAGAGACGGGATGGATCCAACTCCGCCTCGAGTCGCCCCTCACGGCCCGCTGTCGCGATCGGCTGATCCTTCGATCCTATTCGCCCTTGAGGACTATTGGCGGCGGAGAGGTAGCCGAACCGAGTCCGCGAAAGCGTCGCGGACTCGATGGGCCCGCGGCTCGCGGGCTGGCAGCACTTCTGGATGGAGAAATTCGTGAGGCGCTCGAGGGCGCTCTCGACAGGGCGGGGTGGGAGGGAGTCGAGGTTAGGTGTCTTCCCGTGCTTCTGGGCCATCCACCATCTGCGTGCCGGGACGCTCTGGCGGCGGTCGGGCCCGATAGCGTCAGCACGGGCGGTCGAGTGTTCGGAGAGGAGGTGGTCGCCAAGGCCGGCACCCTGATCATGGACAGGCTCGAGGCCGAGCATGCGGAGGACCCACTGCGCAGCGAGGTTCCGCTCAACCGGCTGCGTACCGCTCTGCCCCAGTGGGCGCCCGGGCGGCTGGCCGACTCGATCCTGGAGCGGTTGGCGGGGGAGGGAAGGCTCGAACTCGTGGGTGGTGGCGCCCGTCGGGCCGGGTTCGTTGCCGCGCCTACCGCGGATCAGGTGCGGGCCTGTGCTGCCCTTGTCGATGCGTACCGTGAGGCCGGGCTAGCGCCCGCTACCGTGCTCGAACTTCCCGACGCGCTCTCCGCCAGAGAGGACATCTGGTCCCTCATCCGGCGGCTGGAGGGCGAGGGTGCCCTGACACCGATCGCAGACGGCTTGTACATCGACACGGGGGTGCTCGGCCAGGCCATAGAGCGGGTCCGGTCCGAGTTGGGTGGACGCACCGGACTGGGGCCCTCTGATTTTCGTTCGGTACTGGGAGTTACACGTAAGCATCTCATCCCATTGCTTAACTACTTTGATGGGCTCGGGGTGACCCTCGTGGAGGACCAGGTCAGGTCGGTGCCGCCGCTCTAGACGGTGGCGCGGGACGCAGCGGACCGGGACCTTTCCGACCCTGCCGCAGCTATCACATGGGTAGGGGCGCGCAGGGAGTACCAGGTTTCTTGACCCCCCGTGTCACTTGGGCGTATCATAGAGGTGGCGCGTTACGCCGACACTGCTCGTCCACTTGGAGCGCGATCGATCTACAGTTACGGCACAGTCCGCTGTGCGGAGGCCCCGATGAGGCGCATGATTGGCGTCTTGTCCGTCCTTCTTTCCTTGTTCGCTGCGGTTCGCGGCCTCCCGGCTCAGGAGGCCGGACGGGCCGGGTCGGCAGGGCAGGCGAACGGATTTCAACTCGAACAGAACTATCCCAATCCGTTCAATCCGGAAACGCGGATGCCTTTCCTTCTCGGGGAGGATCTCTTCGTTGACGGGCGTCCTGCCGTCGTCTCCATGCGCATTTTCAACCTGCTCCAGCAGGTCGTGGCGTCCCCGGTCGCTCTTGGGCATCCCTCGGGTGAGGGCGTACCCATGCTCCAACTGGAATTCACGCGTCCGGGGCGGTACGAGGCGTTCTGGGATGGGACGGACGGCTACGGGAGGCAGGTGGCCTCTGGGATCTACTTCATGCAGCTGACCGTGAACGGCGTGAGCAAGACTCGGAAGATGTACGTCATGAAGTAGGGCGCGTGACACGCGCTTGGAGCGAGAGTTAGAGCAATAGAAAGGGGCGCCCTCCAGCGGGGGCGCCCCTTTTCTTCGCCTGAATCCACAATCCCGAGCAAGATCGGGGGATGTCGGACCATCGCCCCCCCGGGTCAGGAGGCTCGCTGGTCCAGAAGTTCGAGGAAGCCTTCAGGGGAGTCCAGGTCCATGAGAAGCCCAGGAACCTCGGGGTCCTTGGCGAACTGAGCGATCTTCCCGAGTACCGGCAGATACTGGTTCGAAACCTCCAGTGGCGGCGCCACGATCAGGAAGAAGTTGTTCACCGGAGCGGAATCGATCGCGTTGAAGTCCATGCCGCCCTTCTTTCGCCCGTACGCCAGCCGCAGCCGGTTCGCGACCAACGAGCGACAATGCGGAATCGCAATACCCTTGCCGATGCCCGTCGAGCCCAGGTTTTCGCGGCGTTTGAGGGTCTTGAAGAGGATCGCCTCGGACTTCTCCTCCATGCCGAGCAAGGCGACGAGCTCCTTGAGCAGATCGTCCTTGGAGTCCGCTTCCAGGTCGAGCTTCACAACCTCCGCCGTGAACAGCTCCCTTAGCCTCATTCTATTTCCTCCGAAACGACATTCGGTTTGATGTGCGGGGGTGAGATCGGAATATGTTAACATCCGCCGAAGGGCCGCGACACGCATACCGGCTTCTTCGACGGCGCCTCCCTGCATAGCTTTTCGGCATGCCCAACTCTCCCGACTTCCTGCGCGGTCCCCGGACTCCGCTCTATCTCGCTCCCCAGGCGGGGGTGAGCGAGTCGCCGTTCCGTCGCCTCTGCCGCCGCTTCGGGGCTGACGTGGTCGTGAGCGAATTCGTGAGCGCGGCGGGAATCGTCATGGGCACGCCCCGTTCGAGGGACTACCTGCGCTTCGACGAGGCCGAACGGCCCATCGGAATCCAGATCTTCGGAGCCGACCCGGCTCAGATGGCGGACGCGGCCTCGCTGGTGGCAGAGGTCTACGGGCCGGACTTCATCGACATCAACTTCGGCTGTCCGGTAAAGAAGGTGGTCAAGCGTAACGGCGGGTCCGGGTGCCTCCGGGATCTCGATCTGGTGCAGGAGATCATCCGTGCGGTGCAGAGCGCCACACCCCTTCCCACCACCGTGAAGATCCGAAGCGGCTTCGACCAGAAGTCCCGTGATCCGGTGGGGATCGCGCTGCGATGCCAGGATGCCGGAGCGGAGGCGCTCTGCCTCCATCCCCGCACCCGATCGGACATGTACGGCGGGGAGGCCCGCTGGAGTGAGATCGCGGCGGTCGTCGAGGCGTTGGACATCCCGGTCATAGGGAATGGCGACATCAGGACAGGTGCCGACGCAAGGAGAATGAAGGATGAGACCGGCTGCGCGGGCATCATGATCGCTCGCGGATCCCACGGCGATCCGTGGATCTTCTCGCAGGCCCGGGCCGCGCTGGATGGTGAGCCGATCCCTGAAGAGCCCGATGTGGAACAGCGCTTCGAGATCTGCCTGGAGCACGCGCGAAACGCGATCGACTTCGAGAACGATGCAGACCGAGCGATCATCGACTTCCGCAAGCACCTGGGATGGTACACGAAAGGAGTGCCGGAGGGGCGGCGACTTCGAGCCGAGCTGTTTCAGACCACCACGCTGCAGGAGGTCGAATCCCTGCTCGAAGGATACCTCGCCGGGCACCGGGCCGCGCACATCAGTTGAGCCCGGTGGTGGACCGCTTCGCCCGGCTTTGTGTAGCTTTGAGCAGAAGGGCGTTGTTTGACAGACCCACCCCTTCACCGGGGGCGTCACGGTTTCGACGTGTTTGGTGAACGTGGAGGAGCGTGCCGAGGTCCCGTACCTCGCTAAACCTCGGGAAACTTTTTAGTTGCCAACTCTGATCTGGCACTGGCCGCGTAAGTAACCCTTACTGGTCCGTTTCTTTGGTTGCCTGCCCGAGGCGGCCTCTGAAGCGACGATAAGTCGGGCTGGTCCCCTGTTCATGCCGTCGGGGCAGGGGGTGAGATTTCAGGCGGCTGGCTCAGGACCCGGTTGATCACTGGCCGACCCGAGTGAGACCTCTCAGCGATCTACGCACGTAGTGCCTCTGCAGGACCCTCTCGCGGACGCGGGTTCGACTCCCGCCGCCTCCACTCGGCCCTACCGGCTTTGCCCGGTAGGGCCGCTTTGTTTACGCCGAGTGGAGGCGGCGGGGGTCGAACCCGCGGGGATTCGCGCAGCGAAGACCCACAGCGGGGGCGAGCCGAGGAGCAGGGACGTCTCTCGGAGATCACCCCGCCCGACCGACGAGCCGACCGCAGGTCACTCCCGCCGCCTCCACTCGGCCCTACCGGTTCTGCCCGGTAGGGCCGCTTTGTTTATGCCGAGGGGAGGCGGCGGGAGGAGCGGGAACCCGCGCGAAGCGTGGGTGCGCCGGGATTCGCGAAGCGAAGACCGCTCGCGGGGTCGAGCCGAGCGGCACAGGCGGTTGCGGTAGGGCATAGTGCCGACCCGCGAGACGATCGAGGATCGATGCGCAGCATCGACCGCAGATCACTCCCGCCGCCTCCACTCGGCCCTACCGGTTCTGCCCGGTAGGGCCGCTTTGTTTACGCCGAGTGGAGGCGGCGGGAGGCGAACCCGCGTCCTTCGCAATCGACCGCCGCCGCTTACATTGCACACCGTAACCCTCCCGCACGCCCAGCCGGACCATGTCACCGATCGACCGAACCGACCGCACCCTGATCATCGGCGCGGGCCCCGCGGGCCTGAGTGCCGGCGCAGCCCTGAAAGGCCGCGGGCAGCCGTTCGACATAGTCGACACAGCACCACGGGTCGGGGGCATCTGGGATATCGACCGCCCGGAAACCCCTATGTACGAAGCGGCGCATTTCATCTCGTCCAAGACGCTTTCGGGCTTCCCGGGTTTCCCGATGCCCGCGGAGTACCCCGACTATCCCGGGCACCGCCTCGTCCTCCGGTACATCCAGGCATACGCGGAACACCACGGACTCGCGCCGGACATCGAGCTGGGCGTGCGGGTGGTGTCGGCGACCACCCACGGCCCCGGCCCCTCCTGGCATGTCACCCTCAGCACGGGCGAGGAGAGGCGCTACGCGGCGCTGTGCCTCGCCACCGGGACGACATGGCACCCCCACATGCCGCAGCTGCCTGGCACCTTCGAGGGCGAGACATACCACTCATTTCAGTTCAGGAGCGCTGACGAGTTCCGGGGAAAGCGCGTGCTGGTCGTGGGCGGCGGCAACTCGGGGTGCGATATCGCGTGCGAGGCCGCGCGGACGGCCGACCGTGCATTCATTAGCCTTCGGCGAGGCTACCATTTCGTTCCGAAATATGTTCTCGGCAGACCGGCGGACATGTTCGCCCGTGCGGGTCCCAAGCTGCCGGCCTGGCTCGAGGAGCGGGTGTTCGGGCTTCTCGTAGGCAGGATTCTGGTTGGGGATCTAACCCGGTATGGGCTCCCAAAGCCGGACCACAGGATCCTCCAGTCCCATCCGATCATGAATACGCGGATTCTGCACCACTTCGGGCATGGTGACCTGGTGGCTCGTTCCGGCATCAAGGAGGTCCGAGCGCATTCGGTGGTCTTCGATGACGGGACCCAGGAGGAGATCGACCTCATCGTCATGGCCACGGGATACGATCGAGCATTCCCCTTCCTCCAGCTCGATGGAGGCGGCCCATCGGTCGCCCCATCGGATCTGTACCTGGAGCTCTTCCACAGGGAGCACAGATCGCTCTTCTGCATGGGTCTCTTCGAGACCGACGGTGCCGCTTACGGTCTTCTCGGGCTACAGGCGGAGCTGGTGGCTGCGTATGTCGCGGATCGTGGCCGTGACGGTGCCGCGTCCCGCCAGTTCGACGGACTGCGTCGCATGGATCATCCCGACCTCCGTGGAGGCCGTAGGTACCTCCCCACCCGTCGACACGAGCACTACGTGAACGCGGCCGCCTACGAAGTGGTCCTTCGACGTGTGATGAAGCGGTTCGAGTTGAGCTGACCCTGCATCGGGACCGCCCGGGTGGTAAGTCCGGTGCGGTGAGGTATGGCCCCGCTTCCCAGTGGTGCGGTATCATCCTCTCGGGGCCGACGCTTCGTCGGTGAGGGGAGGGCCATTGACCGGCCCCGGTCCCGCTTCTCTTACAGGAGATCGTCATGTCATGGAGGGGGCTGTCACGGCGTCGAACGCTGAGGCGAAGGTGGATGCGGGCCCTGTTGTCGGTGGCGGTCGCGTGGGGAGGAGCCCTGCAGCCGCTGAACAGCCAAGTGGTCCCCGATCTTCCGCCGCCCGGAGAGGAACTCTACGAGTTCGAGCTCCTGGACGGCTCCGAGTTCGTCGCACGGGTCTTGGAGGTAGGTGCTTCGAGCATCGTCCTGATAACACCGGGTGGGACCCGCATCGAGGTGGACACGGCGCAGATCCGCGCCTTCCGGCTGGCCGAGGGTCGGCTCGTGGAAGGGGAGTTCTGGGGCGCGGATCCGAATCCGACCCGGCTGTTCTTCACGTCCACGGGGCGGACGCTGCAAGAGGGAGAGGCGTATGTGGGCACGTACCTTTTCGTTATGCCCTTCGTCGCGGTCGGAGTCACGGACCGACTGACCCTGTCCGTGGGAGCCCCGGTGGTCGTGGGTAGCCTCGAGCCCTTCTACTTCGCGCCGAAGCTGCAGGTCGCCAGCACTGAGGCTGCCGCGCTCTCGCTGGGGTCACTGTTCGTAGTCTGGGATGGGGACGGAGGGCCGGAAACGGTGGGTGTTGCCTACGGCGTGGGGACCTTCGGGAGCCTTGACCACGCCCTGACGCTGGGTCTTGGCTTCGGCTTCGCCGGGTCCGACTTCTCGAGTCAGCCCGTGGCCATGATCGGAGGCGAGACTCGCGTCGGCCGCCGGACCAAGCTGGTGACGGAGAACTACTTCCTCCCAGGCGAGACCGGTGTGGTCTACTCCGGCGGGCTCCGATTCATGGGGTCCCGATTCGCCACGGACGTCGGGGCGGCCGGTTTCGTCGGAGGTGGTGAAGGGGGCTGCTGCCTTCCCCTCCTCAACTTCTCGTACTCCTTCGGTAGGAGCAGGTAGGGCGGGACACCGAATCTGGAACGTACAGGCCCGACGCGCGTAGATAGGCGCGAGGGTGCCTTCTGTACAGTCCCCTGAACCGTCCGCCAACACTACTTCTGCGGCAGGAGTCGGATTCAAGCGTGCGCGCTAAACTGACCATCTTCGGTGTTGCCTTCCCGGTCGTGATGTTTCTCGACCTCATCACGAAGAAGTGGGCGCTGTCGGCGCTCGCCGACGGACACCGGGGTGAATTGCTGGGGGGACTCGTTCCCCTGACGCTCGCCTACAACAAGGGCGCGGCGTTCGGCATCCGGATCGGAGAAGACTCGAGGTGGTTCTTCGTGCCCATCACGATCATCGCTCTGGTTCTCCTCGGAGTGCTGCTCAAGCAAGCCGAGGAGAAGGACTATCTGAGGATGAGCGCCATCACCCTCGTCGTGACGGGAGCCGTCGGGAACCTGTACGACAGGGTCCGCTGGAGCCGCGGTGTCGTCGACTTCATCGGGCCGATCGACCTGGGCTTCTGGGACTTCCCGATCTTCAACGTCGCGGACATGTCGATCACGTGCGGTGCGATTCTGCTCGCGATGTCGTTCTGGGCGGAAGAGAAGGCCGAGCGCAGGGCCGCAGCTGCGGAAGACGAGAATTCGTCCGGCGGCATCGAGGCTGCTGAGGCCTAGTCGGTGTCCCGCGGGTGAGGCACGAAGACGACGTACTCGACGCGACGCCCATTCATCTCCAGCACACGCAACGTGCCGCCGACCGTCTCGACTTGATCCCCGACCACCGGGATCCGGTTCAGGCGTCCGAAGATGAACCCCCCGAGAGAGTCGAAGCCCTCCTCTTCCTCGGGTGAGGGCGTGAAGTGTAATCGGTCGCCCGCCGCCCTGAGGCTGGTGCCGCCCCAAACACGGACCCTTCCCGCGGGGAGATCTTCGAAGTTCTCCGGCTCGTCCGCTTCGTGTTCGTCCTGGATTTCGCCAATGATCTCCTCGATCAGATCCTCGAGCGTCACCAGGCCGGCCGTGCCACCGAATTCGTCGACCACGATGGCCATCTTGGTCCGTTGGTTGCGCATCTCGGGAATGAGATCCTCGACCGGCTTCGACTCCAACGCGAAGGTCGCCGGTCGCATGACCTGTTCGACCGAGAGGCTGCCCTCACGGCTCGCCCCCCACAGGTCACGCCCAAGCAGAATGCCCACAATGTGATCCAGCGATCCGTCGAACACGGGCACGCGGAGGTGTCCCTGTCCGAGCATGGTGTTCGTGGCCTCTTCGAGGGAGGCCTCGACGGGGACGGCGATAATGTCCGTGCGCGGCGTCATCACCTCCGCCAACGACACGTGCTCCAGCCGGATCACGTTTTGCACGACCTGCCATTCGTCCTCGTCCAGAGTCCCCTCCCGGCGGCCGATTTCTGCGAGCACCTCCAGTTCCGCGCGACTGATCGTGGGGTGCGCGGACGTCGGGGTGATGAGCCGGGGCAGCCAACCCAAAGGAATCAAAATGGGCTTCATCACCCACACCATGCTCCGCAGAACGTAGGCCGTCGGAATCGCCAGCTGCCTCCAGAACGTAGCCCCCAGGGTCTTGGGGACGATCTCGGAGAATATCAGCACCGAGAACGTCAGAGCTGCGGAGAACACCCCCATGGCTGCGCTCCCGAAGAGGCGACCAGCGACCGCCCCGCCCAACGCCGCACCCATCGTGTTGGCGATCGTGTTCAAGGTCAGAATCGCAGCGATCGGCTCATCGACCTTCTTCTGCGCTGCTTCCAGCCAGGACCCGGCCCAATGCCCTTGATCCCGCAGCAGGGCGACGTGGGAGCGCCTCACCGACAGGAACACCGCCTCCAGAACAGAGCAGAGGAAGGAGGTGGCGAGGGTGGCGCCGAGGATCCAAAAAAGGGTCTTCATGATGGGCAAGAGTATCGGTTCGCGGCATGTCAGCGACAAGGCTCTGTCCGATTCCGTAGCGGGGTTTGGGGGCGCTGGGGAGCCACCACCGCTCGGGCATCTGGACCGGAAGGGCACGAACGGATAGGATCTGGGCCATGATGCGACCATCAGACCCGCGGGGCGACGAGAATCAGCCTCCCCCGCCGATTCGGCTGGAGCAGCGACTCGACCCGTCGATCTTCCAACTCCCGGTCGAGAAGATGAAGGCCGGGTACTACTCGGATAAGTACTTCGTTCGAGCGCGGGAAGTACTCCAGTATCATGGGCGGAATCCGACCGTCACGATCCAGGCTTTCCAGAAGCGAGACGCCTGGGTCGCAGGTACGGACGAAGCGATCGCGATCCTGAAGCTCTGCCTCACCGACGGCTACTCGTTCAGCGACCTCGAGGTGAGCGCGCTGCGGGACGGAGACGAGGTCCGGCCCTGGGAGCCGGTGATGCACATCACGGGACCGTACGCGGCATTCGCGCACCTGGAGACGCTGTATGTCGGGGTTCTGTCGAGGCGCACCCGGATCGCGACTAATACCCGAAGCGTGGTGGAGGCCGCATGGCCGCGGCCCGTGATGTTCTTCCCGGCCCGTCACGATCACTGGATGGTGCAGACCGGAGACGGTTGGGCAGCCCATGTGGCGGGCGCCATCGGGGTTTCCACGGACGCACAGGCGTCGTGGTGGGGATCGGAGGGTGTCGGGACCGTGCCACACGCGCTGATCGCGGCGTTCGGGGGTGACACAGTCGAGGCTACGCGCGCGTTTGCCGAGGCCATGCCCGACGACGTGAGCCTGATCTCGTTGGTCGACTACGACAACGACTGCGTGGGCACTTCGCTCGCCGTGGCTCGCGCTCTGGGGGAGCGGCTTTGGGGGGTACGCCTCGATACGGGCGGACAGATGGTCGATCGCGCGCTCCACGGGGAGATGGGTGACTTCGACCCCCGTGGCGTGAATCCCAGGCTCGTAGGCCGAGTGCGAGAGGGCCTCGACCGGGAGGGATTCGGGCACGTGAAGATCGTCGCCTCAGGCGGGTTCACCGTAGACAAGATCAAGCACTTCGAGTCGCTGGAGGTGCCGGTGGACGCGTACGGCGTCGGATCGACCCTGGTGCGGGGCACCTACGACTACACCGCGGACGTGGTGAAGGTGGACGGCGAGCCCGTGGCGAAGGTGGGTCGCTGGTTCCGCGAAGGATCCCGGCTGGAGGCTGTCGAATGAAGTCGCCGGCCAAGGTCGGATGGGTCGTGGACGCCCAGGTCGACTTCATGTCTCCGGAGGGCCGACTCTACGTCAGGGACCTGGGCAGCGACGTCGATCCGGGGTGTGTGCAGATCATACCCACCCTCGAGCGTGCCGTCGCATGGATGCGGAAGCACTGCGACGTCATGGTCTTCACCAGTGATTGGCACGGCCTTGGCGACGAGGAAATCGATCCCCTCGAGCCGGATCCAGCGAAGGGGACGTATCCCCCTCACTGCATGGGGCGCTCAGAGGATCCGGCTGAGCGGGAAGGAGCCCAGATCGTTCTGCAGATCCGCCCGGAGGCCACTCTCGACCTCGAGCTCGGCGCAGCCGACGACGTGGCGCGGGACGTGGCTGCACAGGCTCTGCGGGAGGGACATCCGATTCGCATTCTGAAGAACCGGTTCGACGTGTTCGCAGGTAACGGCGCCACTCCGGCGCTTCTTCAGGAGCTCGAGCACATCCTCGACAGACCACTCGAGTTCATCGTCGCGGGCGTCGCCCGCGACGTCTGCGTCACGCAGGCGGTGGACGGGCTCCAGGCGAGGGGCTACCGCGTGACGGCGCTTCGCGATGCGACATGGGGACTTGGCCTCGAGCCGGAATCCGAGACCCTCGGGCGCTGGGCGGCCAAGGGACGGGTGGCCACACTCTCGGAGCTGGAGTGAGTCACCCATCTGCTCGCCCCCAGGGGGCTGCGCAGGGCCATCAGCGCGGGACCTCAGGTTGACGCTCGCCCCGGCGAGCCGGAGTATCCCGGTGCCCTTCTCTCCAGACAACTCGAAACGAGCGATTGATATGCCCCATCGATTGGCGCGCCCATTCCTGATGGCTGCTGCCGCGCTGGCATTGGCCACTCCGGTTCTTGCGCAGGGAAGGGTGACCACCCCGGTAGAGGAATTCGGTTTCGAGATCGGAGCCGACTATCAACTGGTCAACTATGAGCAGTTCCATCAGTACTGGATCAAGCTGGCGGGGGAGTCCGATCGGATGGCGCTCGACACGATCGGGTACACTGAGCTCGGCCGGCCCCAGATTCAGGCCATCGTCACCTCGCCGGCAAACCACCTGCACCTCGACCGCTACCGCGAGATCGCACGGCGCATGGCCAAGGCCGGCGACGTCAGCGAGGACGAGGCCAGGGAGCTCGCGCAGGAGGGGAAGGCCATCGTCTGGATCGACGGAGGACTCCATGCCACCGAGGTACTGGGAGCACACCAGCTTCTGGAGCTGGTGTATCGACTGAATGACTACACCGACCCCGAGACGCTCCGCATCCTCGACGACGTAATCATCCTCGCGACCCATGCCAACCCGGACGGCATGGATCTGGTATCGAACTGGTACATGCGTGAGGATGATCCCCTCGAGCGTTCCACCAGCGGCATTCCGGTTCTGTACAACCACTATGCCGGGCACGACAACAACCGCGACTTCTACATGTCGGCGTTGGAGGAGACCACCAACCTGAACCGGTCCATGTACCGGACGTGGTTCCCCCAGATCGTCTACAACCACCATCAGACCGGCCCCCAGGGCACCGTCATGTTCGCCCCACCGTTCCGGGATCCACCGAATCACTACCTCGACCCCCTCATCATCACCGGGCTGGATCGTGTGGGCTCCGCCATGCACCAGCGCTTCGTGGAAGAGGGGAAGGGGGGCACCACGATGCGGTCGGGTGCGTCCTACTCCACGTGGTGGAACGGGGGACTGCGCACGACCCCCTACTTCAAGAACATGATCGGTCTGCTCACCGAGACGATCGGCCATCCGACTCCCATGGAGATCCCGTTTCTGCCCCGCCGACAGATCTCCTCGGGCGACCTGCCCCTCCCGGTGGAGCCTGGTGCCTGGCACTTCCGGCAGTCCATCGAATACTCCGAGACCGCGAACTGGGCGGTGTTGGATTACGCCTCCAGAAACAGCGACATCCTGCTGATGAACATCTGGCGGATGGGCACCAACTCGATCGAGCGCGGCAGGGCCGACAGTTGGACCACCTACCCGTTTGAGATCGACGAGGCAGCAGCGACGATGCAGCGCGGCACGCGCGCCGACTGGGAGCGACTGCTGAGGGACCCGGATGATCGGGACCCCCGAGGGTTCATCATCCCATCGGACCAGAGGGACTTCCTCACGGCGACCAAGTTCGTGAACACCCTGCTGAAGAACGGGGTCGACGTGCACCGTGCTTCCGGAGACTTCTCAGTCGCCGGCATCCAGTACCCGTCCGGGTCCTTCGTCGTGAGGGCAGACCAAGCCTTCCGTCCCCACGTACTCGACATGTTCGAGAAGCAGGAGCATCCCAACGACTTCGCATATCCCGGGGGTCCGCCGAACGCTCCGTACGACAACACCGGCTGGACGCTCGCGTGGCAGATGGCGGTCGAATTCGATCGGATACTCGACGGGTTCGATGGTCCCTTCGAGCTGGTCACCGACGAGCTCGCCTCTCCCCCGGCGGGGATCGTGGCCGGGGCCCGGAACGCTTCGGGCTACCTGGTCGACCACATCAACGACGCCTTTATCGCAGTCAATCGGGTCCTTGCCTCCGGTGGGAGCGCGTCCTGGTACACCGACCCCGTTACAGTAGACGGCAAGGCGTTCGCGGCTGGAGCTCTCTACCTCCAGACAGAGCGCGCCACGGTCGAGGCGCTCGCTGCCGAGAAGGGACTGTCCTTCCACGGCGTGAGAGAAGCTCCCGCGGGGAACACCATGGTGCTCAGGCCTGTCAGGATCGGTCTGTGGGACCGGTACGGTGGATCGATGCCCTCGGGTTGGACGCGGATGATCCTCGAAGATTTCGAGTTCGACTTCGACGTGATCTACCCGCCCGACTTCGAGGACGGCGGTCTGTCCGAGTATGATGTCCTTCTCCTCGAGGACGGTGCCGTACCGTCGGCATCGGATTCCGGGAGTCGGTTCCGCAGCTGGCGTGGAGTCACCGACCCGGAGAGGATCCCGGCCGAGTACCGCGGCAGGCTCGGAAACATGACGGTCGACGGGACCGTGCCGCACATCCTCGACTTTGCGAGGCAGGGCGGAGCCGTGATCGCGATCGGATCCTCGACGAGCCTGGCCTACCATGCGGGTCTGCCGGTGCGGAACCACCTGGTGGCGGACGGGCGTGAGCTGACTCGCGAGGAGTACTTCACACCGGGCTCCGTTCTCGACATGAAGGTCGAGCAGGGAAGCCCACTCACCCACGGCTTCGGGGACCGGGTCAACGTTCTCTTCAGTCACAGCCCGACGTTCGCGCTCGAACAGGGCGCGACAGGTGTGCGCCGGGTTGGTTGGTTCGATTCACCCGAGCCGCTCAAGAGCGGCTGGGCATGGGGCGAAGAGCGCCTCGAGGGGGGGATCGGGGTGATCGAAGCCGAATACGGTGAAGGGAAACTCTTCCTCTTTGGGCCAAGGATCACGTTCCGGGCACAGCCGCACGGTACGTTCCCGTTCCTGTTCAACGGGATCTACTACGGCAGTTCCGAGGACCAGCCCATCTCGGAGCAGTAGACGGTCTGAAGCCGTAACACGAAGGGGCGTCCGGCTTAGTTTGCCGGGCGCCCCTTCGTCACGCCTCAGCTGGCCGCTCCGACTCCGGCCTGAACCACGGTGATCAGCAGCGCGCGCTGGATACCCAAGGGACCGTCGGTGTTCACGAAGCCCTCCGCGAGCGAGTGGGCGCGGAAACCGACTCCTCCTCCGCCGATGGTCATCGCGGGTATGCCCATGCTGATCGGGATGTTGGAGTCGGTCGATCCACGGCGAAGCGACGGATCGATGCCCAGATAACGGCTGACGGCGATCCCCCGCTGGATGAATGGACTCTCGACCGCGACCTCACCGGATGGCCGCAGACCGATCCTGTCTACCGTCAAGGAGAGTGCCTCGCCGTCCCGCCGGTTGTCGCTCACCTCTGCCACCCCACGCCGCATGGCGACTTGAAACACCTCATCGACTCGAGCGAGGCTCTCGACGCTCTCCGATCGCATGTCCACCTCCATCCAGACCTCGAAAGGAATCGAGTTGACGGACGTGCCACCCCCGATCCGGCCGACGTTGTAGCTGGTGCGGGGCCCCGATCGCGTGATGGCGTCTGCGGCGACCTCGAAGTAGCTGATGGCCCGCCCCAATGCGTGCGCGGGGTTGGCCAGGCCGAAGGCCCCCCAGGAGTGACCGCCGGGCCCGGTGACCGTGACCCGGTAGCGATGTGAGCCCAGGCCCTGATGTGTGAGGTTCGAGTGACCGGCACCGTCGATAGAGACGAACGCGTCGATGCGCGGGCCGCCGTCGCGGAACAGGTGCTTCACGCCACGCAGATCGCCCAGGCCCTCCTCGCCGACCGTGGCTACGAACAGGATGTCGCCCGCCGTCTGAACGTCTGCGTGGTTCAGAGCTCTCAGGATCGCCAGGAGTGCAGCGAGCCCGCGAGTATCGTCTGCGATGCCAGGGGCGAACAGCGTGTCACCGGACTCGCGCACCGCGACGTCCGTCCCCTCCGGAAACACAGTGTCCAGGTGGCCGGTCAGAGCGATGACCTCGCCCGACCCCACGCCCCTCCTGAGTCCCAGAACATTCCCCTCGGCGTCGATCCACGCAGAATCGACCCCGAGCTCACGGAGCCGCTCGAGGAACCTCAGACCGCGTACCTCTTCACTGAACGGGGGAGCGGGGATCTGGGTCAACTCGACCAGGTCGGCCATGGTCAGGGCGTCCTCACTCTCGAGAAGCGCCAAGGCCCGGGCTACGGCGGGGTGGCGAGCGACAGCGGCCACCTCCTGAGCGAACTCCTCCTGGGCTGAGGCCGGTGGTGCGGCGAGGACCGGGGTAAGACAGGCGACCAGCAGAAGACGAAGATTCATGTGAAGAGACCGGGTCGGTGTGCCGTTAGGTGGGGTGCGGACAGACGTCGAATTGCGGAGAGGAGGCTACGCTGGCAGGGACCTGCCGACAATCCCCTCCTACCCCTGGCTCCGGTCGGTTGCGCGCCCGTCGTCCGGCGGACCTCGCAGCCTGGCGGGGCGCATGGCGCACCAACCCGTCTTCCCAGTTGATTTTCCCTCCGATTTCTTCGATGGTTCAAGGCTTTTGATCCCATGTTGGGGGGCTCTCTTGGAGAGGTCCTCCAGAAACTCTGTCACAGCCCTCGGACTGCGCTCTGCTCATGCCGCTCAGACTTCCCAGACCTATCGCGGAATGGTTGGCCGCGTTTGGCAGGGGATCGCTCTTGACCCTCGAGCACGCAGGGTCCATGGGGAAGCTGACCTGGCACATCGGGCGTTCGATCGTGCAGTTGAAGGTTTCCTTCCGGGAAGTGGTGAACCAGTTTTACATCATGGGCATCCAGAGCCTGCCCATCGTGCTGGTCACCGGATCACTGGCGGGAATCGTCACGAGCCAGCAGGGCGGCTACCAGATGACGAGCGTGGTGCCGCCTTATGTGCTCGGCAGTCTGGTGGTGGAGACGGTCGTGCTGGAGATGGGTCCCGTCCTGACCGCACTCGTGCTCGTGGGTCGAGTGGGCGCGCGCATCACAGCCGAGCTGGGGACCATGGTGGTGTCCGAGCAGATCGACGCCTACCACTCCCTCGGCCGCGACCCCGTTGTCGGGCTGGCGGCGCCGAGGGTCATCGCCGGGGTTTTCGTCCTGCCGCTCCTCGTGGGAATCGCGGACTTCATCGGTATCATGGCGGGGCTGGTAGCGGCCAACATCGATCTGGGCCTCGGCACCGAGTCGTTCTTCTACGGGGCCCGGCTCTTCTGGCACAGTTGGGACCTGTTCTACTCCCTGTCGAAGGCGGCCGTGTTCGGTCTGGCCATTCCTCTGATCTCCGTCCACATGGGCTTCCGGACCCATGGCGGCGCCGAAGGTGTGGGCCGCACCACTACGCAGGCGGTCATGTTCATGACCCTGACGATTCTGATACTCGACGCCATGTTCCCCCCACTCCTGCTCAACTAGGGGGACACCCGAGTCTATGATCCGCTACCGGAACATTCACAAGGCGTTCGAGGCGCCTGTGTTGACGGGGGTCGACATGGCCGTCGAACAGGGCGAGATGTTCGCGTTGTTCGGACCGTCCGGCACAGGGAAGAGCGTCCTCCTGAAGACGACGATCGGCTTGATCGACCCGGACCGGGGTGACGTCGAGGTCGCCGGGGACTCCGTGCACTTCGGGGGCAAGGGTGCGCTCGCCCGAGCCCGCAGGAAGGTCGGGTACGTCTTTCAGCACGCTGCGCTCTTCGACTCCTTCAACGTCTTCGACAACGTGTCTATGGGGCTTCCTGAGGACGTGCTCGAGGGAATGAAGAGGCCTGAAGTCGCGGTGAAGGTATGGCGGGCCCTTGAATTGGTGAACCTCGAGCCGACCGAGGTCATGGCCAAGATTCCCTCTGAACTCTCGGGCGGGATGAAGAAGCGGGTAGGAATCGCTCGGGCGATCGTCGGCGAGCCGGAGATCCTCTTGTGGGACGAACCTACGACCGGACTGGATCCGATCAACACAGCCGCCATCGAGAGGCTCATCAAGCGGCTTTCGGACGAGTTGGAGGTCACCTCGCTGCTGGTGACCCACGACGTCGAGGGCGGACTGCTGATCTGTGACCGGGTCGCCATGCTCGAGGGCGGCTCGCTCCGGTTCTGTGGCACTCCTGATGAATTTCGCAACTGCTCAGATCCCGTCGTGAAGGCCTTCACAGATCGGGACGCTGCAGAAGCCGCACTGGATATGGAAGCATTATGACCGAGAAGCCAACCGGCGCCCGCCGGGCACGCCCTTCCGATGATGAGCTCATGGATGCCGTCCCTCAGGGGGCGGGTGGCCGTGAGGTACGGGTGGGGATCTTCGTGATCGTCGGCCTGATTTCATTCATCGTCGTGCTGTTCATGCTCACCGACCCGTCCACGTTCCGAGGCCGCTACAAGATCGTGACGGTCTTGGAAAGCGCGGGCGGGATTCGCCGGGGCGACCCCATCCAGATGCGGGGAGTCAACATCGGGCGCATCGCGAAGTTCGAGCTCTCGCGCGGTGGGGGCGTCGCCATCACCATGGAGATCGAGGGGGAGTGGCCGGTTCCCGAAGGCTCACGGACCGTCCTCGGTGCGACTGGGCTGTTCGGCGGACGCACGATGGATGTCATTCAAGGGAATGGCCCCGGGTTCGTGGGGTCCTGGGACACGATTCCGGGATCCGACGCCGGTGGCGACGTCATGGGTGCGATGGAGGACCTGAGCGGCCAGGCGGGGACCGTATTCGAGCGCATCGAGGCACTCCTCTCGGACAGCACCGTGGGTACCATGCAGGGGAGCGCATCCGAACTGGAGACTCTCCTGACTGAACTCTCCGGAGTGGTGTCGGAGCAGCGGGGCACCCTGAGCGAACTGACGCAGAGCCTCGCCCGCTCAGCCGAAGGCCTGGAGACGGCGGCCGGCGCGGGACCGGATGTGGCACGCGCAGCGGCCCGGGCCGATTCGGCGATGATGGCCCTGGCGGCGACTGGCGAGAACCTCGACAACGCGATCGTGTCTCTTCAGTCGGTGCTCGCGCGCATGGACGCCGGTGAAGGAACGCTGGGCAAGCTCTCGAAGGATGATTCGCTCTACGTCAACCTGAATGCAGCAGCCGAGAGTATTCTGGCACTCGTAGAGGACCTTCAGGCGAACCCCTCCAAGTACATCAACATCTCCATCTTCTAGCGCAGAGCAGCCTGGTCGATCGGCCCGGCGTCTCCGGAGGCGGGACTAGAAAAGGAGGTGCCGGGCCCAGGCCCGGCACCTCCTTATGTCATCTAGTCCTGCTCGGCTCGTGGGGCCATTCAGCAGCGGCGCCCGCCTACCAACCAGGTGCCATGTTGAAGCCCCAGTGCCATCCCTTGGCCGGCCTCTGCCACGGATACGCGTAGTACGCTTCCAGGATCATGAAGCCGAGGACGTTGATGCGCGCAGACACGCCGGTGGAAACCAGCGGTACGCGGTCGGTACCGGAGCGGCTCCACTCGAGGGTGGGGCTGTTATCCGCGTCCCACGCCAAGCCCGCGTCAGCGAAGAACACAAGCTCGGTGGGGAGGAAGGGGAAGTTGATGATGCCGTACTGCTCCACGCCGATGAACGGAACACGGAGCTCGAAGTTCGCAACGCCCAGCTGGTTCCCGAACAGGCGAGCGAAGGCCGGGCAGTCGCTCCCCCCGAGGAACACGTCCTGGGCCGACACGAGGCACTCGCTGGGGTCGAAGCTCTCGTACGCATATCCGCGAATGAACGTCTCATAGCCCAGGAACAGCGGCCTCAGAAGCAGTCCGAACTCGTCTTCCTGATTCTCTTCCGCCGTCAGCCCGTACCGCCCGTAGTGCAGCCCGCGCAAGCCCACTGTGAGATTCCGGTCGGGCGCGAAGTAGCGGCGCCAGTCGGCCGTGATGGTGGTGTAGTCCACCTGCCCGTAGGTCTGCTCGACCTCGAACCGGTAACGGCCTCCCTGGATGGGCGATACGAACCCGAAGAAGGCGTTGTCGCCCACCAGAGCCACGGACGTCTGCATGAGCGTGAGCGGGCTCGGCGCCGGGAGAGACTCCCGGCCATACTGACCGCCGATGCGCCCGAAAGCGTCGGTGTAGTACTTGTCCACCTCGATGTCGTAGCTGTAGCGCGTCACCCCCGTCGCCGCTTCGAACCGCTGCGTCTGTGAGAAGGGGTACGCCACCTGGGCGGACGCCGCGCTCAGGAAGATCCTGTACTTCTGCAGCCCGAGGTAGATATCCCCGTTGTCCTCCTGACCGTAGCCGTACGAACCGAAGACGTAGGGGATCCGGGCGATGCCACCGCCCCAGTTCCAACGCCGGTCCATGTTCTGGTAGAAGGCCTGGCCTCCGATGTCCTTGAAGCTCCCCTGCGCGGAGAGGGACACGCCCAGGATCCTGTCACCGAGCATATCGCTGAAGTAGGCGAAGGTACCGCCAGCGACGTAGCTGCCGAAGTTGTCCGCCCCCACGCCCAGCGTCGGCTGGCCGATGTAGTCCAGAGCCAGCGAGGAATCATACTCATCGGCTTCCGTGACCTGATAGGTACCGGAAGGGGGGAGCCCCGTCTCGGCATCCGCGAGATAGGTGCCAATGCGACTGAAGCGTTCGGGGCTCGCCGGGGGGAGCTTGCGACCGGGCTGGTCCCTGGCGTTGTCGACCATGACGACCGGTTCGCCGGCTTCTGGGTCCGAACCGTAGATGTGGAATTCCAGCTCGTCGAAGACCGAGTAGACCAAACGGCCAGTCTGTGACGCGACCGACAGGGCGGGAGACATATAGGTGATTCCACTCACGGCGGTCGCGAGGCGGGTAACGCGTCGCACATCTCCAGCCGTGAAGTCTACCTCGTAGATGTCACTGACCCCGTCCTGGTCGGAGATGAAATACAGGCTCTCCCCGTCCGGCGCGTACTGAGGGTTCATGTGCTTCACGTTGCCGAACACGGGAAGCCAACTCACCCGTCCGGTGGCGACATCGAGCAGCGACAACTGGAACTTGCTGGTGGTGAGGCGCTCGAAGTCGGTCTCAGGACCGCGATCCGACGTGAACGCGATGGTGCGCCCGTCAGGCGACCATGCCGGCTGGAAGTCTCCGTACTTGTCGTTTGTGAGTTGCACGACGTCGGACGACTCCAGATCGTACGTATATAGGTTACTGATACCGCCTACCGACCCGGAGAACGCCAGATAGCGACCGTCGGGTGACCATGCGGGTTGATTCACCGCACCGATCCCCTCCATGGAGATCCTCTGGTACTCGCGACCGTTGGCGGACTCCACGATGACGATCTCGTGTCCTCCACCGGCGGTAACGACGAATGCGAAGTAGCTGCCGTCGGGCGACCACGTGCCAGAAGAGTCGATGTAACGCAGAGCATCCGAGTGCGGGTCGGAATTGGCGCTCGAGAGCTTCCGGATGATCTCTCCGGTCTGTGCGTCCGCCATGAAGAGATCGATAGAGAAGAGGTCCTTCTCCGAGAGGAATGCCACGTAGCGGCCGTCCGGGCTGATCGACGGCGACACGTTCTGGCTGCCAGACCCGGTGGACGGCGCGAGCAGAAGGGTCCCCTGCTCGGAAGGCAGGGTCCGGTCCGCGATGAACGGTAGGTATTCCTCCGCCACCCGTTCCTTCCACTGCACCGACAGTGTGTCGGTCGGCATCCCCAGTACCTGCCGGATCGCGCCCTCGAACCCTACTCGAAGTGATCGGCGATAGATGTCGATGACCGCGTCGTCACCATACGTGCCCCCGATGTAGGCCCAGAGCGCCTGGCCGAATCGGTAGGGGAAGAACCGTGACTCCCTCGTCATCTGGCGGATGGTGGGAAGGTCGTCGCGGCGGATCGCGTCCCTGATCCACATGGCCGTCAGGGGGTCGTCGCGGCCGACGGACAGATACTCGGCCATGCCTTCGACCAGCCAGAGCGGGAGGCTCGCGAGTCCCTGCAGTCCGCCGCCGCGTCGAGACTGAGCGATGTTGTACTGGAACGCGTGGACCAACTCGTGCCCCAAGACATGGTCGTCGTCCCAATACGATCCCGTCAGCGGCATGATCACACGATTCTTGAGTGATTCCGTGACGCCCCCGGTACCCTCACCGATGAAGCCGCCGAGCGTGTTGGTCTGCTGGAAGTCGGGGTGATCGGCATAGAACACGAGCGGCTTGGACTCTTCGAACTCGTGCTGGAACGCACGTGCGAACCGCTCATACCAGCGTTCGCTCATCCGCGCCAGATCCTCGACCGCATCGGCTTCCACCGGATAGTAGTGAATGTCGAAGTGTTGGGTGCGGAGGATGCTGAAGTCGAAGTCGTCGTACTGGACCTTGTTGCGTCCGAAGTACTGCGCCGAGAGCTCCTGCGGGATCACGGTGAGCACCGCGAGTGCAACTACAGCCAGTCCTGCCCAGCTCGCGTTTAGACCTTTCAAGAACTGCATCTGCATCCTCGGTTGAAGAAACGCCCGCGACCCCACCTTGGGGCTCCTGTCGAACAAGCCACACCCTCCCATCACGGAGGAGGTGCGGCCGTCCGCCCGGCTCCAGGGATTCTCAGGCTTCCTCATGAACACCCAAGCACCGGTGCTGTGTTCCCTTCCGTTGCGCCCGACCGGGGACACCCCCGACATTGAACGGGCTCGCATCGCATTCCGTTTGCAAGATCCCTGCCGCGGGCGGAAACCCTCCCTCGACTTCACAGTGAGCCAGCCTGAGATATGTACGCCAAGACGCTGAACTGCCTTTCCGTTTGTGCCGCTTTGCTCGCCGCTACAGCGTGCGCCGACTCGGGATCCGACGCCCTTTGGACGCCCACGGTGTCGACGCTGCCAACGCCCGCAGGCGAGGGCAGCGGAGAGCCGTACCTGTCCACTTCCGGGGACGTTCTGTACCTGAGTTGGCTTCAGGAATCGCCCGAGGGTGGCCACGATCTGCTTATGTCACAGCTCGGCGAGGGCGAATGGGCGGAGCCCGTCACTGTCGCCCACAGCGATCGGTTCTTCGTCAACTGGGCGGATTTTCCGTCCATGGTGCCGGACGCGGCCGGAAACCTCTGGGCGCATTGGCTCGAGCGCGGAGATGGCCCGGGGTACGACTACGGCATCCGCGTCGTTCGGTCGGAGGACGGAGGGCGGTCCTGGTCGGATCCTTGGACTCCACACGATGACGGAACCGCCACCGAGCACGGCTTCGTGAACATTCTTCCGCTGGAGACGGGCGTCGGGATCAGTTGGCTCGATGGCCGCAAGTACGCGCCCGGACCCGACGGCTCGCCCCCGACCAGGGAAATGACGATTCGGTACCGCACCGTGGGTGCCCTCGATGTCCCGGGGCCCGAAGTGCTGCTGGACGAACGCGTCTGCGACTGCTGCCAGACGGATGGAGCCCTCGCTGATGCCGGACCCGTCATCGTCTACCGAGACCGCACGGACGCTGAGATCCGCGACATCTATATCACGAGATGGACGGGCGAGGCGTGGTCCGAGGGATCGGTCGTCCACGCGGACGGGTGGAATATCCCCGGTTGTCCCGTCAACGGGCCAGCGGTCGGTGCCCGGGGAGCGACCGTGGCGGTCGCATGGTTCACGGCGGCCAGCGATGTCCCGAAGGTCAAAGTGGCCTTCTCGCTCGACGGGGGATCCACGTTTGGGACCCCGGTCGAAATCGATGGAGGCAACCCGGCCGGAAGGGTCGACCTGGTCATGCAGGCGGACACCTCGGTGATCGTGAGTTGGCTGGAGCGGACTGGGGGCGAGGGCGCAGAAGTGCGGGTGCGCCGCGTCGAGCCCAACGGCTCCGCCAGCGACCCAGTGACGGTCACGGTGTCTGCGGCGGGGCGCGCGAGCGGCTTCCCGCGCATGGTTCAGGTAGCCGGAGGGGACCTGGTGCTGGCGTGGACGGACATTCTCTCGGACCAGGCCCAGGTGAGACTCGCCCACCTGGAGGTTTCGACGCCATGAACCGGATAGCAGCAGCATTGGTCACAGGCACAGTTCTGGCAGGAGCGTGCACGCCGGCCGATTCCGATGGATTCGAGCGGCCGATCGTCGACGAGCCGGCGCCGGCCTACGCGGCTGCTACGCTCGACGGGGATACGGTGTCCCTCGACTCACTTCGCGGGTCGGTCGTTCTGCTCAACTTCTGGGCGACCTGGTGCGGTCCCTGTCGATACGAGACGCCGTTTCTTCAGTCCCTCTACGAGGAGCACAAGACCGAGGGACTCGAGGTGGTGGGCGTTTCGATGGATACGGGGGATCCGTCCGAGATCATCCGCGAGTTCATGCAGGAGTACGGGGTCACCTACACCATCCTGTCGGATCCGCAGATGACGGGAATGGAGATCTATCAGATTCTCGGCCTGCCGGGGACCTTCCTGATCGACCGGGACGGGACGCTTCGCTGGATGCGGTACGGACCCGTGGGTGAGACGGACGCCGACTTCCAGAGGGCGATATCGGACGCCCTGGGATGACTACCCCCCTGGATCTGCAGGCCGTCGAGACGCCCATCGGCTTCGTCGACCTGGCCCGAGTCACCGCGAACGCCAGGGCTACGGTCGCATACGCCAGCGCACACGGCCTCAGGTGGCGACCTCACATCAAGACCCACAAATCGCGGGAGATCGCCTCCATTCAATTGGCGGAGGGGGCAGAGGGACTGACGGTAGCGACCCTCAGAGAAGCTGAAGTCATGGCCGATCTCACGGACGATATCCTCCTTGCCTACCCGCCGGTCGGGAGTGCGAAGCTGGCCCGGCTCCTGCGCCTCCCTGCCGCGCTCGACCTCAAGGTTGGACTGGACTCCCCGGAGGTTCTCGACGGACTCGCTGCCGCGGCGGCGGCGGTGGGGCGGACCGTCGGAGTCCTCGTGGAACTCGACGCAGGGCTCGGAAGGGTCGGTGTGCAGACTCCGCAGCAGCTGGTGCGACTCGCAACGATGGCGAGCGAGCTCGACGGGGTGTCGTATCGTGGAATCATGTTCTACCCGGGTCACATCCGCGTTTCGGAGGAGGACCAGGCGGTCGCGGTGGCAAAGTCGGCGCAAGTTGTCACAGAGGCGCTCGACGCCCTCATGGCGGCAGGCCTCGCGCCCGAAATCGTGAGCGGCGGGTCCACGCCGACTCTGCGCCGGAGCCACGGGTTCCCGGGACTCACGGAGATCAGATCCGGGTCATGCATCTTCTACGACCGCGAAGGGCTCTCTGTCGGGGTCGCGACGGAGGAGGATATCGCGTATACCGTTCTCGCGACGGTGGTGAGTACCGCCGTGCCCGGTCGGGCGGTCGTGGACGCCGGCTCGAAGGCTCTGGCCAAAGAGGGCAGAGGAGAAGGCTCCGGGTACGGAGTGCTCCTCGATCATCCGAGCGTCCTGGTGGTCGGACTCTCGGAGGAGCACGGGGTTTTGGACATCTCTGCGTCGTCCTGGCGCCCGTCGATCGGCGATCGGGTGCGCATCGTGCCCAATCACGTGTGCGTCTCCGTAAACCTCCACGAGCAGCTCCTGGTCGATGAGGGGAGTGCTTACCGCTTGCTGACACCAGAAGCCAGGGGCAGGGGAGCATGGAGTCCCTGACGCCTTCCCGAGCCGCCGAGCTGCTCGACCGCGCGACCGCGTCGCGGATCCTCGTAATCGGCGACCTCATGCTCGACCGCTACATCACCGGCGCCGTGGACCGGATCTCTCCGGAGGCACCGGTGCCCGTGGTGCTCGTCGAGGAGGAATCATCGGCCGTCGGCGGAGCAGGGAACGTGGCCGCCAACGTCGCCGCGCTGGGAGTCGGGTGCACCGCCGTGGGCTGTGCCGGCCGGGACCCCGCCGGCGACGATCTCCGGCGGGCCCTGGAAGCCGCAGGCGTCGAGACGGATGGGCTGGTCCTGACGGATGATAGGCCGACCACGGTCAAGACCAGGATCCTCGCGCGCCGCCAGCAGGTGGTGCGCGTAGACCGGGAGATGGAGGGGGACGCCCCCAGGGAGCTCGCTGCGGCGATCATCGAGGTAATCCAGGACCAGGTGGCCCGGGCGGACGTGATGGTGCTCGAGGACTACAACAAGGGCGTGCTGGTCCCGGACGTGATCGCTGCCGCAATGGCCGCCGCAGAGCAGCGTGGCCTTCCCGTCGTGGTGGACCCCAAGCGTCGCAACTTCTTCGGGTTCGAAGGCGCAACAGTGGTCAAGCCGAACGCCAAGGAGCTCTCGGACGCTCTCGGTGACTTCCTGCACCCGGGCGACTCCGAGTGGATGGAGTCGACCCGGAAGCGATTGGGATGCGAGAATCTCCTGATCACCCTTGGAGAACGCGGGATGGCCCTGCAGACCGCCTCGGGTGGACACGTGCGTGTACCCACGGTGGCGCGTGCGGTCTACGACGTGTCGGGCGCCGGGGACACGGTGAGTGCCGTGGTGGCGGTCGTTCTGGCAGGTGGGGGCACGGTCGAGGAGGCGGCAGTCCTCGCCAACCATGCCGCTGCGGTCGAGGTTGGAAAGGCCGGGGTCGCGACGGTCACGCGCGCCGAGATCCTCGAACACATCGGGAGCCTGTAGGCAGGCCGAGTCTGACAAACGGATATTCCAGGAGACACCGGGCATGAGCCAGATCAACGCGATCCACACGGACCACGCACCCGCCGCAATCGGACCCTATTCCCAGGCCGTGGTGGTCGACGGATGGGTCTTCTGCTCGGGGCAGATTCCCATCGATCCGCAGACCGGCGAAGTCATCGAGGGTGGGGTTGCCGAGCAGACCCATCAGGTGCTCGCAAACCTGTCCCGGGTGCTGGATGCGGCGGGATCCTCGATGGGCGATGTCGTGAAGACGACCGTGTTCCTTTCCGACATGAACGCGTTCGCGGAGATGAACGGGGTCTATGCCGAGCATTTCGGGGATCACCGGCCGGCCCGCGCTGCCGTCCAGGCCGCTGCGCTGCCGAAGTTCGTGGACGTCGAGATCGAGTGCGTGGCACGAGTCCGCGGCTAGCCCGCAGCGCCAAGCGTCGGCTGTGTCGACCTGTCTTCCCTGCGGTCGGCACGCGTCTTCTTGCGCCCCCTCATCGGCCCCCCTACGCTCCCGGCCACTCCCGGACTCTGTCCGGTTCGTCGGTCGTCCCACCTGGACAGGCAGCCTGACTCCATGAGCAACTTCCTTCGATCCGTCGCCCGTACAGGGCTGGCTCTCATTCTGGCCGTGACCGGCCTTCCGCCCCAGTCCAGCGCGCAGGAGGTGGACCCCGAGGTCTTCGATGCGCTCCGGTGGACCAATGTCGGCCCCCAGCGCGGAGGACGCTCGACCGCCATCGCCGGCAGCGACGCCCGGCCGTTCGAGTACTACTTCGGCGCCACGGGAGGGGGGCTGTGGAAGACCACCGACGGTGGGAACAACTGGAGGGCTGTAACGGACGGCAAGATCAACAGCGCGTCCGTGGGAGCGATCGCCGTCTGTCCCACCGATCCCGACCTGGTCTACATCGGCATGGGCGAGACGCAGCTTCGCGGAAACGTCCAGCAGGGCGACGGCGTCTACAAGACGACGGACGGCGGTCGCACGTGGACGCACATGGGCTTGGAGGCGACGCAGAACATCTCGCGCATCCGCATTCATCCCGAAGACTGCGGCACCGCCTGGGTCGCAGCCTTCGGCGTGCACTCCATGCCGAACCCGGAGCGAGGCATCTACAAGACCACGGACGGGGGTGAGAACTGGAGCCTGACCCTCTTCAAGAGTGACAAGGCGGGTGCGGTGGATCTCTCCGTGGACCCGAACGACCCCGACGTCATGTACGCGGCGGTTTGGGAGGCCTGGCGCAAGTCGTGGGGCGCTTCGTCCGGCGGCGATGACTCAGGACTCTGGAAGAGCACCGATGGCGGCGACACCTGGGAGGATATCACGTCGAACCTCGAGCTCGAGCCCGCTCTGCCCGTCGGCAAGATCGGGGTCGCCGTGTCCGGCGCGAATTCCGATCGGGTATGGGCCCTGGTGGAGCACGACCCCGAAGGAGGGGTCTATCGTTCCGACGACGCCGGGCACACGTGGGAGCGCGTGAACGACGAGCGGAAACTTCGGCAGCGTGCGTTCTACTACAGCCGTATCTACGCCGACCCGCACGACGAGGATGTGGTCTACGCCCTCAACACCGGGTTGTACAAGTCGACCGATGCCGGGGAGACTTTCCCCACCCAGTTCCGGGTACCGCACGGCGACAATCACGACCTCTGGATCGCGCCGGGCGACCCCACCCGCCTGGCGAACTCGAACGATGGTGGTGGTAACATCTCGATCAACGGTGGCATGACGTGGACGGACCAGGAATACGCCACCGCCCAGTTCTACCGGGTCACCACCACCGAGCACGAGCCCTATCACATCTGTGGGGCACAGCAGGACAACTCGACCGTGTGCACTCCGTCCACGGGATGGAATCACCTCTCGGCTGAAAGAGGTGGCCAGTACTTCTACTCCGTCGGGGGCTGTGAGAGCGGCTACATCGCACCGCACCCCACCGACCTCGATATCTTCTACGCCGGCTGCTACGGCGGGTCGCTTTCGCGCTATGACCACGGCACCGGCATCACCCGTGCAGTCAACGTCTGGCCCGAGAATCCCATGGGACAGTCGTCTGAGGATCTCAGGGAGAGGGTCCAGTGGACCTTCCCCATCGTGTTCGACAAGCACGATCCCGGCGTGATCTACACCGGGACGCAGAAGGTGTGGAGGACCCGCAACGAGGGGCAGAGTTGGGAGCAGATGAGTCCCGATCTCACCCGGAACGACCCCGGGACCATCGGGCCCTCCGGCGGGCCGATTACGCGCGACCAGACGGGTGTGGAGACGTACGCGACGGTCTTCGCGATCGCGCCTTCGCCTCACGACCCTGAGGTGATCTGGGCCGGATCCGACGATGGCTATGTGCACATCACGCGAAACGCGACAGCCGAAGCTCCCACGTGGGAGAACGTGTCGCCGGCGGACGCCCCCGACTTCGTGCGGATCAACACCATCGAGACGTCACCGCACACGCCGGGCAAGGCGTACGTGGCGGGCATCAGATACCTGGTCGACGACGACCGGAGCCCGTACGTGTGGAGGACCACCGACTACGGCCAGAGTTGGACCAAGGTGGTGGGCGGAATTCCGACGGATGACTTCATTCGGGCTGTGCGAGAGGACCCCAAGCGCGCCGGACTCCTCTACGCGGCATCTGAGCGAACGGTCTACGTGTCCTGGAACGATGGAGAGTTCTGGCAGCCCCTGACCAGGAACCTCCCCACGGTGCAGGTGAGTGACTTGGTGGTCGAGGACCACGACCTGGTGATCGGCACCCACGGCCGAGCCTTCTGGGTGATGAACAACATCGACATTCTCAGGCAGATCACGCCCGAGGTAGCATCCTCTTCGTTCTGGCTCTTCGATCCCAAGGACCCACAGCGAGGCCTCGATTCCGGTGCGGACTTCCACTATTACCTGGCCGAGGATGCTGATCACGTGTCGCTCGAGATCATCGACGCTACCGGAGCGGTTCTCGCGACATTCGAGTCGGCGTCCGAGGACGAAGATGAGGACGAGGAAGACGAGGGGGCGAGCGGGGGCCAATTCGGACGCGGGGGAGGCACCCCGTCTCTATCGCGAATGAGCGGTTCGAGTCGCCTCCGCTGGAACATGCGCCTGGCGGGATGGACGGATTTCGAGGGACGGATCTTCTGGGCGGCCGGCAACGCCGGGCCGGTGGTCGTCCCGGGCCACTATCAGGTGCGGCTGAGCGTGGATGGCGACAGCCAAACCCGCGACTTCGAGGTCACGCTCAGCCAGCGCGCTGCGGCGGACGGCGTTTCGGTCGCCGATCTCCAGGAGCGCCACGACCTTGCACTTCGGATACGAGATCGCGTCAGCGAGGCGAACGAAGCCGTGATCAGGATGCGGGGTATCAAGGCCCAGGTGGACGACCGCATGGAGCAGAACGACAACGGCGCGCTGCACGAACTCGGTGCCACCGTGAATGAACGCCTCAGTGGGGTCGAAGCGGAGGTGTACCAGGTGCGGAACCGTTCAGGGCAGGACCCACTGAACTTCCCCATCAAGTTGAACAACAAGCTCGCTGCGCTGCTCAACCTCGTGGAGGGCTCCGATTATCGGCCCACCGATCAGTCATACCAGGTGTTCGACGTCCTGTCAGAGGCTTTGGACCAGGAGATGGAGCAGATGAGGCTCATCATCCAGCAGGATCTGGCCCGACTGAATGAGCTACTGCGGGAGTTGGGTCTTGATCCGATCGAGGCGGGGGCCCTGATTACCCAGTAGGGAACGATCGGGGCGGGGGAGGGCTGCGCGGCCTCTCCCGCCTCCGAGACCCATCATCGTCCTGCCCCTCGCCGTTGGGCGTGAAACATATCCCGGATCACCCGACAATTCTCATGGGCACACCACACCGCAAGACCCGGGGGGGACTGACTCTGGCGCTGTTGTTCCTGGCATGCGGCTGCGGCGGCGCCCTCCAGGACACTCCGAGCCCCTTCGATGAGCGGGGGGGCACCACAAGCCTCGAGTTGAGCGTCGACAACCAGAACTTCAACAACGTCCGCCTGACCGTGGAGTCGATCCGCGGGAGACGAATGGTGGGCAGGGTCAGCGGGAGCTCGAGAGGGACGTTCCGCATCCCCTGGGCCGGAGTCCACGAGCTGACGATCCGGATCGAGATTCTTTCGGGCGGTGAGTACGTCTCGAACCGCGTGACGGCTTCGGCTGGCGACAGACTCGAACTCCTGGTCGCGTCCGATCCCAGATCGTCCGTGCTCCGGCGCAGACGCTAGCGGCTACTCGCCATAGGGGACCCAGATGTTCTTGATCTGGGTGGCCTCGCGCAGGAACTCTGCTCCTTCACCCTGGACGCGGTCGTGCCAATCCCTTGTCACGCCGTGGGTTACCCACGTTCGCTTCATGTTGCCTATCGAGCGTCGCTCGACGTCCGCTGCACCCGCTGAATCGCCGAAGAACCAGCAGCCGTCCACATCGTCGTGGTCTGCCAGCGTCGGCACCAGTTCGTCGTGCAGACCGGTGATGATGTTCACCACCCCACCCGGTACGTCCGAGGTTTCCAGTACCTGGTAGAAGTCCGTTGCGACGATGCCGGCGTGCTCGGCCGGCACCAGGACCACGGTGTTGCCCATGGCGATGAGCGGGGCGAGGCAAGACACGAAGCCGAGCAGGGGGGCCGCCTCCGGGCACACCGCGGCCACGACGCCGATGGGCTCTGGCATGGCGAGGGTAACGTTGCGGAAGGGCGTATGGTGGACCCGGCCTTCCCACTTGTCGGCCCAGGCGCCATAGGCGAAAAGCCGAGCGATCGAGGCCTCGACCTCGAGCCCCGCGGCGGCCTGATCCCCCCGGAGGTCTGCGACCCGACTCGCGAACTCCGCCTGGCGTATCGAGAGATTCTCGGCCAGATAGTATAGGATCTGGGCCCGGTTGTGAGCGGTGCGGGCGCCCCAGCCCGCCTGAACCTTCCGGGCAGCCTCCACGGCGTTTCGCACGTCCTTCCGGTTGCCGCGACCCACCTCGCCCAGAACGACCCCGTCCACGCCGACCTGAGGAAGGCTGTAGTTGCCGTCCGGCCGGGCCTGCTTCCCTCCGATGTAGAGCTTGGGCGTCCGATCGATGGGGGGCACTCCCTCGACTGCGGTGCGAGCCTCTCCCTGGACTGGCGGCGGCGATACAGGCTCCTGTGGAGCGTCTACCTCCCAATCAGCCCGCACATACTCCCAGAGTCCTTCCTTGCCGCCCTCGCGGCCATATCCGCTCTCGCGGTAGCCCCCGAACCCGGACGCCGCGTCGAACAGATTGGTGCAGTTGATCCAGACCGTCCCGGCCTTGACCTTCGGAGCCACGTCGAGCGTGAGGTTCACGTTTTCGGACCATATCGACGCCGCGAGCCCGTACCGGGTGTCGTTCGCGAGCGCGACCGCTTCCGAGGGTGTCCGAAAGCTCATCATGACGACCACGGGCCCGAAGATCTCGACCTGTGCCAGCGTGCCCGAGGGTTCCACGTTCGTGCACAGGGTCGGGGGATAGAACCAACCCTCCTTGGGCGCACTCCATGACGGCTGCCAGACCTCGGCGCCCTCGGAGCGCCCCTCCTCGACGAGCTCCTGAATGCGTTCCAGCTGCACGGGGGCGACGATGGCGCCCATGTCCACGGCCTTGTCGAGGGGATCGCCCATTCTGAGGGTTTCCATGCGGGCTCGCAGCTTTCTCTCGAGCTCTGCCGACACGCCTTCCTGTACCAGAATCCGCGACCCGGCGCAGCAGACCTGGCCCTGGTTGAACCAGATCGCGTCCACGACCCCCTCGACCACTGAGTCCAGATCGGCGTCATCGAACACGATGAAGGGCGACTTGCCTCCCAACTCCAGCGACAGCCGTTTGCCGCTTCCTGCGGTCGCCTCCCTGATGATCCGGCCCACATCGGTGGAGCCGGTGAATGCGATCTTGTCCACCCCGGGGTGGGCCACCAGCGCCGCCCCGGTGGCGCCGTCACCGGTCACGACGTTCACGACGCCGGCCGGAAGCCCCGCCTCGACGCACAGCTCGGCGAACAGCAGCGCGGTCAGAGAGGTGAATTCGGCCGGCTTCAGGACCACCGTGTTACCCATCGCGAGCGCTGGAGCGATCTTCCACGCCAGCATGAGCATTGGGAAGTTCCAGGGGATGATCTGGCCCACTACACCCACCGGGCCATATCCGGGAAGTTCCTCCTCCATCAGCTGAGCCCACCCCGCGTGATGGTAGAAATGCCTCGCCACCAGGGGGATGTCGAGATCGCGGGACTCGCGGATGGGCTTCCCGTTGTCCATGGTCTCGAGGACGGCAAAGAGGCGGCCGTGCTTCTGCATTCCCCGAGCGAGTGCATACATGTGCCGGGCTCGACCGTGCGGACCCAGCGCCCACCAACCCTCATGGGCGGCGCGCGCAGCGCTCACCGCCCCATCCACGTCGTCGGCCGTGCCCTGTCGGATCGAGGCGATCGGCTCTCCGGTCGCAGGATTGGCCGTCTGGAACGCCTGCGCCTCGTTCGATTCGGTGAAGACGCCGCCAATGAAGTGCCCGAACGCCCTCTCGTGCGCGTCCAGCCATTCGTCGGCCAGCGCCGCGCTCTCCGGCGCGGGGCCGTACTCGAGCGTCTCGAAGATCTCTGAAATCTTGCTCATGCCATGGGGTGTCTGTGGGTGGCAGAGTACCGCCCGGTGACGTGGTGCTCGAGCTGGCGCTCGACATCACCCAGCATCGACGAAACGCCGAAACGGAAGAGTTCCGGCTGCATCCACGCAGTCCCGAGCTCCTCCTTCATGAGGATGAGCCAGAGAAGGGCCTCCTTGGCCATGCGTATGCCACCGGCGGGCTTGAATCCCACGGCGTATCCCGTCCTCTCGGCGTAGGCTCTCACGGCGCGGGTCATGGTCAGGCCGACGGGGAGTGTGGCGTTGACACCTTCCTTGCCGGTCGACGTCTTCACGAAGTCGGCCCCTGCCATCATGCACACCAGGCTTGCCCGGGCGACGTTGCGCAGTGTCCCCAACTCGCCCGTCGCGAGGATGGTCTTGAGGTGTGCCGCGCCGCAGGCCTCCCGGAAGGCCGCGATCTCGTCATAGAGGGCGTTCCAGTCTCCGTTCAGTGCGTTCCCGCGCGTGATGACGATATCGATCTCTTCGGCGCCGGCATCGACGGACGCCCGGATCTCGGCCAAGCGTGTAGAAAGGGGGCTGAGTCCATGGGGAAAACCGGTCGAGACCGCTGCGACCGGAATCCCGCTGCCGTCCAGGGCCCGGACGGCCGTGTCGACCATCTGATGGTAGACGCACACCGCTCCGACCCGGATCTGGCCGGGGCTCATGCCGAGGGCCTCCAGCAGGTCCCGCCGAAGCGGCTGGCGGGCCTTCGCGCACAGACGCCGCACACGGGCCGGCGTATCGTCACCGGCGAGCGTCGTGAGGTCCATCAGCGTGATGGATTTCAGGAGCCAGGCTGCCTGCCACTCCTTCTTGACGCTGCGTCGGGCCCCCAGGGCCGCGGCCCTGCGTTCGACGGCGCTTCGGTTCACTCCGATCCGGCGAACCCACTCGAGATCGAGGGGAATGCCAGGATTCCGATCGCCCTCACGCAGGTCGACCGGGCTGGGTCCGTTCGTCTTGGTAGGCATGCCAGATCGCTTCCGGACAGGCGGATCGAGCGTGGTCATACGGCGTCTCCATGGCTCTTGCCGAAATCTGCAGCCCCGAAGTTAGCGACAGCGGCGGAGGCTAGACACCTCGACATGGCCCTTTCCGTGCGCAGCCCCCCAAGCCCATCTTGCCCAATCATGCTGCCACGGATCATCACCAAGCTCGCCGCGTGGGCGATCTCCGTCTTCTACACGGTGGAGCGCACGGGGCCCCGGTTGACCGAGGGGCCCGTACTCGTCACGGCGAACCACCCCAACGCACTCGTGGACCCCTTGGTGATCTTCCGGACCGCCGGCAGGGCTACCCGCCCCCTGGCGAAGGCGCCCCTCTTCGAGCACCCGCTGATCGGTACCGTGCTGAAGGGCCTGGGAGGGCTTCCGGTCTACCGCCGGCAGGATGCTCCCGAGCAAATGCACCAGAACGAGCGCACCTTCGACGCCGCGATCGCGTCGCTGCACCGGGCGGAGGCCGTGCAGATCTACCCAGAGGGTCAAAGTCACTCGGAGCCGGCTCTCACGCCGCTCCGCACCGGAGCGGCCCGCATCAGCCTCCTGGCCGAAGAACGGGCGGACTGGCTGCTCGGCCTCCACGTGCAGCCGGTCGGATTGACGTACCTGCGCAAGCATCTGTTTCGCGGACACGTCGTGGCCTCCTTCGGGCCGGCGATACCGGTCGCGGAATTCCGGGAACTGCACGAGAAGGATCCACGGCAGGCCGTCCGTGACCTTACGGAGTCCATCAGGACGAGCCTCGAGGCCCTCACCCTGAATCTGGAGGAGCAGGGTGACCACGACCTCGTGGACGTGGCAGAGCGGCTGTACGCCCGCGAGAAGGGCCTGGTGGGGTGGAGAGAACGGGCCTCGATGGCGGATCGGCTGCCTCGACTTCAGGGGTTCGCCGGGGCGCTGAGGTGGCTCCGCACCCACGATCCGGTCCAGCATGCGGAGTTGGCGGCATCCGTCCGAACCTATCTCCGCCTGATCACGCTGTTTGGCGCCCACGACGGGGATGTGCCGCCCAAGTACACGGTCGGAACTGTCGTGCGGTACTCCCTCAGACAGGGCCTGCTGCTCCTGATGGTGCTTCCTGCCGCGATCCTCGGCAGCGTCGTGTGGGCCGTTCCCTATGTCGTGACGCACTACGTCGCACCCAGACTGCTCTCCGAGCTCGACCAGATCGCCACTGCCAAACTGGGCACCGCGATCCTGGCGTTTCCGTCGTGGTTCGCCCTCCTCCTCGTGGGTACCTTCCTCAAGCTCGGCCTGCCCCTTACGCTCGTGTTCGGCGTCGTCGCCCCAATTGTCGGACTGGCCTCGATCGCCTGGTGGGACCGAGGGCATCGGGTCAGCGAAGACGCCATGGTCTTCTTCAGGGTGCTCATGAGCCCCAGGGGCCGTGATCGCCTCCGGAGCGTCCGGGCGAGCCTGCTGGCCGACTTCCGGGCGGTCGCTCAAGCAATGGAGGGCGATCGGGGAGAGATGCCGCAGTAGCTTGCCCCCCGGCGTTCGCGGCCGTGCCTCATCGGGTGCGCCGCATGCGGGAGGGCCGGTGGCCGGCCCACCTGCACGATATGGATCGACAGCCCGTCGGCGAAGAGTCGGACCCTCGATGCCGCCCGACGGTAGACAGGGGTTGAGGTTCACCGCGGGGGACGCCAACTCACGGCGCGAGTGGCGGCCCCATCGGCCAGCGACGCGCTCGAGGGCTGACCAACGACTGAGATGGGGGCGGAGGGGGACTGGTGTCTCCGGCGGTCTTCAAAACCGTGCAGCCCGGCTAGAACCCGGGTGGGTGGGTTCGATTCCCACACGCTCCCGCCAGCCGTTGATGCCCGCAGTTCCTTGGGGTATCGTTTGCCGCCGATGACGATCACCATGCGCACGCCCACCCGGGCTCGATTGCTGTCCGCCTCGTTCCTTCGGGGCTTCGCCCTGGCTGGGCTCGTGTGCCTGCAGGGCCTGGCACCGGCGTGCCTCGGAGCCCAGGAGCGCCCGGTGGCCGTCTCCGCGGTGCCCGAGACGCTTCAGGATTCGATCTCGGGCAGGGTGACGATCTCGCCGAAGGGGGCGTTCCTGAGGGCCGTGCTGCTTCCCGGTTGGGGACATGCGGCGATCGGATCGTTCACGCGCGGCGGATTCTACTTCGCTGCTGAAGTCACGACGGGGTGGGGGCTGCTGCGGACGAACCGGCGCCTGCTCGAGGCTCGCGACCGGGTCACGTTTCGTGAGGACGTCATCCGGGCGGAACTGGCGGCCATAGGCGTGGAGGACCCCACCGAGGTCGATGCTGCGTTCGCCAGCGACGAGGTTCTAGAGGACCTCAACGACCTGGTGGCGGCACGCGAGGACCAGCAGGAGGACTGGGCAGCCCTGGGAATCTTCCTCCTCTTCCTGGCGGGCGCCGACGCCTTCGTCTCGGCCCATCTGGCCGATTTCCCGACTCCGATCGACCTCAACGCCGCGCCTCTGCCCGGCGGCCGTGTCGAGTTCTCCGTGGGACTGGCGCTGCCCAACCGGTAGGGCCCCGGCTGGAATCAGCCTGCAGGCACGGTCACCATGCGCGGCGGCGCACCCCGCCCCAGTTCCACGTACGTCCTGTGGTGGACCCAGTCACCGAGATTCACGTACCAACGCCCCTCATCGACCTTCCTGATCTCGGGCACATGGGTGTGCCCGAGAATCACCAGGTCGAGCTCAGGGTCGGCGGCCAGTTTGCCAGCGGCCCAATCACTCAGGAGCCTCGCGCACCTGCGGTCGTCTTCGGTCGGGCCGACCCACCGTTCGGTGGTGCTCGAAACCCGGCCCGCGATGCCGTCGCCCAGGCGCGGCGGCAGCAGCGAGAAGGCGAGCCTCGTGGGCTGGCCGCGCAGGACCCACTTCATGACGCGATAGCCTCGATCCCCTGGGCCGAGTCCGTCCCCGTGCCCCACGAAAGCCCGGTAGCCGGCCAGGTCCCGCACCATTGGATCTTGCAAGAACTCGAGTCCAATCTCTTCCCGCAGGAAGCGCCCGCCCCACCAGTCGTGGTTGCCTCCGAGCAGGGTCACGCGCATCCCCGAGGACACGACGTCTTTGAGAAGCTCCAGAACCCGATGGTGTCCGGAACTGGTTCCCCACACGTACTCGAACCAGAAGTCGAACAGGTCTCCGTTCAGCACGACGGCGGACGCCCGGCCGGGGGTCGCGGCGAGCCAGGCCAGAAAGGCCTTCTCGTGATCGGGAGGCGCGGCGCCCAGATGGACGTCGGAGGCCAGGAATACGGGATGCGCTGACATGGGGCCGAACGATGACGAACGGGGAAGGGTGTCACAACCCCGGTCCGTCCACGGCACGAACACGCCGCCGCAGCGGGGGTAGGAGGGACGACTGCACCCCGATAGCTTTCCGACCATGTTCAGACTGCCGCCGATCTCGCTGACCCACCTCGCCGTCATGTGCGCGAGCCTCGCCTTCGCGTCCTGCGCGCGGCACGGGCCTGCCGTCGTGGGTCCGCCGCTGGACCCGGGCCCGGTGGCGGACCATCTGGAGCAGGCCACGACGATCCGGGAGCCGATCCGGGTCGTGTTCACGTGGCATCTGAACGAGGCGGGGATGCGTGTGTCGGGGCGGGGGGTCGCCCGTGTCGAACCCCCGTACAGGGCCCGCCTCGATCTCTTCCTCGGAAACGGCGAAACCATCGTGCGGGCGGCGCTCGTGGATGGTGACCTGCGCCTTCCGCCGGGAGCGCCTGAGAACATCCTGCCGCCGGCCGACCTGATGTGGGGAGTCCTGGGCGTCTTCAGGCGTCATGAGGGGATCACGCTCAATGGCGCCGGTCGCATGGAGGGAGACGACGTCCAGCTCCGCTACGGGTACGACGATGGCAGCGAGCTGCACTATCGCCTGAGCGAGGGCCGCATCGCCAGAATGGAGCTGCTCGAGGAAGGTCACGTCGTCAAGCGAGTCGAACTCGACCTGGAAGGAGGGGAGCGGTACCCGCTCGAAGCGACCTATCGTGACATGAGGGCCTTTCGCGAGTTGAGAATGGAGCGTGAATCGCTGCAGGCGGTCGAACCGTTTCCGTCCGATATCTGGTCGGTGGTGCGATGAGGACCGCCACCAGCTGCGTGGCCCGATCCCTGGTGCTTCCGGTACTGCTCGTCCTTTCGGGGTGCATCTACTCCTTCAAGGCGGGCAGCTTCCCCCCGGAGCACATCAAGACGATCGCGGTGGCGCCGTTCGACAATGAGACCACCCGCTTCGAACTGGCCGGCGAGTTGTATGACGAACTCCTCCGCAACGTCCCGCGTGCGCTGGGCATTCGGACCGCTGGAGAGGACATGGCCGACGCGGTCCTGCGGGGGTCGATCACACGATACGACGTGGTGGCTCCCAACTATCGAGCTGCTGCCCAGGGTCAGGCGGCCCAGGTGCTGCAGCGGCAGGTGAACATCACCGTCTCGGTGCAGATCATCGACCTCGTGGAGAACGTCATTCTGTGGGAGGGCCGATCCGTCTCGTCCCAGGGGACCTTCCTCGAGGCGTCGGAGACGGAGGAAGAGGGCCGAGTGGAGGCTATTGAGCTCCTCGTCCAAAAGATTGTGGACGGGGCGCAGTCCAATTGGTAGATTCGGCGTCCGTTCTCCCGGGGTTTCCGCTGACCCCGGACTCTGCCGGGGATATCAGCTAGGGAGGTCTGTTGCTCCGAGCCTTCGGACTTGGTGCGCTCCTGTTCGGGTTTTGGCTGGTGCTGTCCGGACACTACACGCCGATGCTGATCGGTCTAGGTGTAGCGTCCAGCGCACTCGTCGTCTATCTCGCCATGCGCATGGATGTGGTGGACCACGAAGGCCTCCCGCTGCAGCTCGGCGGACGTTTCTGGTTGTTCTTCCCCTGGCTCCTCAAGGAGATCCTGGTCGCCAATCTCCACGTGGCCCGTATCATCCTCACGCCGGGCCTGCCGATCAGCCCCATCGTCGTCCACTACAAGTCGAGTCAGAAGACTGACCTCGGGCGAACCCTCTACGCCAATTCGATCACGCTCACGCCCGGCACCATCACGACCGGAATTCAGGGCGATGAACTGGAGGTCCACTCTCTGACGTGGGTCGACGTGGACGGTCGAGAGGAAGACGAGATGGACCGGCGGGTCTCCTGGGTGGAGCAGGGCGGCTGATGTTCGTAACGGCTGCCGCCGCAACCCTGGTGTCGATGGTGCTCGCCATGGTGCGGGCGATCCTCGGGCCGACCGTCTATGATCGGGTGCTCGCGGTGAACACCATCGGCACCAAGACGGTGGTCCTCATCGCCGTCATGGGCTTCCTGACGGGGCGGCCGGATTTCCTGGACCTGTGCCTGGCATACGCGCTCATCAACTTCATCGGCACCATTGCCGTCCTGAAGTTCTTCGAGTACGGCGACCTCGGACGCCAGCGTCGGGCTGAGACGGTGCCGGACTGATGGAGATGCTCCTCGACACCCTGACCTGGGCCTTCGTACTCGGCGGCGTATTCTTCATGGTCACCGGGTCGATCGGGGTGATACGAATGCCCGATGTCTACTGCCGGCTCCATTCTGCGGGCATGACGGACACCATGGGCGCCGGCTTCATCCTCGTGGGCATGTGCTTCCAGTCCGGGGTGAGCCTGATCACGGCGCGCCTCATCATCATCTGGGCGCTCCTCCTGGTGACCAGCCCCGTGGCCACGCACGCCCTCGCGCGGGCGGCGCTCTCAGGTGGAGTCACACCGTACCGGGCGCCCGTGACACGGTCGGAGGGGGAGTGACGTGGACGTAGTCGTCGATATCACCCTTCTGGTTCTGCTCGGTGTCACCGCGATCACCGTCGTTCGGCTCAGGAACCTGTTCGGAGCCGTCATGATGACGGGCATCTACTCGCTTCTGTCGGCGGGACTCCTCGTGACACTGGACGCCGTCGACGTGGCGTTTACCGAGGCCGCCGTGGGCGCAGGGATCAGCACCGTCCTGTTCCTCGGCACACTGGCTCTGGTGGGTCACGAGGAAGCGAAGCCGACCCGGAACCCCATCCTCCCACTATTCGTCGTCATGGTCACCGGCGGAGCCCTGGTCTACGGCACGCTGGACATGCCGGCCTTCGGGGACCCCGACAACCCGATCCACCACCATGTCGCCGACCACTACATCGAGGAGTCGGACCACGAGATCGGGATTCCCAACATCGTGACCTCCATCCTCGCCTCGTACCGAGGCTACGACACGATGGGTGAGATCACGGTGATCTTCACCGCGCTCGTGGGCGTGCTCCTTCTGCTCGCGCGCGGGCCCAAGCCTCGCCGCTTCTTCGATGGCACCCGCTGGGTGACCCGTTGGGATCCCGAGTCGAACCCCAACGGCGAGGAGGATGCCGATGGATGACCGGGTCATTCTTCGCGTGGGTGCGAAGATGTTGATTCCCTTCATTCTCCTCTTCGCACTCTACGTGCAGTTCCACGGGGACTATGGGCCGGGAGGGGGATTCCAGGCCGGAGTCATCTTCGCCGCCGGGTTCGTCCTGTACGCCCTGGTGTACGGGCTCGGGAGCGCCAAGCAGGTGATGCCCCCGAACGCCGTCTACGTCTGTGCGGCGCTGGGCGTACTCCTGTTCGCGGGAGTGGGAGTGGTGACCGTGGCACTGGGAGGCGTGTTCCTGGACTACTCGGTGCTCGCTCACGACCCGGAACACGGCCAGCACTATGGCATCCTGTTGGTGGAGTTGGGAGTCCTTGTGACCGTCTTCGGGGTCATGGTCGCGATCTTCTACGCCTTTGCCGGCAGAAGGAAGGTGGAAGAGTGAGGATCCTGGGACTGTTCAACTACTGGGTCGTCATCTTTCTCATGATGGTCGGCTTCTACACGCTCATCGCCCGGGGCAACCTGGTGAAGAAGCTGATCGGGCTGAACATCTTCCAGACGTCCGTCTTCATCCTCTACATCAGCATGGGAAAGATCCGCGGCGGAACGGCTCCGATTCTGCTCGAGAGTGAGCACGCGGTCTACTCGAACCCGCTCCCCCATGTGCTGATCCTGACCGCGATCGTCGTGGGAGTCGCCACCACGGCCGTCGGCCTGGCTCTGGTCGTGCGCATCAAGGAGGCGTTCGGAACTATCGAGGAGAGCGAGATCAAGGACGAAAGCCTGTGATGGCCCACCTGCCCGTCTTGATCGTGGTCGTGCCCCTCATCGCCGCGCCGATCGCGGCGCTCGTCCGTCATCCGCGGATTTCGTGGGCGATCGCTCTGGCATCGAGCTGGTTCACGCTCGTGGCAGCGGTTGCACTGCTCCGCCAGGTGTTGGGGCAGGGCATCATCAGCTACTCGCTCGGCGGGTGGACGGCCCCCATCGGTATCGAGTACCGCATCGACGTGGTGAACGCATTCGTGCTTCTCATCGTGTCGAGCATCGGTGCCGTAGTGATGCCGTACGCGCTGAAGAGCGTGGAGCGGGAGATCCACCGGGACAGGATCAGTCTCTTCTACGCCGCACTCATCCTGTGCCTGACGGGTCTGCTGGGTATTTCGGTCACCGGCGACGTCTTCAACGTCTTCGTGTTCCTCGAAATCTCGTCGCTGTCAGCCTATGCCCTGATCGCGATGGGAACGGACCGACGCGCCCTCACCGCGTCGTTCCAGTACCTCATCATGGGCTCGGTCGGTGCGACCTTCATCGTCATCGCCATCGGTCTCATGTACGTGGTGACGGGCACCCTCAACATGGCGGACCTCGCGACCCTGCTGCCCGCCGTCGAAGGCACCCGCACGGTGGCCGTAGCGTTCGCATTCCTGACGGTGGGAGTGAGCCTCAAGCTCGCGTTGTTCCCGCTGCACCTTTGGCTGCCCAACGCGTACACGTGCGCTCCGTCGGCTGTGACCGTGTTCATCGCCTCCACCGCCACCAAGGTGGCGGTCTACATGCTCCTTCGCTTCTTCTTCACGGTCTTCGGGCTGAGCTTCTCCTTCGAGGTCATGCAGCTCGATCGCATTCTCATGCCGCTGGCGATGGCGGCGATCCTCTTGATGTCGCTCGTCGCGATCTACCAGGAGAACGCAAAGCGGCTCCTCGCGTATTCCAGTGTCGCCCAGATCGGATACATGGTGCTCGGAATAAGCTTGGCGTCGGTCCTGGGCATGAGCGCCGGCATCCTGCACCTGTTCAATCATGCGATCATGAAGGGCGCGCTCTTCATGACCATGGGCTGCGTGATGTACAGCGTAGGGTCCGTGAGCATCGGGGCGTTCGCCGGGCTCGGGCGCAAGATGCCCTGGACGATGGCGGCGTTTGTCGCAGCTGGCCTGAGCATCATCGGGGTTCCACTCACCGTAGGATTCATCAGCAAGTGGTACCTGGTCCAAGCAGCGCTGGAGCGGGGGATGTGGCCGGTCGCGGCCGTGGTCCTCACGGGATCTCTGATGGCCGTGATCTACATCTGGAAGGTCGTCGAGGTCGCCTACTTCAAGCCCGCTCCAGAAGGCAGTGACATCCGAGAAGCTCCGCTCGCGATGCTCCTGCCCACCTGGGCCCTGGTTCTGGCGAACTTCTACTTCGGCATCGACGCCGGCTTGACCGCGGACGTTGCGACCCGGGCCGCGAAGGTTCTGATGGGGATCGGATCTTGAGCGAGGTCATGGCGCCGCTGGCTGCCGTCCTCGTTCCCCTCGTGGGAGCGGGACTGGTGCTGGCGCTGGGCAGGTGGCCGAACGTCCGCGAAGCCGCCACGCTCGTCAGTGGTGCCGTGCTGTTGGGCACGGTCCTGAGCCTGCTCACGCCGGTCCTCGACGGCGCCCGTCCGGCATTGACCCTCATCGAGGTCGTGCCCGGCGTTCCACTGGGGCTGCATGTGGAGCCACTCGGCCTGCTCTTCGCGCTGGTCGCCTCGTCACTCTGGATCGTGACCTCGTTGTACGCGATCGGATACATGCGAGGGCATCACGAGGTGAACCAGACCCGCTTCTTCGCCTTCTTCGCGATCGCGATCTCGGCGGCCATGGGAGTCGCCTTCTCGGCGAATCTGTTCACGCTCTTCGCGTTCTACGAGATCCTGACGCTGTGTACCTTCCCGTTGGTGACGCACCACGGCACCGACGAGGCGCGCAGGGCGGGGCGGGTGTATCTCGGTATTCTCCTCACCACCTCGATCGGATTCCAACTCCTCGCCATCATCTGGACCTGGCAGTTGGCGGGTACGGTTGAATTTCGACCGGGCGGGATCCTCGCCGGGACCGCATCCGCGGGGGTCCTGGGCGCGATCCTGGTGCTCTTCGTGTTTGGAGCCGGGAAGGCAGCCGTGATGCCGTTCCACCGGTGGCTGCCGGCGGCCATGGTGGCGCCGACTCCCGTGTCGGCTCTCCTGCACGCGGTGGCCGTGGTCAAGGCCGGTGTGTTCACCATCCTCAAAGTCGCCGTCTATGTCTTCGGCATCGACCTGCTTCAGACCCTTGCCGCAGCGGACTGGCTGGCCTGGGCAGCGGCGATCACCATAATCCTGGGTTCACTGGTGGCGTTCACGAAGGACAATCTGAAGGCCCGTCTCGCATATTCGACGGTGAGCCAGCTCAGTTACATCGTGCTCGGCGCACTCCTGGCCAACGAGTACGGGATCATCGGTGGCGGGATGCACATCGGCATGCACGCCTTCGGCAAGATCACGCTGTTCTTTGCCGCCGGTGCCGTCCTGGTGGCCGCCCATGAGACGGACATCAGCCGCATGGCTGGCTTGGGCAGGAGAATGCCCCTGACCTTCGGCGCGTTCTTCATCGGGTCGCTGAGCATCATCGGGGTGCCCCCGGCGGGAGGGTCGTGGAGCAAGTGGTTCCTCGGCCTCGGTACGCTGGAGGCAGGGCAGGTAGGCCTGCTGGCGGTGCTCATGGTCAGCTCGCTCCTCAGCCTCGTCTACCTGCTGGACGTGCCCGTGCGCGCCTTCTTCGGAGCTCCGGCAGAAGACGCCGGCCACGGCGAGGGGATCCACGAGGCCCCCTGGCCCATGCTGGTTGCGATGATCATCACGGCGACCATGACGCTCTGGCTCTTCCTTGATCCGTCGCTCTTCTACGACCTGATGACCCGGGTGGTGGCACCATGAGCCACGAACACGGACATCCGCCGCTGAAGGACGGGACCAACCCCCCGGCCCAGCCACTCGGGCCCCGGGCCTGGATGAAGGACCCCGACGAGCCATTGGGCATGTGGGACAAGAAGGCAAACGTGGACCGGTTCGTGAATGGCTTCTACGTGTGCCTCATCATCCTCGTCGCGCTGGACCTGGTGGTGCATCGCCACATCTACCACCCCTGGGAAAGCCTCTTCGGATTCCACGCCTGGTATGGCTTCGCCGCCTGCTGGATTCTGGTCGTCGTCGCCAAGCAGATGCGCCGGGTGCTGATGCGCTCGGAGGACTACTACGAGGCTGGGGACATGACGGGCGGTGAGACCGCCGACGTGACCGGCAGCGGGACGGATGACGGGGGTAGCAGCGATGTGGTTTGATATCCCCCCGTTCGTAATCCTCTTCGTCGGCGCGCTGTTCGCCGCCGTCACCCGGGGCAACGTCCGCAAGGCAGTACTTCTCGCCGCACCGATTATCGGTGGCGCGAACCTCATCGGGATGGAACACGGCGTCCACATGCAGTGGGACGTCATGGGCTACACGTTCACGATCTTCGAAGTGGACAAGATGAGCCTGCTGTTCGGCTATCTGTTCCATCTCGCGGCTCTCATCGGGAACCTGTTCGCCCTCCATCTCGGCAGGGAGGACAAAGCCACCATCCAGCACACGTCGGCACTGTTGTATGCCGGCAGCGCCCTCGGTGCGGTCTTCGCCGGCGACCTGGTCGTGCTGTTCGTTTTCTGGGAGCTACTGGCCCTCACGTCGGTCTTCCTGATCTGGGCCCGGCCCGGTGAGAAGTCGTTCAAGGCAGGCTTCCGCTACCTCGTCATCCACGTGCTGTCCGGCGTCATGCTGCTCTCCGGTGCCCTCATGCGGGCGCATGAGACCGGCTCCATCAAGATCGAGCAGATCGGGCTGGACGGGTCTTTGGCTGCCTGGCTCATCCTGCTGGCCTTCGGCATCAAGGCAGCCTTCCCGCTGCTGCACAACTGGCTCACCGACGCCTACCCGGAGGGCACCGCCACAGGCTCGGTCTTCCTCAGCGCGTTCACCACCAAGGTGGCAGTCTACGCGCTGGCCAGGACCTTTGCCGGCACCGAAGCGCTCATCTACGTGGGCGCCACCATGACGGCGTTCCCCATCTTCTTCGCCGTCATCGAAAACGATCTGCGTCGGGTGCTGGGCTACAGCATGATCAACCAGATCGGCTTCATGATCACGGGGATCGGCATCGGCACTGCGCTGTCCCTCAACGGGGCAGTGGCCCACGCCTTCAACGATGTGATCTTCAAAGGCCTCCTGTTCATGTCCATGGGCGCGGTGCTCCATCAAACCGGGCGCATCAACGGCTCGGACCTGGGGGGGCTCCACAAGTCCATGCCGTTCACCGCAGGATTCTGCATGGTGGGCGCCTCATCGATTTCGGCGTTCCCGCTCTTCAGCGGATTCGTATCCAAGTCCATGGTGATGGCCGCCACCATCGAGGAAGGGCACACAGTCGTATGGCTGGTCCTCCTCTTCGCTGCGGCGGGCGTGTTCCATCATGCGGGAATCAAGATCCCGTTCTTCGCCTTCTTCGGGCACGACTCGGGTATCCGCACCACGGAAGCGCCCAAGAACATGCTCGCAGCCATGGCGATCTCGGCTGTGGCCTGCGTGGTCATCGGGACGTTCCCCGAGCAGACGCTGTACCGCATTCTGCCCTTCGATGCGTCGTATCACCCGTACGACATGACGCATGTGCTCACGCAGACGCAGCTCCTCTTCTTCGGGGCGCTGGCCTTCGTCGGGCTTCAGAAGACCAAGATCTATCCACCCGAGCTCCGGTCCGTGAACATCGACGCCGAGTGGAGCTACAGGTGGCTGGCTCCGCGCATCGTCCGTGGGCTCGGGAGCGTGGTGGCGCGGGTCGACACGGCTGTGAGATCCGCCGTGGTCGGGGTGGTCACCTCGGCGATGGGCGCGGCTGAGAAGGGGCACGGGCCACGCGGTATCCTAGCCCGGAACTGGCCGACCGGAAGCATGGTCCTGTGGGTTGCCGTTCTGCTCGCGGCCTATCTCATCTTCTACCTGTGACGGCCCGCAGCCCCCAGGCCAAGGTCCTCGAAAGGTCGGCGCTCCTCGCTCGTTTCGGGGCACCTCGAGCGAACCGGCTCGTGTTCACCAACGGGTGCTTCGACCTTCTCCATCCGGGTCACGTCCACTATCTCGCCGCCGCGCGCAGCCTCGGCGACGCGCTCGTGGTGGGTGTGAACACCGATGCGTCGGTGCGCCGGCTCGAGAAGCAGGGCAGTCGCCCCATCGTCGCCGAGGCAGACCGTGCGTTGGTGCTCGCGGCGCTGGAGTCCGTGGACGCCGTATGCCTATTCGACGAAGACACGCCGCGCGAGCTGATCGCGAGCCTCCGGCCGGACATTCTCGTGAAGGGTGGCGACTATGCAGCGGCCGATGTCGTAGGCCGTCGGGAGGTCGAAGCCACCGGTGGCGAGGTCGTAATCATTCCGTTTGTTGCAGGGCATTCCACTACCGACCTCCTCAACCGCATTCGCAAGGCAGGATCATGACCAGAGGTGAAGGACGCCGTCCGGACCAACTGCGCACGCTCGCCATCGAGACGAACGTGGCGCCATATGCCGAGGGCTCCTGCATCCTATCGGCCGGCGGCACCCGAGTCCTGTGCACCGCCTCCGTGGTAGAGGGAGTGCCCCGCTGGCGGGAGTCGAGCGGGCAGGGTTGGGTCACCGCCGAGTACGCCATGCTCCCGCGCGCTACCCATACGAGAACCGGACGGGAACGGAACGGGCCCAAGGGACGGACGCAGGAGATCCAACGCCTGATCGGGCGGTCGCTCCGGTCGGTGACGGACATGAAGATCATGGGACCCCTGACGGTGACGGTGGACTGCGACGTGCTGCAGGCGGACGGGGGCACGCGTACGGCGTCCGTCACCGGCGCCTGCGTCGCGCTCGCGATGGCCGGGGATTGGATGGTCGGGCAAGGCCTCTGCGATCGGAATCCACTCCGTGAGCGGGTTGCCGCCGTCAGCGTGGGCATCGTCGACGGTGAGCCGTGTCTGGACCTCGACTACCCCGAGGACTCCTCCGCACAGGTCGACCTGAACGTGGTGGGCACCGAGAGTGGAGGGCTGGTCGAGGTGCAGGGCACGGCCGAGGGAGATCCCTTCACCCGCAAAGAACTGGACGCCCTGATGGACCTCGCAGTCTCGGGCCTGGAGGGTCTACTGGCCGCGCAGTCCCAGGCTCTCCGCGCCCGATGATGGAACTGCTGGTCGCGACGCGCAGTGCCCACAAGATCGCCGAGATCAGGCGAATACTCGAGCATGTGAGAGGCCTGAGAGTGCTGGGGCTTGAAGAGGCGGGGGTCGGCTACGACGACGCCGAGGAGGACCTCGAGCCTTACGCCACCTTCGAGGAAAACGCTCGGTCGAAGGCCGAATACTTCCACTCGGTTTCCGGACTGCTGACCGTGGCGGACGACTCGGGAATCGAGGTCCACGCCCTTGGCGGCGCCCCGGGTGTGCGCTCCAAGCGCTTCGCTCCGGAGGAGGGTCTCTCGGGGCTGGAGCGCGATCTGGCAAACAACCGCTACCTCGTGGAGCAGTTGAGGGGATTGGACGCCCCCGACCGACAGGCGCGGTACGTGTGTGTGGCCGCCCTCGTCCGCGCGTCCGGCCAGGTGGAGTACTTCCGGGGCGAGGCTCCCGGAGTCATCGTCGACGTGCCCACGGGCGACGGGGGTTTCGGCTATGACCCGCATTTCTTCGATCCCGAGGTCGGCCGCACCTTCGCCGAGATCTCAGCTGAGGAGAAGAATGAGCGCAGCCACCGTGGAAGAGCATTCGCCGCGCTGGCACAGACGCTCCAGGGTGAGGCCCGCTAGGTGATGGCCGGAGACATGCGATTCGAGCCCCTGGAGATCGAGCCCAGCGCTGACGGCGCTCGGCTGGTGATTCGCTGGAAGGATGGAGTCGACGCCGAGTACGAGCCCCGCCTCTTGCGCCAGCGGTGCCCATGCGCCGGGTGTGTGGACGAGATGACGGGGATCCGCACCCTGTCCCCGGACGATGTGCCGGAGGGCGTCTACCCCCAGCAGATCCAATATGTCGGGCGGTACGCCCTGCAGTTCTTCTGGAGCGACGGGCACAGTACGGGCATCTACCCGTTCCGGTACCTCAGGGGAATCTCGGACGAGCCCGGCGGCAATCAACCAGGGCAGAGCTCGACGTAGGGAAAGACAGCGATGTGTCGGAGGCCGCCTCCCCCCGGGCGACCTCGCCACGCTCCGCTGCGAGCAGAACCAGACCTCAGGGAGTGCCGCCAGGCCTCCGCAGCGTGATCAGGATCACGCCGTTGGCACCCCGAACCCCGTAGGCCGATGTCGAACCGGTATCCTTGAGGACCTGGATGGTCCGGACGTCCTGCGGATCGAGGGTTCTCAGCGTGCTCGTGATCGCATAGGTGGGCACCGGGACGCCGTCGATGACCAGCAGCGGCTGCTCGTCTGCCATGAAAGAACTCGTGCCCCGGATCCTGAGGCTGATGTCCCCATTGGGAGCCTCGGACACCTGGAGCCCTGACACCCGGCCCCTGAGCATCTCCACCATGGTCATGAAATGCCCCGCACTCTGGCCCCCCGACTCCAGCACCCCAACGGCACCCGTGTCCTCGGCACCACCCGCCGCGCCTCCGACCGGGGTGGGGCTCGAAGCCGGTGTGGAAGGCCCGGGCTGACAGCCCGGCACCAGCGTCAGCAAGGCAGCGAGTACGGCCACGATCACAGTCTTGTTCATGGTTCGTCCCCCTGAATAGGCTCTCATGAGCGGCGGCAGAGAATCGCAAGGATCAGCGGTGCGGGTGAGGGCAGGGTGTGGTGCCGAGTAGCTCGTCGCCCGTGGCGCCCGTGGAGATCCTGCCGGAGCGGGCTAGCGCCGCCTGCGCAGGGGGCTCGGCCTGCGCGCACGGTGGACCGGCGCCCGCGCTTCCAGCCGCGGGTTCTCGCGTAAGCCTCTAATCCACCGGCCCCGGCCTCGATCGAGCAATCTGAGTGAGCCATCGCCACCGCCCGTCGTCCCTCCTGCCACTGGCGTCCCCCCCAAACCTATGCTACGGCCTAGCCCTCCAACCCGCTGTCGGGAAATCCCCCTATCGTGTGACCCCGGGGGCCGCCCAGGGCCATGTGGACGCCAGGCTTCAGCGAACCGACAGGAGGGCTTCTCGTCTGACGAGCCTCCGCATTTGAGCGCCAGGAGGATACTGAGCTCTGTGCTGTTCGCACGTCATGGCGAAGGCTGCCTGGCAGACCTCACTGAGCACCCCGGGGTCCACGTCATCGTCGGCCGCATCCCAGTTCTCGAACTCGGAGATGGAGATGTGTGAGAACTCACCTGAGCCGACGCCCATCGCGAGGAAGCGATACGACACCAACGGCGCCCGCTTCACCAGCTCAGCGTAATAGGGGAGCTCGTGCTCCCGGATGAAGGTGTCGTAGTCAGCTTCCTGGCCCGGCAGCGCTTGCCAGTACGTGAGGAGATACATGTGGCCGCTGCCGTCGACTGCGTTCGATGAAACCGGCACAGGGTCCGCCGAAGTGTCCGCTTCGTCGAACGCTGCGGTGGCCTCCTCTCCCCGCCCCAGCTGGTTCAGGATCTCTCCCTTGAGCAGATACAGGTCTGCGCTCATGTCGCCGGACGCTTCCACCTTGTCGATGGCTGCTGCGGCGTCATAGAACAGGTTCATGTCTCTCAGGATCATTGCCGTCAGGAACAGCCCGTCGCCTTCAGGGTCGAGGCCCATGTCCGTCACCTGCTCGATGTATCCTTCCAGCTCCAGCCGACCGGTCCGGTCCAGCACGCGAAAGTGCTGCTCGCCGGTGGGACGCCCCGTGGTAGGAGCCACCGTCCACGCGTACTCGTTACCCGGGGTGAGCTCGGCAATCGTGTCGGGGAGGGTCCACTCGGTCACATTCCCCACCTGGACCCGCATCGGCCTGACGCCCGCGGCATCGACGTCGCGAAGCTGAACGATGTAGGCGGTGGCACCCTCTACGGCGGTCCAGGAAAACGTGGGTCGAGTGCCGGTGACCAGCAAACTGTTGCGAGGCGCAACCAGAGCCGGCTCGCCCGGAATGGGCCGGATCATGCCTTGGCGCCCGCCCGCTGTGCGGGCATCTGCCGAAGCAGCCAGGGCCAGGGTGCGCATGGCGCGGTCGAACATGTCCGGATTACCCGCTCCGGTCGGTTCGCCGATCGTGGTCGCCTGCGTCACCTGCTGACTCGCGCCCGTCCGCGTGATCAGGAACGCCCGGGCCCCGGCCGCGGGGATGATCTCATCGCCGGGCAGCAGACGGGCTCCCACTGTCGCCGGAACCGCTTGGGCCTGCCCGCGGCGGAGTTCGACATCGCCCTGAAGCCGAATGACGAGCGCCGCCGGGTTCTCCTGAGCGGTCACCTGGGGTGGGCCGAGGACCAGCACGATGGCGATCAGATTCAGCAGCTTCCTCATGATCTTCTCCACATTATCTCGATTCTCTAGCTCGTCAGGCCATTCCAGGACCCCCGCCCTGGGGAACCCCCCTGCTCACAATCTTCTGCCGGAAGCCCATTCGCAACATGGCGCGACGATCGGACGGTGGCGCGAACGGGACGTCGGGGTCGCCTCCGGCCTAGTGGTGCGCGGCAGAACTCTTACGTCATTGGAGATCCCCTCCCCAGGAAGATGCGAGAGTGATGCTCTAGGAGTATAGGGTCAGTTGGCCTCGGCGCTGCCACGTTCGAGGAACTCTTGAACTCTGGTCGCATGAGCGTCTTACGATCTTGGACCGCCCGGACGCAGGTTGCCGCTTACTACCGGGCGGCCGCTGAGTTCGGTGGATTCTGGGTGCAGGTGGATACCCGCGCTCAGCATGGGTTCGAGCAGCGTGTGCCGGAGCGAGTGACCCGGGCCCTTCGAGACGTATGCGCAGCGGGTAGTGGGCCCCTGAAGTGATAGAGCATCCCAGGCGGGCCCTTCTTCCCTGAACGGTTGGAGTCCTGTGTACCTCAGAGAAGACGTCGCGGCGCGCGAGGCTCAGATGCTTTTCAACTGCCAATCCACCCGGGCCGGTGGCACCATCTACATCACCGGGTTCATGCAGGCTGGCACGGGGAGTCTCAAGAAGACCCTCGAGGCGGAACTCCGGCAGGTCGCGGAGCGGAAGCACTTGCCACCTGTGAAGGCCGGGGCAGCTGGGTGCTGAAAGACCGAACATACCCTCGCGGCTGTCTACCAGCGGGCCAAGGCTGAGACTATCTTAGGCGTCGTTCCCGAGGCTGATGCGGCTCGAGGAGCGAAATGAGGGCTCAACATGCACATGAACGGGCACAACCCTTTGGGTGCATTGCGGCACCAAGCGCCGGAAATGGCTTGAGTGCTGGGAAGACTGAACATTCGGGGCGTGGCGCAGCCCGGTAGCGCACCTGCTTTGGGAGCAGGGGGTCGCCGGTTCGAATCCGGCCGCCCCGATTTCAGGAAGTGACGGCCCCGCTTGAGGTTACGGCCTCGGGTGGGGCTGTTTCGTGGGAGTCTGATGGAGCACCCCGCTGTTCATCCCCGCTGTTCAGGCTCGTTTCCGCTGCTCAAGCGCCTCTCGCAGTCGGTCGGCATCGGGGTGCTGGTAGCACTGAAGTACCGTGCTCGGCGACTTCCAGCCCCCCAGCTCGCACAGGACTTTCAAGGGCTCGTCCATGAGGTCAGATGCGAACTTCCGCCTGAGTGAGTGCCAGCCACGCCCTCGCCTTGGTTCGAGGCCCGCGCGTGCTTCTGCTCTCTCCCAGCAGTCCCGGGTGAGATACCGCGAGACGCTCTCACCTGGCCTCTGAGGTGCCGGAAGTACCGGTGGCGTGACCCCCTGAAACGAGATCGTCATTTGAGGTGTTTGGCTGAGTTCGCCTGAGTCGGGTGAACGTGGCCTGGGGTGCTGTAGGACAACCACTTGGGGGTATGTGTCTTCGCGCGGGTTCTTCTGTGTTCAAGCCTGACTGGCCCAGTCGGCACACTGAGTGGCACACAAGAAGGCACACAGAGTGCCGTGCGGGGCAGGGTCTACAGGAGGCGCCAGGCCGCACTCGCACGCTTCGCAAACCACAGACGCTACCGGCGGTGGCCTCGAAGCTTTCGCGGACAGCAGCAATCCCTGATTAGATGGCCCTGCCGTCGCGTGCCACGGGCATGTCTAGTTATCGCCAAGACCGATACTCAGGCCTACGTAGAGGCCGAAGAAGTTCGTATCGAAGTCACCGCCGAGGCCACTGTTGTACCCGGCAGCCACGAACGCACCGATCCCTCCCAGAGGAATGCCCAGCCCGACACCACCTGCGACTACTCCGGAGGTAGAGGTTGCCTCGGTGTTCGGGTCCGAAGCGGACGTGAACGCGTGGGACAGCACTCCGACTTCGGCCCACAGGAAGGGGTTGAGCGTCATCGGATCACGGAACCCGTAGTTCAGGAGGGCCGCACCCCCGAGAAGGTCCGACTTGTTCCCCTCTCTCGAGTGCTGGTTGCTGCCGTAGTAGACGCGCGGTCCCAGCGTTAGGCCTGACTGACCCACGGCAAACTGCGCACCGATGGTGCCCTGCCAACCAGTGTTGGCACCCGCAAACCCGCCCTCGCTCGTCAGTGAGCCGACTGGGAACGTAGCCGCACCTCCAATGAACACCGACGCTTGGGCCGAGGTGTTGGCGGGCGCCAACGCTAACACTGAGGCGGAAAGTGCGACGAAGCGCATCATTGGACTCCTCCTTCTAGGCGTCTTCCGTGCCTCACCGCGCAAGGTCGCTGACTACTTCCAACATGTTGACCGTGGGCTATCCAACGGATTTGGAAATCTGCTGCGCGACGATAATGCAGACCGAGCGCCGAAGGCGCGAGCTACGAAGCGATCCAGCGTCAGCAGCACTTCCTTGTTCTGTAGCTGTGGTTCCCGTCTACTGCGTGAACAGGTCACCCAACGCACCCAAGGCCGTTGCGTTGTAGTAGAGGTCGAAGCCGAGCCAAATGAAGGCCACCAGCGGCGAGAACCTTGGTGCTCCTGAAGAGGAGACAAGCGGCGGCTGAGCCGGAAAGCACCACCGCGTAGACGATGTAGTCGGCGGGCATAGGCCGGAGGAGGGGACTCCGCCACGATGGAGTTCAGAGATCGCCCGCACCGGTACTTGGAGCGGGGCGCTGCTGGGCCGATATTTCTCTAGCTGAGGCGAACCCTACCTGCCCAGGCCACGCCCCCTTGCCGGACAGCCACCGGCCACGACTCAACAAGGGGAAAGTGTGAAGGATGTCCCACTCGTCCAGACCGCGTTTGAAGGCGTCCGCGGCCTGGCTCTCTCTGGCGTGCTGGGCACCGGGCTCCCCTCACTTCTCATCGTCCCAACGGTCCGTGGCGTCGCATCGGCTGCAGAAGCGCCCGCCCCGGGGAAGAAGGGACAGCGAACCAAGGCTGATCGAAGCGCATGACGAAACTCCACCCGCCCCAAAAGCGCATTTGAGGCAGGCGGGGGACACGGTCCATCAGTAAGGGGGCTCCAGTTCGATCTCTGTCCGGGGCCCGCGAACGCCGGCATGGCGCTCGAGCGTCGAGCCGTAACAGATTTCGATTCCCAGAGGCTTCCGGGCACCAGGAGAAAGAGATGGCGACCAAGAAGAAGCAGACGCCCGCCCAGGCGGAGAGGGGTGCAGCGAAGAAGCAACGCGAGCGCCAGAAGGCCAAGGCAGGGCGCGAGAAGGCGAAAGCGGCGCGCGAGAAGGCGGCGGCGAAGAGGAAGCTCGAGCGGGAGCGCGCCAAGACGAAGGCCGCCAAGGAGCGGGCCGCCAAGGCCAGGGTGGCGGCCAAGAAGAAGCTCGAACGGGAGCGCGCCAAGGCCAAGGCCGCGAAGGAAAAGGCCGCAGCAAAGCTGAAGGCTCAAAAGGCGAAGGAGAAAGCGCGCAGGGCCAAGGCGCGACAGAACGCGGTCAAGGCCGCCAAGCAGAAGGCGACCAAGGTCGTGAACGAGGCCAAGAAGACTGTCCGAAAGGGCGCCAGGAAGGCCGCGCCAGCGGTGGAGAAGGTCAGGGCAGCCGCGAAGAAGGCCGCGGCCAAGCGTAAGGCTGCGCCCAAGAAGAAGGCTGCACCCAAGAAGAAGGCTGCGCCCAAGAAGAAGGCCGCGCCCAAGAAGAAGGCCGCGCCCAAGAAGAAGGCTGCACCCAAGAAGAAGGCTCCACCCAAAAAGAAGGCTGCACCCAAAAAGAAGGCTGCACCCAAGAAGAAGGCTGCACCCAAAAAGAAGGCTGCACCCAAGAAGAAGGCTGCTCGCAGGAAGAAGTGAGCGCCGCTGGGCTTACGCGCCGGTGGTGAAGGAGAAGGAGAGCCCGTAGGAGCCGTCCGGACTCTGCCGAGCTGAACGGGCAGGTGCCCGTGTCGGGCCGGAACCTGCCGTCTGGTCCGGGGCTCGGGGTGGGCTACCTGATGACCTGGGGTGACCTCTGGACGAGAGATCGGGTGCTGGAACGCACTCGTCGACGATGGACGAACCGGAGTACCAGGGCAGCGCGGGTGATCATCCTGCGCTGAAGCTGATGGGGAGTGATACCCAGACATGGACGGGCTCGTCGCCGTTGAGGGCGGCGGAGAACCGGTAGACCTGGGCCACCCTCAGCGCGGCCGCATCCAGGGCTTCGTGACCCGAGCTCTCGTGGAGCACCCGGCTCAGGACCCCTCCCTGGTCGTCGAGAAGGAAATAGACCCGTGCTGTCCCGCCGATCCCGGCCTCCTTCAGCGTTGTGGGATGCTCGCGCTCGCGAGCCCGCAGCACCTCTTCTCGATTCAGCAGGCTCGGTGCCACAGTGAAGGGCGTAAAGGTCGGCCCTTCGAGTATGATCGACAGCGCTGGGGCCTCGGGGATCGAGTCGACCATGTAGGCCCTGACCTCGCCCGGTGGAGGGAAGGCATCTCCGGCCCCGGGTTGCGTCTCGTGTGAACCGCAGCCGTTCAGGACGAGCAGCAGTGTGAAGGGTCTCTTGAATACGTCCAACATTGCCTCCTGCCGTGGGCGCCCGGTCTCCGAAGGGTGAACCCCAGTCGGGAATGGAATCAAGGGGCGGCTTCGGATTGCGCCGCTTCGCGGCTCCTCGCAGCGTGCTCACCTCTGCGTTCTGGTCGCAGCGTTCTGACCTCAGCGAGCGCGCAGGCCGAAGCTCGGTCGGAGCCCAGGTCCCTGCATCAGCGCGGTACGGCTGCGGCCTCACCGTATCCGGTGAGTTCGACGTACCCACGCCCTGTGACGGGGCCACCTCGGCCGCTGCCCCGAACGCGGACGGCCCCCTCCCAATAACGGAAGGTGAGGCGCAGCTCCTGGTCCTGGACGAGGGGCTCCAAGTGCAGTTCCAGGCCATGCTCGGGCACGCGGACGACCCAGCCCGAGGGATACTCCACCACCCGGTCCGGGCTGACCCAGGTTCCAACGTCCTCGATCTGGAGCTCCTGCCCAAACGACAGCCGGTGGATCCCTGCGTCCACATCGATTAGAGAGCCCGCGCTCTCAGGGGCAGGGGACCCGTCCGCGAGGCGGATGCGGTACGCCATGACCTCACGCCCGTCGTCGAGTTGGATGGCAAACCAGTCCCAGCCGACCTGCCCATCGCTGAGGACGGACGTGCTCCACTCCCGATCGAGCCAGGAGTCGCCTGACACCTGGAGAGTCTCGTCGCCCACGCGCACGGAGCCGACCGTCGGCATCCTCGGGAGCGAGTAGTAATACGATGCATTCCCGGGCTCGCTGCTCTTGCGGCTGAGTCCGCCGTCTCCGTTCAACACGATGCCCTTACCCACTTCCAGCGTCAGGTCGATGGCCATGGAGTCGTCCTCGGCCACGATGGTCATGGGGAATCCGTCCCCGGAACCGCCGCCCGCCAACTCCCACCCCTCCAGCCATACGCGCAGAGGGGCCGTCTGCGCGCCAGCCAGCCCTGCTGCTCCCCGAGCGAAGCGTTCCCGGGCAACGAAGGTGCCGCCGTCTACGTCGGTGAGCGCGAAGTGCCCCATGTACACCTGGCGCGTCGCCCAGGCAGACGGGGATTCATCTCGGCTCGGGGCCAGCGCACTTCGGAAGAGCGTGAACTGGTAGCCAAAGCGCCTGCCCGAGCTGCTCTGGAGGTGTCCCGTGGCGTACCACCATTCGGTTCGGAAGCCGGGGTGGGGACCGTGGTCCTCGGGGAATGCGAACACTCGCGGCTCGAGCGCCCGCAGGTACCCCGCGGTGTCGCCCCCTCCGAGCGTGCTGCTCAAGGACAGCCCGTCTGCCTCGGAATCGGAGGGCCTCCCGCACGCCGTCGCGGCCAGGAGGGCGCAGCACACCATCGGCATTGCCGAAGACAGCAGAGGGCGAACGAGGTTCATTCTTCTCTCAAACCGAGGGCGGGTGACGTTCTCGACATCTTCCACGCAGGGTAGACACCGGCCAGAAGGGATCCCACGAGCGCGAGCCCCACGGCCTGAATGACGACGTCGGGGCCGATTTCCATCCTGAGGGTCCAACCGAAGGAACGGCGGTTCACCACGAAGATCATCAGCGCCGCCAGCATGACCCCCATCGGCACGGCCAGCACCCCGGCGACGAGTCCGATCAGGCCCGTCTGGCTCGTCACGAGTCCGTACACCTGCCCGGGCGTCAGTCCGTTCGCTCGCAGTACCGCGAGCTCGCGGCTCCGCTCGAGCTGGAGAGCCATGAGCGCGCCGAGGACGCCGACGAACGCCACCATCAGCGCGAGAAGACGAAGCACCGCGGTGATCTGGAACGTTCGGTCGAAGACCTCCAGCGACGCGTCCCTGATGACCCGGTTCGAACGGACGGAGACAATGAGATCCTCAGGTCGAATGAGTGCCTGCAGCTCCCGTGTGACCTGTTCCTGAGAGGCACCATCCGCCAGGAACAGCCCGAGCGACGTGACCCCGGGGTCAGACCAGTGACGGTCGTAGGTGGACCGGCTCATCATGACCACGCCCTGGTCCGACGCATAGTCGGAGAACACGCCCGCGACCGTGAAGTCGGTCGGCCCGGCCTCCGTCCTCAGCTGAACCTTCGACCCGACTTCGAGACCACGCCGGAATGCAAAGGGTTCTGAGACGATGACACCCTGAGATCGGCGGAAGGCGTTCATGGCATCGACTCGAGATCCGTCGAGGAACTCGAACGCCACTTCTCCACGCGGATCCAGGTCCAACGCTACTAGACGTGTGTCTCCCCCGGGTCCGGCCACCACGGTACCCCGGTACGTGCTGCTCCCGACGACCGCGGGGTGGGCGGCGAAGTCGGCGAGTAGGTCGTCCGGAAGCGTCCCATCCGCGCGGGAGGCCACACCTGAAGGCAGCGATACGTAGACGTCGGCCTGCAGCGTGTTGTGCAGCCAGCTCACCAGAGTCCCGCGGAAGCTCTGGATCATCGTGCCGAGCCCGACGGTCACCGACACCGCCACTACGAGCGCAGCCACGGCAGGCGCCGTGCGGCTCAGCGACGTCTGGACTGAGCGGGCAGCCATCACGCCCAGAATCCCTGCCACACTCCGCGTGAGGGGAAACAACGTCCGGATGCCCCATACCATGGCAAGAGGGGTGACCAGTGCCATCCCGAGCATGATGAGGAAGAGGCCCCCCAGGCTTACCAGCACGGACTCGGAGGAGAGCGCGAGCACAACTCCACCGAGGAGTGACAGTCCGACGCCGGTCAGCGCGGCGCGGCGAATCAGGCTCGACATGTCCTGCTCCACCACAGACCTCATTTGCGCGACTCGCGGAGGCGCGTCGGCTGCCAACCGGGCTGCAGGCAGAGCCGACAGAAGCGTGGCGCCGACCCCCAGGAGGGCGCCCTTCAACAGGACCCCCGCCTGTATTGGGAGGCCGTCCACCGAAACCACGAAGTACAGATCGTTGATCGTTTGGGTCACGAGTCCGACGAGCCCGCGTCCCAGGAACACCCCCAGGAACAGCCCGATCGCCGAACCGATCAGGGCGATGGCCAGGGCCTCCCGCAGCACATCGGCGACGAGGTCCTCACGGGTCACACCCAGCGTCCGGAGTCGCCCGAACAGCTCGCGGCGCTGGATGACCGAAAAGTTGAGCGCGTTGTAGATCAGGAACATCCCGAATACCATCGCCAACAGGCTCAGTGCCCGGAGATTCAGGTCAAACGAAGAGATCATGCCCGACATCGCCGCGGTGCGCGTTCCCGCAGCCACGATGGTGGCGGAGCGGGGTATCCGTGACCGCACCTGCGCTGCGATCTCGTCGCCCATGCCCCCTTCGGGAAGAATCAAGTCGATCCGGTCGAGCGAGCCCGACCGACCGAGGGCCACCTGCGCCGCCGAGATATCCATCAGGAGGACATTGCGGAGTCCGGATCGGACCGCCGGATCTTCCTGAGTCAGGATGCCGACCACGGTCAGGGTCACCGGCGCACCTGCGACCCGGACCTGGAAGGTGTCGGACAGCGTGAGTCCGGCCTCCGCGGCGAGCGCATCGAGCAGAACGGTCCCGCCGGGGGTCGTCATGACCGCTGAAAGGTCGACCTCGCCACCCAGGGCCGTGGAAAAGGCTCTGAACGGCCCCTCGGAAAGTGGATCCACGCCCAGCACCCGCAGCGACACCCCCGGCAGTACCTCCGCTCTGGCGAAGCCCTCGACGACAGGCGCAGACTCGCGCACACCGGCGTCGATCCGGACTTTGGCGAAGGTGGAGTCGGGCATGCCGCCGGGTCCCGCGATCACCTGATGGGTTGCCCGCCCGGACACGGTCTCCGTGGACACCCGGAACGCGGTGCGGGAGGCCTGGATCGCGAGGTCGATGGACACCACCACAGCGACTCCCAGGGCGACACCCAACACACACAACGCCAGTTGCCCCGGATGCCGGAACAGGTGCCTCGCACTGGCTGACCGAGCCAGAGTCACCGCGGCTCCTCGACGAGTCTTCCGTGGGTCAGTCGAACGACTCTGTCCATCCTCTTGGCCAGGTCGTTGCTGTGGGTCACGAGCAGAAGGCTTCCCTGGCCAGAACGGGTCATGCGCTCCAGGAGATCGACGATTCGATCGCCCCGGTCCTCGTCGAGGCTGCCCGTGGGCTCGTCGGCCAGAATCAACATGGGCTCATGAACCAGCGATCGGGCCACCGCGACCCGCTGACGCTCGCCGCCCGACAGTCGGTCCGGGAAGGAATCCGCACGCTCGGCGAGACCCACCTCCTCGAGCAGTCCCGTGGCGCGATCGATCTCGGCCGCCGCGAGCTTGCCCTTCAGTTCGAGCGGAAGCAGGAGATTCTCGAGAACGGTCAGCGTCGGGATCAGATTGAACGCCTGGAATACGAAGCCGATCTTCTCGCGCCGGAAGATCGTGCGGTCACGCTCCGAGAGCTCGTTGAGACGAACGCCACCGACCTCGACCGTGCCACCGTCGGCCAGGTCGATTCCGGACACGAGATTGAGGATCGTACTCTTACCGGAGCCGGACGGACCGAGGACCGCCACCCTCTCACCGGACTCGACCGTGAGGTCGACCCCCTCGAGCACGGGATGCATACGTCCTCCTTCGACATAGCCCTTGCGAAGGTTGGACAGGCGAAGAATGGAGACTCGGGACATGGGTCGATCGGTTGCAGGGAGACGATGGCTTACCCGGACGGGACAGGGGGGTGCCGTGCCGTCGTCCGCAACCATGCGGGGAGGCTCAGTCGCCCGACGGAGCGGTGAGGGGCGTCGCCTGGACCCCTTCCGGCATGTCGGAAGCGTCGGCGGCATCCGGAGGAATCAGGCCGCCGAATCGACGCTTCAGGAAGCGCACCACACGCTCCTCCTGAACGATCAGGGCAGGCACCACCACCATGACGATGGGAGTGGCGAAGAGAATTCCGAAGCCCAGGCTCACCGCCGTGGGAATGAGGAACTGAGCCTGGACACTCTTCTCGAAGATGAGGGGTGAGATGCCGAGGAAGGTCGTGAGGGAGGTGAGCATGATGGGCCGGAAACGCGCCTGAGCCGCGGCAACCACCGCGGATTCAGTGTCCCACCCTTTGCCCCTCTTCTCATTGACGAAGTCCATGAACACCAGGGAATCGTTGACCACCACGCCCGTCAGCCCGATGAGACCGAAGAGGGTGAAGAGTCCAACGGGCACGCCCAGGAGCGCATGGCCGAGCAAGGCTCCGATGATTCCGAAGGGGATCGCGGACATGATGATGAGCGGCTGGACATAGGAATTGAGGGGAATCGCCAGCAGAGCGAAGATGCCCAGGGCGGCCAGCCCGAAGCCCGTCCCCAACGACCCGAAGGCCTCGTTCTGCTCCTCCCGCTCACCGGCCAGGATGACATCGACTCCTGGGTAACGAGCCTCGACCGCGGCCACGGTCTCCAGCGCCAGCTGCCGGGTGACATCGTTGGTCGAGACCACGGACGGGTCCGTGTCCGCCGTCACGGAGACCACACGCTTTCCATCCCGACGACCGATGCTGGACGGCGTCGAGCCCAGGGTCACCGCGGCGACCTGTTCGAGGGGCACCCTGGTTCGCTGGGGGGTGGAGACCTGAAAGTTCATGAGGTCGACGACCGCGTCCCGCTCGGACTCGGGCAGACGCACGTACACGGGGACCTCTTCACCGTCACGCTGCAGCCTCTGAACCTGGACACCGAAGAAGGCCCCGCGGACCTGGTTTGCCAGGTCGTCCAGCGAGATACCCAGAGAGCGGGCCTCGGGCAGAAGGGCGAGCTGATACTCGGGCTCTCCCTCGTCCTCGTCCGTGAGGACGTCGAATACGCCCACGAAGCTCCGGAGAACTTCGGCGATGTCCCCGGAAGCCGCTCGGAGCGCCTCCGGATCCGTGCCGGCCAGTTCCACCCGGATCGGATCTGTCACAGAGAACAGGCTGGAGCTGATGGAGAGAGCACGCACACCGACCATGTCGGGAATCTGCTCCCTCCAAGCGGCTTCGAAATCCTCTCCGGAAAAGGCGCTGACCTCGGGATCCGGCAGCTCGACGATGAGGCTCGCGACGTTGGACGGGGATGCCGAAGGCGCGTCTGTCGAGCCCGGTCCGCCTCCTGAGGCTCGCCCCGCTACGACCCGGTACAGATTGCGCACCGGATCAGGGTGATCGTCCGGTAGATCCGACGCCATGCTGCTCCCGGCGCGGAGGGCTGCATCCTCGAGCTGCCGGACAGCCCGGGCCGTCTGCTCCACCGGTGTGCCGGGCAGCATGGTGAGGCTGGCACTGACGGTCTCGCCCTGGATCGGTGCGAGGAACGCGAAGGGCAGGCGCCCTCCCGCGACCAGGCCGAACATGAGTAGCATGCTGGCCGTGGCACCGGCCATGACGACGAGGTCGTTACGCAGGCTGAAGCGAACCCAACGTGTGAGCCGGCCCTGCACGAAACGGGAGAGAGCCGCATCGACGCGCTCGCGGACCAGGTCGATCAGGTGAAGGACGCGGTTGCGGCGTGACGGGTCGATCGTGGGCGCGTGCGACAGGTGCATCGGGAGGATGAAGATGGCGTCAACCAGCGACAGGATGAGCACCGTGATGACCACGAGGGGGAGATCCCGAAGGAGCGGCCCGAACGCTCCCGAGATGAAGAGCAGGGGAGAGAAGCCGACGATGGTGGTGAGCACTGCGAACACCACCGGTCGGGCAATGCGCTGAGCGCCCCGCTCGGCCGCAGCGAGCGGAGTAGCTCCCTTCTCGCGTTCGGCGAAGATGTTCTCGCCCATGACGATCGCGTCGTCGACGACGATCCCGGTCGCCAGAATGAAGCCGAAGAGCGAGATCACATTGATGGTCACACCCAGCGGTGCCAGAATCGCGAAAGCACCGATGAACGAGATCGCGATACCGAAGGCGGTCCAGGCAGCCAGTCGCAACTCGAGGAAGAGCGTCAGAGCGACGAGCACCAGAATGAGCCCGAGCAAGCCGTTCTTGATGAGGAGCCCCAGCCGGCCGGCCAGGACCTCGGAGTTGTCCTGCCAGAGAGAGACCGAAACACCGGTGGGCAGCGTTCCTTCGAGGTCGGCGACGTAGTCCTTGACCGAGCCCGCGACGTCGAGGACACTCTCCTCGCCGACCCTGAAGACGGCGACGATCGCGGCCGGAGACCCATTGAACGCGTTCGAGAGATCGGAATCCGCGAATCCGTCGCGGACCTGCGCGAGATCGCCGAGCCGGACCTCCGTGCCGTCGGGGCGGGTGAGGACCACGATGTCGCGAAACTGAGGGGCCGTCTCGTTCTTTCCTTCGGTCCGGAGGAGAACCCTTCCGGACGTGGTCTCGATGTCACCGCCTGAGAGATCCAGGCTTTCCCGACGGACGATCGTGGCGATGTCCGAGGTGCTCAGACCGTAGGCTCTGAGAACGTCCTGAGAGACCTCGATGCTGATCTCATAGTCGCGTACCCCCTGGAGCTGAGCATCTGAGATGCCCGGGCGGTCCACCAGCTCGTCACGCACCTGTCTGGCCAGACGTTTGAGCACGAGCTCGTCGACGTCACCGAAGAGAACGAGCTGGACGACCTGCGACCTCGCGGACGCCAGCGTGACCACGGGACGCTCTATCTGCTGGGGAAACGTGGTGATGCGATCTACCGCTGACTTCACCTCGTCGAGCACCTGGGGCTTGTCCACGCCAGGCCGCAGCTGCGCGGTCACGATCCCCAGATTCTGCGCGGCCGTGGCGGTGACCTCCTCGATCTCGTCCAGTGACTCCAGGCGAGCCTCGATGGGAAGGATGACCCCTTCCTCGACCTCGAGCGGCGTTGCCCCGGGATACGGCACGGACACGCTGATGATGTCCGGCGAGAACTCGGGAAATACCTGTTGACGGAGGTTGAGCGCGCCCAGCGCCCCGGCAGCCAGAAGGAACACCACGAGCAGATTCGTGGTCACGCCGTTCCGGATCATCCAGAGGATGGCCCGATTCATCGACCGTCCTCCTCGGTTGCGGTCACGGACATCCCCGGCGTCATGACACTGAGGTCGCTGGTCACCACCCGCGAGCCGTCAGCGAGATCCGAGGAGATGTAGACCGTGTCCTGGACCTGCTGAATGACCGAAACGCGCGAGGACGACAGCGTGCCGTCGACCGTGACCACCCACACGATCTCACCCTCGCGGAGGGCAGAGCGCGGAAGTGCGAAATATCGATCGAGCTCCCGGGCCGCGATGAGCGCTCGGGCGTACGCGCCGATCAGGAGCGGTGGACGGCCGTCGGACGCGAATGGGCTCGGGATGCGGACGATGGCGTTGATGGTTCGGGTCGTAGGGTCGAGAGCTCCCTCGACCCTGTCGACGTATCCGTCCCACTCGTGGCGGACCCCTCCGAAGTCGTGGCGCACCTTGGCCGGGATCGTGATCCCTCCGGTCCCGGACTGCTGGTCCCACAGGCCATCGACCAGCGAAGCCTCGGCCTGGCTGAGGGAGACGACCATCTCGGCCTCATCCGTATCGAAAAGCTCGGCCAGGCTCTGTCCCGGGGACACGTTCTGGCCCACGCCGACGCTTTCGTTTAGAACCGCCCCATTGAACGGGGCGCGCACCACGGTTCGGTCGAGATTCAGCTGCGCGTCGGCCAGTTGGGCTGTCGCCCGAGCCAGCGCGGCCCTCGCCGCCTCGACCTGAGGCTCCCGCAGGGCGAGCCGGGTCGATCGAGCTGTGTCCGAGAGGACTGTTGTCCCCGTGCGAGCTCTCAGGAGACGGTACTCCTCGCGGGCGACGACCTGCTCCTGCTCCGCAAGGGCAATGTCGACTCGGCGTTGGGCCACGTCGGCCTCAGCGATCGCCACTGCGTTCTCGTAGCTGGCGCGTTCGATGACGAGGAGAACCTCCCCTCGCCGGAACGAGCCGCCACTGTTGAGTGAGGGTGAGACCTCGACGACCCGCCCTCCTACCTGTGTGGAGAGCGAGATCTGTGCCCTGGGCCGAATCGTCCCGGAACCCTCGACCCAGATCCACCCGGACCGTGCTTCGAGTGACAGCACGGAAACCCGCGGAGCCACCCGATCCAGCACTGCGCGGGCGGGCTTCGGCCGCGTCGCCACGAGCACGACGACGCTGAGCAGACCCAGGGCCACGATACCGAGCGCGGTTCCGAGCCTGCGACCACCCGGCGCCCCGACTGTCGGGGTTGAGGGGTTCGACTCCGAGGTCATGATCCTTCCTCCGATGGTATCCAGGCGCCCCCGAGGGCCCTGTGCACATTGAGGCGGGCAACGGCCAGATCGCGCCCCGCCGTGGCCCGAGTGCTCTCGACGTTCAGGGACTGCCGGAGGGCATCGAGGTAAGCCACGTAGTCACCGATGCCCAGTTCGAGCCGTCTGAGCTGAGTGTCTGCATTGGCCTGGGCGGCGGCGGCCTGATCGGCGAGAAGGTCGTGTCGCGCACGCTGGGCGTTGAAGGCAGCGAGGGACGCCTCCACCTCTTTGAAGCTGGTCAGCACTGCGCGGGCGTACCGAGCCGCTTCCTGATCGTACCGGGCCCGCGCTGCCGCTTCATCCGCGGCCAGGCGGCCACCATTGAAGATGGGCGCGGTGATCGACGCCACGAAGTTCGTGAACCACTGGTCTGCACGGACCAGGTCGGACAGTTCACTGCTTTGCTGACCCGCGGACCCCGTGAGGCTCAATGTGGGGAACCGCGCGGCCCGGCGCTCACCGACCCGCAAGCGCGCAGCCTCCAGCCGGGCGTACGCCGCCACGACGTCCGGTCTCGACGAGAGAAGGGTCGAGGGCAGCCCGGCGGGTATCGGCTCGGTGTTCACGGAAGGACGCGGGCCCTCGCCGAACCGGCCGTCGATCTCGGCCGGGAAGCGGCCCAGGAGGAGGCCGAGGCGCCCCTTGGCCTCGGCCAACTGCGCTTCCAGGAGAGGCAGCTGAGCCCGGGTGGCATTGAAGTCCTGCTGGATCTGGTACACCTCCAGCGAGGTGACGACGCCGCGGTCGTAACGATCCTGGGTGAGGGCGAGGCGCTCCTCCAGGAGATCCAGCTGCTCCCGGAGGATCGTGGCCCGCGAACCGAGCTCGAGGATCTCGAAGTAGCCGGCGATCGTCTCCGACACGACGCCGATGCGCACCGTGCGTACGTCCCACGCCGTCGCGAGCAGGTCAGCCACCGCTGCACTCCGACCCGACCGGACCCTGCCCCACAGATCGAGTTCGTAGGAGAATCCCAGGCTGGCCCCGAACGTGCCGAACGAGAACCGGTCCGGAGTGCTCGCATCTCCCTCGGGCGGCGCTTCTCCATCGTCGCGCGTCTGACCGAAGATGGCACCGAACTGACCTGCGTTGGCCGGTACGTCGCTTCTGCTGAAGTCCACGCCGGCCTGGACGCTGGGAAGGAGGGCGGAGCGGGCGATGCGGAATTGAGCGCGCACCTCCTCGACCCGGGCCAGCGCCTCCTGAATGTCGAGGTTGGCGACGATCGCCGTGTCGACCAGATCATCGAGGACGGGGTCCGAGAACGCGTTCCACCAAGCCAACGACTCCGACGCCTCGGAAGGCGGGGCGTCCGCGAAGGTCTCGGGTAGACGCGTCACCGGCGCCACCTCGACCGGGTCAGGGGCGAAGCTGCACCCACTGGTGAAGAGCAAGACGACCCACATCGAGCGCAGCAGAGGCGGGCGCCCGCTCTCGGGGGCGGGGCGCCTGAGATTCGTTGTCACCGGCTACATCCGGAAGCGGTAGCTGAGCTTCACGAAGAGCCCGTCGGACCGGGCTTGAACGTCCTGGAAGCGAAACGCCTGGGTGTCGCGCAGTGCCCGCGTGTAGCCGATGAAGAGCACCGTCCCCGGGGAGGGCTCGAACCCCAACAGCCCCTCCAGCCGGAAGTCGTTGGCGTCGCGGCCGGACCTGGCTGAGCACTCGTCACCTGAGCAGAAGTAGACCGGGGCGCCGGTCTCAGGGTCCAGGACGTCGCCCCGGCTCTGGCTGGAATACTCACCGATCCCTCGGACGAAGAGCGAACGGCTGAACTGGTAGCGACCCTCGAGCCGCGGAATGGTGGCGGTGGAGTATGTGGACCCATCCTGCTTCCGCAGGAGGCGCACGTGACGAGCACCCACCTGCATGGAGAGCGCACCCGTCGGGTAGAGCGTGAGCCCGGCATCCACGCTGAAGCTCTCTCCGACGTCGGCGGGCACCCCCCGATCGAAGATGGGGGTCTCACTCCATGAGGCACCGAACGAGCCGCGGACGCGCTCCCATGTGCTGACCCAGCTCCTCAGCCGTAGGGAGTGCAGACCCTGAAAGAGCGACTGGTCCGGCGAGAACGGCAGGAACCCGCTCCGGGAGGTAGTGAACAGCCCTCCATAGCGGTCGGCGGAGAAGTCGAAGCTCCGCTGAGAGTAGGACAGGAATCCGCCCACGTTCCCGCGCAGGGAGCCCGACAGACTCAGCCCCACGTCCCACTCCTCCGGCGCCCGCCCGGACCAGAAGTCCTCTCGGGCCCAAGTCCCGTCCGCATCCAAGCTGAGGCTCACGCTCTCCACGAAGGCGCCCCGGCCACCGCGCCATGAATATCCGGCCCGAGCCTCCGCCGAAGTGATACCCACTTGCCGGATGAACCCACTCCGAGCCCGAAAACCGGGCGTGATATCCAGAAACGAGGCGCTCATGGTGACCGTTCGGCTCGAGCGCCTGAAGTCGGCCGACACGAGGGAGCCCCAGTTTGTCGAGGCTTCGTCAGCACCGTCGGCGCTGGCAGCAGCCATGACATTGAAGATGTACCGGTCGGCAACGACGAAGCGCCCGTCAGCGCCGGCTACGCGGTTGAACGACTGTCCCGGCGCAGTACGATCCGTATAGACCCCACCCACCGTGGACGTACGCGACGGTGGTGCCGCCCAGCTTGCCGGACATCTTGGCCGCGCCGACGGGATTGGAAATGGAGCGCGTGTAGACCAAACGCTCCGGCATGCTGAAGACGTCGGTACCCTCCAGGAAGAAGGGCCGCTTCTCCGGGAGGAAGAGAGCGAACCGCTCGTTGACGGTGATCTGCCCAGCATCCGCCTCTACCTGGCTGAAGTCGGGGTTGTAGGTGCCATCCAGGGTGAGGTTCGAGGTGAGCCCGTAGGTGACGTTGAGGCCGAAGTCGCTGGCCGTCGGATCGTGGCGTAGACCCCCGCTGGCCTCATCCCAACCGCCACTCCGACTGGCCGTAGCCACCGGGTTGATCTCCATGAACAGCCCGGGATCGAGGCCCTCGAGGCCCCTCAGACTGCCGGCCTGAGCCAGGCCGCTCGCCTGGTCGGAGGTGATCGGCGCCCACGACTGACTGTACCCTGAACGCTGAATCGTCCGGGTCACCTGGAGCCCCCAATCCTGCACGGACGCCTCCGGAAAGCGGAGACTCTTGAACGGGACTGCGAACTCGACGGTGTATCCGTTGGCATCGACGCGCCCCGCCGACCCCCAGAGGAAGTCGGGGCTCCAGTCCACGGGGCCTCCGCGCCCACCCCTACCTTCGATCCAGAGTCCATCGGCCTGAATGCCGAGAGGATTGACCTGGAAGACGAATGCCCGGCGCTGGTCGTTGAAGGTATCCAGGATGACACGAACCCAGTCGTCGGATCTCCCGAAGCCATCACGGCGGGCCAGGGAGGATCGAACCGCGCTCGGGTCGTCGAGCGCACGAATGCCGAAGAGGATCGCGTCGTCGGTGACGAGGATCCGAACCTCGGTGTTCTGGCTTGCCGGAGCGCCCTCCACCGGTTCGTACTGAGTGAAACCTTTCAGCAGCGGCGCGCCAGCCCAGGCGGCCTCGTCGAGGCGACCATCGATGCGGATGTCCAGGTCCTGTGCCCTCGGAGCGAGAACCTCCGTGTCACCCTGCGATCCATCGTGCGAGGCAATCGTGAAAAGAGCCGGACGATCCGCCGACGGAGGGGCCGTCGGCCCTGGGATTGCTCCCCCGGTGGACCCTACGCTGGGGCCGGCGGCCACCTGCACCAGAGCGACGATGGCAAGGAGAGCGGGAGTCGCGGTCATCGTGCGACCTCCGACTCGGGCGCGTGGTTCCCACTGGCGGGTACGAGGCCGCCGAGGCCTTTGTCCGACGACGGCTGGGCAGCTTCTCGCAGGGCAGTCCGGAACATGACGCTCATGGGTTTCTCAGGAGTTGATCGTTGGTCTTGTACAACTGATGTCTAACTTAATCCTTATACATAATTATAACAAGAGGCCTCCTGACGGAACCGCATCCGAGGCCGGCGGGGCTGCAGTGGAGTTGGCGACCTTGAGTCGATCGCCGGAGGGAAACGGATGGACGACCGCGACCGAAGCAGGGGTCTGGTACATCCACCGCCGATGTCTCCGCACGACGGGATTCCAGCATTCGGTCGTGCCTGGACTGTGTGTCTACAAGGTCGTCTATCTCTGGATGCACCACCGATCGGCTGACGGTGCCATATCGAAAGCCCTGGGCTGGAGGTACGTGCTCCCGAACCCGCTGCTGCCCTTCATCGCCTTCAGGGTCGCACTGCCGGGACAGCATCCAGATCTGCAGATCCTCGAGGACGGATGAGCCGCCCGTCGGGGGCTGACCCAAGCCCGGTGCCGAAGAGCGGACTTGTCGCCTTCTACCGCCCCAGGTTGAACAGTCGGCTGTACTTGATCACCAGTTGCCGCTGCTTCGGCCCGGCCACGAATCCGGTGCGCTCGAACAATCCACGGTGGTTCGTGTCGTTCAAGACGATGAAGAGCCCGGTGCCCGCCGTATCCAGCCAGCCGAGACGCAGGTTCGTCGCGACGTCCTCTCTGTCGTCGTTGTACTGGACGTTGGCCTGCAGGTAAATGCGCGGCGTGAAGGAGTACGAAGCGTTCACGCCGACGACTGCGGTCTTGAAGCTCCCTTCGTCCAGACGCACGTCGAAATAGTTGAGCTTGAGCGTCGCGGCGAGCCTGTCGCCGTGTCGGTACACGATGTTGGCGTTCGGTCGGAACTGCGTGCCCGAGTAGAACCCGCCCAGGGTCCATCCACCGGAAATCGACAGAGGTGCGCCGCGGTTCGTGTTGTAGCGGAAGGACCATTCGGCGTTTTGGTACGATCCCCTCGGGATCACGATGCCCTCGCGGATCTCGAACGGCTCCTCCAGCCCCTCGCCCGTGAGATTGAAGCCCGGCAACTGGAAGAACGCCCCGTTCTCGAACGCGAAGTGTGCATCGATGTGAACGATGTAGGACTCGCTGAACCCGTCCAGGGTGAAGAACTGGCTATAGGAGATGTGCGGCCTGAATTCGCGGAACCAGGGTGTGCCTTCAGTACGCAGGTGACGGAGGACGCGGGCGTTCACGTGCCGATACCCAAGTCGATTCACGAACCCCACTTCGGGGTTGAACGCCTCACCGATCTGCCGGTAGCCGGTCAGGATCTGCCAGTTGCGCGTGATGTACGTGCTCGTTCCTTCGAAGCCGTACTCGCCGTTGTTGAGCCCGGTGCGGGTGTCGGGCTCGCCCGCTTCGAGCGGGGTGGTAGTGAGACCCGCCCAGCCCTCGAGCGTGAGCGCCTCGCCGAGGCCTATTCGGCCATCGACCCCATACGTCACGTTGTAGTCGTCGGAGTTACCGGTATTGAACCGAGACACGAGGATGGCACCCAACTGCGTGCGATTCCCCATCTCCTTGTAGGCCCGGAGCACGCCGAAATTGTTCGACGGGGCCACCTCCACGCCGAGTCCGCTGACCGGGTTCTCCTCGAAGACGTCGTCGGTCTGGATGTTGAGCAAGCCGATCTGGAAGTCGCCGACCTTGCCCGAGAGACGGGCTCCCGCCTGGATAGGCACTTCCTGCCCCTCGAATAGACCGACGCGGCGGCTGAAGAACAGTTCGGCGCTCTGACCCGTACCGACGGCGAACGTGCCTGCATTCTCCAGGAAGAAGGCGCGCTTCTCCGGAAAGAAGAGGCTGAAACGCGTCAGGTTGACCTGTTGATCGTCGACCTCGACCTGAGCGAAGTCGGTGTTCACGGTGAGGTCGAGGGTAAGGCTCTGGTTGAGCCCGATCTTCGCGTCACCACCGACTTGTGGGCCGTAGTCGACTTCGGGATTGCCGACCTGATAGTCCTTGAACCCGTCCGCCAGAACATAGGGACTGACCGTGAACGTGCGTCGTGCGGGGGCATCGACGGCGACGGTGCCCGCCATCGAAATGCGGTAGAGATCGAACTGCCTCGGAATAGGGGCCCACATGGCCTCTTCGCTGTTGCGGCGGATCTTCCTCTCGAAGTTCACGCCCCACTCCTGCGCGCCGTCTGAACCATACCGGAGCGTCGAGAATGGGATGCGCATCTCGGCGTACCACCCCTCGCCGTCCGTGGACGTCGCAACTTCCCAGCTCCCGTCCCAGTTCAGGTTGAAGCCTCCCGTCGAACCGCGCTGCTGCCGCCCACCACCTGGGCCACCGGCCTGACCTTCGCCGGCGACCTGACCGTCGTACTCGATGCCAGCCGGGCTCGTGCCGAATACGAATCCGTTCTGCCGGTCGAGGTAGGTGTCGAACACCACGACGAAGGCATCCGACTCGTTGAGCGACGCATCGCGCAGAGTCTGACCAAAGACGATTCCCGACGCATCGCTGTCGTAGAGCCACGCAGCGACGTAGAGGGCCTCGCCGTCCTGGCCAATGCGGACTTCCGTACGCTGCGAGACCGGTTGTCCTTCGCCGGGCTCGCTCTGCACGAAGCCCGTCAGTGGCATCAGTACGCGCCACGCCGCATCATCGAGCTCACCATCGATGATGGGCGCAGCCGAGATCTGGGCGGCACTGGTGGTCGGAATCTGTTGAGCGGCAGCATCGACGCTGGCGAGTAAGGTCCCGGCGAGGATGAGCAGAGCAGGAAGGCGCATGGAGCCTACTTGTTCGATGTGGTGATGAAGGAGCCACCGGGGGAGGCCGTTGCCCATGATCCTGTTGACTGCCCGGACAGCGGAGACGGCGAGTTTGTTGGACCCTGCGAGGGAGGGAAGGGCGTGATCGGGCCGCCCCCCGCTGCTCCGTGCATCGAGCGGGTAAGGCGCGGGGGAGGCACGTTCTTGCCGATGAGTCGCCCCGGCGGCACTCTGGCAGGTGTCCATCTCGTTGATCTCCGACAGGTGTCCCCATGCGTTTCGCATCCAAGACCGGCTTCGCGGCCGCTGCGCTCTGCGCGATTGCCTCCATCCCGAACGTCATCGCTGCTCAGTCTGTCTCACAGGCTCTTTCCGCGGTCCCGCTCCGTGAGGTCGGCCCTGCCGTGGCGGGCGGACGCATCGCAGATATCGCGGTCAACCCGCACCACAAGACCACGTGGTACGTCGCCGCCGGGAGCGGTGGGCTCTGGAAGACAACGAACGCGGGCACGACCTGGACGCCTGTCTTCGATGCGCAGGCGTCGTATTCGATCGGGACCGTGGCGCTCGACCCGACCAACCCCGAGGTCGTGTGGGTAGGCACCGGCGAGAACGTAAGCGGCCGGCATGTGGGGTGGGGCTCGGGTATCTACGTCAGTCGCGACGGCGGCAAGACCTGGGAGCAGAAAGGACTCGAGGGATCCGAGCACATCGGGAGAATCCTCCTGCACCCGGACCATCCCGCTTCGGCGATCGTCGCGGCCGAGGGTCCCCTGTGGTCCGCTGGCGGTCAGCGCGGCGTCTTCCGCACGCAGGACGGTGGGGACACGTGGGAGCAAGTACTCTACATCGACGAGCATACCGGTGTGACCGATCTCGAGGTCGATCCGTCGGACCTGAACACGATCTATGCGGCCACCTTTCAGCGCAGGCGTCACATTTGGGGCTACATGGGCGGCGGCCCGGGCTCGGGCATCTACAAGTCCACGGACGGTGGAACCACGTGGCGTGAGGTCACGAACGGGCTGCCGACCGGCGACATGGGCAAGATCGGCCTGGCTGTAACTCCGGCGAACCCGGACCTGGTGTACGCCACCATAGAGGCGGCGGACGGAGAGCAGGGCTTCTACCGTTCGACCGACAAGGGCGAGAGCTGGGAGCGCCGCAACGGCTACATCTCCGGCGGCACGGGACCCCATTACTACCAGGAGATCGAAGCATCACCCACCGAAGCCGACCTGGTGATCCAGATGGACGTGTTCTTCCAGATCACGATGGACGGAGGCGCAACGTTCGATAACCTGGGCACCGGCCGCGAGAAGCACTCCGACAACCATGCCCTGTGGATCGACCCGGACAACACGATGCACATGCTGGCCGGAACGGACGCCGGGCTGTACGAAACCTTCGACCGGGGAACCACGTGGCGGCACTTCCCGAACATGCCGATCTCGCAGTTCTACAAGGTCGCCATGTCGAACTCGGAGCCATTCTACGAGATCATCGGCGGTGCCCAGGACCTGGGCACTCTCATCGGACCGTCGCGAACGATGAGCACCGAGGGCGTTCGAAACTCCGACTGGCACTTCCCGATGGGGGCAGACGGATACGGGGTGCAGGTCGACCCGACGGACTCGGACATCGTCTATCTGATGACGCAGCAGGGGAATCTGTACAGGACGGATCGGAAGTCGGAAGAGTCCCTTCAGATTCAGCCGCAGCCGGCGCCGGGCGATGCTCCGGAGCGATGGAATTGGGACTCGCCGCTCCTGATCAGTCCGCATGATTCTGACCGGATCTACTTCGCGTCGCAGCGTTTGTGGCGGAGCGACGACCGGGGCGGCACCTGGCTCGCCCTGAGCGGAGACCTCACCACGAATACCAACCGCTACGAACTGCCGTACATGGGCCGCGTATGGGAACTCGACGCACTCCACGACAACGGTGCGATGTCGAAGTACTCGACTGTGACCGCGATCACGGAGAGCCCGGTCCGGGAAGACCTGCTCTACACCGGCTCGGATGACGGCCTGATTCACTTCACATCCGATGCGGGGCAGGCATGGACGCGTGCGAGCGAGCTGCCCGGCGTGCCGGAGCGAGCGTTCATCAACGACGTCGAGGCGAGCCAACATGACGCCAACACCGTGTTCGCCGCGGCCGACGCGCACAAGATCGGCGACTACGCGCCGTATCTGTTTCGGTCGGACGACAACGGCCGGAACTGGACCAGCATCACGGGCGACCTGCCGGACCAGACCATCGTGTGGGCGATCCAGCAGGACCACGTCGATCCGAACCTGTTGGTGATCGCGGCCGAGTGGGGGCTGTACTTCAGCCCGAACGGCGGCACCAACTGGCACAAGCTGGCGGGCTCGCCGACCATCGCGTTCCGGGACGTGAAGCTGCATCGACGCGACAGCGACATCGTAGGCGCGACCTTCGGGCGTGGCTTCTACATACTCGACGACTATAGCCCGCTGCGGGAGATCGCTGCGGGTGCGTTGGACGGCGCGGGCGGCATCATGCCCGTCCGGGACGCGTGGTGGTATGTACCGTATGCGACGAATCAGGCCGTCGGGCGCCCGACGCTCGGCAGCTCGGCCTACGCCGCGCCGAACCCGGACTTCGGAGCTTCGCTGACGTACTTCCTGCCGGACGTGCCGCGGACAGCGGCAAGTGCCCGTGAAGAAGTGGAGCAGGAGCTCAGGGAGCAGGGAGCGGACGTACCCTTCCCAGGCTACGAGACGCTCTTCCATGAAATGGGCGAGAGCGGACCCCGCGTGATCGTCCGGATCTCGGACGTGTCGGGCACCTCGGTGCGCTGGCTCGAAGGCCCGGCCACGGCTGGCATGCACCGCATTGCCTGGGACCTCCGGCGGCCAGCACCCAACCCCGTGAATCTGACGCGGCCGGCCTTCCGACCTCCGTGGGCCTCGGATCCTGTCGGGCCCCTCGCGCCTCCAGGAACGTACTCTGCTCAACTTCTCGTGGTGAGCTCGTCCGGTGTGGAATCCATCGGCAGTGCTCAGACCTTCGAGGTGAAGCCGGTCCGGAACGTGCCGGGGACCGACTTCATCGCGGTCGCGCAGTTCCAGTACGACGTGAGTGAGCTGCAGCGCAGGATCGGTGTCGCGAGTGCGGAGATGGGGCATCAGCGTGACCGCCTCCGGTTCATGCGTGCCGCCTTGATGCGCGCGCCACGGGCGGATCCGGGGCTGTTCAACGAGATCGACGGGGTAGAGCAGGCTTTCAACCAGATCGTGCTGCGGCTGCAGGGTGACCGCGTGCGCGGCTCACTCGATCAGTCCACAGTGCCCTCGATCTCGAGTCGGGTCGGCAACGTCGTCGGGGGGCATTGGTCCACGCGTCAGACACCCACCGGTACTCAACGAACGAACGTCGAAATCGCTCGGAGGGACCTGGACGACGTCGAATCCGATCTCAGGGAGCTGATCGACGGGCGGCTCATGGAACTGGAAGGGGCGCTCGAGGCAGCGGGGGCACCGTGGACGCCCGGGCGGCGGATCGGGGGTGGACAATGATGACGCGCGGGAGGGGTATCCTCGCGCTTGGAGGGCTCGCGGTCGTGGCGCTCGCGGGGCCCGCATCCGCTCAAAGCCACGCCGAACTCGTGGACTTCTACCACGAGTGGCGTGCGTTCGAAATGCCTGCGTTCGTGGACGGAGTCCCGGACTACACCCCCGACGCCATGGCGCGCCAGCAGAGGGAGCTCGAGGGCTGGATGGATCGGCTGTACGCGATGCCCGTCGACAGCTGGCCGATCGCGCAACAGATCGATTGGCACCTGATCCGAGTGGAGATGAACGGACTCGACTTCGATCATCGCGTACGGCGGCCCTGGGCTCGCGATCCGGCCTTCTACGCAACGGTCTTCATGGCTGAAAGTGACGTCCCGGCTCACGAGGGCATGTCTGTCCACGGCTACGTCGATACGTGGCAATACGACTATCCGCTGTCGCCGGCGGACGCGACCGAGATCACCGGGAAGATCGGAGCGATCCCGGCGCTGCTCGAGCAAGCCCGCGGCAACCTGGCGGATTCGAACGCTCGGGACCTCTGGCTGGCCGGTGACCGCTCCTTCCGGGGCCAGGCGGACGACCTCGCTGACTATGCCCGGCAGGTCGCGGGCACCAGCGAGGACCTCGACGCCGCGATCGTGGCGGCGAGGGACGCATCCGAGTCCTTCCGCGCGTGGCTGGAGGCGGAGGCACCCTCCAGAACGGGCCCATCCGGTGTCGGGGCGGAGAACTACACGTGGTACATGCAGAACGTCCACCTCGTACCGTACACGTGGCAGGATCAGGTGATGATCATGCGCCGTGAGTTGGCGCGGTCCCATTCGTCCATGCGCCTGGAGGAGAACCGGAATCGGCACCTCCCGGAACTCGAGCGCATCGACAACGCGAAGGACTACGACGACCTCCACCACATGTCCGTCACACGGTACATGAAGTTCCTGCGGGACGAGGAGGTTGAGACGGTCGAGCCCTGGATGGACGGGGCGCTGCGAGCCGTCAACGGCTCCTTCTCGCCCGCAGAACCGGACGAGGTACGCAATTTCTTCCTCGAGGTCATCTACCGGAGCCCGGACGCCTTCCGCCCTCACATGCACCACTGGATCGAGCTGGCCCGCATGCGTGAAGATCCGCATCCGAGCCCGATCCGGGCGACGCCGTCCCTCTACAACATCTTCGACGCACGCTCCGAGGGACTCGCGACAGGCGTGGAGGAGATGTTCATGCACCTCGGCCTTCTCGAGGGTCAGCCCAGGGCGCGCGAATTGACCTGGGTCATGCTCGCGCAACGGGCCGCGCGCGCACTCAGTGGTCTGAAGCTCCACGGGGGCGTGTACGACATGGAGGAAGCGGTGGCCAACGCGATGAGGTGGACCCCGCGTGGATGGCTCACCGAAGGCGCCCTGGTTCGTAACGAGCAGCACCTGTATCTGCGGCAGCCGGGTTACGGGACGAGCTATGTGTCCGGGAAGGTGCAGATCGAAGAACTGCTGTCCGAATACGCGTTAGCGGAAGGCGACGAATTCACCGTGAAGAAGTTCTTCGATGCCTTCTATGCGGAGGGTGTGATACCGACCGTGCTCGTCCGTTGGGCCATGACCGGAGAAAAGGATCCGATCCTGGAGTTGGGTCGGCGTTAGCGCGACGCGAGCGCTGCCGGGACCCGCCGGGTTCCGACAGCGCGGAGACAGTCGGGTTCGGATCACCACACCGCCGGCAGGTAGTTCCAGGCTGCCAGAAATGAGACCTGCAGGACCAGGATGGCCACGGTCACTGTGAACGTCGCTCGCCTCGCAAGATCCCACCACCGCTTCCTCCAGGCCCAGGGCACTGCGGCGAGGAGCGCCAGGCTCAGGGTCAGGTGGGCCCATGGGATCCAGGTGAGGGCGGCCAGAGAATCCGGCATGCCGAAGAACATCTCTCCGGTCTGGAAGAGCTGGTTGCTGCGGGCGACGAATCCGAAGCCGAACCAGGCGAAGAGTCCGATGGTCGCGGTCGCCGTGAGAGCCGCGAGGAGAGGCATGAGCTCGAAGCCAGGGCCCTCCTGCCCGCGACGCTTCCTCCACAGATAGCCGCCTGCGAGGAGAATCGGCCAGGTCAGGATCATCATCAGGATAGGCAGCGCCAAAAGCCAAGAGACATACTCGTTCATGAACGATGGGCTGCTCCGACTCCCGAGCCTCTCATACGCTGCCGGGAGCTCCGCGCCGTACACGTCGCTAGACCGGAAGAGGAACGGCTTGCCGCGCCGGGTGCCGAAGGCCAACAGCCCATCTCCCCCGACCTCCTGATACAGAGAGTCCCCGATCTGAAGGAAGCGCTGGGCAGGCCCGCCTCCCATGACCAAAAGCGTATCCTCACGGGCCCTGAGGTGGAGAGCGTTGTGGAACAGCTGCGGGAACCGCTCGATGGTGCCGTGAGAGTACCGGGTGAGTTCGTAGGCACCGGCCCGGATGGCGGGATCTTCCCCCCGCCGTGCAGCAGCGCCGTCCTTGTCCTGCGGCCCCACCAAACCTTCCAGAAGCTGGTCCCGGAACGCCGCTCCGAACTCCGAATCCCCTCCGTTGGTGACGAAGAAGAACCCCACGTTCTCCTCGGGCACGAGGAGCAGGAGTGACCAATAGCCCGGAACCGATCCGGAATGGGCCAGAATCCTGCGGCCGGCATAGGCTTGGTTGAAGAAGGCATAGGACATCCCGGGAAGCCGGGCGTCATGGCTGAATCGCTCCGGAATCAGATCCGCCAGCGGGCTTCCTGTTTCCTCGGAGGACAGGACCGCGGAGACGAACGCTCCCATGTCCCGGGCCGTGGAGAAGGCCAGGCCGGCCGGGTAGGCGTGCGAGTAGAGGTGGGGCAGGGGAGAGCACTCCCGACCGAGGCACTCGAGCGGCTCGGCGGCCGCTCCGGGGATGGACTCCCCCGAGGTCAGAAACCGGGTCGCGGCCATCGCCAGGGGCCGGAAGAGCTCCGAGTCGGCAACCTGGGCAAAAGACCGCTCCGCTGCCCTCTCCACGGCGTACGCTGCCAGAGACATCCCATGGTTCGAGTAGCTCAAGATCTCTCCGATCGGCCAGCCCCGGTCCGGCATCCGATCTGACAGGTAATCACCCAGGGGCCGCATCTCGTTCGAGGTGCGCGCGGCGTATCCCACCACCCGTTCGTCGAATCCGGCCGTATGGGTGAGCAGATGGTGGATCGTCACCGGCCCGCGGAAGGCGCCGTCCAGTGGGAAGCCCACCACAGGCTCGACGTCGGCATGCAGATCCAACCGGCCCTCGTCGGCCTCGATGAGGGCCGTCGCGGCCACCAGAACCTTCGCTGCCGACGCCAGCCGGAACGGAGTATCCGGCGTAACCGGAACGCTGGCCGCAGCGTCGGCACTGCCCCAGGCGGCCAGGCCGATGGAGTCCCCCTGTACGACCGCCAGCGCGAGGCCGGGAACCGAGTGCTCCTCCATGAGACGCCGCACCGTGGTGTCGGGCACCTGGGCCAAGACCCCGCCTGGCAACGCCATGACCAGCGCGGCCGCCACGAGCTCTCGCCACCACCCTCGCCTCCTCACGACGAATCTCCCCGGAGGTAGCGCGTGGCAGCCAGGACGATCTCGTCGGTGAGCTCGTCATCGTTCAGGGTCACCGGATAGGCTGCGAGGGAGCCTCGGAGTACGGCGTCCCTAGCCGCCGATGAGGCGAAGAAGATGGCCATGTTGACGGCCTGTGTTGGATTTGTATGGTCGAAGGACGCGAGCGACCGTCCCAAGAGTCGCCGCAGACGCCCATGAACGTGACTGTTGAAGGCCATGGCCCGTTCCCGGAACGCGGCCGCGGCGTCCTCGTCGGCATGGCGCATGGCCTGCAGAATCGGCTGCCTGTGGATGCGGAACTGCTGGACCATCACCGTCACAAAGCGCCTCAAGACGCCGTCGGGAGCCTCTTCCAGGTCCTCGGGCACTTCAATGTCGAAGGCTTCGAGGCACGTCTCCATGAAATCGAGGTCGGCCAGGTGTAGGAGCGCGGCCTTGCTTCTGAAGCGTCCGTAGAAGCCACCCACCGATACGCCGGCCCGTTGTGCCACCTCTTCCACACGGATCTCGGGGTATGGCCGCTCGCTGAGGAGATCACGGGCAGCCCGGGCCAGGGCCCTCTCACTGTCCCTGCTGCGCCGCTGGAGCGCGACCTTCCGCCACGAAGGTGCACCGTTCTTCTTCAGAGTCGTGTTCATGTCACCAAATACGAATCTCATTCGCATTCGGTTTCAGGCTATGATTTCCGACTCCGCAACGAGAGGGGAGCGACACTCAGGGGACCGCTGGAGACGGGCGTGGCGCAATCCGACGAGCCAGCGCAACTTGCAATCAGGCTGCCCGCGCCGTTGAACCCCGACTGTCCCGGCCGCCAAGCCGGACGGAGATCTCCGTGAGTCGCCGAATCTGGTTCCTCGTGGTCATCGCTGGCGCCGCATCGTCCTGTGGCGATGAGGGCCCCGAGGTCCCTGAACCCCCCATGACCCGCGCGGAGTGTCTCGAACGCGCGGTCTTTCCCGACCCCTCGACCTCCCCCTACTGCCTCCCCTTCGCGACGGACTCGGCATACACGGTCACCCAGTCTTACTGTTCGCCGCCCCCCCGGAGCCACCAGACGCGCTTCGCGTGGGATTTCGCGATGCCGATGAGCACGGAGATCCTCGCAGCACGTGAGGGAGTGGTAATCGAGATGCGCGAACACTGGCTGGATTCGGATTCGCAGGGAGGGCACGAGAACGTCGTCGTCCTGCTCCACCCAGACGAGACCCTCTCTCTCTACATTCACATGCAGCACGAGGGAGTGCTGGTGGAGTTGGGAGACACCGTACCGCAAGGCGGGCTGCTCGGGTGGATCGGCACCTCGGGAACCGGCTTCCCCCATCTCCATTTCATGGTCTGCGTACGTGGAGGCTTCTGCTCGTCTCCCACCGAGACCACCGTGCCGATCAGCTTCAGCAACGCCATCGGTCCGCTCGACTCGATCGGCGGAATCCTTCAGGACGCAGAATACTTGGCCGGAGCGTGCAACTGAGCCCGTCCACAGCGACGCGAACCCCGGGATCCCAAACCGCACCAACTGGCCGACCCCACGGGTCTGGGTCGGGCTACGCCCCACTGACCTCGTAGACGCGGATGCTCCCGATATACGGGCTGCGCTGGGCGATGCTCTCCGCCTCGTCGCGGCTCTCCGCCTCGATCACCGTGAAGCCGGTGATGGGCTCCTGCGCAAAAGGGAGTTCCCTGGTGCCCATGGCCGACACGCCCTCAGAGCGCCATTTCAGCGGAAGCCGTTGCAATGACCCGCGTCTCACCCCGACGAGGAATCCACAGGTCGCCCCCGGGCAGCCCTTCCTTGTCCCACGCGGCCTGCAACCGGACCGGAGGCTCGAGTGGAGCCTCGTCCGTAAGACGGAACGTGCCCCAGTGTACCGCGAGCATCACGCCGGAAGCCCCGAGGTTCTGATATGTCCGGACCGACTCCTCCGGGCACATGTGCGTCGGGGTCATGAACCAACGGGGGTCGTAGGCGCCGATCGGCATGGTGACGAAGTCGAACGGCCCGCAGCGATCACCAATCTCGCGACTCTCCTGAAAATACCCCGAGTCACCCGTGAGAAAGGCCGTGTGCCCACCCGGAGCGCGCAAAGTAAAGGACGACCAAAGGCGGTTGTTCCCGTAGAAGACGTTCCTCCGACAGTAGTGCCTGGCGGGCACTGCAGTCATCTGTACCTCGCCCGCGTCCGTGGACACCGTACCGTCCTCCCACCAGTCGAGCTCCACCAGCTTCGACACGCCGAAGCGTGCGAGCCACGACTTGTAGCCGAGGGGTGTGACCCACGTCGGCGGCTCACCGCCCCGCCCGACGATCCGGCGGACCGTGTTCGTGTCCAGATGGTCGTAGTGATCGTGAGAGATCACGACGATGTCGATGGGGGGGAGTTCATCGAAGTCGAGGCCCGGCGGGACCAGCCGAGCCGGCCCCGCCCACTGCACGGGGAAGCACCGCTGGCTCCAGACCGGATCGATCAGGATGTTCACACCGCCCACCTGCAGAAGGACCGACGCATGACCGATCCACGTCGCGCGGAAGTCGCCCAATCCGACCCTGGGGGCGACGATGGCGTGCGGGCCCTTGGGCAGCTCCGACGGGGGAGGGTTCGGGGGAAGCTTCTCGAAGAGCTTCTGCCAGTACCACTTCACGGCTCCCGCAGCGCCATGCTTGTCGCCCCAGGGACTCTGGAACCCCCCTCCGGGCTTGTGGTGTGGACCCATGCTCATGGCCGCCTCCGGACCGTTCTCACGTCGTCCGCCTCCCGTTGGAAGGGCTCCCACTCCGGATGGTGGATGATGCTCCCCCGATATTCGACGAAGGGGCAGTCCGCCAGGTCCTGCGGGAATGTGGCGATGTCGGACTGGCCCACGAGAGGCATGCCTCCCAGGCGGAACGCACGCTCAACGTACTCGGAGCAGAACATGCCTTTGGGAGAAGGACGATCCTTGAGCCGGAAGTGGAAGAGATACCGTCCCACGGATCGCAGCAGATCCTTGAGGGCGAAGGGCAGTCCGAGCTCGGATATGGCCTCCCACAGCATACCCTTCGTCTTGCTCTCGACGTCGGGAATCAGTTCGCGCTTCAGCCGGTACCAGTCCGCCCGGCCGGGATAGTCCTGGACCGCGATGCTGAGCGGGATCGCCTCCACCTTCATCTCGGCCTGCAGGATCATGAGACGCCCGTTCCACCGAGCGACCACGGCCGAATGAGAGTAGAACCCGCCGGTGAGCCAGGTGAAGAACCTCGAACTCCGGAAGTTCCCCCGGAAGAAGAACAGGTCCCCATCCTCGATGGAGTCGCGGATCTCGTGGTAGTGCAGGGGCTTCTCCGCCGGTGCCCGCGCTTTGAGGGCACCCTTCTGGCTGCCTCCCGCTGTCTCATCGGGTACTGTCACTCCCTCACTCATGTCCCCCCCTCTCGGTGAACGTCAGGTCCAGACTCCCGGAGCCAGCATCGCAAGCATGCGGTCCGGATTCTTCACGCTTTCACGATCGATCCATCGGACATCCGTGGAGGACGTCCCGTTCGGACCCGATTCGGATCGGAGTCTTGCCGCGTCGGCATAGTGTTCGATTCCCAACTCGTCGAAGGCCGATGCCGCTCCCGCCGCCAATTCCCGGGCACGGCCCGGGTCCCCCCTGACGCCGCAGGCACCCGCGTCGATCAACAGCGCCGCCGCATCCGCCCAGCGACTCTTCTGCCCACGCAGCCATTTCGCGTCCGCGTCCGACTGCTCGAGGTATCGCTCCGGCCTATCCGGGTCGTCGATCGCGCAGGCGATGCCCAACCTGGCCCGCAAGAAACGCATCTCGATCGAGAGCGCCTGGGTCAAGAAGAGCAGGGACCTGCGAAACGGACTCCACTGGGCCGCGATCCGGGCCCATCCCGCGGTCGGGTTCCCCGCGTAGAGGTCCACCTCTCCGCGGGCATACCAGTCCCAATAATGCTGCACGTGAAAGCCCTGGCGCGACCATGACCCGAGCCCGACCTCCTGAGCTGCGCGGGCCTCCTCGATCTCGTCGTCGAGCAGATGTGCGATGAATCGGTTCCGCGTAAGGACGTAGCTGCTCATGTAGAGGTCGCGGCGATCCTGTGCCTCGGCCAGCACAGCGTCGGAACGATCCGACAGGGCTCGCCATGCGCCCAGGTTCACGAGCGAGTGGAGTTCGTAGAGAAGCGCGGTGTCGCGCTCCCAGGTCACACCCGTGCACTCCTCTCGTAGGATCTTCTCCCCCACCCGGGCTCGTCCGAGGGCGGTGACGAAATCTCCTCCGAGATTGGCTGCGATCGCTTCGACTGTGGCGAGCCAGCCTCGCACGTACGGTACGTCCACCTCTTCTTCCAGAACCCTGCACTGATCGAGAAGCGACGCTGTTCGCTTCGCGCCCCGGCTTCCGGATGCCGATGACGCACCGGCCTCCGCAATCAAGGCCCGTGCTACCCGCGCAGGCTCCCCGGCCTTGAGTGCGAGCACGAGGTGTCTGGCCTGGAAGTGCGCGCTGCGGACGACGTCGACCATGGCCAGTCCGATTCCGGCAGTCCAGCAGACATCGACGCGCCGCAGTTGCGCCGGCTCAACCTCGGATTCCCGCCTGGGCTTGAACCCGAGCCCCCGGAGGCGCAGTTGGGCGCGCCGCATGAGGAGACCGGCCAACGCAACGCGCGGGCTGCCCGGAAGACGCATGCCTACCTCGCTCAACACCCCTTGCAGCACGTCGAGTCCCTCGTCGATCGAACCTGCATTCAGGAAGTGCTCGGACGCGAGGCGGCGAAGGTCGAGACGCTCTTGGGAGTCCGCAGTCTTCGCGACTTCGAGGTAGGCCCGCGCGGCCTCGACCCCGCGGCCCGCGTTCGCGAGAGCATCGGCCCACCGGACGCGCAGGGTCTGTCTGGCATCGGGAACTGTAGGCTCCCAAAGACCGAAGCCCAACTCGTAGAGGCGGGCAGCCCGGTCGAACGCGAGCGCCTCGCTAGCCTGATCCGCAGCCCGGAGTGCGTGGCGGGCCGCCAACTCGTGGTCCCCGGCGTGCGCGTAGTGCTCCGCCAGCGTCTCGGCGTCGGCCGCACCCGCGCGATTCAGTGCCTGGGCCAGCCGGTCGTGGTAGGACGACAGGGTGTCGTCGGGGAGCAGACGCGCGACCGTCTCGCGGATACGATCATGGTAGGTCTCGATCACCTCGGGGCCGGTGCCCCCGCGCCCCCTCACCCACCGCTCCACGCGGAGCTGATCGACGGTCGCGGTGTCCCCGGGATCCAACCCGGCCGCCTGGTTGGCTATAGCCAGATCGAGGGGTTGCCCGGCTACGGCGAAGCACTCCAGCAGCCTGCGCGCATCGTCGGGCAGTGTCAGGAGTCGCGCCTCGATGGCACGATCGAGTCGACCGGTGTCCATCGGGCCGACCTCCTCGGATGAGCCTGACGTCCCGTGACGCACGAGCTCATTCATGAAGAACGGGATTCCACCCGACTCCCGGGCCAGTTCGGTCGCCATCTCCCGGGACAGGTCTTCGCGGTCGCCCAAGTGAGCGAGAGCGAGCTCAACGGCGTCAGCGATGGGGAGCTCGCCCAGCTCGATGTCCTGGATGCCCGGCTCGACGAGCTCCCCGCCAGTGAGTTCCTTGAAGATCGGACTGGTAGCCCGCTCATCGCTTCGATAGACCCCCAGGAGCAGGATGGGCGGCGGATCGGGCGCGGACGTGAGCTCACGCAGGAGTCGCCCGCTGTCGAGATCTCCCCACTGCAGGTCATCGATCGAGAGAATGAGCAGCATCTCGTCGCCGATCCTCCCGAGCATTTCGCGCAAGGCCGCGAAGCCCCTGCGCCGGGCTTCCAGCGGATCCGGTATCTCGACCTCGCCCCGGCGACTCGCCACTCTCTCTCCGAGCGGACGCAGCACGGGAAAGAGGCGCGCCAGAGCCGGCCAGTCACGGGGCAGGAAGCGCGCAGCCTCCACTGAGTCGAGGCGGTTCATGTATCCCGTCAAATCGTCGATGAGCCCGTCGAAGGCCTTGTACGGAACCGACTCGCGTTGATAGCACCGCCCCCGCAGCACCAGCAGGCCACTGGACTGTCGTTCGACCTCTTCCAGGAAGCGGCGGACGAGCGAGGTCTTTCCGATACCCGAGGTCCCCCCGATGAGTACCGTGGCAGGCCGCCCAGCCTGGACTCGCGCGAAAGCCTCACCGAGGACTTCGAGCTCGGCGCCTCGCCCGACGAAGATGTCATCCGTTACGGTGGGCCGCGGGATCGGCGAAGTACCCGACCGAAACGCGCTCGCCAACTCCGGATACGCGGGGCGCCCGTCAGCCGCCCTGGCAAGAAGCCGATGGCATAGATCGTCGAGATCCTCGGGAACCGGTCGCCCCCCGGCCGACGGCTTCGGCGCCTCCTGAGTGTGTCGTTTCACGATCAACTCGTAGGCGGAGCCCTTGAAGGGCAGTTCTCCCGTGAGAGACTCGTAGAGCATGAGCCCCATCGAGTACCAATCGCTCGGGGTCGAAACACCCTTGCCGTCGGCCTGCTCGGGAGACATGTACGCGGGCGTTCCGACGATCTGGGTGGATCGCGTGGCATTGTCCTCGCTGAGGTGCGCCACAAGCCCGAAGTCGAGAATCACGACCCGTCCCTCAGCGGTCACGAGCACGTTCGATGGCTTGAGGTCGCGGTGGAGAAGACCTACCCCGTGGATAGCCTGGACCCCCTCTACGAGCTGTGAGAACGTCGACCGGAGACGGCTCTCGTCGAACCGATAGCGGAACGAGGCTCCGCTCGAGCCGGCCGATCGACTCTCTGCGGTCAGGTAGTCGAGCAGCGACACCCCGCGGACCAGCTCCATGGTGAACAGCCAGTCTTCTCCTTCAGAGAGCAGTTCGCCAAACCGAACCAGGTTCGGGTGCCGGATGTCGGCGAGCGACCTGAACTCTCGTTTGAACCGGAGGAGGCCGTCTGAATCGAACCGTCGCAGTTGTTTGACAGCCACCCGCTCACCGGTGGTGGTGTCCAATGCCTCGTGCACAGTGCCGAAGCTCCCTTCACCGAGCCGGCGAAGCGGCTTGAATCGCTCGGGAAGGGCGGCCATCATGGCCTCAACTGGCCTTCGAGGAGGGCTCACGGACGACGGGCAACCGGAGGGAGGGCGTCGTGCCACGCTGGGCCCCGTATACGTCCTCTTGCAGATCCGCCGAGATCTCGCGCTCCCCGTCAGTCAGCAGCGTGGGCTCGAAGTGGCCTGCGTAGCGAGCCTCGACCCGGAACGCGGGCGTGTAGAACCGGTCCAGCGGCTCGGTGGTGCTGATGTGGGTGCGCCGTGAGCCTCTGCCTCCGAGCCTGCTCGGTGCGGTCGCCAGGAGAGGGGCTGCGCAGAGGGCTCCACTCGCCGTTGCGACGAGCATCTGATCGCGGGTGAGGGTCTTGCGGTATCTCTTCCAAAACCCGGCCGTGTGCTTCGCGACTCGCCGCCGATACCCCCTGAAGGACTGCAGATCCCGCATGAATTGTGCAGCCTCGGGCAGCGGATCGAGGGTGTCCAGGGAGATCGTGGTGGAGTCCAGGTCACGCAGCTTGGTGAGGGGCAGCAGCTTGCGCTCGTCCAGAAGCTGACGGAAGAGGGGAGTGCCGGGCATGGGAACCGGCATCGAAAGGAACGAGGGCAGGGTGATCTCGGGCAGCGAGACCACATAGTCGAGTTCTTCCTTGATGTCTGCGATCGATCGCGTTCCCAGATCGAGGATGAGGCCGTAGAAGAACACGATCCCCATTTCGAGGCACTCCTGGATCACCTCTGCCTGCGGCCGAATCCCGTTCTGCCGCTTGTTCTGAAGCGCGTTCCACTCGGGGTCGAACGACTCGACGCCGCTGAAGAGGAAGGTGCAGCCCGCGTCCTTCACCAGCTGCAGGTTTCCCGGCTTGAGGTAGAAGTCGCTGGTCACCAGGGTCCCCCAGCCCCGATACTGTCGGCCCTCCCACCCCTCCCGGGCAACGGCGACACGTTCGCGGAAGCTCGACCGGTCGCTCCCGTAGAAGTTGTTGTCGAGGAAGAGGACGTACCGTCGCTCGCCGAGCGCGTCGAGCTGAGACCTCATGTCTTCTGCGCTACCCGTCGTGTAGGGCCGCCCCTCGGCACTCAACACGCAGAAGTTGCAGCCGAAGTTGCAGTTCCTGCTCGTTTCCGCATATCCCACCCAGCCGATCCACGAGGCCAGGTCGTAGCGAGGCCGCATCTCCATCGAGGCGTACTCCGCCCCGAACGCCTCGGATACCACCTCACAGATCTCCTCGACATCTCCCTGGCACACGTAGTCGAAGTACCTCGCGCAGTACGTGGGAAAGGCTCTGGCGAGGTGCCCCCCCATGACCACGACCACCCTGGGGTTCCTGGAGCGGGCGTAAGCAGTCACCTGCTTCATCCGGTCCATCGAGGTCGTCAGCCCGGTCATCACGAGCAGGTCTGGCCAGCCCAGGAGCTGTTCATCCTCGAGGAGCCCGTCGGACATCTCGTTGTGGAGCCGGATCTCCCACCGATCCGGCTTCAGTCCACCTGCCAGGAAGACCGGACCCAGCGCGTTGGGGATCTTCTGGCTCCGAGCGACCGGGCGGCGGGTCTCGTCGGCGTAGCAATTCACGATGAGCGCGCGGCGACGTCGGGGCTGGTGCAAGAGCTATCTCGTATCAGGGAGGGTTCAGCCGCCAGAGCTTCGGCGCCCGCGGGCCCGCGTCACACCACCGCGCGGGCTCGGAACACTCTAGGAAGCAAGTGAGGGGGGAGCAAGTGAAACAGCCCCGGTCGGGCCTGAACAACCTCCTTCGCGCTGCCGCCGCCGACCGTTGTTCTGGTGTCCTGAAGAAAAGCCTTGCGGCATTTTCATGTGTATGCGTACTTTTGCCTCATCAGCGCGCTCACGGAGTTTCCGGATCCCGGTGAGCGCGCGTGGTTTCCCGACTCCAGCGTGGCGCACATGAGCGAGAGCAACGAGAAGGCCGCACAACGAGATCGACTGGACCTCGTGCGAAGGCGAGCAGGCATCAACTCGGTCCGAGGCGTTTGGGACACGCTCGGCGCAGATGACAGCGGATTCTCGGAAGCCGCCGTCCGCGACTGGCATGCCGGCCGTAGGTACGCACCGGCCCGCTATCTGGCGGCAGTCTCCCGTACGTTCCAGGTGAGCCTGGATTGGCTCGTTACCGGCGAAGAACCCATGACTCCTGGTCCCACGACCGCGCGTGCCCGGCGGACGCTCGAAGACATGGACCGTCGGGTCGCACCGCTCTTCCACGCCGGAGGACCGTGTGGGCCGACGGTGGGCAGCCTCTTCTCGGACGTGGTCGTTCGCCTCAACGCCTCCGCGCCTGATTGGCAGGACCTCACCCCTCAGCAGCGAGTGCTCACCGGCGGAGTCCTCGAGCGTCTGGTCACGGGCCCGGTAAGGACACTGCGGGGCGAGGCCGCCCTGGACCCCGACGCGGCAGAGCGCCTGGACGCTTACGCCCTGCATGCTCTGCTCGCTTTCCGCGAGATCATCCCTGGGCCGGGGAAGGGGATTCCCTGGCCTCAGTTGGTCCGAACCGTGGGACTGGATCCCGCGGACTACGCGGAATTCCTCTCAGGTGAGGTACCGGGAGCTCCGGCCCACGGCTGACGCAACGCCCTGGGCCGGCGCCCCGGCAACGAACCGGTTCTTCAGCGGAACACGATCTCCAAGCCGGCCGAGAACCAGAAGGTCAACTCACTCCCGGACGTCGACACCTCGACGTCCAGTGGCAGGAAGTCCGCGGGGTCGAAGGACGGGAAGTACTGTCCCCCGACGGATGCCACCGCACGTACGCCGCCCCTGTCCGGTGACCTGAGCTGCGCATACACCGGGACGGACCAATGCGTGAACGAGTCTGCGTCTCCACCGAACCAATGGATCGCCAGGCCTACCCCTACTGCCAACGGATCCACCAAATCGGCCTCGAACGTGGGCTGGATCGACCACATGCTGAGGCTGGAGCCGGTCGGTGAAATCGAGTCGTCGGCGTCCACAGCCCACCGACGCGCCACGGAGACGCGCAGGTCCCGCTTGTCGTCCAACGACACAAAACCCGACAGGGCGGGACCGACCATGCGCGGACCACTCAGCTTGTTGATCCAGTCCAGGAACGCACCGAACCCGCCACGGTCCTGGGCCTGGGCCTGCACGGGCTGGGCGAGGGTGCAGCCAACGACGGTCGCCATCAAGCAGCAATACGCGATCTTCCTCATGCTCACCTCCGTCTTGTTTCGGGTATCGAACTCCTTCCGTCCGTCGGATCAGCAGCCTGATCTCGCACTCGTGAATGATTCGGGATCTTCGAAGACGTATCCCGAGGTCCCGAGACGCTCGAGTCCCTCCTCCTGTCCCCGGAGGAGTCGCTCCGTCACCTGCGTGCGTGGGTTGTACAGGACCAGGTCGATCTCCGTCTCGACCAGGATGTACGCGGGCTCGCCATCCCAGAGGACGCGCGGCCGCTCGTTGTCCCAGACCAGCCTCCACGGCAGGGTCATGACCATTGCGACGATGATCACCCAGACGAGGCCTCCCCATTTGCCGGTAGCCACGCGCGCTCCGCCAATCCGGCGGGCCGCCAGGTAACGGGCAAACTTGACCCACGCCAGCGCGAGCCCCCCCGTGAGGACAGCCGTGGTGAAGACATAGGCTTGGTGCATCTCACGGAACGAGCAGGCCAACACCTCAGAATCATCGCTCCATACCGCCCCGAGCAGAGGCCTGAAAAGGCTCAGGACCACAACCGACACCACGATGCCACCGATGAAGTACGCATCGGCGACCGTGCCCGCCTCGGCGGTCCGCCATAAGCTCCGCCAGGCCTCGGTCGTCCGCACCTGAAGGGTCTCCATCGTGTGATCCACGGCGGGAACCTTGTGCAGACCCGCTGAGAAGGCCCGCCACACGAACTTGAGGCCGACGTACGCGACGACGGCCGTGAAGAAGAAGATGATGGGCGGCACGAGCGCCTTTGCCCCCACGACGATGAAATCCGTTCGGCTGGGGGTATGCTCGAGCGGAATCCTGAGTTTGAGATCGTAGACCCGGGTTGTCAGGAAGCCGATGAGGGAGAGCAGCACTCCCGCGCCGGCCAGTGCCCCCGCCACCAGGCCCGCCAAGCGCGTGTTCGTCACTCCCTTGTCGCGAGTCTCTGGCGGACTCGACTCCGCCTGTATGGCTCGCCCAGGGTCGATGTCGCCGTCCAGTGCGCGCCGGAACTCCTCGGCCGTCGCGAACCTGTCAGCGGGGCTCTTGGCAAGCCCGACGGTGACCGCCCAGTCGAGATGCTCGGGCACGGTATCCCTCACCACCCGGAGATGGGGAACCGCCTGCATGAGCTTCTTCGCAAGGATGGCCTGCGGAATCGAGCCGGTGAACGGGGGGTCACCCGTCAGCATCTCAAACACCACGCACGCCAGGGAGTAGACGTCGCTCCTGGCGTCGAGGTCGTGCTCACCCGAGGCCTGCTCGGGGCTCATATACTCGGGCGAACCTGGGGAGAAGCCCGAGGCGGTGAGGCGATCGGCCGCAAACTCCTTTGCGAGGAGGGCGATCCCGAAGTCGGCCACGACCGCGTGGCCCGAATCGAGCATGATGTTCGACGGCTTTATGTCTCGGTGGATGACGCCGTTGCGGTGGGAGTAAGCCAAGGCGTCGGCCACCTGCCTCGCGATCTGAACCGCTTCCGAGATGGGAAGCTGCTTTTCGCGGCGCAGCTTGTCCCTCAGTGACTCACCCTCGACCACCGGCATGGTGTAGTAGAGGAGTCCCTCGAACTCCCCCGACTCGAGGAGTGGAATGACGTTGGGATGCCTGAGGCGCGCAGCGATTTCGATCTCGCGCAGGAAGCGATCTACGCCGACGACCGACGCGAGCTCAGGGATCAGCACCTTGAGGGCCACCACACGGTCGTGCCGCAGCTCCCTCGCGAGATAGACGGTGGCCATACCCCCTCTGCCCAGCTCACGCTCGATGAGGTAGCTGGTGGCCAGCCCGGACTTGAGACGACTCAGCGTGTCATCCATGGGACACCGGAAGTTCGCGGGGTGCCGAAGGACCTGAACCTTCAGCGTAAGTTGCGAACGCCGCTTAAGAATGGGACCAAATCTGACGAACCGCCAGTAAACTCTCGCCAGCCTCGTCCGGGATGTCCGCTGCTAGGCTGCTCGGACCGGGGTGCTCATGGAACCGCCATCGCCCAGTGGTCCTCCGAGATCACCGAGATTTCGGCGCCTCGCGCTCGGTGCTGGACCACCTCGTCCATCACCTCGCCAAAACCGCTCTGGCACCACTCCAGAGCGGAGAGCCCACCGATGACCACGAAGTCCGTGCGCCGCGAAACGGCCCTCTCACACCGTCCCCCCAGCTCCTCGACCTCGCGCTCACATGCGCGGATCGGGCCGAAAGCCAGCTCTCCTGCGAATACGAACGTCGACCCCTCGAACACGACTTCGGGCTCCGGTCGTGAGATGGGGAGGTCCGTCGCCGGGGCAAAACCGCTCCCCAGCCCGGCTGGGTTCTCTGCGAGCTGGCCCAGCAACGCGCCCAGCTGTCGTCGTTCCTTGGAGTCCACCCGGCCGTCCCGAAAGATCTGATCGAGTCGCCTGGCCAGAAGATTGGCCGGCCACCGGGCAGCGATCTCCGGATGCTCCCGGGTCCAGGCTGCGAGACGGCCGGCTTCGTCGGCGGAAACCGTACCATCCGCGATGACGCCACGGACCAAGCCGATCATTTCAGACAGCCCACGCTCGACGCGCTGCTGGTCTGCGAGCTTTCGCGCCCTCCCGGCTGGAGGAGATGTCATGGGCTGCACCACCTCAGCGTCGGCACTGTTCCACCACCTCACGCTGGTACTTCCGCTCGTCTTCCATGATTTCCCAGAAGTCGTCGAAGTACTTCACGGCATCCTCCCGGTCATCATCCTCCAGGAGATCGAAACCCATATAGAGATCGGTGATGGCCTGGCGGCGTTCAGTGAAGAACGGGGCCCAATGCGCGTAGTCCTGGACCTGAGGGTAGCAGATCCCCCAGAAGATCCGCTGGCGGACATTCCGGATGCCGAGCCGTGGGTCGGGAGTGGCGTAGCGGGCATCAACGGCCCCGGAGAAGTCGAAATCGTAGGGAACCGTCAGAAACCGGTTTTCCTCCGTGTGCACCAACTTCATGTTGTGGAACTCCGTCGACGACCAGTCGGTGTTTCCAATGAGGAGTTGGAAGAGCGACATCATCGTGGCGTACTCCCCGTTGCTGAGGCCGGGATTGAGCGTCCCCACCTCCTCGAGTACGCCGCGGTTGCGGGCCGCCATTTGCTCGTCTGACTCGATGATGAACCCGAACTTCGTGCGGGTGTCGTAGTCACCCTCGATGTCCTCGAAGGTGATCTCTACGAGCCTTACCCTGAGGCTCACAGGGGTCAGGAGCTGGTACGTACGGTACACCAGGTACTCGTAGAAGACGTAATCCTGGTAGCTGTCGCGCCCGTCGTGGCAGGGCGACACGAGCTTGAGCTTGTCCTGACCCTCGAAGACAGAGCCCTCGACCTCGCTGGTGGCGAAGTTCAGACGCAGCGGTGGGAAATTGCAGTTCCTCTTGTTGCGCCGGAAATTCCCCCGGGTTCGGACCTGGACGGGAAGGGACACCTCGACTCCGTCCGTTCCCGCAAGAAGGACCCTACCTTCGACTTCCTCTTCGTCCGAACGTTCGTCTCGCAGCCAATCGATGTCGGTGTGGAGCGTCAACTTGAGCGGCTCGTCCGAGGCGAAAAGCGGTGCGGCCTCGGCCTGCTCCGCCGCGGCTGTGAACTCCTCTGCGGTCGGGTGTTCGTGCTCCTGGGCCGAAAGCCCTCCGGAGACCGCGATCAAGCAGACAGCAGGGACCGCGGCCTTGATGCCGGTGCGTGACAATGATCGTTGGGTCATCTGGGTCTCCGGTTGGGTTCTCAGCGGCAAGATTAGGGTCGGCTGTATCGGATTGTCCAGAAGGTTCTTGCCCGGAGGTCAGGCGGCAACGCATGATGAGCCCGCTTCTCCTGCGCAACGCCCGTCCCGGGGACCATCATGAGCCAGAAGAGAACTGCGGCCAAAGGGAGTCACGGCATCGGTCGCGTCGTCCTGTACTACATCGGCCTCGGTGTAGTCGCGGCTTTGGTGCTGCGATACGTCCCGGCCGCCCGTGAGGCGTTCCTCTCGGGCCGACTGCAGGAGCTGGGCAGCGCAGACCCGTTCAGGTTCCCGGATGCGGGGCCGTTGGGAGCCGCGGGCCAGACGCCACCGTGGCACTCGACCGTGCTCGGCACGATCTCGATGGTCGGTGCGCTGGCCGTGATGATCCCGGTGACCTGGGTCTACATGATCACGCGCAGGCAGCGAGGCTACCACGAATCGGTCGTCCACACCCTGCTGATCCTTCCCGTCGCCGTGACGGGCATCGTGATCATCGTTCAGAATTCCGTCGCTCTGGCATTTTCGCTGGCCGGAATCGTGGCCGCCGTTCGTTTCCGGACAACTCTCGAGGACACCAAGGATGCCGTCTACGTCTTCATGGCGATCGGTGTGGGACTGGCGTCGGGTGTCCAGGCGCTTGGCCTGGCGCTCTCGATGTCGGCCTTCTTCAACGTCCTGATTCTCGTCCTCTGGTACACGAAATTCGGAAACATCTACGCCGATCAGAACACGCGGACCGGTCCCCTCGGCATGGGTGACGTGCTAGCTGGTCCGGCCTCCGCGGCCACGGCGCTGATGGTCGGCGATCCGGCGATTCTCGACGCCGCCGCGCCGGACGACCTCGCCGACATGCTCCACCGGGCCGCCCGGATGGAGCGCCACATCGCGGAAGAGAGGGCAAAGAAGAAGGAGCAGCGAGCCAACGCACTCATTCTCGTGCATGCAGCGTCCGCGGAAAGGGCTCAGACCTTCGTGGACGGTGTCCTGGACGAGCTTGCCAGCCGGTACAAGATGGCTGAAGTCGTCGAAGGACCGGAAAGCGGAATCATCCTCGAGTACCTCGCACGTCTCGATGGACCAGGCGTTCAAGGCGCGGTCGTCGATCGGCTACGCAACGCCGGGAAGGACGTGGTGACCGCCGCCGAATTGAGGTCGCTGAAGGGCCTGAAGAAGCGCTCATGAGGCCACTTCCATTCGGGGCATCACGATGATCAGGCGGCTGACCCTCCCGATCGGGACATCCGAGCAGCTCGAGCGGGTGGCCACCACCTCGCGTCCCCTCGGACTGAGAGGCGGCAAGAGGTCGTTCCATCTCGTTCGCGAGACACTGTTCGACACCCCCGATCGCCAGCTCGGAGAGCGGCGCATGACCCTCCGGCTCCGCATGGAGGCCAGTGGCCGGCAGGTACTCGAGCTGGCCATCGTCGAGAGCGTGAATCTGCAGGGGGTGGTGGAAGAGACCGTGTTGGAGACTCCCGTTGTCGAGGGAGGGCTCTACGGAACGCTGGCCGGGCATTCTGAGCTGGCAACGCGCATCCGCCAGGTGACACAGTCCGACGCGCTGAGGCCCCAGGTCGCGATGGATATCGATCGGGAGGTGAGGGAACTCAAGCCAGCTTGGATCGGCCGCCCCATCTATCACATGCAGTTGGACAGCATCATCGCCCATATGCCCGGAGCAGCGACAAGCCTGCAGAGGCTCACCCTGCTCGAACTCGGTCCCTCCAGCGTCAGCCTCGAAGTCCTGGGAGAGCGGGCCCGCACGCAGCACGGCGCCGACAATGACGCGAGAGACACTCAGGAGCTGGTACGTGAGGCCCTCGCTGGCGGAGAAGCCGCTGCGGCACGGCGGGCGCTGATTCCGCATGACGTGCGCGCGGCGCTGCTGGTGCTCCGGGGCGGGGAGGTCGCGCTCGTCGACCGAGTGAAGGGCCTCACCCTCCCATCCACGCAGGGATCCGGCGAGGAAGTGGCCCGCGAATACCTCGGCCGGTTTCTGGGCGACCCACCGGACTCCGAGATCGAGTTGGTCGGATTCGCGCCCACGCGGCACGGCGGAAGCGACCTGGAGATATGGCTCTACGAGGAGCCACCGGCCCGACCGGCCGTCGAGGCGGAATGCTGCTGGGTGCCGCTCCCGGAGCTCATGGAGCGCATCGGTGCCCCGCGGCTGCAGAACGCCGAACTGATTTCGTCTCTCCTCCTGCTGGTGCGCTCGGAAATCGGAGTTCGCCTCCTCAATGAGGCTTCAGCCACTCGGACGCCGCCCGCGGAACTCCCCGTGACCGCACGAGGCCCGGGGGTAGCATTGGGGAAGGCACGGGAGGACTTGCTCAACGTCGAAATGAGCATCCTCGACTTCAATCAGCGCGTTCTTGAGATGGCCGAAGATGAGTCGATCCCTCTCCTGGAGCGGTTCAGATATCTGTCCATCTTCTCGTCCAACCTCGACGAGTTCTTCGTGGTGCGAGTGGGCCGGTTCAAGGGGGTCACGGCCCGGCCCGGGGGCGATGACGAGAGAGAGCTCAGCCCCGCCGCAGTGCTGGACCTGATCGCGATCAGGGCCCGGGCCCTGACCATGCGGCAGTATCTCTGCCTCAGCCAATCGCTGCTGCCGGCGCTGGGCGACAGAGGTGTCCGGATCAGATCTTGGGACGAAATTGGAGCGGCTCAGCGCAAGGGCCTCGAGACCCGATTCAGAGACGAGATCTTTCCCCTGCTTACGCCGCAGGCCATGTCCGCGAGTCCGGGACAGCCATTCCCGAGACTGATCAGCCTCGAGCTGTCGCTCGCGACCATTCTTAAATCGGAGGATGGGGAGCGTTCGCATCTCGCCCATGTCCCGATACCGGCCAGCCTCCCGAGGTTTCTCGACGTACCCGACTCCCGCGATGTCATCCCGATCGAAGACGTCGTGGTCGCGAACGCCCAGAGCCTCTTTCCGGCCTTTCAGATGCAGGAGGCACACGTCTTCCGCGTCAGTCGCACCGGTGACGTCTCGATCGACGAAGACGAGGCGGAATCGTTCCTCGAGACCATCGCCGACGAAGTGGAGTCGCGACGCTACAAGCCAGTCGTGAGACTGGAGGTGCAGCGAAAGATGCCCCGGGAGGTTCGTGCGCTGCTGCTGCGAGAGCTCCGCTCGGAGGAGGGGACCGAATCGAGCGTAGGGTGACATGCTCGTCTTCCACCCATACGACGCATTCGAAACAACGGTGGGGCGCTTCCTGGGAGATGCGGCCACGGACCCGGACGTGGTGTCGATCCGACTCACGCTGTACCGGACCGGCAAGCACTCACCGGTCATGGAGGCCCTGCTGGAGGCGCTGGCGCAGGGCAAGGATGTCTCTGTCTTCGTGGAACTCAAGGCGCGCTTCGACGAAGAGAGCAACATCGATTGGACTCACCGCCTCAAGGAGGCCGGAGCCCACGTTGTGTTCGGCATCGTAGGCTTCAAGACACACGCCAAGACGGCGCTCGTCGTGCGGAAGCGCGAGGACGGCATCCGCCGATACGTTCACATCGGCACGGGCAACTACAACGCCACGACAGCCCTCTTCTACACAGACCTCGGCCTCATGTCGGCCGACCCCGACCTCGGCGCCGACCTCAACGACTTCTTCAATGAATTGACCGGCTCCTCGGGTCCGCCGGTGAAGCAGTACCGGCGTCTGCTCGTCGCCCCAAACTCGCTTCGGCAGGAGCTCAGGCGCCTCATCGACCGTGAGATCGAACACGCCCAGGCCGGCCGGCCGGCTCGCATTCGGGCCAAGATGAACGGCCTGTCCGACAAGAAGATCATTAGACGGCTCTACGAAGCCGCCGAAGCGGGAGTCCAGATCGACTTGACCGTCAGAGCGATCTGCACCCTGAGACCTGGCGTTCCAGGTCTTTCGGACTCCATCACGGTCCGGAGCTTGCTGGGCCGCCTGCTCGAGCACGCGAGAATCTACTACTTCGAGAACGCGGGGCAGAGCGAGTTCTACATCGGGTCCGCCGACTGGCGTGCCCGGAATCTGCGCCGGCGGGTCGAGGTGATTACGCCGGTCGACGATCCCGCGGCTCGGGAGCGCCTTCTCTACATGCTGGACGTCGAGGCCGAGGACCCCCGGGCTTGGGTCCTGCGGGCGGATGGAGCCTACGAGCGGATGAGTGGAACGGGGATCACCAGCCAAGATCGATTCCAGGCCGAGTGGGGTCACTGAGGCGGATCCTCCGGTGGCACGCGTCCTGCACCGCTCCGGAGCGTCGCTCGAGATTAGGGTTCCATCGTGGAGAAGCATGCATGAACCGGCCGGTGAACAGACAGATCGTCCTCCTCCTCGCGATCGTACTGGCGGCTTCGTCCTGCTCAGTGGTCGGACACGGCCCCGAGGCCGTCGGCCCCTCTGAGCGCCCCACGGTCGACCGGCCGCCCCCGGGCGAACTCCCGGTGGAGAGAGACTACGGTGGCAGCGTCACCTTCTCTGGAAATCGAATCTCACTCGTACTGCATCTGTCCGGAGTCGGGGACGAGTATTCCGCCGAGCTGCAGATTCCCGACCTCGATCTCGAGGCCTCGGGCACAGCGACGATTCAGGGCGACTACCTGAGTGTCGACCTCTCGTATGCAGGCGAATGTCCCGGCCGGCTGAGCCTGACCGGGCGGCTCCGCGAGCGGGAGCGCCGCATCGAGGGGCGGCTCACGGCGTCCGACTGCACGGGCGAGGAGGACGGCGTCGTCGTGCTCTTGCTCAGGCCGAGCGGATAGCCACTCAGGGGTCGCCCGTCGACGTGGCCGGACTCCAGCTGGGCGCCGGTCACTGATCCGGCTTCCACAAACCCCGGACTTCCACGTACTGGACGTCGAATTCGTCGACGCGGACCTGAATCAGGTAGTCCTCGCCAATCGCCAGGACTCGCCCCGGGGGCACCTCGACGGACCCCAGGAGTTCGAGTTCGGTGTCGAACACGAGATACTCGAGCGGTGTCCCGCCACCTCGCTTCGGGCCGCGAGCCACCCAAAGGTTGCCCGGGACGTCCAGGAGCAGCGACGAGTAGGGAGGACGGAGAGTCGGCAGGGGCATCTGGTCGAGCACCTTGCCCAGATCGTCCTGGCGGAGCTTCTGGCCGAGAGCTTCCTCGGCATCCCTTCTCCACGCGAGGATGTCTGGATCCTGGGGGTCAACCGTGATCGGACGGGCCTGCCACCGCGCGACCGACTCCGTCCCGTCTGCTCCGTAGCACCGAACGAGCGCTTCTTCCTGATCACCGATGCAGAATCTGCCCGAACCCGGCTGTCCGGCGATCGTCGTCCGCCTCGCCAGGGGCGGCAACCACGGAAAGGGCCCCCACGGAGCGTCCAGGACTACCTGCTCCTCATCGGGGAACCGGGCCACGAGGCGCGTCGCGGAACCGTCCCGGGCCACCCACAGCGCACCGGAGGGCTGTCTCAACGTCGCACCCACCTCATAGGGGTCGCCGCGCACCTTCGACTTCACGGGAGCCTTCTCCAACAGCCGCACGACCAGATCACCCGTCGATAGCAGGTAGCCGGAAGCAGGGTACAGAGGCGGGTCGACTTCATTCGACAGGTCGCCGACATCGAAGGTCTGGACCCCCGCCAAGCCCCCTTCCGGATCGTACCGCGTGACGCGCCAGGCCGAGTCGTCCCATATGGCGATCTGGCCCTCATCTCCCACGACGATCTGCTGAGGAGAAGTAAACTCACCCGGCCCATCCCCTCTTCCCCCGAGCTGACGGGCAAACGACCCGTCGGCCCGGTACATCCGAAGTGTCCCGGCTCGTGCGTCCGCCAGGATCAGGCTGCCATCATCCTGGAGCGCCGCGGCCGAGATCTCGAACAGTTGGAACGCGTCCGCTCCGGACAGCACCCCGATCTCCATGCGTGGGATAGTGTCGACCTTCCAAGCCTCGTCCGGCATCCACTTCGCAGGGGCAATGTCGACACCATCCACAATCGGTGTCCCGCCCACCGAAACGTCCTCACCAGCGCCGCAGGCCGCCAGCAGAGCCAGCCCCAAAGCCCCAGCCAGGTATCCCCACGTGGGCAGACTGCAGCCCCTGGAGCGGTGTCCGTTCTCAGGCCCGAGTCTGGGGCGGTTCCATCGAGACCCGGCCAAGGTCATGAGTCCGGAGTACTGGCCGGCCGGGAGCGGGCGTGAGCCCTGCGCACGGCGGCTGCGATCTCACCACTCATTCGAGCCAGCGCTCTGCTCTGGGCGGCCACGGTCTCGACTCGTGCCGGACCGCTGGAGGTCTCCTCGATCAGAGACGATCCGACCTGGATCAGCTCGTCGCCTCGACTCACGACCCAGGTGGCGTCGAGCACCACATGTCCCAGCGTGTCCGCCTCGAAGCGGCCGATCTCGATGGCGACCCCGTAGTCGGGCCCGGCCGCATCGTACCAGGGGAACGCCGTGTAGGAACTCCCTGGCAGCAGACGCACGAGATTCTGTTCCAGCACCCTCAGGATGTTCTCGTCGAGCGGTTCCGCCCATCGGTCCCACTCCGCCAGCGCGACCTGGTTTTCGCTCATCCGGATGACGATCTGTGAGCGATCCAGGTACCCGGGCAGCGTCACAGGACCCAGGCCCAGAACCACCGGGAGCGAATCCTGAGCCGTCGGCTCCGGCGGAACGCTCAGGACATAGAAGGCGGACATGTCAGCTCTGGGGCCCAGGCAAGCCGCCAGAACCAACGATCCCGCCATCAGCAACCTTCTCATAGATCCCCCCCGTCTCTGCCGCGGATCAGGGCGCTCGGATTGCGTTCGAGGTATTCGGCGAGCTCGCGCAGGGCACGGCTGGCACCACTCAACTCGGTCATGGCGCGCTCGAACTGGACCAGGGCAGGGGAGCTGGGCTCCAGCATTCCCCCGACGGCGTCCAGCGTAGTTTCCAGCCGCTCCATCGTCGACGTGGCCTGCTCCGTTGTCCGCCGGACGCCTTCGCTCATAGGCGTCAGCGACGAGTCTACCTTCGCCAATAGCTCCTGAAGGCTCATCACGGTTTCGTTCAGGCGATCCACCGTCTCCGGCAGGCGATCCACCGCCGCCGTCATTTCGGGCGAACCGGCCAGCGTCCGAATCTCCCCGAAGGCCTCGGTGGCCACGTTCACCAGTGCGTCGAGCTGCACGGCGCCGAGATCGGCGATGATCCCGTAGACCTCCTGCTCGATGCGCTCCATGCCGGTCGTCACCGTCGGAATCTCAGGATAGGGAGCGCCGGCGACCGGCTGCCAGGCCAAGGGGGCGTCGGGTTCGAAGTCCAACCCGATGAACTTCCTGCCGGTCACCAAGCTCTCGGTCGACAGCTCAGCGCGGATCCCGAGATCGAGGAGTGCACCTATGTCGAGCGGATCGTCGAGGCGAACGCTGGCACCCCGTGACTCCACACGGTCCCGATCGATCTCATACACAACGGCAATCCGGAGATCCTCGCCCGGGCGGTCTGCCGTGGGCAGATCCAACAGCACCTCGGTCACGGAGCCCACGTCGATCCCCCGGAACCTGACCGCGGCGCCAACGTCCAGTCCGGCCACGGATCCGTCGAAGAATGAAATAAACGTCCGCGTGTCGCGGAACAGCCGTCCTGACCCGAGTACGACAACCGCAATGACCGCGATCAGCACGCCGCCCAGGACGAAGCCCCCAATCAGCGTGGGATTGGCTCGACTTCTCACTCTACGGTTCCCCCCGTCTCAAGAAACGCCGAACCCGCTCGTTCGCGGATTGGTCACGCAGCTCCGTCGGACGTCCCGACGCAATCATCGTACGGGTCTCGGCATCGAGGAAGACACTATTCGTTCCGATCTCGAATATGCTGGCCAACTCATGCGTCACGACCACGATCGTCGCCCCGAGGCTGTCCCTGAGCTCGATGATCAGATCGTCCAGTAGTCGAGCACTGATCGGGTCGAGGCCCGCCCCCGGTTCATCGAAGAACAGGATGTCGGGATCCAGCGCCATGGCCCTCGCCAATCCAGCCCTCTTCTGCATTCCACCGCTGATATCCGCAGGATAGTAGTCTTCGAACCCCGCCAGCCCGACCAGCGCGAGCTTGAGAGCAGCCACCTCTCGAATCTCGTCAGGTTCGAGGTCGGTGAACTCTCCCAGCGGCAGCGCGACGTTCTCTGCCAGGGTCATCGAACTCCACAGGGCTCCGCTCTGGTACAGCACGCCTATCCTGCGGAGCATCTCCGCCCGGCGCTCAGGGTCAGCCGCGGTGAAGCTCTCGTCCCCGTAGAGGATATCGCCCTTGGCCGGTTCGTTCAGTCCGATGAGATGCCGGAGCAAAGTGCTCTTGCCACATCCACTTCCGCCCATGATTACGAAGATGTCCCCGGTGGCGATGGTGAAGTCCAGATCCCGTTGGAGTACGAAGTCACCATACGCCATCGTCAGATCCCGAACCGTAATCGCGGCGGGCGCGGGAGAACGGGCGGGCGCGGCGGTGGCCATTACAGTCCCAGAGTGTAGAAGGCGAACGCAAACACCCCGCACGCGACGATGATCGCGACGATTCCCGTCACCACGGCAGACGTCGCCGCATCTCCCACCGAAGACGAACTGCGACCCGACTGCACCCCTCTCAGACACCCGGCAGTCGCAATCAGCATTCCGTAGACGCTGCCCTTGAACACTCCCCCGATTACGTGAGAGAGGCTGACCGCGTCGGCCGTCTGCAGGAGATACTCGACCGGCGACAGCCCCAGCATCGCAACCCCCACGAACGCCCCGCCGAGTATTCCCATGGCGTCGCCGTACAGGGTCAGAAGAGGCATCATCATACAGAGTGCCAACACCCGGGGAAGTACCAGGAAATCCATCGACGAAATAGCCATCGTCTCGAGGGCGTCGATCTCCTGAGTCACCTTCATGGATCCGAGTTGGGCCGCGAACGCCGCCCCGCTCCGTCCGGCCATGATGATCCCGGTAATGAGAGCACCCATGTCGCGCACCATGGCAACACCGACCAGGTCCGCCACGTAGATGGTGGCACCGAACGTCTGTAGCTGTATCGCGCCGACGAAGGCCAGGATCAGTCCCAGCAGAAACGTCACCAGCGTCACGATCGGCAACGCCTCGAACCCGCTCTGCTGAGTCAGAAGCGCCAGGTCTGACCCCCGGAACCGGGCCTTCCCACGCACAGCCCGACCGAGGGCCAGGACCAGGCAGCCCAGGAACTCCAGGTCACTCTTGAACAGCCGGTGCGTCTCGAGGGCCGTTTCACCGATCCTGTCGATGAACGGGTCCCCGGTGTCCGACACACGAGCGTCGTCCTTCTCGGGCACCGCTTCAGCCAAGGCCAGCAGCCGCCTCAGCCCATCGGGCAGGCCCGACGGATCCAGCTCCACCCCGTGCTCCCTGGCCAGGCGGGAGACCCCCGCGAGGAAGGTGAGGACCGCGCTGTCCCACTCTCCGAGCTCCCCGGCATCGAAGGCGATGACGGAGATGTCGCCCCCTTCGATCTCGGTCCGCAGCACGCCGATGGGGGGCAAGCCGCCCTCCAGGCTCCACGCTCCGCGGAGGCGCACGAGCAGTGCCCCGTCCGGGCGGCGCTCTACACTGAGGGCGCTATCGAGGAGAGAGTTCGTCATCATGCGCGGGAAGATGCGGGCTGCAACCTCGCCGCGCGAGCCGTCCGTTCCCGCGATGCCTGGAGGGCCCCGCATGAGCTTCAATCAGTTGCGGCTGTCGCGGCGAACTGGAGGATCCGGCTCCACTCGCCTTGCGGCTCGCGGCCCGGCGTTCGCATGGTGGTGGCCACTTCATCCCAGGCCCAAGTCGGCTCGGTTCTTCACCCTCGTAGTGGACCAGAAACGGGGGACGGAGCACGACGCCATATAGCTTTGAACCTTCTCAGAAAGCGCGGGAGCATCTCGGACGCAGTAGAATCGGCCGTCAATAGCGTCCGACCGACTCGGACAAGAACCCGCACAGGCACGATCATGACCATAAGATCACTCTTGGTGGTCGCCGTCCTGATTGCGATCTCACTGACCGCCCCCACGCCCGCGTTTGCCCAGAGGGGCGGGTTTATAATCGGCTTAGGCTTGGGGCCCGGTGTGGTTTCCTCCAAGCGCACCGTGGAAGACTTCGGGCTCTCAGATGGGGACTCGAAGCTCGGCATGGCGATGAGCTTCCACATCGGAGCTGTCCTTGGAAACTCGCTTGAACTCTACCTGGCAAACCACATCGTTTGGCATGGCAACACGACGGCGTACAACGCCAGCTACGTCGGAACGGGATTCACCGGCTTTGGGGTCACGTACCCCGTGAATGGCCGGGTGTCGGTGAAAGGAGGCGCCGGCGTCGTTCGAAGCGTTGCGTATTTTTCCAATGGCTCAAGCTTGACCGACTGGGATGGTCCTGGGCTCCTTGCTGGAGGACGCTACGCGGTGAGCGATAGGTGGGCGCTCGACCTCGATGTCATCCGCGGTAGCTGGAATTCGGGCGGAATCCCTGCCGAGACGGGTACCGCCTGGCTTCTTGAACTCGAAGAATCCCATGGGAACGAGCAGGCTCGTGCAGACCACTCTCACGCTGGCGAGCAGTGCCATGATGGGCACCTCGAGCGTGAGTGCCATGAGCACGGCACAGGTATGCGCGAAGCCGACGTAGACCAGGGCGGTTGTGACGTCGGGAGGTACGTCACGCCTCCAGAACACCAGCGTGCCGGCCGCCACAGCGAGTAAAGGAACGACGGCCGCTCCTGCCTTGACCCAGAAAAGGTGATTCCGAGGCACGGGGTGCTGATACACGACACAAACGAGTCCCTGAGCTGCAGGACCCCGCCCCGCACGGCCTTGCCTGCGATTTCCGTTGGCCGTCCTCTTTCGCACCTGGTCCAGTCCGACTTTCCGACACCGCTGCCGGATCGTCTCGTGGCTCATGATCTGAGGCGGAAGCCGGTGGCCACGAAGGCTATTCGCAGTCCCTTTCATCCGAGAAGTCCGGCCAGGACGCTCTCAAGTCGACAGTGCCGGGCCGGCGCTTGGAGCCCGGGGGAAGACAGGCACTAGGGGACGCGCTTGCCCTCCCGTGCGGATCTGCACAAGGCAGTATCTGCTATGCATTCTGGGGAATCTGACATTCATCACCTCCAGGTATAGAATCGAAGCTCGAATCTGTGTATCTATCCAGTTCTATGATCGCTTCACGCCTATTTCCGTTCCTGGCCGCAGGGGCCATCGGCGTCGCAGTTGGGACCGCAACGTTCACCTTCGTCTATGGCGAAGGTACGTCGTATCTCACCAACGACCCCTCCGCCTGCGTCAACTGCCACATCATGCAGGAGCAGTTCGACGGATGGCTGCAGTCCAGCCATCGCCGCGTCGCCACCTGCAACGACTGCCACGCGCCTCACGACCTGGTCGGCAAGTACATCACCAAGGCTCGAAACGGCTGGGCGCACTCCCTTGCTTTCACGACAGGGAACTTCCCAGACGAGCTCCGGATCACCGAGAGGAACCTCGGTGTGACGGAGGCGGCATGCCGCTACTGCCACGAAGATCTGGCAGCGGCGGTGGACGGAGTCGACGGCGCGGAGCCCCGACCCTGCACTTCATGCCACAGCGACGTCGGCCATCGGGGCCTGGCGCCGCTTCATGGACCTACACTGAGCACTTCAGGCTCTCACTCAGGAGCTACCGTAGATGACTGACACTTCCACCCGCCGGATCAGCCTGGGATGGTTCGCCGTCGTCGCGTTGATCGCCGCCGGCGCCTCCTCTGCGCTCCTGCTCAACATCGTCGAGCGGAAGGAGGAAGCCCGCGACTCCTATGTTCGCGTGGCGGAGATCTCCAACGAGACGGAAGATCCGGCTATCTGGGGTCGGAACTTCCCCCACCAGTATGACTCCTACCTCCGCACTGTGGATCAGGTGCGCACTCGCTTCGGTGGATCCGAGGCCCTGCCTCGGACCCCTACGGACGCCGACCCGCGCACCGCCGTTGCCCGGTCCAAGATCGAAGAGGACCCTCGGCTGAAGACCATGTGGGCAGGCTACGCCTTCTCCAAGGACTTCCGAGAGGAGCGGGGACACGCCTATATGCTCGAGGATCAGACGTTCACCGAGCGCCAGGCCGTGGGCCAGCCCGGCACGTGCGCCAACTGCCACGCGTCCACCGTCGTGCCCTGGCTCGAGTTGGGTAACGGCGACCTTACGGCGGGCTTCGAGGTCATGAACCAGATGCCGTATATGGAGGCCCGCGAGCACTTGAACCAGCCGGTGGCGTGCATCGACTGCCACGACCCGGAGACCCTGGAGCTTCGGGTCACCCGTCCGGGCTTCATCGAGGGCATGGCAGCGTACAAGGCCGGCCAGGGCATTCCAGACTACGACGTAAACCGCGACGCCAGCCGTCAGGAGATGCGGAGCTACGTCTGCGGCCAGTGCCACGTGGAGTACTACTTCCAGGGCCCCGAGAAGCGACTCGTGTTCCCCTGGGCCAATGGCCTCGAGGTTGAGAACCAGTACGAGTACTACCAGGAAGCGGGCTTCAGTGACTGGATCCACGCCGAGACCGGCGCTGGCGTCCTGAAGGCCCAGCACCCTGAGTTCGAGCTCTGGTCGCAGGGCATCCACGCCCGCTCCGGTGTGGCGTGCGCCGACTGCCACATGCCGTACGTCCGGGTGGGGGCCAAGAAGGTGTCGGACCACCACGTCCGCAGCCCACTTTTGAACACCAATGCCTCCTGCCAGACATGCCACAGGGCACCGGAGCACGAGATCATAGAGCGGGTGGAGCGAATCCAGACGCACACGTTCCGCATGCGGGACCAGGCCATGGACGCACTGGTTGAGCTCATTGGAGACATCGCAGGCAGGCGCGAGGCCGGTGCTTCCGACGCCGAGCTCGCGAACGCTCGTGAAATGCAGCGTCGAGCGCAGTTCTATCTGGACTTCGTAGAGGCCGAGAACTCCACCGGCTTCCACGCGCCCCAGGAGGCGACCCGGATCCTGGGTGAGGCAATGGACTACGCCAGGCAAGGTCAGCTGGCACTCCGCGACCCGTCCTTTACGCCGAGCGTGGCGCCGGCCACCAACCGATAGCCGTAGCCCAGCTGCGCAGGTGAAGAGGCCCGCCCGCCGTCATGGCGGGCGGGCCTCATTGCGTTTCGGAACGCGGGCTCCAGTCCACTGAGCACTAGGTTCACCTGCCCCATGAGCTCGTCCCTGAGGCCGAGCTGGCAGTCATCGGCGCTCATGTCCCCGGAGGGGTGCGCCTCATCTGAAGGAGCTCCCGAGCCCCCGAAGACCCACCGCCTGTTGCCTGCCCAGAATCCAACTCCCTAGGACGGGGTCGGGCGCGAAGCCAGATCGATGAGGCTGGCTGAGGACTTCGTGAGCCTGGCGAATCGCGACAGTACCTCACAAACAGTTGCCGGCTTTCGGAGCATGGCACCTGTGTAGGCGAGACGGACCTGTCTGCGCCATGCGCGCATCCTTCCATGATCGGTGGATGGCCGATGATTGACCGACTCGGACCGCGCGCGCACGTTGTCATGGCCTACCAGAGCCACCTGGATCGACCCTCCCTCATCCTAGATCATCATTGAACGACTCTGCTACCGCCGGTCACGAGCCGCTCCCCGGTACTGAACGAACGGTACCGCATCGTCGCAAGCGTCGGCCGGGGTGGTATGGGGGAGGTGTTCCGAGCCGATGACCTCCGTCTCGGACAGCAGGTAGCGCTCAAGTTTCTTCCCCCGGAACTCGAGCAAGATGTGGACGCTCGTGAGCGGCTCATCGCGGAGGTTCGGCTAGCGCGCACCATCGCGCATCCCAACGTGTGCCGTGTCTATGACGTGGGCGATGTGTCTGCCCAGGGCGATGCGCGCCCGCGGTCATTCATCACCATGGAGTACATAGACGGTGAGGATCTCGGGACGCTTTTGCGACGCATTGGGCGTCTGCCGCCTGATAAGGCGGTGGCCATCGCGAACGAGTTATGCGCCGGGTTGGCCGCTGCGCACGACAAGGGCGTTCTGCATCGTGACCTGAAACCGGCCAACGTAATGATCGATGGGCGCGGTCATGCCCGGATCGCCGATTTCGGGATCGCGGTCGACCTGGTCGACGCGACGGAAGCGGGGGCCGCCGGGACCGCCGCCTACATGGCTCCAGAGAGCTTCTTCGGTGGATCGGCGTCAGTTCAGAGCGACCTGTACGCTCTCGGTCTGATTCTCTACGAAATCGTGACTGGCATCCAGGCCGTGACCGCAGCGTCTCCAGGCCAGTGGCCCGCAGCGCATGCGACCTCCGAGCCCAGCAGTCCGTTGAGTCTCGTGACGGACACCGATCCCGCGATGGGTCGGGCCATAATGCATTGCCTGGAGAAGGACCCTGCCGAGCGGCCGTCCTCCGCGGCACAGGTCTCGGCCACGCTGCCCGGCGGAAGTCCCATGGCTGCGGCGCTCGCCGCCGGCGATACGCCATCACCCGAGCTCGTCGCGGCGTCGGGTGAGGAAGGTACGTTGCCTCGTGGGAAGGCCGTGGCGTGGTTCACTACCGCTGTGGCCGCGCTGGGAGTCGCCGTCTGGTTGATGTCTTCGACGTTGCTGATCAATCATACGCCGATGCCGTATGACACAAGAACGCTGGAGCGCCAGGCCAGTCAGCTCTTGGTCTCTTTTGGATATACCACGCCGCCGACAGACTGGCGGTCTGTCTGGAGAAGAGACACGCGGCGCGAGCCGCCCCAGATGCGATTCACGTATCGCCAGAGTCCGCAGTCGTTGTACGAGACTCTGGAGTCCCCCACTCCATGGCCAGCCTACCCCGAGGACGCGAGGCTCCATCTGGACGCGCAGGGGCGCCTGATCGGGTTCGACATCGGTGGCGACCTCGACTACTCCGACCCCGCGGGTGCCCGGCCGACGGACTGGACACCGATGTTGGCAGCCCTCGGCTCTGACTCCGAACCCGTGCCCACGGCACCAGGCCGTTGGCCTCCGGCATTCTACGCCGACACGCGCGCTGCGTGGACCGCGACGATCGACGGGGTGCCCCACGACATAGAGGCTGCCTCCCTGCGCGGACGCCCCGTCTCCCTTCGAATAAAGCCCATCGACGCGCCAGACGAGCGCCCGGCCCCTCAACGAGGCGGCGGAATGGTGGCGGCGGCCCTCACGACCTTCGTCGGGATGCTGGTTCTCGGCTTCTTCGTCTTGCTGGCTCGCAAGAACGTCCGCGCCGGACGTGGTGATCGCGGAGGAGCGACAAGGTTGGCGCTGTTCGTGGGACTCACGTTCCTGATGGCGGTCACAGTGACCCGGCACTGGAACTTCGAGGCTCCCGACCTGCTTGCTTCGGGCATCATATACTCTCTTCAGTTACCGCTGCTCCTGGCAGCCGCCGTGTGGCTGGGATACGTCGGAATCGAGCCTTACGTTCGCCGCCGGTGGCCCTCTCTTCTGGTCAGCTGGATGCGCCTGCTCAAGGGACGGACCCGCGATGGACTCGTGGGTCAATCCCTACTCCTTGGCGTGCTGGTAGGCGCCCTCCTCGCGATGACGCGCGCCGGCGCCGCAATATTGAGGGCGTCGCTGACGGGGAGCGGGCCGGCCCTGTATGACGATGCCTGGCAGTTCTTGCACGGGCCCTTGTCTGCCGTCTCCGTGAGTACCGTCGGAGGGCTTGTCCTCCTCGGACTTCTCGTGCTCGTTCGGTCGGTGGTCCGGCGCGACGCGGCCGCATGGCTGGCCGTGGGGATCTTCATGGCCTTGCCCTCTTTGGGCGGCGTGCCCAGGACGATGCCGGGTTTTGGAGACCAGGCTACCAACCTGCTATTCGTCGTTATAGTGGCGACAGCACTCCAGGTCGGAATCATGATCGAGGTGCTCAGACGGTTTGGGCTCCTTTCGTACGTAGTCGCCGTATCGGTGCGAGGCGGATGGGTGGTCGCGCTCGTGCTCGCCATCGCCATCTGGGGGTTCGTGAACGTGCTCGGCAAGCAGTCACTCCTGCCGGCCGACGTGCTGGATGCGTGAGTCGCTGAGCGGATTCAGCCCACTGGCGTGACCCCCTGAAACGAGACCCGTGCGAATGTCAGGATCTGGCGCTGGTCAGAGATTCAGCAGGGAGGTCAGAGATGGGCAGGAGAAGGCACAAGCCGGAGCAGATCATGACGGCACTGCGGGAGGCTGGGGTGAGCCTGGCAACGGCAAGACGGTGGGCGAGGTGAGCCGAGATCTCGGGATCAGCGAGAAGACATACTATCCATGGCGTAAGGAGTTCGGGGGACTGAAGGTGGATCAGGCCCGGCACCTGAAGGAGCTCGAGCGCGAGAACGTCACGCGTGTCGTGTGCTGGACCAGCCCCGCTCGACGCTGCGCCGTGTGAAGAAGCCTCGGGCCGATGAAGCGGCGCTCCGCACCGATGTGGTGCGGTTGGCAGGCCGGTTCGGTCGCTACGGTTATGGTCAGATCACCAACCTGCTGCTGCGCAAAGGCTGGCAGGTGAACCACAAGCGTGTGGAGCGGCTCTGGAGGCAGCAGGGCCTGAAGGTGCCCAGAAGGCAGCCGAAACGAGGCCGGCTGTGGCTGGCCAGGCTCGGAGTTCGGACACTCTACATCGAGCCGGGCAGTCCATGGAAGAACGGCTACAACAAGCGCTTCAACGGTAAGCTGAGGGATGAGTTCTTGAACGGAGAGATCTTCTATATACTGCCCGAGGCCGTTGTCCTCGTCGAGCAAGGGACCGCCGACGGCTGCTGGTCTAACATAGGAAGTGTTACCGCACCTGGGGGCACGTCAGACGTCGCAGCGGTCGGTGGCTGGAAGACCGAGCAGACCCTCAAGACCGCCTACCAGCAGGCAGACGCCGAAACTATGTTACGCGTCGTGCTCGGGGCCGGGCAGCTTCGGGAGGCGAAATGAGAGCTCAACGTGCACACCAACATACACACCCGTTTGGGCGCGTTGAGGTAGGACATGCCAGAAATGGCGTGAACGTTGAAGGAAGTAGACCACGCGCCTGTAGCTCAGCCGGATAGAGCACCGGCCTTCTAAGCCGGGGGTCCTGGGTTCGAGTCCCAGCGGGCGCACTCATTGTGATCGAATCGGGCAAGACATGCCGTCGAGGCCCACGGGCGGCAGCTACAGAGGAGGGGATGTATGGGGTTCAGTTCTCATCAGTGGCCACGAATCAGACGCCTCGCGAAGCACATGTCCTTCGCGTTCGCAGGCCTCGTACTCCCGCTGGCGGGGTGCGGCGAAGGCGAGCCCATCGTGGTCGTCGTCTGGCCCGAGATGGATGGGACGTTCCAATACCGCTCCCTCATGCCCGTGGACGCCAGCGGCCTGGTCTGCGTCGAACATGGCGACATCGTCATCGCGCACGGCGGTGATGACAGCTTCACCGCATCCGGTGACATCACGATGGACTGCTGGTTGGGGAGCACCAAGATCGATGCCCCCTCAGGGGTACTCGACTTTTCCAACGGCACGTTCGGCGCAGAGACGAACAAGGAAAGCTGGCCTATGAGCTGGGAGGGTCGTCAGTCGTGGACCTACACCGGAGAGGCCTTCTGGGCGACTCCTCTGCACATGGTCGCAACCGGCTCCGGAACGGGCATGGTGACCCTCCCGGACAGTTCCCAGGCGGCGCGGGACTTCACGTGGACCATCTGCCGACGGTTCGTATACCAGAACGATGCGGTCGAACGGGAGTGCGATTTCTCCTGACGTTGGTCTTCCAGGAAGGAGCCGGGATGCCCTTGGCGCCCGTCGGCCGGCGTGGCCTGGGGTGTCGACATGGCCGAAGCCAGACCTGGCGGCAGCTACACCTCCGAGAGTGGCATATCTCGGCGACGCCCCGGGGCTGCTCGGGGGCGTCCGATCGCCCCCCCCCGGAACGGGTTTACGCTCCTTTCGTCTTTAGGTAGCTTTTTTTCCTTGCCACGGGGTGTACCTGTTGCGAGTTCCCAGGCGGGGTGATCGATCGCTCCCATTGGGATCGATGGTGGGCGTAGCTCAGTCGGTTAGAGCGCCGGATTGTGGTTCCGGAGGCCGCCGGTTCAAATCCGGTCGTCCACCCTGGCCAGGCGTCACCGAATAGCGGCCGAAAAGAGGCCGATCTGGTGAGGGCGGGGCAGCGGCCGAGAGGTCGCAGAAGAAAAGGTTGAAGAGGGTGTTGACACCCTGTAGGCCTAGGTTACTTTTAAGGCCTTCGCAGCGAGCGGGCGCTGGACCACCGCCGCTGCGTTTTGCTCGAAAAGATTGGACGGATCAGGCCCGGTTGGGCGATGTGAAACCCCAGTCTCGCAGAGCACCGAATCGCTGATTGAAAATCGAGGTTTCGAGATTTGAGCGGGCCCACAATGCCGACAGGCGCTACGTCTTGTCGGTTTCGACCTTAGGGTCGAGTGGGTTTTAAACGTAGATTCCGAACGCTCGAACAAGATGTAACGTTCGCGTTCACTAGAGCTGTTCAAGCTTTTTCTCAACGGAGAGTTTGATCCTGGCTCAGGACGAACGCTGGCGGCGTGCTTAACACATGCAAGTCGAACGAGGGCCC
>JBDHIL010000034.1:0-30978 GCA_039587465.1 Gemmatimonadota bacterium | reverse complement strand
GAAGCCGAAGCGCGACCGTGCATCGCTCACCTCTATCGGGAGGGAGACGACCCACACATCGACGACGGGAAGCAACAACATCAACGCTGCGAGACCGTAGCCTATGAACGCGAGGCGCTGGTAGCGATCAGAAGTCACGGCCTCACAGCCCCTCTGCAACCAGGCCGGGCGCCGCCCTGTCGTTGGACGCTCGGCCGCTGGCGAGACCGCGGGCCACGAGCGTGATGGCTCCAAAGAATACCACCGCGACCCCGAGCTTGAAGACCACCACCCCCCATTTGCTCGAGAAGGGCGGGACCAGCCCGACTCTCTCGATGCCGCGCAGGGGGAAGGAGTCCGCCATGTGGCTGAGCAAGAAAAGGAGCAACCCTACGCAAGCCAATCCCGACAGCACTCCGACAGCCCTCAGCACGCGGGGCTGCTCGAAGACCACCGCCAGGGCCAGGGCGAGGAAGACACCCATCATCGGAGAGAAAACGTAGAGAGCGAGGTGGGCCGCGAGCCGGTAGCGCCACTCCGCCATAGTCGGCTGAAACGGAAGGGCCAGGACGGCCGCATCCACCGTGGTGAACACCACGAGCCACAGGCAAACCATGTACCCGGGCAGAGACAGGCGAGAGAGGTTCCGCATGGCGTCAGGGCTTGAAGAAGGGAGTTGACGTGGAAACGCGGACTGGGTGCCGAACCCACTCAAACGAGCGGGCTCGACACCCAGTACCACTGCGAGTCCCCGTCAGTGTAGTATCGACGGCCGTCGCCAGCTAGAGGTTACCCCACAGCTGCGAACGGTCGACTCTCTGCTGAACGAGAGGTCTAGCTCTCCAGCCCCTCGTCACGCCGACGACGCACGGCCATGCCGAGAAGACCGGTCACGACCAAGAGCATTGCTGCCGGCTCAGGTACGGACTTACTGAAGGCGATGCTCGATCCGGCCGGCAAGCCACCGCCGAATACGGGCATGGCGAGCGTAATGGTCTGACCACCATAGGCGGCCCACGAGAAGACCGAGGTCATCGGCGGCGATACCACCGTCGTCCCCACCAAGGATCCGTCGGCATAGATCTCGTACTGGTCGCCGTAAAGGCAGCAGTCAGTGTAGGTGATGTCGTACCAAGCGGAGCTCGTACCCGCGAGCAGGAACGAGGAAGTGGTGGTTGCGCCGCCCGCGCCGTCGGAGTCGAACACAACGGAGAAGGAACTTCCGTACCCAGCCAATGTCTGCGCATTGGCCTGCGCCGGCGCGATCATCACTCCGAGCAGCGCGGCGACAGCAACAACCTTTGTGAAGCGGTTCATCTCTAGAGACTCCTTGAGAGACAGGGACTAACGTGCAAGACACCTTGCGATGGACCCTGATCTTGCAAGAGTCGTGCTCAAAACTCAAAAACATACGTTTCCGGCTCACGATCCCACAAGTGACTGCATTGCAACAACTTGTAGGGCCGCACATCCGAGCCACGGGCGACCCAGACCCCGACGGGCCTGTGTGGCGGGCACCACACGGCGTGTGGCATCCGCGCAAAAACGTGGAACTGAGCCAACGGTCCCAGTCGCGGGGACTTGGGTCTATTGGATACCGCTCAAACACCCCCAATGCCGTCACGACAGGATGCCGAAACCTCCCTGGCGGTGGACAGCGCCCGCCGCCGCCGTGCTGATGGCCGGTGCCGTCCAGTCGGGGGGGGGCGGCATCCACCAGCCTGGGGGGATGAGACATCGACCGCCTCACCGGTCCGGGACGCGAGCTGCGCGGGACAGGTCCGTCCACCGGCCACCAGGCACCCATCGGGTGGATGAGTAGAAAACGGCCTCCCGGATCATCTCCGAGAGGCCGTTCGTCCTACTCCTGCACTCGATGCCGGAGGAGGGACTTGAACCCCCGACACGCGGATTATGATTCCGCTGCTCTGACCAGCTGAGCTACTCCGGCTCGGTGAGAAAGCTCATGGGCACCCGATGTCGTGTCAACCGCTCGGCAGCCCCGCGCGGCACTCGCTGCGACGATACAAAGCTCGGACCTGAACACGAGGGGCGTTTACCTCGTATCTTAAGGTGGCTCTCCCTTACTGTTCTCGGAGGATCCAATGGATCTAAGCGTCTTGCTGGTTCCGGCCATCATCTTCGGAGGAACCGCGCTCCTCACGAGCCTGCGCGTCCTCTTCGAATACGAGAGAGGTGTCGTATTCCGGCTCGGTAAGCTCACTCGGGCCAAAGGACCGGGCCTGATCTTCCTCGTACCGTTCGGCCTCGAGCGGATGCGGAAGATGGATCTGCGCATCGTCGCCCTGGACATCGCGCCGCAGGACACCATCACCAAGGACAACGTGAGCGTGAGGGTCAACGCCGTCGTGTACTTCCGCGTGGCAGACCCCACCCGCGCGGTGGTGGAGATCGAAGACTACTACTTCGCCACGAGCCAGCTCGCCCAGACGACCCTGCGTTCGGTGATCGGTCAGTCCGAGCTCGACGAACTGCTGGCAGAGCGCGAGCGCATCAACGAAGTGGTCCGGGACATCATCGACGAAGGCACCGACCGTTGGGGCATCGAGGTCACGGCCGTCGAGATCAAGGACATCGATCTACCTCAGGAGATGAAGCGCGCCATGGCCAAGCAGGCCGAGGCGGAGCGCGAGCGTCGCGCCAAGGTCATCGCGGCCGAAGGGGAGTACCAGGCGTCGACGAAGCTCGCGGCGGCTGCTGAGATCATCCAGCAGTTCCCGATCGCGCTGCAGCTCCGATTCCTGCAGACCGTCGTCGAGGTGGCCGCGGAGAACAACTCGACCACGCTCTTCCCGATTCCGATCGAGCTGTTCCGGCCGTTCGTCGAGCCGGGCGAGCCGGCCAGCGAGGAGGCTCGAGCCCGCGCCCTCAAGTACGCTGCCGAAAGCATGGTAGAGGCGCTTCCGGAGGGAGGCGACCGTGCATCCCTGGAAGCGGCGGCCCGCACCATGATCGGGATTCCGGGGGCCTCGGCTGAGAAGGCGAAGGTGCCGGCGGGTGACGGAGACGCACCACTGCACGAGGACTGATCCACAGCATGACGTCCGAGCACCGCAGCGGCCTGCCTGTTCCCGGCGAACAGGCGGGCGCGCTGTCTCGCGATGAAGCCCGGTACACGGACGAGGATGCGGCGGAGATCCTCGCGCGGGCGTCCCGGCATGAGGTGCGCTCACAGCTGCCCACCGCACATGACGCCACTTTGGCCGACCTCGTGGCGGCCGCGGAGGAAGTCGGCATGGACGGGGCCGCCGTCAGGCGAGCCGCCCAGGTACGACCGCTCGCCGAGAGCCGAACTCAGGACTTGCTGTTCGGAGGGCAGGCGACTCGCACGGTTCGCGGCACCGGCAATCGGCCGCTGCCCTCCGATCGATCCGGTCTCGCCCAGGTGGCCGAGACCGTGACGGGCAGGGCCGGAGAGGTGGTGAGGAGCGACCCGGGCTCCTGGATCTGGGAGAGCAAGGCGGGCCTGGGTCACACGAGGATGGTACTGAAGGAGACGGGTGGCACGACCCAGCTCACGGCACAGTCCGGCAAGGCAGGCGCCCTGGGAATGATCTACGGGTCCCTCTTCGTCGCCACGGCCGCCGCCTCAGGGGCTCTGGGCCTGTTCGCCTCGGTGAGCGCCTCCGCAGGGCCCCTCGCTGCCCTGGTGGCACTGCTGGGCGTCCCGATGATCCTGACGCGTGCCCTCTTTCCGCGGTGGGACCGGGGCACTCGAGACCATTTGGAACATCTCGCCATGGAGCTGATCCGCGTCGTCGAATCCGATGACTCGGACGTCGACACGGCAACGACCGGGTAGCCTCAGCGGCCCCCGGCCGGGGTGGTGTCGGGAGGGTCCGCGAATCGGTAGATGGTCTCCCCGTCGCGGATCATCCCGAAGCGTTCGCGCGCGATCCGCTCCAGGGTCAATGAGTCGGTCATCAGCGAGTCGCGCCATGCTTCCAGCGAGTCGATCTGGCGGCGGATATCGGCAAGGCGTGCCTGCTCCGTCTCTACGGCCTGCCTCGTTCCCCGCAGCTCGAAGACGGAGTACTCCCCACCGAATACGGCGTAGTACACGGCCACCAAGAGGACCGCGGGAAGCACCAGGCGCTTGATCCTAGGCAAGGTCAGACTCCTGCCCGATTCCACCATTGCTGCGCCCGAAGCGTTGAGCGGACTTACTCAGGGGATGCCGACCGCACACCCCCACCCTCCCGTCCGACCGATTGTTCAACGGCTCCAGAGATCCCTCCCCGGGTAGCGGGCGCGCTCCCCGAGCTGCTCCTGAATGCGAAGGAGCTGGTTGTACTTCGCGATGCGATCCGTGCGCGATGCGCTCCCCGTCTTGATCTGCCCGGCGCCGGTCGCGACGGCCAGATCCGCGATGAACGTGTCTTCGGTCTCCCCCGACCGATGCGAGACGACGTTGCGCCAGCCCGCCTGCGTGGCCAGTCGCATGGCGGCCAGAGTCTCCGTGAGCGTGCCGATCTGGTTCACCTTGATCAGGATCGCGTTGGCGGACTCGTCCCGGATGCCCTGGTCGAGCCGCTCGGTGTTCGTCACGAAGAGATCGTCGCCCACGATCTGGACACGATCTCCCACGGCCGCGGTCAACGCCTTCCAGCCATGCCAGTCGTTCTCGTCGAGCGGGTCCTCCAACGACGATATGGGGTACTTCTCGAGCCACTCGGTCCAGAACGCCACCATCCCGGCCGCATCTCTGCGTTCGCCACCGGACCAGCGGAAGACGTATTCGCCGTCCTCATGGAACTCACTGGCGGCTGCATCGAGCGCCAGCACGATATCCTCGCCAACCTTGTAGCCGGCCTTCTCGATCGCCTCTAGGACGACTTCCACAGCCTCCTCGTTCGAGGCCAGGTCGGGCGCAAAGCCGCCCTCGTCGCCAACGGCCGTGTTCTTGCCCTGGCTGGAGAGGACCTTCTTCAGGTGGTGGAATACCTCGACGCCCATCCGCAGCCCCTCGGAGAAAGACTCCGCTCCGATGGGCATGACCATGAACTCCTGGATATCGACGTTGTTCGGGGCGTGCGACCCGCCGTTGAGGATATTCATCATCGGCACAGGCAGCAGGTCGGCCGACGCCTCGTCCGCGAGGTACTTCCAAAGGGGCATCTTCTGCTCTTCGGCCGCGGCCCTGGCCACCGCCATCGAAACCGCCAGGATAGAGTTGGCACCCAGGTTCCGCTTGTTGGGGGTACCATCGAGTTCCAGCATGGTGCGGTCGATGTCGAGCTGTTCACGTGCTTCGAAGCCCCGCAGCGCCTGTGCGATCTCGGTCTGCACGTGCCCTACCGCCGCACGCACTCCCTTCCCGAGATAGCGATCCCGATCTCCATCGCGCAGCTCAACGGCCTCGTGAGCTCCGGTCGAAGCCCCGGACGGGACTGCGGCCCTTCCCCGCACTCCTGTCTCCAGAATGACGTCGGCCTCCACGGTGGGATTGCCTCGGGAGTCCAGGATCTCTCTGGCACGAACATCTACGATGGCCGACACGATGCCTCCTCCGATGATGGTACGGTTCTATTCGGTGGCGCCCTGAAGGGCCAGCACTGAAGCGCGGGCCCTGCCTATGAGCGCGTCACGATCATCAACACTCATTCCACTGACTTCGATGGGCTGTCCGAAGCGGACGGTAACCGTCCCCTTTCGGATCGACCACTTCCCTTTCGGCATGATCTCGTGGCTGCCGATGATGGCCGCCGGGACGATTTCTACCCCGGTCTGGAGCGCGAGCAGGAAGGCCCCCTTCTTGAAGGCCTTGAGCTCGCCCGAATTCGAGCGAGTCCCTTCCGGAAACATGATAACGGTCGGACGATCTTGTTCCAGTTTCCGCCGAGCCACGGCCAGCGATTCGATAGCCTTGGCGCGGTCCCCCCGGTCGATGGAGATGTGTCCGCACGCCTGCCAAGCGGGGCCGAAGATCGGGACGGTCTCCAGCTCCTTCTTGGCCACGAACCGGTACGTACCCGGCAGGTGTGCGGCCAACGCCGCCACGTCGAACCACGAGGTGTGGTTGGCCACGAGGATCTGAGGGCGCGAGGGGTCGATGACCTCGACTCCTTCCATGACGACATCCACACCCGACGCCCAGAGGACCGATCTGGCCCAACTGCGAGGGGCGTCCTCGAAGACGGGAGATCCAGTCGGGGCGCCACGCCATGCGGCCCCGAGAATCCGAGCCCCGTAATAGATCGTGGTCGGCACAATGACGAACAACACCCTCAAGAAGCGGATCATCTCGTGCCATCCATGTGGTCGTAGCCGCCCCTCCCCAGGGGGCCTACTTCCCCATCCCGACGCAGCCAAACGCCGGAGCCCTCTTCGACCCTGCCCACCCGGGTCAGTCGAACACCGAAGCTCTCCAGGAACGCATCGGCATTGGCTTCGGCCAGACCCGGCGCAGCGGTGAAGCACAACTCGTAGTCTTCTCCGCCGTGGAGAGCCAGATCGAGACCGCCCGTCGGCTTCCCGGTCGCGGTCTCGTAGACGGGAATCAGCTCAGCCTCCAGCACGATCCGAACGGCCGAAGCCGCCGAGAGGTGGCCGACGTCCCCAGCCAGTCCGTCCGAAAGATCGATGAGCGCGTGGGCAATCTCACCTTCCGCCAGCCACCTCGACTCGGCGATCCGGGGCATCGGACGGGCAAAGGCCTGCCTCGGTCCGGGGTCCGGCTCGTGTCCGGACTCCCACGCACGGACGGCCGCAGCGGCCGCCCCGAGCCGACCGGTGACCCACACCTCGTCGCCAGGCCGAGCGCCACTCCTCAGCACCGGCCGGTCGCTCCGGCCGATGACCGTCACATCCACGAGAACGGGGCCCGGCGAGCGTGAGAGATCACCTCCGAGAACCACGGCTCCAACCGCTGCCGTCGCGGCCCGAATGCCCGACTGGATGGCCGGAAGTTCAACGCCGCCCTCCGTGGGAGCCGCAACCGACACCAGCAGGCCCAGAGGTTCGGCGGCCATCGCGGCCAGATCCGAGAGGGCCGCAGCCACAGCTCGGTACCCGATCTCCTCGTCGGTAATCCAGCTCCGCCGGAAATGCACTCCCTCCACGGAGAGGTCCGTGCTCACGACGATACCCTGCTCGAGCACCGCCCCGTCGTCTCCGGGTCCGACCCGAACCCAGGTCGGAAGGGCGCCCTGGTCCGCGAGGAAGCCTCGGATCAGGTCGAACTCACGGCCTGGGCCGAGGGTGGCGACGCGAGAGCCGGCTCGATCGCTCACCTAACGGGCCGCGTCCTGGTCCAGGACGACGAAGGGAAGACCGAGCCCCCCTTCACCGGGTCCTCTTTCCGCCAGGGCATCGGGGAGCCTGTCGACGACGTCGAGGGGCGTGAGCGACGGGCCGAGCCCGGTCAGTTGGGCCGCCCGACCCGTGAGGTACAGGGCGACAGCTCCGGCCTCCTCTGGCTGCAGGCCCTGAGCCATGAGCACTCCCGCGACCCCGGCCAGTACGTCACCCATCCCGGCGGCTGCCAGATCCGAGGAGCCTTGGGTATCGACCAGCACGGGCATCCCCTCCCGCGCCACGATTGACGGAGCACCCTTGAACAGGACCGTGCATCCGAAGGCGTCAGCGCCCGCCCGGGCAGCGGCCACGCGGTCCCGGGACAGGTCGTCACCTTCCCGCCCGGTCAGTCGTGCCATCTCGCCCAGGTGAGGTGTCATGAGAACCGACACTCTCGACGCCGCATCCTCGAAGAAGGCGACCGCACCGGAGGCCACGAGGTTGAGCCCGTCCGCATCGAGGACCGCAGCGGTGGGTCCGGCGGCCAGCACGCCGCGGAGGAGATCGGCCGCTTCCGCGTCGGTACCGAGACCCGGCCCCACCACCACGGCCGCGGCTTCACCGACCGCGCGGGATACGGCAGCGCCATCCGAGGCATCGACGTAGATGGCCTCCGGGAGGGCCGTCTGCAGGACCTCCCTGTTGGATGGCGGCGAACATACCTGCACCAGCCCGGCGCCGGCCCTGAGCGCTCCCCGAGCTGCGAGGATCGCGGCTCCGGCCATACCCTCGCTGCCAGCCACGACCAATACGCGGCCCACCGCGTTCTTGTGGGTATCCGAACCACGGGTCGGCAGGCGGGCCTGCGCCCAGGCGGGTGTGACCACCTGCCCGGTCGCCAGCGTGGCCTCCATGGGCGGAAAGCCGATTTCGACGGCCACGATGCGCCCCGTGCGGGCCCGACCCGGATGGACGAGAGCACCGAGCTTGGGCGATCCGAACGATACCGTGACGGCCGCCTGGACCGCTTCTCCCGGCACCTGTCCGGTATCCGCGTCTACTCCCGACGGGATATCGATAGCCAGTACGGGGGCCTGGGCGTCGTTGAGACGCCGGATGGCCTCGGCCTGCCGAGCACGGGGGGCCCCTCGAACGCCCGTACCCAGAACGCCATCCACCAGCAGAGAGGCGGACGCCAACACCGCCTGCCACGCCGCGTCATCGCTGCCGAGCTCCGCGTCGGAGACCGTCGGGATGTCCCAATCGTGCGTCAGAAGCTCGGGCTGCGGTCGGTCGGCAACCAGTACGGCAGTCACGTCCCGCCCCCACGCCGCCAGCGTCCTCAGCAAGACCAGTGCGTCCCCGCCGTTGTTACCGGCCCCGATGAAGCCCACGACTCGTCCTCGCGGGAACAGGGCGTCGGTCACCTGGGCCGCGGACCGACCGGCGTTTTCCATCAAGACGGGCTGGGGCACACTCAGATCGTCGATGGCGTGCCGGTCGAAGGCGGCGGACTCAGCGCCGGTGGGCGCCGGCACGTCAAGTCGGCCGTAAGGGCGGAGCGGTAGGCTGCCTGAACTCATGAGCCTGCCAGGCGATAGAGATCCGTGTTGCGCGCCGCTGTGGAGGAAGCCCGCGGGCCGGCCCATGGGGCCTGCCTGGACGTCTCCTCCCTGATGCTGCGAGAGGGTCGGCTACCAACCGCCGAGGATGGTGCCGCCCTACAGGCTATTTGTAGCTCGGACCGATGGTTCGACCGAGGGAAATCTCCCCGTTGTCGATCCGAATGTTGAAGCCGCACTCCGGGTTGGAGCAGACCCACGCCTTGTACCTGATCGGTGCCCCATCCCTCCCGTAGTCCGACAGCGGCAACAAAATCCCGCCGTCGCACTTCAGGCATCGCGGAAACCCGCGTTCGTCCACCATGTTCAACCCCTCCCATGGGCGTAGCGACCTTGTGTGTCGCGAGGGTACCCGGCCTCACCGGGCATGTTCAGGTTCCGGATCCGGCTCCAGGCCGGATCGACTTCGTCAGGGCCGAGCTTCCCAAGGATAGTTCAGCTCGAACGCCTCTTCGAAGTCGAAGACGTCCCGGAAATCCTCTAGACTGTCCTCGTCCTGTTTCACGAGAACGCCCTGGTCGACGAGTGCGAACACCACACCCCCGACGTCCTCCGTCTCGTGGATACCCCAATGCTCTAGAACGGTCCTGGCCATCGGGCCGTAGCGGTCGAGCGCCAGGCGCCTGACGCCCTGTGCGAGCTCGCCGCCGGATATGTGGCGCGGTTCGTCCAGAGACCGAATCACCGAATGCAGCGAGGCCAGCACGAAGAAATACGCCCTCGTGTGGAAGCGGGGATTCCGCTCCTGGAGTTGATCCAGGATCTCGTCGGCAAACTGGACTTCGGTCATAAGCGCAAATCTGTCCAACTGGAGAGCGGTTCGCCAGAGGCGAACCCGGCCCGTCAGGCCTCTGTAAACTCACGGTACAAGGGGAAACCGTCACACAACGCGCGCACCTCACCACGTACCTGGTCGATCAGCGCCTGGTCATGGGGAGCCGCCAGAATCCGATCGATCCAGTCGGCGATGCGCTCCATCTCCTCCTCACCCATGCCCCTGCTGGTCAGGGCCGGGGTCCCGATTCTGAGACCCGAGGTGACGAAGGGCGACCGTGTCTCACCCGGCACGGTGTTCTTGTTCACGGTGATGCCCGCAGCTTCCAGGGCTGCCTCGGCATCCTTGCCCGTGAGGTCCTCGTGACTGGGCCGGAGGTCGACGAGCATCAGGTGGTTATCCGTCCCGCCGCTCACAAGGCTGAACCCCCGCTCAGTGAGGCCTCCAGCCAGCGCCTGCGCGTTGGCCACCACCTGCGCGGCGTACCCCTTGAAGCTCGGATCCAATGCCTCCTTCAACGCCACGGCCTTCGACGCGATCACGTGCATGAGGGGGCCGCCCTGCATGAACGGGAACACGGATTTGTCGATGACCTTGGCGTGCTCCTCCTTGCACAGGATGAGCCCGCCACGGGGTCCCCTCAGGGTCTTGTGGGTCGTCGTGGTCGTCACGTCGGCATGCGGCACGGGAGAGGGGTGGACTCCAGCCGCCACTAGACCGGCAATGTGCGCCATGTCCACCAGCAGGAGCGCACCGACCTCTTTCGCGATCGATCCGAACGCCTCGAAGTCGATGATGCGCGGATACGCGCTCGCGCCCGCGATGATCATCCGCGGCTTCTCGGTGAGAGCCTGTGTGCGCACGGCATCGTAGTCGATCAGTCCGTCATCTTCCCGAACACCGTATGCAACCACGTCGAAGAGCCGGCCGCTGAAGTTCACGGGAGATCCATGGGTCAGATGCCCACCGTGGCTCAGGCTCATGCCAAGGATCTTCTCACCGGGATCGAGGAAGGCGAAGTACGCGGCCATGTTGGCCTGCGCCCCCGAGTGCGGCTGCACGTTGGCATGCTCCGCAGCGAAGAGCTCTGTCGCGCGCTTTCTCGCCAGCTCCTCGGCGATGTCCACGTACTCGCACCCTCCGTAGTACCGCTTGGCGGGCAGTCCCTCTGCGTACTTGTTCGTCATGACGGTACCCAGCGCCTCGAGTACCGCCATGGACACGAAGTTCTCGGACGCAATCAACTCCAGGCCGTCCTGCTGACGCAGGGCCTCTGCGACAACGCTGTTGAAGACCTCGGGATCGGTCGCCTTGAGGTGGTCCATCATGGGCAAAGCCTAGACGAAGGAACGTTGAAGGAGGCGGGCGTCCGTCACGCGGGCCTCGGCCAACTGGTCCGCCGCAACGCTCGTGGCGATGCCGTCCGCATTGGCTCGATCGAAGATGCGCAGCAGCGTAGCGTAGATCTCTCCTGCCTTCCGCTTGCTCCGGTCAGCTGTCCACTGATGGAGTTCGCCATACACGTTGATGAGCCCACCGGCGTTGATCACGTAGTCGGGCGCGTAGAGGATGTTCTTGTCGTGCAGAGCTCTTCCGTGCTTGTCGCCATGGGCCAGGACGTTGTTGGCGGCCCCGCCGATGATGTCGAACTTGAAGCGACCGATGGTCTCGTCGTTGACCACTGCGCCGAGCGCGCAGGGTGCGAAGATGTCGGCGTCGACGTCGTAGATGGCGTCCGAGTCGACCGGCGCGGCGCCGAACTCGTCGACGATGCGCTGTACACGCCCCTCGTCGATATCCGTGACGGTGAGCCTGGCACCCTCGGCCGCAAGGTCCTTGCACAGGTAGTAACCGACGTGACCCAGGCCCTGGACGGCCACGTGCCTACCCTCGAGCGAGTCATCACCGTACTTCACGGCAGCACAGGCCTTGATGCCGCGATATACCCCGTAGGCGGTCACCGGAGACGGATCACCGGACAGGTTGAGCATCCCGACCACGTGTTCGGTCTCCATGTGGACGAATTCCATGTCGTCCGGAGACGTGCCGACGTCCTCAGCCGTGATGTAGCGCCCCTTGAGGGACTCCACGGCACGCCCGTGGGCGCGGAAGACCATCTCCCGGTCCACCGTGCGGTTGTCACCCCAGATCACGGACTTGCCGCCCCCGAGGTTCAGACCCGCGACGGCAGCCTTGTACGTCATCCCGCGCGCCAGGCGAAGCGCATCGATGATCGCCGCGTCGTCGGTCTTGTAGTTCCAGAATCGGGTGCCCCCCAAAGCCGGACCCATGGTAGTGTCGTGAATGGCGATAATGCCGCGATACCCCAGCTCCGGCTCACTCCAGAAGACGAGCTGCTCGTGGTTGCGCTCGGACATCAACTCGAAGATTCCCATTCGCTCCATACCTTCCTGTTGTAGGGCCACGTCGGGAGGCAAGCCTTGCCGTCGGCTCTTACCCCGTCTGAGCCGCCCGGAGCAATTCCCGGGCGATCACGCGCCTCATGATCTCGTTGGTTCCCTCGTAAATCTCAGTTCCCTTCGAATCCCGGAGGAGCTTCTCCACCGGGTAGTCCCGCATGTATCCGTAGCCACCGAACACCTGCACGGCCTCGTCGGCGACCCACGTCGCGGCCTCGCTGGCGGCGAGCTTGGCCATCGCGGCCATCGCCGTGACTCCCTCGGGGCCTGTCCTCGAAACGCCGGCCTCATTCCGGAGATCCTGCACCGCCCGTCCCGCTTCGTGCATCAGCGACCTGGCGCCGGCCACGAAGCGGGCCATGTCGGCCAGCTTGGCCTGGATGGCCCCGAACTCCGCAATGGGCCGTCCGAACTGCTCGCGCTCCAGTGAATACTTCGTCGCGTGCTCCATCGAAGCCCGCGCGATCCCCACGGACTGAGCCGCAACGCCGACCCTTCCCACATCGAGGGCTTCGAGTGCAGCCTGCAGTCCCCGCCCCGCCTCGCCCAGCAGACCTTCCGGGCCAACATACACGCCATCCAGCTCGACCGTCACGGTCTGGGACGCCCTAAGGCCCAACATCGTCTCTTCACCGCTCACCCGGTACCCTTGCGAGGACGGCTCCACCAGGAACGCCGATACGTCCGGCCCGTCGCCGGTTCGCGCGAACACGACGACCATTCCGGCCCGGGCGCCGTTGGTGACCCAACGCTTCACGCCAGTGAGCCGCCAACCATCCCCATCTGACTCGGCCCGGGTCTGGATCGCCCGGGCATCGCTTCCCGCGTCAGGCTCGGAAAGGGCGAAGGCCCCCAAGGCCTCTCCCGAAGCGAGGGCCGGCAGCCAGCGGTCCTTCTGCGCGTCCGTCCCGCATGACAGGATGAGCCCGGTGACCGGTCCGCTGTGGATCGCCACTGAGAGGGCGACCGCTCCATCACCGCATGCCAGCTCCTCGATCACGCCGAGGTAGGTGGCGACATCGAAGTCGAGTCCTCCATGGGCCTCGGGCACCAACATTCCCATGAAGCCGAGATCCGATAGCTTCGCGAAGACGTCGTCGTCCAGCCGGCGATCCTCGTCCCACCGTGCGGTATGGGGACGCAGCTCTCGTCGCGCGAACTCCTTCGCGAGAGCCTGGATTTCGAGCTGCTCGGTGAGTGCGGTCATGGACCCGGATCAGGCATAGACGTAGAACCCGCGGCCGCTCTTGCGGCCGAGCCAACCAGCCGCCACGTACTTCCTCAGGAGCGGGCACGGCCGATAACGGTCGTCGCCCAGTTCCCGGTGCAGAACCACCAGAATATTCAAGCAGGTGTCGAGGCCGATCAGGTCCGCGAGGGCGAGTGGGCCCATCGGGTGATTCATGCCGAGCTTCATCACGGTGTCGATGGCTTCGGGCTCGGCGACACCCTCCATCAAGGCGGTGACGGCTTCGTTGATCATCGGCAGGAGGACCCGGTTCGACACGAAGCCCGGGAAGTCGTTGACCTCCACCGCTGTCTTGCCGAGTTCCTCGGCCAGGGAGACCGTGGCCCCGGTGGTCTCATCGGATGTCGCCAGACCGCGGATCACCTCGACCAGCTTCATCATGGGTACGGGGTTCATGAAGTGCATCCCGATTACCTGCTCGGGACGGTTCGTGAACGCCGCGATCGCTGTGATGGAGATCGATGACGTATTGCTGGCGAGAATCGCCCCTTCCGGCGCAGCTTGATCCAGAGTCTGGAACACGGATTCCTTGAGCTCGATCCGCTCCGGCACGGCCTCCACCACCAGGTGGACATCCGCGACTCCTGCAGCCAGGTCGGTCCCGGTCTCTATGTTGGAGAGCACGGCCGCCTTCCCAGCCTCGTCGATGAGGCCCTTCTTCACCTGTCGATCCAGATTCTTGGCGATCGTTGCGAGGGCCTTGTCCAACAACTCCGACGACACGTCGAGGAGCGTCACGGACTTCCCAGCCTGTGCCGCCACATGGGCGATCCCGTTCCCCATGATCCCGGAACCCACCACGGCGATCCGCTCGATGCTCATTCGCAAGCCTCTCCTGATAAACGAAAGCCCCGGGCTATCTTCGCCCGAGGCTCGCTTTTCGAATGGTCCCGGTAAGGGCGAGAGCCAGAAGGATCTTCGTGGCATCGCCCGCCAGGAAGGGAAGTACCGCCAGAGCCAACAACTCCCCGAGGCCCTGTCCAGTCAGCAGGAAGAGTTGTGTGATCCCGCCCAGGTACAGAATCCCGATGCCCGTGACCAATCCGGCCAAGGTGCGAACAGCCCGGCCTCGCTCACCCGCGACGAAACCGGTCATGTAGGCCGCCGCCGGCATGGCCACCAGGTAGCCACCGGTCGGGCCCAGAAGCCAGGGAAGCCCGGCCCCGCCGGCTGAGAACACGGGAGCGCCCATCGCTCCGATGGACAGGTAGATCGCCATGGCCGCTGCCGCGAGCCTCGGCCCCAAAGCGACCCCGGCCAGGATGACCACGAGGGGCTGCAGAGTTGCAGGAACAGGAGTCCAAGGGAGCGGAATCGCCACCTGGGCGCCAAAAACCATCGCGAGGACGAACGCCAGCATGCCGACGCCCGCCTGGGCTCGATGGTCCGTCACCACCTCGTGAACGGCCCAGCTCTTGAGACTCCGGGTCACCGTACTCATGCGCTCTCTCTCTTCCAGTGTCGTGGGTAGGAGGAGGCCCACCCGCCTCTATTCCGGATCAGACCCGCTCGACCGACAGGGCCACGGCATTGCCACCGCCGAGGCACAAGGTAGCGAGTCCAGTGGCCGAACCGCGATCCTTCATCGCGTTTAGGAGCGTCACCAGGACCCGCGCACCGGACGCCCCGATCGGATGACCGAGCGCCACGGCGCCGCCATTCACGTTGACCCGCTCCTCATCCATCTCCAGCGCCCGCATGTCCGCGATGGCCTGGACCGCGAATGCCTCGTTGACCTCGAACAGGTCGTAGTCGTTGATGGTTTTGCCCTCCTTCGCCATCAGCTTCTGCACTGCGTCGATCGGGGCAAAGAAGAGGTCCCGCGGCTCGGTCGCGCCGACCGCATACCCTGTGATGACTGCGTCGATCTCCAGGCCGTTCGCCTCGGCGTACTCCTGAGAGGCCACGACGACAGCCGCCGCCCCGTCATTGAGACCGGGGGCGTTGCCCGCAGTCACGACGTGATCGACGATCCCCTCCGGGGCATCGCTGACGAATGCCGGACGCAGCTTGCCGAGTGCCTCCAGCGACGAGTCGGCCCGGGGTCCTTCGTCGGTGTCCACCGTAGTGACCGCTCTTCGGGTCTTCACTTCGACCGGGACGATCTCGTCCTGGAAGCGTCCCGCTTCGATCGCGGCCACTGCCTTCTGATGCGAATTCAGCGAGAAACGGTCCGCGTCGTCGCGCGTGACCCCGGCCTTGTCGGCTGTGTACTCGGCATGACCACCCATGTGGCAGTCGCCGAAGGCACACCAGAGGCCGTCCAGAATGAGGCCGTCCTGCACCGTCTGGTCGCCGAACTTCACACCGTTGCGCAGACCCCTGAGGTAGAATGGGACGTTGGACATCGACTCCATGCCGCCGGCGACGGCGAGTCGGGAGTCACCGGCGCGGATGGCCTGCGCAGCCAGCATGACGGCCTTGAGGCCGGACCCGCAGACCTTGTTGATGGTCATCGCTGGCACCATGGCCGGGATCCCGGCGCCGATCGCTGCCTGCCTGGCTGGAGCCTGGCCGCCCCCGGCTGGCACCACGTTCCCCATGATGACCTCTTGGAGTTCGCCTGCGTCAATACCGGCACCGTCGACGGCCGCACGGATGGCCACGGCGCCCAGGTCGGTGGCTGCGAGGCTGCTGAGACCTCCCAGGAACCGCCCTATGGGCGTTCTGGCACTCCCCTTGAGAATGACTGGAGTCGTCGCTTTGTCGCTCATCATCACTCTTCTGAAATAACGTCGGGATGGGGCGGAAGGCCGCTGGCCCAGTGGCCTCCATTGCGACCAAACATAGGGGAAAAGAAGCCTCCGGTCACGATCCGAGGCGGGCCGGGAGACCCTCGTGGAAAGGGGTCTCAGGCGTTCGGAGTCGGGACGTCGTTTCCGTCCGAAAAGGCGAGATGCGTCTGGTTGGGATCTCGCCGGCGCGACCGTCTGCTGCGGGTGAGAAACCACTCGAGCGTCGCAAGATCCTCGATACCCTGTCCCGCCGCCTCGTCGAGCAGCCTGAGGAAGACCCGGGCCGTGGCGAGGGCGTCTCCGAACGCCCGATGACGCTCGTGGATCTTCACTCCGAAGTGTCGAGTGACGACGTCGAGATTCCGGTGCCTGAGGGCCGGAACGAGACGCCGTACCATGCGCACGGTGCAGATCCTGGGAATGGACGGAGCCTCGCCGGCGGTTCGGAGAAGTTCGCCGGCGACGAAGCCCCAGTCGAACGGTGCGTTGTGGGCTACGAAGACGCTTCCCCGGAGTCGCTCGGCGATCTGGTCCGCTATATCCTCGAAGGAGGGCGCCCCGGCCACCATCTGGTCCGAAATGCCCGTGAGCGCGGTGATGCCCGCCGGGATTCGCCGTCCCGGGTTCACGAGCGTCTGGAATTCATCCGCGATTTCTCCGCGGACGACTTCGACGAGCGCGATGTCGGTGATACGGTGGCCACGGCCGTGGACGCCGCCCGTCGTCTCCACGTCCACGATCTGGAACGAGATGTCGGACAAGGCCGTCCCCAGCGGCGTCACGTCGGGATCGAGGCTCCAAACACCCTCTCCATCGACCACGAAGCGCGGATCTGCACCCAGGAGGTGAAAGACCGCCGCTGATGCGGCGCCACGGTGGCCATCCAGACTGAGCACATCGCGCGCGAGATCGAGCGTGTGCTTCGGCCCCGAGGCAAGTTGATCCGCGGCCAAACGTATCAGAGATGTCTGACGGTCGGGCCTCAAGCCTCCCGGCTCCGCCTCGTCAGGGCGAAAGACAGAGCCTCGAGCTCGATGACCAGATTGACGTTGGTCACGGGCACATGCGGCGGTACACGGAGCCTGGTCGGCGCGAAGTTCAGGATACCGCAGACTCCCGCTCCCACAGCTCGGCTGGCGACATCCTGGGCCGCCTTCACAGGCACCGCGAGGATCGCCAATTCGATTCCCACCTCGGCGAAGACCTCTTCGAGCCGATCCACGGACTGGATGACCAGCCCCCCCCAACGCTGACCGATCTTCGCGGGATCGCTGTCGAACACTGCGCCGCAGCTATATCCTCGCATCGCGAGTGCCGGATACTCGAACAGTGCGCGGCCGATGCGCCCTGCCCCGACGAGCGCTACACGCCAGGTGGCTCCCAGTCCGAGAATCCCGCGGAGCGTGGACTCGAGCCCGATCACCTCGTAACCGTGTCCGCGCTTTCCGAAGGACCCGAAGTGGGACAGGTCTTTTCGGACCTGGGCCGCAGTCGTGCCGCCCCGCTGGGCGAGCTGCTCGCTGGAAACCGAGATATCACCGGCCTTCTCGAAATCCTCGAGCGCACGGAGATAGTGCGACAACCTCCGGACCGTCGAGTCTGAGATGCTCCTGGACACCGGCTCCACTCCCAGCGGCTGGATGGCACCACTTGTGAAAACTATCACGAACGATACGGCGCACGTCCTCCTACAGCAACGATAGCCTTCCGAGGGCCTCGGCCAGTCTGACGAACGCTGCCGGATCAAGGGTCTCAGGCCGGTCGGTGGGGTCGAAGCCGGTCGCCGCAGCCAAATCGTCGACGGCGTCCCGGGGAACCCTCAGGTCGGGGTGTTCACGCAGGATCTTGCCGAGCTGCTTTCGCCTTTGCTGGAACACGGCACGCACGAGGACGCGAAGTCGCTCCTCCTCCTCCAGGCTCAGAGTCTCGGGGTGGAAGGGGCGGACGCGCACCACCGCCGAGTCGACCCTCGGGACGGGACGGAAGGCTCTCCGTCCCACGCCGAACATCCGCTCGACCTCGGCGACGGTCCGGACTCCGACTGCCAGCGCACCGTACGCTTTGGTCCCAGCGGGGGCGACGAGGCGCTGGGCTACCTCGTCCTGCACCATAAGCAGGATCTCGCGCGGTCGGGGGCGCAGGAGGAGATGGAAGAGAATGGGTGTGGTGATGTTGTAGGGGATGTTGCCCACGACACGCACTGTCTCGGGGTCGGGGACGTGGTCCGCAAGTCTGACGCGAAGAACATCGTCGTGCAGAACCGTGACGTCGCTCCGGCCGACGAACCGCTCCTCGAGGCGGGCAGCCAACACGTCGTCGAGCTCGACCAACAGGAGCCGGCCCACCCGGCCGTCGAGGTGCTGGGTGAGTGCTCCCCGCCCCGGGCCAACCTCCACCACCGTGTCGCCGGGGCCGGCTCCCACGGTGGCGACGATCTTCCGCTGGATGTTCTGGTCCACGAGGAAGTTCTGGCCGAGGGACTTCTTGGCGCGGTGGGGCTTGGACGGCCTCAAGGAAGCGGTCAGACCCTTACGACCAGGGCCGTCCGATCATCTCCCAGCACCGGGGGTTCAGCGTCTGCCGTAAGAGCGAAGAGTTCATCCACGATGAGAGAGGCAGGCCTGCGCCGGTTCGCGACGACCGTGTCGAGGACGCGCTCCTCACCATCACCCCGGGTGACCGAAGAGAGAATGTCGGAGAGTCCGTCGGTGAACAGGAGAAGGAGATCGTCCTCGGCGGACCACTGGACCTCATGCTCACCGTACGAGTCTGGTCCGGCGAATCCCACGGGAGGGTCCGTCGCCGTGAGCCGGTCGAACCCACCGTCCCCGTGGACGGCGAACGCATGGGGATGTCCGGCGTTGGAGTACCTGAGGGTCCCGTTCTCCACGTCGATCACGCCGTAGAACACCGTCAGGAACATCTCGGTGGTCTCCAGCTCCTCACGCAGCGCGTCGTCCAGATCCCGGAGCACGGCTGCCGGAGAATCGTGCTCGCGGGCGTAGATGCCGGCGGCGCTCATCGTGAGCGTCATGATGAGCGCCGAGGGGAACCCGTGCAGGGACACGTCGCCCAGCATCACCCCGATGCGCCCCCTGGGCAGCCTGAACAGCTGATAGAAGTCCCCACCTACCTGCGCGGCCGGCTGGACTCTCGCCGCAGCCTCTGCACCCAGGAATCTCGCTGCATCCGGAAGGAGTTTCTGCTGGAGGTCCTGAGCCAACTCCATCTCGCGGGCCATGCGCTCCTTCGACAGACCCTCCCGAACCAATCGCTTGTTCTCGAGCGCGGCCCCCACCTGGGAAGCGATCGCAGACAAGAGCTTCTGGTCGGACGAACTGAACCGCTCTCCATTCCTGCGTCCGACGAGGTTCACGACGCCGACCGTGCGCGCGTCACCATCGGGCGGTGTGTACCGGATGGGAACGGCGAGGAACGAATCGCCGACCAGGCCCCGGTCCCGCTCTTCCCTGGTGGGGGTGCGCGAGCCGATGATGGCCCGCTGCTCCTGGAACACCATGGACGTGACGGCATCCGGATCCAACTCGGCGTCGTCCTTGTCACCTGAGCCGACGCTGGCGGCTACAAGCAGCTGGTTTCCTTCCTCGTCATAGACCCACAGCGACCCGCGCCTGGCACCCATCACGTCGCAGACCTGACGGAGGATCATGCGAGACGCGTCTTCGAGATGCGCACCCAAGGTCTCACTGATCGAGTAGAGGAGGTCGATCTCTTCGTAGCGTTCCGTCAGCTCCAGCGTGAAGAAGCGGACCTCCCGATCGGACTCGAGTGCCCGCTCCACCGCGGGTGCAAGCACATGCGCGACAGCGTGGGCAACCTCCCCGTCCTTGGCGGCCACCTGCAATTCGAGGTGCCCACCCTCGGACAGTTCCACCTGGCGCAGCACGTCGTAGGACCTGGCGGCCGGTCCACCGGACGCGAAGAGCACCTCGGTCGCGCCCCCGGCCGTGGTGGGGGGCACGAGCAGCCTCAGGGACACTCCGAACGCCTCCTCGAACTGCGAGAACATCCGCAGAACGGACTTCGGGAGCGTCGTCATTGGAGACGCAATGGCTTCAGGAATGATGCTCATTGGAAAACCTCACCACCCGGGTGAGGTAGGGAGTTGACTGTGCTACCTGCTTCCGTGCAAGACCTGGTCAGGCCGACGCGCCGCCCTCGAGCGACGCTTCCTCCTCGACCCGAAGCACCAGAGTCACCGAGTTTCCCTGCTCATTGTACGAGACCTCGTCCAGGAGCTGGCGCATCAGGAAGAGTCCACGCCCCCCGGACTTCCGGAGGTTGGCCGGCTCCGTGGGATCCGGCACGCTGGCAGGGTCAAAGCCGGGTCCTTCATCGGTCACGCGCGCAGTGACGGCCCCGCCCACCATGGTGACCTCGATCCGGACCTGCTTCTCGGGGTCGTGGCCATTGCCGTAGACCATGGCGTTGGCGAGAGCTTCGGTGAGCCCCACGCGGAGGTTCAGATTCAGCTTGTGCCCGGATTCGTGGCAGTGCCCGCAGTTCTGCACCACGTACTCCACGGCCTGCTGGATCGACCGGACGTCCGAAGGCAACTCGAGAACCAGATCCTGGGCGGACCCGTTCCGTTCGCGAGCGGCTCGGAAGTCGTCCAACCTCAGAACCCCTCCAGAGCTTGCTCTTTCGTGTCCGTAATGCGGAACAGGGTGTCGAGCTTGGTCAACTCGAAGAGTGTGCGCAGGTCCTCGTTCAAGCTGGAGAGCCGCAATTCTCCACCCTGCTCACGGATCTTCTTAGACAGGCTGACGAGCACTCCGAGTCCGGACGAGTCGATGTAACCGGTCTTGGCGAAGTCGACCACGAACTTTCTGTCGCCACCCTCGAGCTCCTCCAGCACCTTCTGCTTGAGTTCCTGGCGGTTGCCGACGATGAGTTGGCCTTCGACTTCTACGAGGGTCACGCCCCCGCGCTGCGATACCTCAAAGCCCATGTCTCGGTTGCTCCGGTATTGTGGTGCCAAGGCCGTCGATGGGACCCGGACGAACGATCAATGATAAGAAAAACACAAATGTTTAGGCAACTGCCTCGGTCCGGCCGGGAATCGTCACCCGATGGTCCGCGCTCGGATGCGTTCGGCGACCGGTTGGGAAACAAAGCGCCCCACGTCCCCGCCAAGGCTCGAAATCTCCCGGATCAGGGACGAGGAAACGAACGAGAACTCCACCTCCGGAGCCAGGAAGACCGTCTCGAGTTCGGGCAGGAGCTCCCGGTTCATCTGCGCCATCTGGAGCTCGTACTCGAAATCGGATACGGCCCGAAGGCCTCTCACTACCAGGCGTGCTCCCCGAGAGCGGGCGAAATCGACCATCAAGCCCCGGAATGCCTCGACCTGCACTCGGGACTCGGAGGAGAAGATGCTCCGTATCAACTCCACACGCTCCTCGACCGAAAACATGCTCTTCTTGGCCTGTGATGACGTATGCGCCACCGCCACCACGACTTCGTCGGCGATGTTGAGGGAGCGCCGGACGAGGTCCTCGTGCCCCTTGGTGATGGGATCGAAGGACCCGGGGTAGATCGCTACCAGGGGTTCGTGACCGCTCATGAGTCGGCAATCAGGGTGGAGAGGGCTGTGTCGCCGTAGCGGCGGGTCCGCACGCCGTCCGGGAGAGGAAGCGCTTCCCGCCAAGGATGCTCCAACCAGAGCGCGTGCGCAAACGCTTTCTCGAGGTATGCCTCAACGAGTCGGTCGGCGTCGCCAGTGGCATACGGCGGATCAGCCAGGGCCACGTCGAAGCGCCCGGCCCCGAGCGAGCCTAGATAGCGGAAGACGTCGTCGGTCACGACGGTCACTTCTTCCCCGGCGCCGAGGTGCTCGATATTGGCTTCGAGCACGCGCAGCGCACTCTTGGAGCGCTCGACGAACACCACCTCCGCGGCGCCCCGGCTCAGAGCTTCGAGACCCAGCGCTCCCGAGCCGGCGAAGAGATCGACGACGGAGAGCCCATGAAGGGTCCCGCCCAACGCGGACATCCAGGCCTCGCGGACTCGATCCGTCGTCGGGCGGACACCCCCGCCCTTCAAGGGCTTCAGGCGATGGCCCTTCCAGGTTCCGGCTATGATGCGCATCACGGCGCTCCGTGGGATCGAAGCCCGACCAGATTCGCCTGGACCCGGCTCACGCCGCGCCACTCGTTGCGCTCCAAACGGAAGGCCACGTCATGCGCTCGGCCAGCCAACGTCTCCGGAGGATGGAGTGAGGCGAGCCCGAACCCGATGGCATCGAGCGTCCCCGCCCCCTGGCGGAGAGAGGCCTTGAGGTGACCAGTCCCCACCTCACGGGCCTGTTCGACCCGCACATCTCGAGCGAGGAAGACCGGTCGGGGATTGCCCATCCCATGCGGGCCGAGGTACTCGAGCCAATGGATGAGATCGAGATCCGCTTGTGCCAGGTGTATCCCGAGATCAGTGCGGAGAGTAGGGCGCAGATCATCGCCCTCGAGTCGACGCCTGGCCTCGAGGTTGAAGGCCTCCCTGAACTCGTCTACCCGTTCGAGATCCACATCCATGCCGGCAGCCTGCTTGTGTCCGCCGAACCGACGAAACAGGTGCGAACACTCGGCTAGCGCGTCGTAGAGGTGAAAACCCGGGATCGAACGTGCGCTCCCCCTCGCGCCGTCGTCACCGAGCGCGAGGAGGACCGCCGGTCGATGGATCCGCTCGACGACCCTGGACGCCACGATGCCGATGACTCCCGGATGCCATCCCTCGCCAGCCAGAACCACTCCGAAGTCCCGCGCCGGATCGAAGGACGCCTCCAGCAGACTCAACGCCTCCTCCAGCGTGCGCCGGTCCTCGTCCTGACGGGTCCGGTTGGTCGCGTCGAGCTGCTCGGCGAGGCCCTTGGCCACGGACCGGTCTGCGGTCAGAAGCAGCGCCAGGGCGTCGCCCGAATCGCCCATCCTGCCCGCAGCGTTGATGCGCGGGGCCACCGTGAAGCCCAGCTTTCCGGAAGTCACGGACCCGGCGTCCACACCAGCAATCTCGAGGAGAGCTGCCAGACCCGGGACGCGGGTCTGAGCGAAACGCCGCAGGCCGAATCGGACCAGCACCCGGTTCTCGTCTCCGAGCGGAACCAGGTCGGCGACCGTGGCGAGCGCGACGAGATCGAGGTAATGCATCAGCCCATCCGGCTCGGCACCGAGTTCCCGGCCCACGAGCTGGCATACCTTGAATGCTACGCCGGCGCCGCAGAGGCCTTTGTTGGGATAGGTGCAGTCCGGCCGCTGAGGGTTCACGACCGCCGTCGCGTCCGGCAGCTCACCTGCGACCGTGTGGTGATCCGTCACGATGACGTCGATGCCCGAGGCTCGGGCGCTCGCGACCGTCTCGTTGGCTACCGAGCCGCAGTCCACGGTGATGATCAGCGAGGCTCCTGCTTCGCCGGCCCGGGCGAGGCCCGCAGCTCCGAAGTCGTAGCCATCCCGAAGTCGGTGGGGCACGAACGCTTCGACCTCCGCCCCCAGGTCACGAAGCCAGCGGGTGACCAATGCCGTGGAGCAGACGCCATCCACGTCGTAATCCCCGTGAACCAGGATCGTCTCGCCTGCGCGCACAGCCTCGGCAATGCGGCGGGCCGCGGTTATCCCGTCCTTCAAGCCCGAGGGGTCGTGGACTTGGTCCAACTCCGGGCGCAGGAATCGCTTGGCATCGTCCGGATCCGTCGTCCCACGCGCTACAAGGAGCGCGCACAGGGCCTCCGGCAATCTGAGTTCGGCCTGAAGAGTCGCCACCAGAGCCGGATCCGGAGACGTGGGCTCAACCCACTTCGGCTCGGGAGGGCGGAGCGCCTCGCGGCCAACGTCGGACGAGGGTGCGCTCACCCTCCGGCAGAGACCTCCCCAGCGGTCTCTTCTCCGTCGTCCGGGCCGCCCTGGTCCTCGACGGGCTCCACCTCGTCGTCGCCGGTCTCGTCGTCGCTGGTCTCCGCCTCGTCATCGCCCGCGATGTCTTCAGCTTCTGCCTCGGGAGGGCTGGCAACCGCCTCAGGCTCGGGCTCGGGAGCGTTCGGATCGGGAGCTGCGAGAATCACGCCGCACCCCTCACACCGGATCAGAGCGGTGCCGTGACGAACCTCGTTCTGCGACTGCAGAGGCACGATGCCGAAGCAGTTCCCGCATGCGCCGTCGTCCGTGAGCTCAGCAACGGCAGCCCGACTGCCCCCTTTGCGAATCCCCTCGTACAGGCGGAGCTCCTGGGCATCCATGGCCTGGACAAAAGCGGCCCGGTCCGACTCCAGGGCCGCCAACTCAGACTTCGCCCCATCACGCTTCGCGATCAGTTCGTCACGCGCAGGTCCTACCACCTCCTGAGCCTCGGAGTAGGCTTCCTCCACCTCGGCGAGTCGCTCCTCCAGCTTGCGGATCTGGTCCAACAGCGTCAGAGCTTCCTGCTCGTCGCTCTTGAGCGCGCGGTTCACCATGTCCAGTTCAGTCGAGACCGCAGCCTCCTCCCGGAGGTTGCGCACAGAACCGAGCCTCTCCTCGAGTCGTTTCGCGCGCTCGCCCTTCTCGTCGACGGACAACTCCAGCCGCCGCTCCTCCAGCTTCATCTCCTGGAGGCGGCTGCGCGTGGTGTTGAGCGCGCCCTCGAGGACCAGCGCTGGTTCCTCGACCTCCTCGAAGAGGGGGTCGAAGTCGCGAACGGCCTGCTTAGCCTCAGCGAGTCGAGTGTCCATTTCCTGAAGCTGTCTCAGGTGGGTCCGCATTTGCTCCGACATGGCCTCTCTTACTGGTTCGGGTCAGCCCGCAACCTACGGGCAGTGGTTGTCCAGTCATCCGGCGACAGTTCGCGCCGCTCCCGGGAAACCCGGGACTTCTCTTCGATCAACACGCGCTTTTGGTCCTCTTGGCCGGCCTCCTCGATGAGCCGGTCCAACTCCTGGCTCCTCCGGTCGAGCGCCCCGACCTGAATTCGGGCCACGGCTTCATCGAAGACCCTGATCGCGTGGGCGATCTCCTCGGGGTCCGAGAGAAGCTCCTGGAACCTCTGGGCCGCCACAGGATCCATGGCCGCGGGAGGAGCGCGCAACTCAGGTTCATCCAAGAGCGCCTGAAAGATGGTGCGGTAGGCCGAATCCAAAAAGGCCTCCGCACCGAGTCGCTCGCCGGCTCGCTCTACGAAGTCCGGATTCTTGGTCATGATGAGCAGCAGGGTCCTCTCCGCACCGAGCTTGGGCACCCGGTGTCTCGGGGCCGGCCCGCGGGTGTGCATGGTCGAAGGAGCCTGGCGAGCAGCACCGTCCTGAGCGCGTGCCATTTCGGCTTCGAGCGTTTCTCTTCGGACCCCGGTCCGATCCGCCACCTTGGACACGTAGATGTCCCTGAGGGCAAGATCTGCAGCAGCCCGCAGCGTCGGCAGCAGCCGATCCACCGCCTTCCGCGTCTTCTCGATCGAGGAGAAGAACTGCTTTTCCTCGAGGATCTGGAGCTTTCGATCCATGACGTCCACAGCGTCGTCGACGAGGGCCGTCAGAGCGTCCGGACCCTGGGTGCGGATGATGGTGTCCGGGTCCTCTCCCGCCGGAAGGGTGACGACGGCCGGATGGAGTCCGGCCTCCAGCAGGGTGTCCCCAGCCCTGAACGTGGCCTTCAGCCCCGCTCGGTCGCTGTCGAACAGGAGAAGGACCCTGGTGGAGTATCTCCCGAGCAGCTTCGCCTGGTCGGGGGTCATCGCGGTGCCGAGCGGGGCCACCACGTGCTCGAAACCGTGCGCGGCCAACGAGACGACGTCCATGTACCCTTCCACGACGAGAGCGCACTCCTCACGCCGGATGGCATTCCGGGCCCATGACATCCCGTACAGGGTCTGCCCCTTGTGGTAGATCGGCGACTCGGGGGAGTTCATGTACTTGGGAGCGTCCTTGGCGGCGCCGTCCAGAACACGACCTCCAAAGGCCATCACGCGGCCGGACAGGCTCTCGATCGGGAAGATGATGCGCCCACGGAATCGGTCGTACGGCTCGGTTGCACGCTCGCTCGTGCCGACGAGGCCGGCCTCGAGCAGGAGTTCCTCGTCGAGACCATGCGTGGCCGCCGCATCGCGGAAGGCCCGCCACTCGTCCGGCGCGTAGCCCAGCCCGAAGCGCTCAGCCGTCTCCGCGCCGATGCCCCGTCCCCTGAGATAGTCCTGCGCGACCCCTCCGATTTCCGGATCCAGGAGGCACTTCCGGAACCAGTCCTGCGCGAACGCATTGAGCTCGTAGAGTGGCCTGTTGGGGTCGTCTTCATCGTTCTTGCGCGAGGTCTCCCGGATCTCGACCCCGGATCGTGCGGCCACGAGCTTTACAGCTCCTATGAAGTCGAGACCGAGCCTCTCCATGACGAAGGAGAAGACATCACCGGACTTGCTGCAGCCAAAGCACTTGTAGAAGCCCTTGGCCGGCACCACGTAGAACGACGGTGTGCGCTCCTCGTGGAACGGACAGTTGGCTTTGTACTCCCGCCCCGCCTTCTTGAGCGGAACGTGCTCGCCAATGATCTCGACGATGTCAGCCCTCGCCCGGACCTCCTCGACCTGGTCGTCGGGGATCATGAGATGGGTCCCCGGAACGTGGCGACCGTGACTCCCGCGCCGCCCTCGGTCGGACCGCCCATACGGAACGACTTCACCCTGGAATCGACTTTGAGGACTTCGCCCACTCGCTGGCGAAGTGCGCCCGTTCCCTTGCCGTGAATGATGCGGAGTTCCTGGAGATCTTCGAACACCGCCTGATCCAGGGCCCGGGACAACTCGAGGTCCAACTCGTCGACGCGTAGACCCCGCATGTCCACCTCGAGCCTCGCCTGCCCACCGCTGGGGCTCCCCCAGCTTCCCCTCGCCTTGGGCGCGGGAGACTCCGGCACCGGGTCCAGGGGCTCGAGGTCGGCGACGGGTATCTCCAGCTTGAGGGCGCCAGCCTCCACCATCGCCCGCTCCGCCCGCACCTCGATGACCGTCCCCTTGGCTCCGGTCGCGTGGACCCGCACCCGATCCCCGACCGACGGCAGACGCGACGACCCCGTCCGTGAGCGCTCCGGCCCCGAACGTCCCTTGGACCGGGCCGCGTCTTCGACCCGTCTCCTTGCTTTCCGGCTGGCTTCTTCCAGGTCCTCCCCGGCCTCCACCGCGGCCTTCAGCTCTGCGATGGCCTCTTCCACCTCGGCACGGGAGTCGAGGAGAAGTCTGCGCGCCTGGGTGTTCGCGCGCTCCGAGGCCGAGCGTTCGGCCTCCCTGAGCACCCTCTCTCGGCCCTCGACCTCGTCGCGGAGGCGGGTAGCCCGGGCCTGGGCCATGTCTAGATCGTGAGTCTTCTCCTCGGCCTCCCGCTCCTGCTGTTCGAGCCGGCCCAGGAGTTCCTCCATGCGAGCGTCATCACCCTCGCGGTATTCCTCTGCGCGGTCCAGGACGTCGGGGGGGAAGCCCAACTGGCGGGCGATGGCCAGCCCGTAGCTCCTGCCCGGGCGGCCTTTGACGAGGTGGTACGTCGGGACCATGCGCCGATCGTCGAACTGGAGCGACGCGTTCACGATCCCCGTACCCTCCCCATCGAGACGCTTCAATTCACCGAGATGCGACGACACTACGGTCAGCGCGCCCCGTGACACGAGTTCTTCGAGCACGGCGCGAGACAACGCCGCCCCCTCGGCCGGATCGGTGCCCGTCCCCATCTCGTCGATGAGAACGAGCGACCGCCAATCGGCGTGCGACACGATCTCGGAGAGATTCCCGAGGTGGGCAGAGAAGGTGGACAGGTTATGCGCGATAGACTGCTCGTCGCCGATATCGGCGTAGAACGACTCGAATACAGGGAGCAGGGTGCCCTCGTCCACCGGCGGGACCACTCCGCTCTGGGCCAAAGCTGAAATCAGCCCGGTGGCCTTGAGAAACACGCTCTTGCCACCCGTGTTGGGACCCGTCACCACGAGGGCCCGCTCTCCGGGCTCCATCTCGAGGTCGAAGGGAATCACGCCCTCCTCGACGGTCTCCAGAAGCAGCGGATGGCGCCCCTGAACGATTCGGAACTCCTGGCTTCCGGCCTCACCAAAGACCGGCACTGCGGCTCGCCAGGCCATCGCGGTCCGTGCACGGGCATGCAGGGAATCGAAATCCTCGAGCGCATCGACTGATGCGCGGAGCGCGCTGCGGACCGGGGCCAGCCGATCTGACAGAGCACCCAGGATCCGACGGATCTCCCTCGCCTCTTCGCGCTCCAGGTCCCGAAGCTGGCTCATGAGTTCCATGGCCATCGGGGGCTCGACGAAGAGCGTAGCGCCCGATTGGGACTCGTCGTGGACGACGCCACCGACCTCTCCCCGACCCTCCCGGCGGACGGGAAGGACGTAACGACCCTCGCGGATGCTCACCGATGCGTCCGGCACGACGATTCGTTCCGGAAGTGATCGCATGAACGTCTCCATCTTCCGCACGACGCGGGCATGCGCACCCCGCAGTCGGCCACGGACCCGCTTGAGTTCCTTGGACGCGGTGTCGAGCACCAGGCCTTCTGCGTCCACGGACCTCAGAAGGGCATCCTCGGCATCCCGGTCGGCGTAGAGGCGCTCGCGGACCGAAGCGAGCTCATGGAACTCCTCCTCCCGCCCGGCCAGATCAGCCGCCAGCGTTCTGGATGACGTCAGGAGGGTAGCCAGCGCGAATAGCTGAATCGGCTCCAGTACCGCACCGTCGGCGGAGAGTTGCTGGAAGGCGCTCTCCGCGGCCGGCACGAGAGGCATGCCCCAATCCGGCCTCGCCTCGACGAAGCGCATGACCGCGCCCACACGGCCGAGTTCCATGGAGAGAGCTTCAGGGTCGGTGCGTGGGGAGAGACTCCTCACACGTTCGCGCCCTGCTTCGCTGGCGGCCCGGGAGGCTACACGATCCAGGACCCTGCCGAATTCCAGGACCCCCAGGGCATGACTGCTCACAGCGCCCCCGAACGGATCCCACGGGATCGACCGAGGCGGGTGCCGGTCACGCCCCCAACTCCTCCCTGACGAGCCGGTTGGCCTCCTTGCCATCGAAGCGGCCGCGGATCTGCGGCATCAGCTGACCCATGAGCGCACCCATCTGGTCCGCTCCGCCCTCGATCGCCGCCCGGATCATCGCCCGGACCTCCGCCTCCTCCAGACCCGCAGGCAGGTACCGGCCGAGGATCTCAGCCTGCCGTTCTTCGACCTCGGCCAACTCGCCCCGCGCCGCGTCCCTCATCTGTTCGGCCGCGTCGGCGCGCTGCTTGATGCCCTTGGAAAGCACCTGGATGACACCGTCGTCGTCGATATCGCCGCCGTCGGCGATCTCCTTGTTCCGGATCTCCGAAAGGACTGTGGACAAGACCAGGACCACCTGCTTCTCACGCGCTTTGCGTGCTTCGGTCAGGTCGGAATGGATGCGGCTCTTGAGCTCGCTCGACACGGTTGGATCACTCGCGGTTCGTGGGACGGCCTTCGCGGTTCCCGAAGCTACCCCGAAACCCGACGGGGGGTCAACGACGGCCGACGACGTGCGAGGCAGACCACGCCGGAGCCCGCCGGATCAACGCCGGTCAGCGCTGAAAGCAGCCTTTGCCCTGGCCGGAGGTCGCGTCTGCCGAGCCTGCCTTCGACCTCCGGTACCCTTCGAGCCTCAGCCCGGAGGCCAACCCAGCGCACGCCCACCCACCAGGTGCAGGTGGATGTGGTGCACCGTCTGTCCCCCATCTGCGCCAATGTTCAGAACCGCCCTGTACCCGTCATCAGCGAGACCCTCCGAACGGGCCAGATCGCGTGCGGTCAGGAGAAGCCGACCCAGCAGATCGGCGTGCTCGTCGCCGGCAGCCTCCAGGGAAGCGATGTGCTGACGCGGGATGATCAGGATATGGACCGGTGCTTGCGGATTGATGTCGCGGAACGCGACGAGGTCGTCGTCCTCGTGGACGAGGGTCGCGGGCACCTGGCCGCCAGCGACACCGCAGAACAGGCAGTCGGGTTGGGACACTTGGCTTCTCCGGATTTCATCTAATGGCCGTGAAAGATCGCCACCCTCGATCATGCTGACGCGTGACGGGACGCGCAATGAGCAGCGGGCCAACCGCAGACGGTTGCACTCGATTCTGTCCCGAATCGCTATGGAGCCGACGCCCTGAACGGCACAAATTTGCTCTTCACTGCCCGCCCGCCGGGATTCCCGCAACCGACTTGGAGATCCGATGCCCGACATTCACGACAGCGCCGAAGAGATCCTTCGGCAACATCCCGCACCGGCCATGTCCCTGCCCGAACTCCACCGCCGGCTTCGTGAGCTCGAGCCGGTGTGCACGCCAGGCCGCTCTCGACTCCGCAGAGTACTCGCGGCCAGCCCGAGATTTCTCATCGTGGACCCCTGGACCGGACCATGGCTGCCCGATCCCGATGAGCCCTCCCCCACCGATGAGGGAGTGTTGGTGCTCGCTCTCGACCGCGGCAGCACCACGGAAGATCCTGTTCCAGCCAGCACTCGTCTTCGCGAAAGCGTTCGCTGGATCGCCAAGGGGGCTGATCTCCGGTCACCCTCGGAGGTGGCCCGCCTCTACGTCCTGCTGCTGGAAGAGGAAGAGGCGCGCGCGCAGCTCACGGAGAAGGCCGCGTGAGCGTCAGACCCGTCGGTGGAAGAGTCCGCTCCTCCACTCACCGTCGGCATCCACGACACCCGCTCGCATCCCCGCGGCCTCGGCAGCCTCGGTCAGTTCGCTCCACTGATCGTCCAGGATCCCCGACAGGATCAACCAGCCGCCTTGGCGGAGAGCATCCCGCAGACCTGGAAGCAGGGGCGAGAGAATCCCGGCTTCGATGTTCGCCACGATGCCGTCGGCCGGTCCAAGCGCTCTCAATGAAGGATTGTCGACCCACTCAACCAGAGTGTCGACCACTCCGGCGCAGCCGTTGTCGCTGATGTTCTCACGGAG
>JBDHIL010000064.1:0-7171 GCA_039587465.1 Gemmatimonadota bacterium | reverse complement strand
TGGCAGACTTCCAGCTCGTATCCCCCCACTCCCCCGCCGGCGACCAGCCCCAGGCCATCGGCGAACTCGTCGCCGGGCTGCAGCGCGGTGACCGGACGCAGGTGCTCATGGGGGCGACGGGCACGGGCAAGACGTTCACCTTTGCGCACGTCATCGCGCAGTACGGCCGGCCCGCGCTGGTCATGTCCCACAACAAGACGCTGGCGGCGCAGCTCTACGGTGAGCTGAAGTCGCTCTTTCCGCACAACGCGGTCGAGTACTTCATCTCGTACTACGACTACTACCAGCCCGAGGCCTACGTCCCCTCGACGGACACCTACATCGAGAAGGACGCCTCGATCAACGAAGACATCGAGCGCCTGCGCCTGCGGGCCACCTCTTCGTTGATGGAGAGGGACGACGTCATCGTCGTGGCATCGGTCTCGAGCATCTACGGCCTGGGCAACCCGGCCGACTACCGTAAGCTGATGCTCCATGTGGGGGTCGGTGACGAGATCCCGCGCAAGAAGATCCTCCGGGGACTGGTCGACATCCAGTACAAGCGGAACGACTACCTCTTCGAGCGCGGCACCTTCCGGGTCCGGGGCGATACGGTCGAGGTCTTCCCGGCCTACGAGGAGCAGGCGATCCGCATCGAACTGTGGGGAGACGAGGTCGACCGCATCAGCCGCTTCGATCCGCTCACGGGTGAGCTTCTGGCCAACTTGGAGCGGACCGCGATCTACCCCGCCAGCCACTACGTGACGGAACGCAGCACCATCGAGCAGATCGCCCCGCTCATCCGGGTCGAGCTCAAGGACCACCTCGCCCGCTTCCGGGAGGACGGCAAGCTCCTCGAGGCCCAGCGCCTGGAGCAGCGTACCAACTTCGACATCGAGATGATGCTGCAGATCGGCACCTGCCCGGGCATCGAGAACTACTCGCTCTACACGAGCCGGAGGCGGGTGGGTGAGCGGCCGGCCTGCCTGCTGGACTACTTCCCGGATGACTTCCTGATGGTGGTCGACGAGTCGCACGCGTCCATCCCCCAGATCAATGCGATGTACAAGGGAGATCGATCGAGAAAGACGACCCTCATCGAGCACGGCTTCAGGCTTCCGAGCGCGCTCGACAATCGCCCCCTCAAGTTCGAGGAGTGGGAGCGCGTGCTCGGCAAGGCGATCTACAACTCGGCCACCCCCGGTAACTGGGAGCTCGAGAAGGCCGGCGGCGTCGTGGTGGAGCAGATCATCCGCCCGACGGGCCTCGTGGATCCCACCGTCGACGTGCGGCCGGTGAAGGGCCAGGTCGACGACCTGCTTGCCGAGATCCGCGAGCGCGAGAAGCGCAAGGAGCGCGTGCTGGTGACGACGCTGACCAAGCGCATGGCCGAAGACCTGTCGGAGTATCTGCAATCGGTCGGCGTGCGCGTGCGGTACATGCACTCGGAGGTCGACACGATCGAGCGGATGGCGATCCTGCGGCAGCTCCGACTGGGCAAGATCGACGTCTTGGTCGGCATCAACCTTCTTCGGGAGGGTCTCGATCTGCCGGAAGTCTCGCTGGTCGCGATTCTCGATGCGGACAAGGAGGGATTCCTGCGCGATGGGCGCTCGCTCATCCAGACGATCGGCCGTGCGGCCCGGAACGTAGAGGGCCGCGCCATCATGTACGCCGACCGCATCACGGACTCCATGCGGCGCTGCCTGGACGAGACCAACCGGCGCCGGGACATCCAGGTCGCGCACAACGAGAAGCACGGCATCACGCCGGAAACGATCCGAAAGAGTGTGGAGGAGATCGAGTTCTCCACCCGGGTGGCCGACGCCAGAGCGGCGCCGGCGGCCGTGGCGGAGGGCCCGGCGAGCTACGCGGACGAGGTGAATCAAGAGGAGCTCATCAAGATCCTGGAGCGGGAGATGGCCGACGCGGCCGAGGCGCTCGACTTCGAACGGGCCGCACTCCTGCGCGACCAACTCTTCGAATTGAAGGCGGCCCGCTGATTCCCGGCCCGATCCTTGCTCACTCTGCGGTGTAGGGAAGGACCGGAGCAGACCCGCGCCCGCGATGGGCTTATATTCCCGGTCGCCGAATCACCGTCACCCACCGTTTGATGAAACGCAGCTTCATCCTCATCACCATCGCAGCAGCGTTCGCCTGCTCCCCGCGGTCCGCCGAGGAGTCGGCGCTCCGGCGCGGTGATCAGGCCTTCGCGCAGGGGCAGTTCGACGAAGCGCTCGCGGAGTACCGGCTGGCGGTTCGGCAGGGCGCGGACGATCCGAGCACGCTCGCACGGGTGGCCCACACCTTCGCGATGCTCGGCCGGGTGGACGACGCGGGCACCTACTATCTGGACGCTGCCGCGCGGGATGACTCCTTCGCGGACCAGGCGGTTGCCGACCTCATGCGCCTGGCGCGCGATGCGGGTGCCAACGGCGACCGGTTCGCGATGGCCACGGCGGTGGAGACGGCCCTCGATCTGCGGCCGGGCCTGGGCGTGGGCGACATGGCCATGCCCCTCGCGCGCCACTACTTCGAGAGCGGCGAGTTCGGGCGGGCCCTGCCTTTCTACCAGAAGGCCATGAACGAAGCCACCGACTCGGTCGCCGAGATCGTCTTCGAGGTCGGCCAGGCCCATGAGGAGATCGGCGATTGCGAGCATGCCCTCATCTACTTCGAGCGGTTTCGGGCGATGGTCCGTCCCTGGCAGCGCGACGAGGTGGACTGGTACATCGGCAGCTGCTCGTTCTCCCTCGCACGCGAGTTCGGGTCGGGGCGCGTGGTGCCGAGCGAAGACGACCTCGAGCGGGCTCTGCAGCTGGTCGACCGGACTCTCGGCGTCGGTGAGCCGCGCAACATCCAGGCCGAAGCATGGTTCGAGAAGGGCGAGATTCTGTCGAATCTGGGCCGATGCGAAGAGGCTATGGAAGCATACGCCCAGGTCCGCTACGCCGATCGTGCGGGATCTCTGGTCGACCGGGCACAGGATCGGTTCGATCAGATCCGATTCGGCCGGGGCCTGGAGTCGCTGCGCGGCGGTCGATGTCGCTGAGTCCCATCACCCCATTCCTCCGAAACCAGAACGCATTCAGCGGGTAACTGCATAGATGTCCACAACTTCACGACTCAGCGTGGCCTTCACGGCCTTCAGCATCCTGATGATGGGGTGCGGCTCGACCAGTCCCTACCAGGGGATGGACGACGAACAGCTCTATCAGATGGGGCTCACCAAGTTCGAAGAGGGCGAGTTCGGCGATGCTGCGAAGGCGCTCGATCGGCTGCTTGTCTCGTTTGGGAATTCCGACCGAACGGCCGCGTCGCGGCTTCTGCTGGGGCACGCGTACTACGGCAAAGGTGACTACCTGACGTCGCGCTCCGAGTACAAGCGCTTCCTGGACCGTTATGCGGCCCATCCGGACGCGCCCACGGCCGCGCTGGGGGTGTGTCGTTCGCTGGTGGCCCTGTCCCCGCAGGTGCAGAGAGAGCAGAGCTATACGATGGATGCCATCTCGCTTTGCCGGAACGTGGTGGTGGACTACCCCGGCACGGAGGCGGCGTCCACTGCGGCCGACCTGGCCAGCCAGATGCGTCTGAAGCTCGCCGAGAAGGACTTCCTCAACGCGGACTTCTACTTCCGTCGTCGCCTCTACGACTCCGCGATCATCTACTTCCAGTCGGTGGTGGACCGGTACCCCGACACCGAGTGGGCCCCCAAGGCCCTGTTGGGTATCTATCAGGCCAACGTCGCGTTTGGTTACGACGATCTCGCTGAGGACGCCCGGACGCAGCTTCTGACGAACTACCCCGACTCCGAATCGGCGCGGGTGGTCAGCAGCGATGGTGCCGGGTCCTGACGGCAGGGAAGGGCCCATCAGCCGCATCGGCCTCCTCGGAGGCACCTTCGACCCCCCCCACGTGGGTCATGTCACGGTCGCCCGGGACGTTGCCGAGGCCCTGAGCCTGAAGCGCGTTCTCTGGGTACCGGCTGCCGTGCCCCCGCACAAGCAGGATCACGTGCTGACCCCCGATGCCATCCGGATGGAGATGGTGCAGGCGGCGTGTGAAACCGACGGACGGTTTGAGGCCTGCGACATCGAGTTGGAGCGGGGCGGCGTGTCGTACACGGTCGATACCCTCCGGGCACTCCGGGGTCGATGGCCCGATTCGGATCTCTACCTCATCCTGGGTGTCGATCAGTTCCGCACCATGGATACCGGCTGGAAGGATCCGGACCAGGTGCTCCGGCTGGCCACTCTGGCGGTCATGGACCGTGACGGCGCAGCCGCCCGGGAAGCCGTACCCGAAGTTCCCGGCGCGGAGGACGCTTCATTCCTGCGCGTGACCCGCGTCGATGTTTCGTCCACGGAAGTCCGTGGGGCGGTGCGGGAGGGTCGGGGCGTGAGCGGCATGGTACCCGCCGGAGTGATGGAGATCATCGAGCGGGAGGGTCTCTATGTGGGTTAGATTTGCGGCCATGAGCAATCGAAGTCGACGGGCTGGGATCGCCCGCTCTGCTCGGAGGTCCATGCCGCCGAGGGACGCGCGATGAGGCTCGATGAAGCCGGTCTCGTCCAGTGGGGCGAGCGAGTAGGAGAGATGCTCACGAGCCCCGCCGTGATCGGGCTCGTCGGGCCGCTAGGCGCCGGAAAGTCGGTTCTCGCCCGTGCGATCGGCGCCGGTGCTGGGGTTCGGCAGGCGATGCCGTCGCCATCGTTCAACCTCCTCTTCCGATATGAGGTCGAAGGTGGACCCGACCTGGTGCACCTGGATCTGTACCGGCTCAAGAGCCCCGACGAGCTTTGGGAACTCGGCTGGGGAGAGTTGGGCGCCGCCAATGAGATCGTTCTGGTGGAGTGGCCTGATCGAGCGGGTGATCTGATGCTCGAGGACCGCTGGGTGGTGGAACTCGAGATTCCTCCGGGCAAGCCGCTGCTCAGGGATGTCTCCGCACGCAGGGTGGGATCGCCGCCCCCACTGGCTGCGTTCCCCCTTTCGGTGCATCAGGCCGCAGGGTCGTGATGGGGGTGTTCGATGCTGCCGGGTTCTACCTCGCCTTCGATACCGCGGGTCAGACCGGATCCGTGGCCGTGTCGGTCGGGGGCGACGTGCTCGCGCGCGCGGTCCTGCACAACCAGGGCAAGCATGCAGCCGGCTTGGTGCCGACGATCGCCGAGGTGATGGACGAGGCAGGGGTCGACGCCGAGGAGGTGTCGGGGATCATCGTGGGAGAAGGACCGGGGTCGTTCACGGGGGTGCGCGTGGCGGCGGCCACCGCCAAGGGCCTCGCGGCGGGGTGGGGTGTGCCCCTCTGGCCCGTGTCGAGTCTGGCCGCTGGAGCCCTCTCCGCTCCGGGTGGGGGCATCCGGTACGTCCTGTTCGACGCACGCGGTGATCGCGTATACGGTGCGAGCTACGGCGTCGGGTCCGCGGGCATCGAGACGCTGATCCCGCCGCACGGGGGGACGCTTCGGAAGGTGCTCGTGGGCGAGGTCCCGCCGGGTGCAGTGTTCATGGGGGATGGCGCCGTCCGGCACCGGGCGGTCATCGAGAGCAACGGATTCCCGGTAACCGACGAGCCGTCCGGGTTCCCGTCGGGCGACGCCCTGATCCGCTTTCTATCTCTCAACTCCGAAACCCCGCCCGTGCCCGACGTGAGCGGATGGGAGCCCCGTTACGTGAGGGAATGGAGTCGTTAGCGGCTGAGGTCCAGCCTGCGCTCCGGCCGATGCAGGTGGCAGACGTGGCTCGGGTCGCGGCGATCGAAGCGGCTTCTTTTTCGAGCGCCTGGAAGCCTCACACGTTCATCTCGCTGCTCGACACTTCGGGTCCCGAGTTGTGGGTGCTGGAGCACCCCGAGGACGGCGTCATCGGCTACTTCGTCCTGTGGTGCGTCATGGATCAGGCCGAGCTGGCAAACATCGCCGTAGCCGATGGTCATCGGGGTCATGGGCTGGGCGCCGTGCTGTTCGAGAGGATGTTGGATGTGGGGCGGAAGAGGGGTGTGACGTCGGTCTACCTCGAGGTGCGTGCGTCCAACGAGGCGGCCATCGGGTTGTATGAGCGATTCGGTTTCACACAGATCGGCGTCCGGAAGCGGTACTACGACCAGCCCCGTGAAGATGCGCTCGTGATGCTTCTGCGGCTGTAGCCTTTCCGACGCATCCCGCCATCCCGGCGTCGTGGGGGTGCGCGCAGCTTCACCGGTATGGAAGCACAACCGATCTTGGCCCGGGGCCTGGCCGTAGCCGATCGCCCGAGGGAGCGCCTGCGTGAGCTGGGGGCCCGTCACCTGTCCGTGCGCGAGCTGTTGGCGTTGGTACTCGGGAACGGGGGGCGGGGAGGGTCGGCGCTCCTGGTCGCCGATGCCATTCTGCGGCGCGTCGGCGGATCGCTGCGCCGCCTGGCCGCGTTGGACCCGGCCGCGCTGGAGACCGTGAACGGTGTGGGGGCCGCCCACGCTGCCAAGATGCTGGCGGCCGTAGAGCTGGGCCGGCGGGCCGCCCAGGAGGAGGTCCCGCCCGGTGAGCCGATCCGTGGCCCGTCCGACGTCTTCGGGCTGATGGGTCCCCGGCTCCGGGACCTGCCCCAGGAGGAATTCCACGTACTTCTTCTCAACACCCGCCACTGCGTGATCCGCACCGTGGCGGCCACGCGCGGGATTCTGGACGCGTCGCTCATCCATCCGCGGGAGGTGTTCCGCCTAGCCGTCGTGGAGCGGGCTTCGGGCGTGATCCTCGTGCACAACCACCCCTCGGGAGACCCCACCCCCTCGGCCGAGGATCGGGCCGTGACGCGTCAGCTGCAGGAGGCAGGGCGGGCACTGGGGATTCCCGTGCTGGACCACGTGATCGTCGGTGACGGACGGTTTACGTCGATGGGGGAGGCGGGGGGTATGGGCACGGGGGCGTGACCCCTCACGACGAGGCCCGGCGGCGCGGATGCGCCGCCGGGCCGGTGTCGTGTGACGTTCTTCTTCCGCCGCTACGCCCGCTCGGCCTTCGCGTAGCTCTCGAGCGCCCAGCGACGCTCGGGGAGAGCCGGCTGCTCAGAGGGTCCGAGCGGGCCGGCTGGGCCGACTGCGGGTCCCCATGGCGCGATCGGCGCGAAGGCCTCCATGTCGAGCTGTTGGTCACCGATGACGCGGTTAATCGCCTGACTCCACTGGTCCGCGTCGTTGGATGCTTGAGTGTCC
>JBDHIL010000063.1:0-12974 GCA_039587465.1 Gemmatimonadota bacterium | reverse complement strand
ACGTGGCAAGGCATAGGCGACCATTGTCCACTATCTCAACGATGCCCGTGAGTTTGCATATGCCCTCGGCCGCGCACGCTCAGTCTTTGGTACGCTGGTCACGGGGCGATCGGAACACGCCGCTCTTGAGGACGCGTCCAGTTTCTCCTTGGTGGAGATCGACGGTGTAGACGTCTGCGTCTTCTCCCTGCCTGAAGATGGTGACCTGCTCAGCCAGTGACGCGCGTTTTGCCCTCCCTCGGTGGGCCGGGGCTGCAGTCACCCTCACCTCACCGCCTCCCGCTCATGGACCACCACCCCGTCTTTGACGACCCGCCAGGGGAGGCGGGCACGCCGGAGATCGATGAGCGGATCTTCATCGAGGAGGAGGAGGTCGGCGAGTTTGCCCACCTCGAGGCTCCCCAGATCCTCATCCACGCCCTCGGCTGTCGCTGAACCCAGCGTAGCCATGCGCAGGATATCCGCCTGAGAAATGCCGGCATCCCGAAATCCCTCCATCTCCATGTGCACGCCCACGCGTCCGCCGGTCAGGTCGGTCCCCAGGAGCAGGTGAACACCTCGTTCATGGGCCTCCCTCAGAACTCCGGCCTGGAGAGCCCAGGCCCCGAGCACATCTCCCGTTGATTCGTTTCCTCCTGCCATCGGCCCAATGCCCCGCTGCAGGAGCCTTCCCATCTCATTGTCGAAGTCCGAGGGATCCCGCCTGGCAAGGATCCGCGCGAGGTTCACCCGTTCCACGAACTGCGGATCCCAGTAGATCTCTGCTGCGGCCATCAGTCCGAGGATGTCTCCGTGCCACAGTTCCGGATGGGGGTCATGTTCCAAGAATCGGAACCCCATTCCGATGGATCGGACGGCCTCCTCGTGGGTCATGGCGTGTCCGGCCACTGGAAGCCCTACCCGCGTAGCTTCGCTGGCGATCACCCTCTGGAGATGCCACGGAACCGACCGGTAGATCTTGATGAACCGTGCCCCGAACTCCTCCCAGAGGGGGACCAGGCTGCGCGCGTCGTCCGCATCAGCGACGCGAAGCCAACTGTCTCCATAGTCAGCCTCCCGTCCCTCGAAGATCTCTCCGGCCGAGAATGACCGGGGGAATCTGCCGTCCGAAGTCACCTCGACATCCCGTTGCTGGAGCACACCCGAGATAGGGCTCCCGTTGTCTCTGAGCGACGTGATCCCGGAGGCCAGATATCCGCCCATGAACGAGCCGAAGTCGTTGTTGTGGACGTGCGAATCCCAGAGACCTGGAATCGCGAAGCGCCCCTCGGCGTCCAGGGTCATGACATCGTCGGCACTCCACCCCGAGGGGCGTTCGCCGATGCCGATTATGCGCCCATCCCCAATGAAGAGGTCCTGGGCTTCCGAGAAGGCGGTGCCGTCGGGATCCAGCACGCGCACGTTGGTGATGACGAGGGGCGGACGGACAACCGCATTCAGGGTGACGGAGACAGGAATCTCCTGCGGCACGCCATCGGGGATGGCGATGCGAAATACTTGACTGCCGCGGGCATAGACCAGTGCGTCTACACCGGGAACGAAAGAGAATCCGAGACCGCCGCCGGGCGCGAGGGGCGAGACTTCATCCTCGGTTACGACGGAATCGTCTGCCAGCGCTGCGGGCAGGTCAGCGATCCAGAGATCGGCGTTCCGGCGAAACGCAAGCCATCTACCGTCAGCCGACGCGCGGGCGTTCCGCGCTTGCATCTTGAGAGATGTGAGGGAAACGGCCTGCTCTGGAAGACCCGCGGAGAATCTCCAGATCTGACCGTCTATTCCCACCTGCCTGGATGCCGCGATCCATGACCCGTCGTCCGCGACGCTGGGGGAGTACCAGAAGTCCCCGGAGGCCACCGGGCGCACGGCGCCGGTGCCTGTGTCCACAGCCTCCAGCCCACCGCCCTTGGCGTAGACCACCTCCGTTCCGTCGTGTGACCACGTGGGATGAAAGAGATTCCCGCTGACGAGCACCCGTGGTTCAGGGCGGCCCTCGGACTCCTGCAGTACCAAATCGACTCCATCGTCCCCGCCGGCTTGGGAGTACACGAACTGACTGCCGTCCGGCGAGAAGGCCGGATCGCGGGCGCCGATGTCGGTCATGCGTTCGGGCACAGCATTCGGTCCTTCCAGTGAACTCCGCCACAGCACTCCCCCTGCCGTGAACAACAGCTGGGACCCATCGGGGCTGATGGCCGGAGCCAACACCGATCGGGCTGCGAATGCTTCTCCGTATGGCCCGCGCCGCAGAGGAGGAGGGGTTGCCGCCCTGGCGATCGTCTGTTCGACATCTGCCTGGAACAACACGGGGAACCGGGTGCCCCGATTGGCGTCAATTTGCCAGAGATGTCCCATATCTCCCACGAACAACTGCTCTCCTCCTGGGGCTACGGCGAAGGTGTTACCCCAGTAGAAGCGCTGCGCCGTGTCGCTCTCGTACACTGCTGCAGGCATACCAGAATCGTCAGACCGGTGAATGGAGCTGGTCCTCGCGCCGGGTGCGGCGGCGCGATAGAAGACTGCGCCCGAATCGTCATCGAGAACGAAGTGGTCGACCACGCCGTCGAGGGCCCTGTACTCGGCCACCGTGCCGTCGGCAGCTCGATACTCGATGAACGATGAGGCGCAGCCCCAGCACCAGCCGCTCCCCTCCCGTTCCACGCGGGCCCAGTACACCGTTCCGTCGGCGCCGAAGTCCACACTGTGATAGTTGGCCGGTTCGGATGTCAGCGTCTCCACGGCGCCCGACGACAGGTCGAGCACCCGGACATGTGAGAGCCTGGGAATGAAGAAGTACCAGGGCTCGATATACCTGGGCTTCTCGAACGAGAGGTAGGCGATTCGCGATCCATTCGGCGACCAGACAGGTCTACCGGCCTCGATCTCGTCGGTGACCGCGTCCAGTTCCCCCGAACCCAGGTCCAGAATGAATACGTTGTCTCCTGCCGGATGGCGATCCGACACCAAGGCGATCGAACTGCCATCCGGCGAGACCGCCGGCTCCTTGTGGAAGAACGGCCCGCGGGTGAGCTGCTCCGCCCGGCCGCCATCCTGGGAGATCCGGTACAGGTGGCCCAGGAGAGTGAAGATCAGCCCTTCGCCGTCCGGCATTAGCGCCAGATCCGGGTTGGTGACGTCGTCCACCGCGAGCCGAAGATCTCGGTACGCCCCCTCTTGGGCTCGTATTGTGGATGGACCAGACACGCTCAGCGCGAGAGTGAGCAGCAGGGTGGACCTAAGAGGGATTCGCGTGGACGACATGACTCTCTTGGGCGCGAGGACCATTGGCAGAGGTGCGCAACGCTGGACCTGCGTCTCGGGAGGACTGCTCGGAATGGCCGACCATGTCGGCGAGCCAGACAGCAGCGAGACGGCCTGAGCGCCCCTGGTTCACGGGTGCAATCTGGGGTTGCGCTCAGGTTGCCGAAAGGCGAAGGGGGAGTCGGTGACCCATCGTAGGCGAGTTGGGATGTTCGTCCGGATCTACTTGAGATAGCGAGGCTACCCGTTGATATGCCGCGGCGTCCGGAGAAGGTGGGAAGTCGCTGAGGTATCTGGAACTGGTAGTCAGGACGAACGTGATTCGCTAAGCCTCGGTGACGGGGAGACCCCGACACCCATCCGACAAAAACCAGTTGCCGCCTGCGCCCACTTCGTTGGCTCCGGGGAGCACCCGGCTCAGCGCTTTCCGCGCATTGGAGCAGATGTGATGCTGCGGCAAACGTGGGCCGTCCAACTAGCGGGTATATGCCGGGCGCCGGAAACTCTGAACGTTATATACCATCGCCAGAACGGCACCGGGCCTTATGATGTGTCGTAGATGTGTTACGAGGCCCATGAGAGGATTCTAGAATGAGCGACGAAGGGCGGGTGCGCCGATGGGCACGATGGGCGGGGGAAGTCGTCGTCATCGTGGCTTCCGTGTTTGTCGCGATATACCTGGAAGGCCTCGCTGATGATGCGGAGCGTGCGGATGACGCGCACGCGGTCCTAGCGCAGGTAGCGACTGAATTGGCCTCGGACCGCCGCGCCATCCCCGAGATCATCCAACAGCAGAGCGAACTGGCAGACTACTATGAGAGCTTGCGTCGCTGGATGGCTGACCCAAGGTCCTTGCCGACCGATTCAGTGCAGGAGGCGCTCGACTATGTCGGTTTCAACAACCGGACACTGTATCCCAGTAGTGGGGCGTGGCGGGCGCTAACATCCGCTGGCCAACTCGTGTGGGTTGAAGATCGGGCCCTCGTGGCGCGGCTCGCGGACTTCTATGAGAATCGGACGATCCAGCTCGAATACAACGGGCGCGATTACGATTTCAATGTGAACGAAGTGATCCGGGTTACCTCGTCGCGAGCGTGGGACTATCAGCGACAGGAGGCTCGCACAGATGGTGGAGCCGATCTAGTGGAACTGAGCGGACAACTCAGGTACCTCGGGACATCGTGGAACCCGCACTACATCGACCTTCTGGGCGAGTACGCCGCTGAGATCGACGCCCTCTTGGAGGACATCGACGCCTACCTGACGCGCGCAGGCGATGGATAGCGACACCGCTCCTGCCGGACGCGACGGGTAATAACAAACATTAGGAGAAAGCGCGATGAGCGGGTCGGTTGGAGGAAACGTATGGCTTGGGGCTCTGACGGTTCCTCAGCCGCTTCGTCGCGAAACACAGCGGTTGAGCCGATTATCCGAGACTCCGAATCTTCGGTGCAGCATATTCATTAGTTAGAACGCCCCCTACTCCCCCCGACGGATGACCCAGTTCTCAACACGGCGGTTCCTGATAGAAGGAACGGTAATCGTAGTGAGCATCCTCCTCGCGTTTGGTATCGACGCGGGGTGGGAATCCTACCAGGCAGGCCAGGAAGAGCAGGCCGTTCTCCAAGATCTTCATCGTTAGGGATCTCTATGAGCGGGCCACTTCAATTCGAGCCCCGATTGCCAACGCTTGATGCCCTACTCGCAGGGCAGGGTCTAACCAGCCTCCGAAGCCGTGAGCTTCGAGCAGCGTTAGCCGGCTTTCCGGCTCGCCTCGCAGGTCTTCGCGAGATGGAGGCCGCGATGACCCGGAGCCTCTTGGACAGCTACCGACCGCTAATCTGGAGGAGCACGAACGCTACGCTCGCCGAGTTCACGACACTGGGGTGGTTCATCGCCGACCAAACGATGCGCCCTCAGGTCCTCGACATTCACAATGTTGAGATCGAGTTCTCCAGGGAGTTGGTGAACGTGATGGCGCATTGGCGTGCCCCCCTGAAACGAGACCAGTGCGAATGTTAGGATCTGCGGCTGGTCGTAGCATGGACAGGGAGGTCGATATGGGCAGGAGAAGGCATACGCCGGAGCAGATCATCACGGCCCTGCGGGAGGCCGAGGTGAGCCTGGCGAACGGCAAGACGGTGGTGGAGGTGAGCCGAGGTCTCGGGATCAGCGAGCAGACATACTACCGATGGCGTAGGGAGTTCGGGGGGCTGAAGGTGGATCAGGCCCGGCACCTGAAGGAGCTCGAGCGAGAGAACGCGCGCCTGAAGCGAGCGGTAGCGAACCTGACGCTGGACAAGCTGATCCTGGAGGAAGCAGCCAAGGGAAACTTCTGAGCCCCGAGCGTAGACGCCGGTGTGTGGTGCATGTACGTCAACGACTCGGGGCGAGTGAGCGTCACGCGTGTCGGGTGCTCGGCCAGCCCCGCTCGACGCAACGTCGTGTGAGGCAGGTGCGGGCCGATGAAGCGGCGCTCCGCACGGATGTGGTTCGGTTGGCGATCCGGTTCGGTCGCTACGGCTATCGTCAGATCACGAACCTGCTCCGGATCGAAGGCTGGCAGGTGAACCACAAGCGGGTGGAGCGGCTCTGGAGGCAGGAGGGCCTCAAGGTGCCCAGAAGGCAGCCGAAACGAGGCCGGCTGTGGTTCAATGACGGCTCGTGCATCCGGCTCAGGCCGCTGCACACGAATCACGTCTGGTCGTATGACTTCGTGAGCACACGGACGCACGATGGACGTGCACTGAAGCTGCTGACGGTGCTCGACGAACACACCCGGCAGTGTCTGGCGATCAAGGTGGCTCGGAGGACTCGAGCCCACGATGTGATCGAAGTGCTGGCTGATCTGTTCGTCCGGCACGGCCCACCCGAGCACCTGCGTTCAGACAACGGGCCCGAATTCACGGCGAAGCTCGTACGGCGGTGGCTGGCCAGGCTCGGTGTACGGACGCTCTTCATCGAGCCAGGTAGTCCATGGGAGAACGGCTACAACGAGAGTTTCAACGGTAAGCTGAGGGATGAGTTCTTGAACGGAGAGATCTTCTACACGCTGCCCGAGGCTGTTGTCCTCATCGAGCAGTGGAGACGGCTGTACAACACGGTCCGACCGCACAGCGCCCGGGGTGGCCTACCCCCCGCTCCAGAGGCCAGAAAACCAGCCGACTGGTTCCTTAGAATGCCCCAGCTTCTTGGACCGCAGATGGCTCAAGGTCTAACATAGGGAGTGGTACTGCATCGTGGGGCACGTCATACCCATCTCTGTTGAGTAAAGTGTTACCACTCAGTGTTGAGCGTACCCCGCCTTCTTCTAACAACCATTATGCGTCAGTGCCGGAAACGTTGCGCCGACCATTTGAAGGAGAGTTGTCGTGTCTGAAATCGAACTGGCTCAGTATATGCTGGCACTTCTGTCCGAGGCTGATGCCCAGTTTGAGTTCTGGCTCACGGTCACCTCCGGTGTCTTGGTCGCGTCCTTTGTCGCCGGCGACGCCCTGAGCAAGCGACTGCGTGTTCTGCTCGCGCTTTTCTATGTGTGGGCGTCGGCGGTCTTCTACACGCGGTACGGCGCGGTGAGCACCTATCTGAATGGCTACGAGGAGCTGGCGGCCAGCTACGGAGCGGCCGTACTAGCACCCACCTCCATGGCCGCGGGTGTACTCAGATCGAGTCTCTGGGTCGTAGGTACAGCGGTCGCCGTTTGGGTGGTTCTGCGGGGTAACCGCGGGCACGCCAAGTCCGCGGAGCCTCACCCGGTGGCAACCAGTTGAGCATGGTGGCCCTATTGGCAAAGTCACCGACGCTTAACAAACAGTTTCGCTGCGCTCACTACGACCTACGTGGCTCGCTAACGCGAGCCGCGTCGGCAACTTTGAACGTTATCGGAAACGGACCCTAGGAAAGGGGAGATCAGGCGATGCTGCTGCGTCCCGCTAGCCCAGAGTCTGGCGAAGGGCTGCTGTTCGCTCGTTACATCGATCAAGCCGCTGAGGGCTTCCTCCGCTTCATGCTTGGTCCGAACTCCGAGAGCATCATTGCTTCGGCGTTTATGGAGCCAGGGCACGCGCTCTCATATGAACACGTGATCTTCGCCGAGCGAGAAGGTGTGGTTGTCGGCATGAGTTTGGCGTACACGGGGGTGCAGCACAGTCGTTTCTCGGACGAGCCTCTGAAGCGTGCCGCGGGGCGCAGTGCCCTGAGAATGAGGCTCGTACGAACGCTCCTAGCACCGCTCTGGCGCATTCTGGACACGGTTCAGGCGAGTGACTTCTACCTTCATGGGATCGCCGTCGAGCCAGAGCTTCGGGGCGCAGGGGTCGGCTCGCTTCTCATGGACGATGTTGAAGCGCGAGGCCGGGCCGCCGGATCGACCAGGCTGTCCTTGGATGTCGCCGCCAAGAATGTGGGTGCACGCAAGCTGTACGGGCGCCGCGGAATGATCGAGTTCTCGGAGTGGCCCAGCTCCCGGGTCCTGCCAACGGTGTTCGTGCGCATGACAAAGCAACTGTGATGTTCGGTCACCCCGTGTGCGGCGTCTACCACCCCGCGCGTGCATGGAGCGAGGGATAGGGATGAAGGACAACCGGTGTGGCCTGCGCCGTGCGATCGTGCCTCGCAGAGCCAGCCTGTATTGTGGGAGAGGAGGCTGGGCGGACTCCGCTTCCGATAACAACCGGGCTCCTGCTCCGGCCGCCTGGCGGCGGCCTCCGTCCCAACTGGCCAAGGGCTGGAGGACTCGGTTTGCAGGATCTCTTTCAAGGAAGGAAGAGGGCGTTAGGACCGAATGTGGCTGAGGCCGCGTCGGCACCCTAGAACGTCAGAAGACAGCGGGACGAGCGGTTTGAGAGGGGAACGCGAATAGCTCGGGGCTTTGACGGCTCCTCTACCGCTTCGTCGCGAAACACCCCGGTTGCGCCGATCATCCGAACGTCGAATCTGCGGCGCAGCATATTCATCAGTTGGAGGGTCCCTGAAATGGGACCGTTGATGCCGCAAATCAACTGGGGTCAGGCTGCTAGTGAAGCGCTGCTGATTCTCGTTGGAATCCTTTTGGCGCTCGCATCTGACGCGTGGTGGGAGGAGCGTTCCGAGCGTGTCCAGGAAGAAGAGTACCTGAGGCGTTGGTCGCAGAGCTAGCTCAGATGAGGGCTCACGTGCGCTCCGTCGTGAGCGACGCTGAAGATGTGGTTGAGACGGGGAGGGTGCTGGTTGAAGTGACACCAGACTGGGAGTCTGCCGTAAGCATCGACTCCCTCTCCTTTCTGATCGCCGAACTCAGTAGTGAGGTTGCGTGGGCACCTCCGACGACGGTCTATCAGGACCTGGTGAACACAGGGGCGGTGGGCGTGATTCAGTCCGATGAGGTTCGGCTAGGGCTGAACGAACTCATGGAGGTCATCAGCTGGGTCGACACTCGGCAGCTTCGGCACAATGAGTTCTTCTGGTCAGCGATGGAACCCTACTTCCGCCTCCACGTGCCGCTTCTAGCGGTGTTGGGATGGAACGCGCTCTCGGTTCCTCAGGACAGCTGAACCCCGGGCGACTTCATCCGGACCGACGAGTTCAGAGGCCTGGTCGCCGCCGAGAGCCTCACGGCATTGGACGTAAGAGATGGCGGCGAGGAACTGATGGCATTGATCGACGAAGTGGTGGGCACGATCAATGTTGCGGCGGGGGCCCTCTAACAAGGAATTGCTGCTGTCCGCGTAGGCCTTGAGGGCAGCGCGCTTCGCTCACTGGCGAACTCACGGCTGCGGCAGCAGAATTCCGAGACGTTAGAATGCGGAATCAGTTGTCGCGACATCCTCAGGTACAAGCCCGATGTCCGATCCAATCGCCAGACTGAACGCTGCCCTGGAGGGCCGCTACCGCGTCGAGTCGGAACTCGGCGAGGGCGGGATGGCACGGGTGTATCTCGCCAGAGACATGAAACACGACCGTGAGGTCGCCCTCAAGGTCATGAAACCCGAGCTGGCTGAGGCGCTGGGAACCGAGCGATTCCTCCGTGAGATCGACATCGCAGCGAAGATGTCACACCCCCACATCGTTCCCCTTTTCGACTCTGGGGAGGCCGAAGGGCTCTTCTATCTCGTCATGCCCTACTTGAGGGGCGAGTCCCTCCGGGGGCGCCTGGACCGGGAAGGTGTGCTCCCCCTCGACCAAGCGGTGACCTTGGCCTCCGAGATCGCGGACGCGCTCGCTTTCGCCCATGAGAGCGGGCTGGTCCATCGGGACATCAAGCCGGAGAACATCCTCTTCCAGTCGGGCCATCCCACGGTCACGGACTTCGGGATCGCCGTCGCGACCAGCGATGACGCGGACACTCGGCTGACGCGGACGGGCATGGCCGTGGGAACGGTGGCCTACATGAGTCCGGAGCAGGCCGCCGGAGACAAGGAGGTAGACGCCCGCTCCGATATCTACTCGCTGGGGTGCATCTTCTTCGAGATGCTCGAGGGACGACGCCCCTTCGCCGGGCAGACGCCCCACGCGGTGCTGGCGAGCAAACTGACCGGGGAGCTGCCGGAGTTCACCCGGGCGGACGAGCTGCCAGAGACACTGCGACCGGTGTTGAATCGAGCCCTCGCACCGGATCCCGAGAACCGACAACAGGACGCGCGGCAGTTCGTGACCGAACTGCAGATGGCTTTGACGACCAGGGAGATCGAAGCCGCTCGCGTACGGCGTCAACGTCGTGCGGTCGCCCGGGGAATCGGGGCGACGGCCGTCGTGGCAGTGCTCGGCCTGGTGGGTTGGTGGGCGGCAGTGGCCGTGACCGGTCCGGCCATTCAGCGCGTGGCTCTCCTGCCCTTCGAGAACGAGGAGACGGATCCCGAGCAATCCACGCTCCTCGCCGGTATGCACATGTCCCTGATCGGCGAAATGCAGCAAGCCGGACTGAGACTCCCCTCGCGGCGTTCGGTCATCCGTTATCTCGGAGAAAGCACGTCAGTGGCGGTGATCGGAGCGGAGCAGGGTGCCGATGCCGTCCTGGAGGGGCGGGCAGAGTACCGAGAGGACTCGGTCTCCGTGACACTGCATATGACCGATGTTCGCTCCCCTGGAGTGCGTTGGAGCCGGACCTTCCGGTCAGCAACGCGCGACGTGGTCACACTCCAGCGTGAGGTCGTACGGGCCGTCGCGGACGAGGTCGGCCTTGAGCTGACGGACGAGGTGGCGGCACGTCTCGCCACGGCGAGCGAGGTGGACCCCGAGTCCCATCAGCTGGCCCTCCGAGGCAACTACCACGTGCGCCGCCTGACCCCTCAGGATCTGGAGATCGCCGAGGGCCTCTTCGGGCAGGCTCTGGAAATCGACCCCGACAATGCCTTGGCGCTCGGCGGTCTCGCGGCGGTCTGGGCTGGGCGCATGCAGTTCGGTCTGGCCAGTCCCGTCGAGGCGCGGCCTCTGATCCGTGACTTTCAGACACGGGCGCTGGCCCTCACACCGAACGACCCCACGCTGGTCGCCACCAACGCCACCATCCTGACGTGGGCGGAATGGGATTGGGAGGCGGCGGGGCGGGAGTTCGAGCGGGCCCTCGAGCTCAACCCCAACAACTGGGAGGCCCGAGCCTATTACTCCCACTACCTGATCTTCATGGGGCGACTGGACGAAGCCCGAGTTCAGGCGAAGTTGGCCAGGGAGGGAGAGCCGTTCAGCGGTCTGATTCAAAGCCTGACGAACGGCACGGTGAGCCACCTCGGCGACGACGAGGCTGCCCTCGAGGCGGCCCGTGAAGCACTTCGTCTGGATCCGAGCCAGCCGGTCGCCCATCACCTCCTCAGCACTTCTCTGCGAGCCCTCGGACGGCCGGCGGAGGCGGCCCGAGCAGAGGCCGACCTATTCTCGATGGTGGGGGATACCGCCCTGGCGAACGCGATGTATATGGGGCTGGAGGAAGGAGGACCACGAGAGGCCTCGGCCCGCGCGGCGGCGATTCTGGAGGCGCGCGCCGAGTTCGTGTACATAGCGCCAAGCCAACTCGGGCTGGCTCACCTGTGGGCGGGTGACATCGAGCGAGCCCTGGACTGGTTCGAGCACGGCGAGACGATCAGGGATCCGCAGCTGCCGTACACGTTCGGGTCGCCCACGGTCGCGACGATGGGCCCGGAGGCGGAGGCGTTCGTCGCGCACCCCCGCTTCCGGGCCATCCGGGAACGCATGGAATTGCCCGAGCGGGGTGTCTCTTGAGGCGGGACACAGGGCCCCACAGGAGCGTGAGCACCAACGTTGATGGGTAACAGGTACTCAACAGAGATGGTTTACAGTCTGGGGTTACGAGAAGCGGTACCATGGGTGTCGAGGATGGCTTCCTTTTTGACGTGAAGCCAGCCCAGGTGAACAGGACCGAAGAAGACGTTCCAGATATCGTGTGCGATCTCTTCGAGGCCGATGTAGTCACCGGCGAGCAGGTGCGAGACGTTGACCCAGGCGCATGACCAACGGATGCCACCGTTGCGGGAGACCTTCCGGACCTAGAAGTGGGGCGGGTATTCGGGCTGAGTGAGCGTGTCGGAGAAGGGCCGGGTGGAGGGTTCGTAGACCGAAGCGGGTGGCTTCTGGTGAAGCGCTTCGTGGGGCCGGACCTCGTTGAACTCGGCGCGGAAGTCGTTGAAGCGACGCTGCTGAGCGGCGCGGCTGCCGGCGGGTGGGATCGTGGTGTCGGCCTTCAGGTCCCGATGCATGCGTTGGTGGCGACCGTTCTGTTGGGGTGAGGCGGGCTCGATGAGATCGGGCATGACACCGAGCTTGATCCACCAGATGGAGAGCCGGGAGAGACGGCCGAGTGCGAGGGATGCAAAGGGCACACCGTTATCGGTGCGGATCCTGTCGGGGAGTCCGAACTCCTGGAAGAGGCGCCGGAAGACGGGTTTGGAGCCGTCGTGGGTAGGGCCCGCAAGTCCCTGGCAGGCGAGGAGGTAGCGACTGAAGCCGTCTTGGACGGTGAGCGGATAGCAGTAGACGCCGTCGCGGGTCTTGAACTGACCTTTGAAGTCCGCGGACCAGATGGAGTTGGGCGCATCGAAGGGAGCCGTGGGCCTACCGGGATGGGGACGTGTACGACGACGCCTGCGTTTCTTCACCACGCCAGCTCGGCGGAAGTACTTGTGGAGGGTCTGCGGAGAGGGGATAAGCCACTCGGGCTCGAGCACCTGGAGGCGAGCGCGGATCTTACCGGCGCCCCAGCGGGGCTTGAGCCTGCGGAGCTCGAGGGCGGCCTGGATGACGTGGGGCTCAGTACTGAACGGAGACGAGCCTGGGCGGTGAGAACGGTCCAGCAGGCCGTCGGGGCCCTCGGCGTCATATCGATCGAGCCACTTGTAGCCCGTCCGTCGGCTGATGCCGTGACGCTCGCAGAGCTCCGTGTGGGTGAAGAGGCCGCCCATGGCCTCGAGGACGTATCGTTTGCGTTCCTTCACGGGATCAGTCTCCAACCACGGCATGGTGCGCTCCTTGTAGGAGCCCCATGCTATGGACTGCGACTGTTACCCATCTCTGTTGAGTAAAGTGTTACCACTCAGTGTTGAGCGTACCCCGCCTTTGGATCGTTCAACCGCGCAGCCGCATTCCTGGTTGGAGATGCAGGGTCGACGGGCAATTGGGCCACCCTGTTCTTGCGCGGGCGCGCGGGTGACCGGACCTTCAGTTTCAGCGCCCTCCCCATTCGTCAGGAGTGTGTGCATTGGCCCCTCTGCTGGAGCGCTTGAAAGAGC
>JBDHIL010000001.1:0-206202 GCA_039587465.1 Gemmatimonadota bacterium | reverse complement strand
CTCGTCGGCTCCCTGAACCATCTCACCGCCTCCCCCCTCCCGACCGGCAGAACCCTCGGCTTCCCGAACACACCCTCCCCAGTCCCGTACTCGCATTGCCTCACACACAACCCCACCATACCGTCCTCTCTGACGCCATACGGTGGCTGAATTTCCTATCCTTCGCTGCTAGAGTCCGTGGTTTCGTCCGTATCAGACACCCCGCAGACGAAATCGCCTACCCACCTACCATGGCCGCCGCTCGCAGCAGCGCCCGGGCCTTGTTGAGGGTCTCGTCGTATTCCTTGGCGGCGTCCGAGTCCGCCACGATGCCGGCACCCGCCTGAACGTAGGCCTTTCCCCCGGTCACCATGACGGTGCGGATCGTAATGGCCGTGTCCATGGAATCACCCCCGTAGTTGAAGTGCCCCACCGCTCCGGCGTACGGGCCCCGTCGCACGGGCTCCAGTTCGTCGATGATCTCCATGGCCCGGAGCTTCGGAGCACCGCTCACCGTGCCGGCCGGGAAGCACGCCTTGAAGACGTCGACGGCCCCCAAACCGTCGCGGAGACGCCCCTCCACCTGACTCACGATATGCATCACGTGGGAGTAGCGCTCCACCACCATGAGCTCCGGTACGCGAACCGTACCGTATTCTGCCACCCGGCCCACGTCGTTTCGGCCGAGGTCCACCAACATGCGGTGCTCGGCCAGTTCCTTCTCGTCGGCCAGTAGATCCTCGGCCAACTCGCGCTCCTGGTCGGGCGTCGCTCCCCGGGGGCGCGTGCCGGCGATGGGGCGCACCGTGACTGTCTCGTCCTCCACGCGGACGAGGACCTCGGGAGAACTGCCAACCAGACTCACCCCGTCCATCTCCAGGAAGTAGAGGTACGGAGATGGGTTCAGGGTGCGCAGAGCCCGATAGAGGTCGAACGGCGTGGCATCGAGCCCGATGCCCAGGCGCTGGCTGAGCACGACCTGGAAGGCATCCCCGGCACGGATGTACTCTCGAATCGTTTCGACCGCCGTCTCGAAGTCCTCCCGCGTTGTGGACGACTCGAAGGGGGGATCGACGTCCGGCTCCGGGGCCAATGAGAGTGGTGGCGGCGGCGTGCCGGTGCCAAGTCGATCAATGAGGTCCGCAGTCTTCGCCGCCGCCTCATCGTAGCGGCGCCGAAGCTCGGCCTCGTCGAGGCCGTCTTCCACGGGAACGGCCGCGATGGCCATCGCCCGACCCTTCAGATTGTCGATGGCGAGGACCAAGTCCGTGAACACGAACAGCCCGTCCGGCACTCCCATGTCATCGGGAGGGGCATCGGGAAGACTCTCGACCTGGCGCACCACGTCATACCCGAAGTACCCTACGGCCCCGCCCCAGAACCGGGGAAGGCCTGGGACGTCGGCAGGTACACGCTGTCGGAGTCTCGCGTCCAGGTCTCCGAGTGGATCGTCGGTATCGACGGCCGTCCAGCCGTCGTTCGGTGTCCACCAGGAGACGGCATCGTGGTGGAGGCGCCAGGCACCCCAGGGGCGGGATCCGAAGAAGGAATATCGGGCCCATTGCTCACCACCGACCACGGATTCCAGGAGGAAGCCGAAGGGGGGGCTGGCCAGCTTCGCATAGGCAGTGACGGCCGTGTCCACGTCGAAGAGGAATTCCCTCCAGACCGGAACGAGCCCGGCATCCGATGCGAGTCGGCGGAACTCCTCGAAGGATGGCGCAAGCTGCATGGGCCGTTACCGCCGAGCATTGAGATGAGTCACAGGAACACAGCAGCGCCGAACGGAGGACGCCACCCGTGAGCGCCCCAATGTCCTCCGGTGGTACCGGAACGTCAACGGCACTCCTGGCCGTCGACACGGGTGGAACGTTCACCGACCTGGTCCTCCTCGACCGTGGAGGGATCACGACGCTCAAGGTGCCATCCACGCCCGCCGATCCCGCTCAGGCCGTGCTCGACGGCGTGCGACAGATGATCGGAGAAGGTGCAGTCTTCGACCTGCTCCACGGGTCCACGGTGGCTACCAACGCTCTGTTGGAGCGGCGGGGAGCTCGCGTGATTCTCGTGACGAATGAAGGCTTCGAGGACGTCATCGAGATCGGCCGGCAGAACCGCCCACAGCTCTACGCGCTGGTGGGACACCGACCGCCACCGCTGGTGGGTCGAGATGATCGACTGGGGGTGCCGGGGCGCCTGGGGCCTCGCGGCGAGGAAGTCGCGCCCCTCGATCCCACCGCCCTGGAGGGGCTCGCCGCGCTCGTCGAGGACCGCGGTGCCGAAGCCGTCGCAGTATGCCTGCTCCACTCCTACGCGAACGACGGGCACGAAGCTGCCGTCGCCCGGGCCCTCGCCCCCACGGGCCTCCCGCTCTCGGTTTCGTCGGAGCTCCTGCCGGAATTCAGGGAGTACGAGAGAACGTCCACCACCGTCGTGAACGCCTACGTATCCCCTCTGATGTCTCACTACCTGGCGCGCCTCCGAGACGAGGCCGGCGCGGAGCACGTGACCATCATGGGGTCCAACGGAGGGGCTCTGCCGGTGGAACGCGCCCGCAAGGAACCTGTCCACACGGTTCTGTCCGGGCCGGCAGGTGGGGTCGTGGGCGCGCTGACGTGGGCGAAGCGGGCTGGGCAGGAGCAGATCCTCTCCTTCGACATGGGAGGGACGTCCACGGACGTGTCGCTGTGCCCGGGCCGGCCACTCCGGACCCGGGAGTTCGAGATCGACGGACAACCGGTGGCCGTCCCCGTCATCGACATCCACACGGTGGGGGCCGGTGGGGGCTCGTTGGCGAGAGTCGATACCGGTGGCGCGCTCCGGGTAGGACCGCAGAGCGCGGGTGCAGACCCGGGACCGATCTGTTATGGGCTGGGTGGCACGGGCGTCACGGTTACCGATGCCCACGTATGGCTGGGCCGCCTTCCCTCTGACGCGTTCCTCGGCGGAGACGGACAGCTGGATCGCTCTGCCATCGAGAAACCGCTTTCCTTGATCTCAGAAGCTCTGGGGACGGGCCTGGACGAGGCCGCAGAGGGCATCCTCGCGGTGGCCGACACTGCGATGGAGCGTGCGCTCCGCGTCATCTCGGTTGAGCGGGGCTACGACCCCGCAGACTTCTCCGTCGTCGCATTCGGCGGCGCCGGGGCACTCCATGTCGCCGAATTGACTTCCCGCATGGGCGCGGCCAGGGCCCTGGTCCCCCCGGACCCGGGGCTTCTGTCCGCCTATGGAATGCTCGCTACGCCCATGACGCGGGAGGCTTCCCGCACGGTTCTCCTCGACACGACCGAAGCGGGCCTCGACGCGATCATCTCCACAGCATTCGAAGAACTCGAGGGCCAAGCGCGGACCGAGATGCTGGACGAGGGCTCAGACCCCGAGGGTCTCGCGGCGGAGCGCTGGATCGATGCGAGATACCGGGGACAGAGTTTCGAGCTGCGGGTTCCGGCGAAGAACTGGATCCAGGCCTTCCACTCGGCGCACGCCGAGCGCTACGGGTACGAGCGGCCCGAGACACCAGTAGAAGCGGTTACGCTGCGCGCTGTGGTCTCGGCTCCACCTTTGGCTCTGGACGTTCCTCCTCTAGAACCGGCGGAAGGGGCTCCGCCCCTGGAGAGGACGACAGTATTCCATGGGGGGCAGCGTCTCGAAGCGGCCCGGGTCTGGCGTCACGATCTACGCGCCGGACACGGACTCGAGGGGCCCGTCATCGTGCAAGAGTACAGCGCCACCACGTGGGTACCGCCCGAGTGGACGGTGAAGGTGGACAACTGGGGCTGTCTGCACCTCCTGCGCTCCTGAGGAGGAGCCACGGAAATTCGGGGCGCGCCGGGGCTCCGGTGAACCGGGTCGCGCGTTATGTTTCGAGCCTCATGCAACCAGGCTGAGAGTTCAAGGCAACCAAAGACTGTCATGGCGAACGAAGCATTCGAGACGGAGCGCGGACACGAGTCGGACGTGGGCGAGTTCAGGCCCCCGTACCGGGCCGCGGTCATCGCCGGCCTGGCGGTGTTCGCCCTCTACGCACTCACGCTCTCCCGCTCGACGGCCTTCTGGGACACCAGCGAGTACATCGCCACCGGCCACATCATGGGGATCCCGCACCCTCCGGGTAACCCGCTCTTCGTCGTTCTGGCCCGCGCCTGGTCGATCCTTCTCGCACCTTTGGGCTTATCGGTCGCCGTCCGCGTGAACCTGTTCAGTGCGCTCATGGGAGCCTCTGCACATGCGCTCTGGTTCCTGGTGGCCCACCACATTCTCCGGTACTTCTCGGACGATCGCCGCTTCAGGTTCATCGGTGCCTCGGCCGCCGTCCTGGTGAGTGCCACTGCCTTCACGGTGTGGAGCCAGTCGAACGTCAACGAGAAGGTCTACACGGTCTCCCTCCTGACCATCGCGCTGCTCTCCTGGCTGGCCTTCCGCTGGCAGGAGAACCTCGGTAAGGGCAAGGACGACAATCTGCTGGTCCTCATGGCCTTCGTGCTGGCCCTGAGCGTCGGAAACCACCTCATGGCGTTTCTGGCAGCCCCTGCGATCGGGGTCTTCATTCTCGCCGTGCACCCCAGGACTCTGCTGAACTGGAAGCTCTATCTGGCGGGAGCTGCTGCCGGGCTCCTCGGCCTCAGCATTCACCTCTTCCTCCCCCTTCGGGCCGGACTGGACCCGGTGATCAACGAGGCCGCGCCGACCTGTGAGACGTTCGTCTCGGCCGTCACAGCGGTCGCCACCTACGGCAAGGCCGGATGTGTTGCCCTCGCCGAGGCTCTGAACCGCACCCAGTACGACAAGCCTGGATTGATTCCCAGACTCGCGCCCCTGACCTCGCAAGTCACCAACTACCTTCAGTATTTCGATTGGCAGTGGGCCCGCTCTCTCGATGGGACGAACGTAGTCTTCGCCACCCTCCGCATCCCCTTCACGATGCTCTTCACCGGCCTGGGTGTATGGGGGGCGATCGAGCACTTCCGGCGAGACCGAGCCAGCTTCTGGTTCGTTCTCACCCTCTTCGCCACGCTCTCCGCCGCGCTCGTCTACTACCTGAACTTCAAGTACGGTTTCTCTCTCGAGGCCCCGGTCCCGGATCGAGGGCTGCACGAGGTCAGGGAGCGCGACTACTTCTACATCGTGAGCTTCTCCGTGTGGGGCCTATGGGCGGGGATCGGCATCGTCACGTTGTGGCGCGAGGCCGCTCATGAAATGAAGGTGACCCTGACCAAGGCCAGCCCGATCCTGCTGCTGGCCTTCATTCCCCTCATCTTCAATTGGAGTTGGGCCACCCGCTCGTACGACTACTCCGCACGCGACTGGGCGCACAACCTCCTGATGAGCGTCGAGCCGTACGGCGTGCTCTTCACCAACGGTGACAACGACACCTTCCCCCTCTGGTACATCCAGGAGGTCGAGGGCATCCGACGCGACGTCACGGTCATCGTCACCTCTTATCTCAACACCGAGTGGTACACGAAGCAGTTGAGGGACCTTACCGCGCCGTGTCCGCCGGGCACGGATCCGTCATCGGACTGGTCCCGCATCCAGTGCCAGAGGCCCTACACTGCAGAGAACACGGCCGCCGTGTACACCCACGACGCGGCCCTGGCGGGTGACAAGATCCCCCTGCTACTGCCCGCGCCGGTCCGTGCTCCGACGAAGTCGACGATTCCCCTCGACGACGAGACGATCGATCGGGTGTCCGTCGCTTTCGCAGAGGTCCCCGAAGATCGCATTCTGCAGTTGGGGAACGTCCAGGCGCTGCTGCGCGGCGGGCAGTATCTCAGACCGTGGCAGCAGTACGCGTTGACGCTCATCAATCAGGTGATCGACGAGCGACCCATCTACTTCGCCTCCAGCGGGAACGCGGCCTCGGCCCTGGGCGTGAACGACTATCTGGTCAGGCAGGGCCTCGCGTTCCGCTTGCACAATGGACTGATCCCGGAGTCTCTGTCCGCCGGCACCATGCGGATGCCCGAGGGAGGATACAGGGCCGTGACCGGTGACTGGGTCGACGTACCACGCACTGCGACGCTTCTGGACGAGGTCTTCGTCCATCGAAGCGGGCTCCCCGACGAGTGGGGGCATTGGCCCGACCAGGCGACCATCGGCATCCCGAATTACTACGGATGGGCCTACGTCGCGCTCTTGCAGGCGGCAGGATTGTCGAACGACCAGGACGGCATCGCCCGCTACCAGGAGCGGGCCGAGGCGTGGACTCTTCTCGGGTCGTGACGCGCCCGGGAACCGCCGCTTGAGCGGGTCGCTCAGCCGGCGGGCGGGCGTTGTCCTCCTCGCGCTCGTCGTGGGGCTGGTCGTCGTCGATCTCGCTGCCTGGGGAGCGCACGTTCGGTGGAGAACCGCCTCCGCCGCCAGCCTCGATCCGGTTACGCAACAGATCGACCGGCTCGCAGCCCAGCTCGCCGAGGATGACGAGTGGATCGAGCGGAATGCTCGCCTCACACAGCAGTATGCCGTGCATGATCAGTTCGCCGAGCGCCTAGAGTCGCGGGGCCGTCGACGGGTAGCGTATAACGCGCTGGTGGACGCCTACAACGACGAGATCGTCCGGCTCTACACCCGCTTCTATCTAGCTCCCATGCCGGCTCCGTCTCCCCCCGTCAGAGACCGCTGGGATCCCTGACGCGGGCTCCTTGCGAGGGACCACCACACCCACCCACGTTCATCTTCCTGCCCCACCCACAGGGAGTGACGCCATGCGCTTCGTGCGAACCCCCGACGCCCCGGCTCCAGCGGGCCACTACAGCCAGGCCGTAGCCCACGGAGACGTCCTCTACGTCGCGGGGCAGCTGCCGATCGATCCGATGGATCCCGGCGCCGCCCCCGGAGACGCTGCCAACCAGACGCGGCGGGCCCTCGCGAACGTCGGAGCGATCCTGGAGGCAGGCGGGTCCGGGCTGGACCAGGTCCTGCAGATGACCGTCTATGTCTCGGACATCGATCACTGGCCGACCGTCAACGAGATCTACGCGGAAGTGATGGGGGACCACCGACCGGCGCGCGCCGTCGTCCCCGTGCGAGACCTGCACCACGGATACCTCGTGGAGATCCAGGCGATCGCTGCCGTGCAATCCGAGGAGGTGCTCTGATGCCGGGCTTCGACAGGTGCTCCAAGTGTGCCTCGGATCAGATCATCCACGGGGCCTACATGGCCAGCTCGCAAGGGTCGCGGATCGTCGTGGGGTCGAAACGGCATCCCGATCGCGGCAACCTCGAGCGGGCCGTCAGCACCCAGGTGTACGCGTGCGTCTGTGGTGCCTGCGGTTTCGTCGAGTTGTACGCCAACCAACCGAAGGAACTCTACGACATGTACCGGCGCACGCCGGGTCCCGGGACCCGGCCGGCATGACCCCGGTGCTGTGCCCCCGAGCCGACGGTCGGCAGCCTTGAGGATCGGCGTCGACCTGGGCGGCACCAAGATCGAAGCGATCGGCCTGGCGCAGGAGGGAGAGGAGTTGCTCCGGATGCGAGTGCCGACACCCACGAACTACCCCGGGACCATCGACGCGATCTCCGATCTGGTGGCCCGGGTCGAGAGCCAGACAGGTCGGACCGGCACGGTCGGCGTGGGCATTCCCGGCGCGGCGGATCCCGTCACGGGCCTGATCAAGAACGCGAACTCGATCTGGCTCATTGGTCACGCCTTGGAGGCGGATCTTTCCGACCGCCTGAGCCGCCCGGTCCGTCTGCAGAACGACGCAAACTGCTTTGCTCTCTCGGAGGCGGTCGACGGGGCCGCCGCAGGGGCCGACATCGTGTTTGGAGCGATTCTGGGGACTGGAGTCGGCGGCGGCATCGTCGTCCACGGCCGCCCCCTGGAGGGCTCCCAGCGCATCACCGGTGAGTGGGGGCACAATCCCCTGCCCTGGCCGACTGCCCGCGAAGTCCCGGGGCCGGAATGCTACTGCGGCCTGCGCGGCTGCATCGAGACGTTCGTGTCAGGGCCGGGCATGGAGCGGGACCACGTGACCGAGACCGGAGAGCGGCGCACCACGCACGAGATCGCGTCGGCGATGCACGCGGGCGCGGCCGCAGCGGTGGCTACCTACCAGCGGTATGTGGACCGCCTCGCACGTGGGCTGGCGACGGTCATCAACCTGCTGGACCCGCATGTAGTGGTGCTGGGCGGGGGAATGTCCAACCTGCAGGATCTACCGGAACACGTTGCGAGCGCCCTGCCTCCCTATGTGTTCACTGCCGACGTCAGGACACGCATCGTGAAGAACGCACACGGCGACTCGAGTGGTGTCCGGGGAGCGGCCTGGCTGTGGCCTGCTGACGGAGGGTGAGGTCTTCGGATCGGGTCGGCGGGTCAGCCGAGCCGAAGCCGAGTCATGTTGTCGAGAAAGAGGCGGTCCTTGCTCGACAGAGCGTTCACGCCGTCCCGATCGATGACGCTGAGCAACCGCTCGACCTCGCTGCGGTTGAGTGGGTGCAGGTGCGGCAAGTTGATGCCACCCCAACGATCACGATCCACCTGGTTCACTACGCCCTGCGAGGAGTAGTGCGAGTTCGGGCGCTCAACTACCCGCCTGGCCGCAATGCGGCGTCGACGCTCGGCGCGGTACCAGAAAAGGACCCCGCCCCCGACACAGACGATCAGGATCAGGGCAGATATCCAAGCGGTCATTCGCTGCGTGCCACCGAAAGTTCGAACAGAAGAGGTACGTCCGTACCTCACCCACTTCTAAATATTGCGACGCAGACCAATGCGCAAAGGTTGCAGACAGCACCCGATGCGTGACACCCGATCAGCCGGAGGACTCCGCCGGCGGGGTCATGGGTACTGCGTCGCGCAAAACCAAGCGTCCCGACCCTGCCGCAGCCGGCCGCAGGGCGGGGCCCGTTCCCCCTCCGTCGTCCCGAACCTCGAGAATGCACTCGAAGAGCTCGGGGCGGGCATCCACCGCGTCGCCGCGGCTGAACAGAATTACCCGGGGGAGTTCATCCAGCAGAGACCGCACCAGAACGAGCGTCCGCACCCGGGATTCCTCATCGAGCCGATCGAAGGGTTCTTCGATGACGAGCGACGCCAGCACCTGCCCGCCGCCTGCCACGAGCGACGCCGCGGCGAGCCTCACCGCGATCCGGCCCGACGCGAGGTCTTCCTCGGATAGCGGGCTCAGGGGCCCCTCGTCGCCCTGAAGCTCGCTCCGCCCTTCACTCCACGTGACCGCCAGGATCCGCCCTCCCGAAATGCGCCCGAGAAACCGCGAGGCACGGGAAAGGAGCAGATCCCGAACGCGGGCGAGCCGCGCCGCACGCACGCGCCCGAGCGCACGAACGACGTTACCGAGATCGCCGTCGGGCACGTCCAATCTGCGTCTGCCGGATTCGTCGAAGGTCCCGAGCCGGGCCCGGAGAATCTCCAGTCGCTCCGAACTCGCCTCCATGGCGGCGTGCAGCCGCAGTGCCCGCTGCTCCAAGTCCTGGAGATGCTCCGGCTTGAGCTCCAACTGCTCCCAGCGCCTGCGCCACCAGCGACCGTCCTGCACCACGGCCTCCCAATCGTCGGACAGCTCACGCAGGACCTCCTCGTGGTGGCGGGCCAACACCCTGCCACACGTGGGGCAGGGTGCGTCCGGCCCAGCTTCCTGAAGTTGGCGAATCCGACCACGTAGTTCGCGCGCCCGGTCGCGGAACGCGACGAGTGTTGTTTCGGCGTCCTGGCGCTCCCGAAGCCAGTCCATGGTGGCGACCTCCAGATCGCCGTCGACCTCCGCGGCGTCACCGCGAAGCTCCCTGAGTTCCTGTTCAGAAGAACGGAACTCTGCAGCCACCTCGTCCTGATCAGGGCGGATGCGATCCTTGGCGGGGGCTTCACCTTGTGCCTCCTGCTCCGCGGAGACTCCAAGGTCGCCCGCCCGCCCGATGGCGGCGTCCAGGACGCCCATGCCCCGGACCTCCGCGACCGCCTCTACGGCCTGGTGGACGGCGCCATCCAGGGTCTCGGCCTCCTTGCCTGCCCACAGCCGGGCGAGAGACGTGCGTGGAGTCTCCCCGAGACCTGCATCGACCAGCAGTTCAGCAATGCTGCGCCGGGCGCGCCCACCGCCACCGATCACCGCAGTCAGTCCCTCCGGGATGGAGGTGCTCACGCGTCCGACTCGATTCACCTCGCCGTCCAGTGCGTCGACGAGCCCCATGGGATAGTCCACGGCAGGAACGTCCTCGGGGACGAGCGTTCGGAGAATCTCGGCTACACCGTCGTCGAGCGTCCCGTCCCGACCCAATTCCGCCGAGACCGCTTCGCGCAGGAGAGTAGGGGCGTCGACCGCTCGCCATGCCTCGGCAGGCACCCGCAGCTCCCGCCCCGCCTCCACGGCGAGGTGGAGCGCCGTCTGTCGAAGGCCGTGCAGCTGCTCGCCCTGCAGGGCGAGTAGATCTGCCGGCTCCGCTCCGTCGAGGCGAAGGCGCACGACCTTTCCCGCAATGCCGCCGGGAACCTCCTGCATGACGTCACGCACTTTGCGCTGGAGCTTCTCCGCTTCGCCTGAAGTCACCTTGATCGGCGCCAACGCAGCCACCGGACGACCTGGGATCGCGTGGAAGGCTGTCTCTCCGGTCTCGAGATCGACCGTCATGAAGCCCTTCTCGTCAGCCGCTTCGTCCCACGGGTCCAGCGCGACGCGCTCGAGCGAGCCGCAGTAATGAGCCGTCGGGCCCAGCTTCCTGCGTCGGTGCTCGCCGCCCAGGGCCACGTAGTCCCACTCGGTCGGGTCCACGTTGACCCCCCCGTGTGCCGGCGCGGCGACCGTCGCGTGGAGCACCAGGACGTTCCACCTCGCCCGCGGATCGGGCTCGGGAAGAGCCGGAGGATGGCGCACCGCCGCCCTGTACGGGATGAGACTGGCGTGGATGCCCAGATCCTCCATCAGGAGAGAGCGGGACAAGCCGGTGGCCGCCTCGACGTTGGGGAACGTATCGAGCACCGCCAGCGCGCCCGGGTCGCCGGGTCGCCTTGGTGTGTCGCGGGGGCCCGCGACCATCAGGACGGGGGTTCGCGGCAGCGAGGCACGCAGCGCTTCGAGGCCTCGCGCTACCGCGACGACGGCACCAGCCGGCGGATCAGGCCGGTCGAACACGTCCCCCGCAACAACGACGATGTCCGGCGCGAGACGAACCAGTTCGTGCACGGCCCGCTCGAATGCGGTCGCCACGTCGCGCTCGCGCGTGTCCATGCCACGCTCGACGCGGCCATAGGCCCGGAAGCCGAGATGCAGGTCCGACAGGTGCGCGAGTATCATGTCACTGCGAGAGCTTCGGCTCCGGGCGCGCCGGACGCATCGTCGACGACGAATCCCTCGACTGTCGCTGGCCAGGAAGCCTCCCCGGAATTGACGGCGAGGTCGATATGCTCCACGCCCGGCCACCGCACCCCCAGCCCCTCCGCAGGCGCCTGGGGGTGTCTGCTCAGACGGAGGGTCTTCCACCCGGTCGGCAGGGGCCTCTGCCGAGGCTCCGGTCCCACGGCCAGCACTCCGTCCGCACTCAGGAGGCCGAACAGCCGGGAGTGAGTCGCCCGCGAGATCGAATCCAGACCGCCCACCGGACCGAAAGCCATCGAATCCACCACCACGAGGTCGTACCGGCCGGGCTCCAGACCCTCCACAACGTCGTCCAGATTCCCCGTGTGAAGCCGGGCAGGATCGCGGCCCGGCTCACCCCCCAGGTGGTCGCGTGTCAACTCCGCGACAGCCGGATTCCTTTCGAAGACCTCCACCACGAGCCCCGGATACTCGATCGCGGCCTCCCGAGCCAGGGCTGACGCCCCGCCACCCACCATCAGCACCGTCCCGGTCCGTTCCGCCGAGGCCGCCCAACTTCGGAGGAGGGCGATCTCCCAGGGAACGAACGAAGTGGGTCTCGCGTCGATCCATCTTCGAGTGTGCTCTCCCTCGAGCATGACGCGCACCGCGCTCTCCTCGGCTGGCAGGATACGGTCCTCGACCCGGAGCGCCCCCCAGACGGAGGGACGGTCGGCCAGGCGGCGCACCCGCCGTCGGCGATCGAATGACCCTCCCCACATGAGTCCGCCAGCCGACAGCAGGATGACGCACCCGAGAAAGAGAGAGAACGGCGCCAGGGCCCGGGGAAGCACCATTCCGGTTACCGCAAACGCGAGGACAGCACCTGCGAACGCTGGACCGCCGACGGGACGGACACCGGCCGCCGCATCGCGCGCTGCGACGTTGGTCATGCCGCCCAGCACGCTGCCGCAGGCGAACAGAGGCAAGGCGGCCATCAGCCCGAGACCGAAACCCTGCCCCATCGGCCTACCGACAACAGGCTCGGCCACACTCCAGAACACGCTGTAGACCGTGGCGAGAACGTAGGCACCCAGAGACAGAAGCCAACGCCGTCGCACCGCCTCGAGAAGGTCAGGGCGGGCGATCGTAGGCGCGCTCCACACCCCCGCACCGAGAGCAGCGGCCTGAACGGTCAGAATGACCGTCAGCGATCTCGCGAGTCCCGGGCCCGAATAGAGGAGGAGCGACATGGAGACCTCGCCTGCGGTCGCGGCGGCGGCCCCCACCAGCAAGGGTGCGATCCAGGCGTAGGAAGCGCTCTTCACCATCAACCGGCGGTGCTCTGGAAGGTCCCGCGATAGAAGACCAGAGACGGTCCGTCCTCGACGCTGGCAGACGCCACCCTTCCGACGAGAATGGAGTGGTCACCACCATCACAGATCTCGTGCAGTGAGCATTCCAGCCATGCACTTGCTCCCTCGAGCAGCGGCTCGCCCGACTCCGACCGGTGCCACGCAACCTGCTCGAACCGAGTGTGCGAGGGTTCCTTCGAGAATCGGGTCGCGACCTCAGCCTGATCTGCACGCAGAATGTTGACGGTAAAGCGGGCTGCCGACAGCAGCAGATCATGGGAAGAGGCCCGGCGGTCGATGCACACCAGGACGAGGGGCGGATCGAGGGACACCGAGGTGAATGCGTTCACCGTGAGGCCGAATGGAGAACCATTCGGGTCGAGGGCCGCCACGACCGTGACGCCGGTCGGGAAACAGCCCATGACGCCCCGAAGAGTCTGTCCGATATCAGCTTCCTGTTTCACCCACCCCCCTGGATACGACGCGGCGGGCTCCCCGTAGCGAAACGCACCACCGCACTCATCGAAACCAGAGACCCCGCTGTTGCCCCGGGGCGCGTCGGCGCTAGCTTCTCAGGCTCCGGAGGCGTTCGGGATCCTGCACCTCCTCACACTCGGCAAAGGCCCAATGCGACGGCGCTGGCTCGTAATCGCGGTGATTCTAACCGTGGCCCAAGGATGCGACAACGTAACCTGGGGTGGAGTCGACGTGCGCCTGCAGGGGCCTCCGCCACGTGACAGCCTGGACGCAGCCGTAGCCGAGGCCGAAAGTCCGGAAGCGCCTGCACCCGACTTCGCGCCCCCTTCGCTGCCCATCCTGCTTGCTGGCGACCGGGACGGCGCGAGGGCAACCCTGGCAGTCGTCGGCGAACTCGCGGGCGACGGCCTGACCGCCTTTCCGTCGGACGAGGGAGCGACGGGTGAGTTGGGCCTTCTCGCTCAGGGGCTCCTGGCTTCGGGCACCGAATTCGTCCTCTTCTCCGAGGGGGTCCGCGTAGGAAGGCTCGTGGCGGACTCAGCGTACCTGGACGACAGCTTCTGCGTGGCCAGGCCCGCCGTGTCGGGGACCGTCGAACTGGTACCCTCGGCCGCCAACGCCTCGCGCCTTCTCGCGATGCCCGCCCCGCAGGCCGGGCATCGGCCATATGGAACCCACAGATCGCTGGCGCACAACTACGACCAGAGAGTGGCGTCGCTTCGGATGGCAGGCGAGGCGATTCCTGCGGTGGGCGCCAGGTGGCCCGCGTCGATCCTCGATATGCGCGCCGACATCCGTGCCTTTCAGTTCGAGGGTGCAGAGTCTCCCGCCATAGCCGCCACCTTCGTCTTCCGGGACCAGCTCGAGGTCGGGTCGGCACCCGACGCCGCATACTCCTTGTTCGTGATCGGGGAGATGGGCGCCACGGACTACGAGACATCCTATGTGTGGTACCGCCCGGTGGAGACGGACGGAAAGGGAGCGCCGCGCTTCTTCGACCACCTGGACCTGAACGGCGACGGCGAGGCCGAAGTGGTTCTGGAAGTCCTTGGACAGCACAGCCGATGGTTCGCCAGCCTCTCACGTCGGAACGGCACCTGGACAACTTCATTCCAGGACTCCTGCGGCCAGTCGAACGCATCCCGTTGATGTCCGGTGTGGCGCCGGGCCTGGTCACGCTCGTCATGGTCACTCTTGCGGCGGGCAGCTGCGCGGACACACCCGCCGGGGAAGCCTCCGCCAGCTCCTACGCCATCGAGATCGTCGACGCGGCCGGCACGGTCCACCAGATGGACGCTCCGGCGCGGCGGGTGATCTCCCTGGTTCCGTCCGCCACCCTCGCGATCGGCTCCCTCGGAGCGGGCGACCTTCTCATCGCGAGAACGGATTACGATACGGCGCAGTGGGTGCAGGAATTGCCGACCGTGGGCGGGGGAATCATGCCCTCCCACGAAGCGCTCGTCTCTTTCGAGCCCGACCTCGTCGTCCGCTTTGCAGGGGAACAGGACGCGGAGACCCCGGCATTCCTCGATCGACTCGGCATCAGACATGTCGCGATCCGACCCGATCGTATCGACGACATCCGCGAGTCCGTGAGGCTGCTCGGAGCGATCACGGGCCGGGACGCTGCGGCCGCAGAGATGATCGCGGGGATCGACGCCATCCTGGACTCCCTTCACAACGCGAGTCGCGGCCGGGACCCGGTCAGGGCGGCGTACGTGCTGGGGGGAACCCCGCCCTGGGTGGCGGGGCCCGGCACCTACGTGCAGGAGATCATCGAGGTCGCGGGCGGCGTCAACGTGTTCGCGGACCTGAACAGGCTGTACGCTCCGGTAGGCCCTGAGGAGTTCGTTGCGCGCGAGATCGACGTCATCCTGACGCCGGACGCAGCGTCGCTGCCGGACCGGCTGCCCGCGGGTGTCCGCGTGCTGGAGGTCGGTGACCTTCTGGAACTTCCCGGTCCGGACGTAGGGCTGGTCGCAAGCGAGGTCGCGCGCCTCCTGGCGGGAGGCGCAGGCGCATGAGGAGGGGAAGTCTCACCGCCGTTCTCACGGTCCTCGTCGCCGTTGCCGTGATCGGGGGTATCCGCTTCGGATCCGTGTCGCTCACGACGAGTGAGGCGGTCGCGGCGCTCCTCGGTGGAGGTGACGACGTCCACAGGATCATCGTGCTCCAACTCCGTCTGCCCAGGACCATTCTCGGATTGCTCGTCGGCGGGGGGCTGGCCATGGCCGGCGCCACCTTTCAGGCACTGCTCCGCAACCCACTCGCCGAGCCCTACATTCTCGGGATCTCCGGAGGCGCCTCGGTGGGCGCGGTGCTGGTCTTGTCGCTGGGCCTCATGTCTGCCGGATCGTGGGTGCTGCCGATGGCCGCGTTCGCGGGGGCGGTCCTCGCTATCGTCCTGGTCTTCAGGGTGGCCACCGCCTCGGGCCGCTCGATGGACGTCCGCGTGCTCCTCCTGGCAGGTGTGGTGGTCGCCGCCTTCTTCAGCGCGTGCATCGCGTTCATCCTATCGGTGTCGGAGGCCCGTACCGTCCAGAGCGCGGTCCTGTGGATCATGGGGAGTCTCGCGGGCGCCGACTGGCGGGAAGTGGCCGTGGCCGCGGCCTACACTCTGCCTGCGGCAGGTGTGCTCCTCACGCTGGCCCGCCCCCTGAATCTCATGTCCATCGGCGAGGAGACGGCTCACTACCTGGGCGCCGATGTCGAGGGGGTGAAGCGCATCTCACTCGGCGTGGCCGCCCTTATCACCGCTGCGGGCGTCGCCGTGGCAGGTGTCATCGGATTCGTCGGACTCGTCGTGCCCCATGCAGTGCGCCTTCTCGTCGGCTCGGACCACAGGGCGCTGCTCCCCTTGAGCTTCCTCGCGGGAGCAGCCTTTCTCACCTTCGCAGATCTGGCAGCGCGCCTCCTGCTGGCACCGACAGAGGTTCCCATCGGAGTCATTACGGCCTTCGTGGGTGTCCCCCTGTTCCTTGTTCTCCTCCGTCGCAGCCTGACTACACCATGAGGTTCGAGACGAAGGATCTGGTGGTGCAGTACCCGGGCGCGGACACCCCTGCGCTCGACCACGTCACCATGGCCGTGCCGGACGGGTCGCTGTATGCGGTGCTCGGCCCGAACGGATCCGGCAAGTCGACGCTCATGAAGGCGCTCATGGGGGCAGTGCCCATGTCCGGCGGCACCGCTCTAGTAGGAGACAGGCCCGCATCAGCGTGGGGCCGCCGTGAGATGGCAACCAATGTGGGCGTGGTCTCACAGGGTGAGACCGTGGCCTTTCCGCTGACGGTGAGGGAGCTGGTCGCGATGGGGCGCTACCCTCACCTGTCCCCGCTGGGCGGAGAGCGTGACCAGGATCGGGCGGCAGTCGAGCGGGCTCTGACGCAGTGCGACGTGCACCAGCTGTCCAGCCGGGACATGGGGACGCTGTCCGGAGGAGAGCGGCAGCGCGTCCGCATCGCGCGGGCCCTCGCTCAGGAGCCCAGGGCCCTGGTCCTGGACGAGCCGACGGCCAGCCTGGACATTCATCACGAGATGGCGATCCTCGAGCTCCTGAGGGCCTCCGCCGATCGCGGCATGACCGTCCTCCTCGTCACGCACGGACTGGACCTGGCGTCCAGGTTCGCCGACAGGGTGCTCCTGCTCTCGGATGGCCGGGTGGCCGCGGAAGGCCTGCCGGCCGAGGTGATGCGTGCCGACGTCCTCGAAGAGGTCTACCGCTGGCCCGTCGCCGTGGAGCAGGATCCGGCTACCGGCTCACCCCGGGTCACGCCATTGAGAAGCGGCCGGGGGACGGGCTGAGCAGAGTCGAGTCCAGCGATCAGGCCCCTGGACGGGTCGCTTCTGTAGCCTCATCCCGAAGTCGCCGGTAGCTGCGATACCGCGATTCTGGCACCGACCCCTGCTCGACAGCCGCAATCACCGCGCAATCAGGCTCCTTGGCGTGGCCACAGCCGCGGAAACGGCACGATTCGGCGAGGCGGGCGAGGTCCGGAAAGCAGCGTTCGACGTCGTCCGGGAGCACGCCCCAGAGGCCAACGTCCCCGAAGCCGGGGGTATCCGCAACGAGCCCCCCACCCGACAGATGGATAAGCTGCGAGGAGACGGTGGTGTGACGCCCCGTTCCTGTCTTCCGTGACAGCGCGCCAGTGCGGAGACCGAGCGATGGATCTACGGCGTTCAATAGGCTCGACTTTCCCGCGCCAGAAGGACCGACGAACGCAGACGTACCTTCGGATACCTCCCGCTTGAGACCCCGAAGGCCGTGCCCGGATTCGGCACTCACCGGCAGCACGCGATAGCCCACGGTCCCGTATAGCGTCTCGAGACCCGCCGCGACCTCCGCTGCCCCTTCCAGATCGACCTTGTTGACCACCAGCGTGGCGCGGAGTCCGCTGGCCTCGATGACCACCAGAAGCCTATCGATGAGCTCGAGCGAAGCGTCGGGATTCTTGGCTGCGACGACGGCGAAGACTCGATCGACATTGGCGGCCATGACCTTCGCCCGCCGTCCCCCCACGCCACGGCGTACGAGTTGACTGGCGCGTTCCTCCACCCTGTCGACTGTCCACGCGCCTCCCTGGTCGGACACCTCGACGCGGTCTCCGATCACCACCTGGCTGCCGGTGCGTCGCTGCTGCTTGAGACGCCCTCGCAGCGTGGCTTCGGCCCAGCCTCCGTTCTCGAGGAGCACCCGGTAGACGCCGCCCTCCACTCCGTGTATCGAGCCCTTCACGAGCACGGCCCCACCGGGAGAGCGCGGACCAACGACAAAGCCCCTCCTCGGTCCGCGAACGGAACCGAAGAGGGGCTCACCATCGTCCGGCCGTCAAAGGCCGGGGAACGTGTCACGCCGCGAACGACTCCAGCGCGTCGCCCTTGCCACCTTCGCGCAGCCTGCGAAGCGCCCTGTCACGCAACTGGCGGATCCGCTCGCGCGTCACGCCGAGCATGTTCCCGATCTCCTCGAGCGTGTGCTCGCGCTCGCCCTCCAGGCCGAAGTAGAGACGCAGGACCTTCGCGTCACGGGCTTCGAGGGTGGACAACGCTTCGGTAATGGCCTCGGTCAGGAGGCGGCTCTCCACCTCGAGCTCGGGCTCGGCCGCCTCTTCAGTGATGAACCTCTCGACCAGCTGAGAGTCCTCGGAATCTCCGATCGGAGCGTCGAGGCGGATCTCAGCTGCGTTGAGCGTCTGCAGTGATTCGACGAGGGCCGGGGTGAGATCAGTCGCCTCGGCGAGTTCCTCGGTGCTCGGCTCGCGGCCCTTCTCCTGCTTCAGCCGCTCCTTCTCACGGAAGATGCGCGCCAGATCACTGGCCCGATTCAGGGGGACACGCACCGCGCGTCCATGGTTCGCGAGGGAAGCCAGAATCGCCTGCCTGATCCACCACACGGCGTAGCTGATGAACTTCACGCCCTGCTCGGGATCGAACTTCCGGGCAGCCGTTACCAGCCCGACGTTGCCTTCCTGAATGAGGTCGGTGAGGGACACGCCACGATTCTGATACTTCTTCGCTACGCTGATGACGAACCGCAGGTTCGCCCGCGCCAAATCCTGAACCGCGTCCTCGTCCCCGGCCTGAGCGAGCGCGCCGAGTTCCTTCTCCATCTCGGGAGTGATCAGCTCGTGGCGGCTGACGTCGCGGAGGTACTGGTCGAGGGCACTCTGCTCCTCCACGGATGCATCGAAGCCGGAAAGGAGATTCTTCCCCTTACGCTTCCGGCGCTTCCCAGTGGGCTCGGCAGTGGCCATCGTTTCTATGCTCCTCTTCCGGCGTGACTACCGGGTTCTTCTCAATATTGGGGTGTCGGGCCCGAATCCGCGAGATCTACAGCCGTGTAGTATCCTGGCCACGGCCGGATTTGTCAACGATATCGGACACCCTTCTACTCCCTCGGTACGAGGGAGTTCCGGGCGCCCTATCGAGCAACTCAAGGGACTTCCTCAAGGCATGGACAGGGCTGAGGAAGCCTTGTGCCCGACCTCTTGATAGTACCCCTCCCGGTCAGCGGGTTCCCGCACGAGCCAGACCCCGTGGGGCCTTCGGGCGCGTGGTTGCCCTCCCGCTCTGCGAGTGCCTACCTTGGCGCTTCGCAGACTCCTTCTCCCACGATCCTGGCGCACCCCTTGCCGCTCTTCGGAATCGCCGCCGACGGTATCAGCGACATCGGCCAAATACGCAAGCGCAACGAAGACAGCCTGGAGCTACTGCCAGAACTGTGCTTGGTCATCGTCGCGGACGGCATGGGGGGGCACCCCGGGGGGGACGTCGCCAGTCGCACTGCAGCAAAGGAGGCTGGCCGTTTCCTGAGCACGCGGCTGCCCCTGGAGACCGGTGGCGACGTGGAGCTGGCCATGAGCCAGCTCGCCGAGACCATGGAGGCCGCGGTCCTGGCGGCCCACCAGGCCGTGCGGCTGCGAGGCGAAGCCGATCCCGATCTGTCCCGGATGGGTACGACCCTCACGGCCATGGCTGTGGACCCTCTGACCGGAGCATTCGGCATCGGACACGTCGGGGATTCCCGGACCTACCGGCTACGGCAATCGGATTTCCTGCAGATCACCCGTGATGACACGTGGGTACAGGATCGCCTGGAGAACGAGGACATCACGGTCGAGCAGGCGAAGCGGCACCCCTTCGGACATCTCCTCACTCAGTGCGTGGGACTGGAGGACGCCCCGGAGCCCCGCGTGGTCACCGGCAGGGTCGAGATCGGGGACACCTATCTCGTGTGCACCGACGGCCTGGTCGGAATGTTGGAGGACGAGTCCATCGTCGAGCTTCTGCTCGACGCAGCCGACGAGGATCCGAAGACCGCCATCCAGCGGCTGGTGGACGCGGCCAACGAGAGCGGCGGCCACGACAACGTCACAGCGGCGCTGGTGCGGGTCATCGATCCCTAGGGCGGGTGATGCGGTCCAGGATCATCTCGACGGACACCTCCCGCCGTTCGAAAGTGAAGACTCGCAGCACCCGAGACGCGGAGTAGAGTTCCCTCGCGACCCGCGGTAGATCCACGAGCCCCGGCAGCCCCTGGGCGCCCAGACGCTCGACCGCTCCGCCCGCTCTTTCGACGAGAATGTCCAGATGGAACATCTCTCGCTTGACCGGGAAATCGATCACGACCTCACCCGGCTCCAGGTCCAACTCCGCCGCGAGCTCGTCCTCGACCGATCGCTTCCACGGTGAGTCCCCGACGGCCCAGTCGTCGACCTGCCGATCCTGCAAGTCTGCCGCGGTGACTTCCAGGGCCCGCTTCGGAAGGCGGCGGTGCCTCAACGCAGGCAGCCATCGGTTGGCGAGGCGGTCGGCCACCTCACCCCCGACCTCCTGGGACCGCCTCCCGATCTCGTACAGGAGCTGCTCATCGGTGGGACCTACGAGCTCCTCGGCGTCCAGAAGGCCCGAAGCGACCGCTTCCTCCACGATCCGCTTGTAGAGAGCCGTCGCCGCCCTCACCCCATGGTGCCAATAGACGTTCCTGAACATCTGGTACTTCGCGAACAGCAGGGACTCCAGAGCAGCCACGGCCTTCTCCTGGACCCCGACCTCGACCCGACCGGTCTCTGGATCGGCGAGCAGCACCAGGCCCTGAAGCAGCCGGTCCACGTCGACCTCGCCGTAAGGAACACCACAGAAGCGGGCGTCACGCCGGAGGTACTCCATCTTATCGAGGTCGAGGGTGCCGCTCACCAGCCCACGCAGTGGAATGGCACTCTCTCCCCGAATCACGTCGTGAATTCGGTCCGACGCGCCCGGGCCCAGGGGAGCCAATGCGTCTCTGAGCGCCGGAGATTCGAAGAAGTACCGACTGGCGTCCTCGTGATCGGCATTGATCCCCCCGCTCTCGATCTCCTCGAGCGCATGCGAAAACGCATAGTGGCCAATGTCGTGCAGAAGCGCTGCGTACGGGATCAGCTCGGCATCGGCCCAAGCCTCGGGAACGGGCGCGCCCGCCTGGCGCAGCCGCCGCAGAGCCGTGACGGTCAGGTGGTACACGCCGAGCGCATGATCGAACCGCGTATGGGTCGCGCCGGGATATACCAGGTGGGCCAGGCCCAACTGTCGGATATACCTCAGCCTCTGGAACTCCGCCGTGTCGATGATCTTCACCGCCGTCGGGTCCAGACGAATCGTATTCCAGAGGGGGTCGCGGATGAGCTTTCCGGTGTCAGCCATGCGAGACAGTACCCCGGCTCCGGGGGGGCGGCAATGACAGGATGGGCGCGATGGCTCCGACGCGGTCACGGTTCTATGTTCCCGAACGAAATACGAAGGCCCGGCCCCGATCCTGACTGCATATGTCCCCGCGCCCTGCCCTGCGAGAATACGTACGAAACCAGGCCGAGAACCGGCCCGGCGTATACCGCATGTATGGCCCCGGCGACGAGCTTCTCTACGTCGGGAAGTCGGTACACGTCCGCAGCCGCCTGCTCTCGTACTTCCGGGCCGACCGCGGCGAGAAGGCATGGGAGCTCATCCACGAGACGGCGCGGATCGACTGGGACTACATCCCGAACGAATTCGCGGCTCTTGTTCAGGAAATGAAGCTGATCCAACGCACGCAGCCGAGGTTCAACGTCCAGCATAGGCGGAGGCGGATCTTCGCCTTCATCAAAGTGACCAACGAGCCCGCCCCCCGGGTGTTTCCCGTGTCCCGCGTTCTCGACGATGGGGCCACGTACTACGGGCCGTTTCCCAGAGTGGCGGCGCTCGCCCGCATCACTCGGGAGCTGAGCCAACTTCTCGGACTCCGGGACTGTCCGGGGGACACGCCCATCTTTTTCGATGATCAGCTGGAGATGTTCGTGCCGGGCCGGGCGCCCCGCTGCCTCCGAGCGGACCTCCGCACGTGTCTGGCTCCATGCTGCGGAGGCACTTCGGCCAAGGACTACCGGGCGATGGTGACCGTCGCTCGTCGCTTCCTGGAAGGGCGCGCACATGGCCCTCTCAGGGACATCCAGCAGGAGATGACAGAAGCGGCGGCTCGCATGGACTTCGAGTACGCCGCCACTCTACGGGACCGATTCGACCGCCTGACGCGATTCCGAGATGAGTTGGTGGCCTTTCGCGGAACGGTCGAGGACCTGAGCTTCATATACCGTATTCCAGGATACGGTGGTGACGATCGGATCTATCTCATCAGAAAGGGGAGGATCCGGAGGGTACTCGTACACCCGAAGAGCCGGAGGGCTCGGACCCGGGTGGCTCGAGCCGTAGAGGATGTGTACGGTGATGTGGATTCGGGGCCGATGGGATTCGAGCCGGAAGACGCCGCGGAGATCCTTCTCGTGGCGCAGTGGTTTCGGCTCCGGCCAAAGGAACGCCAACGCACGATGACGCCAGAGCGCTGGATGGCGAAAAGGGAAGCCTGAATGAACGCAGGAGAGACACCCGAGCAGGCCAAACAGCCAGCCCTCCGGGTGTTCGATGCGTGGGCCATCCAGAAGTTGGTCACGGACCGGCTGGCGCTGGTGAGCGCGGAGCGGGCGTTCAAGGCCATCGCCCGCGGCAGGGTCACCGTGCCCCCGCCTCTAGGAGCCCACTTCGAGGACGTCAACGGTGAGGTGCACGTGAAGGGCGCCTACCTGCACGGCTCGCCCGTCTTCGTCTTCAAGATCGCGACCGGCTTCTACGGGAACGTACAATTCGGCGTGCCCACGGGATCCGGCATGGTGCTGGTGTTCGACGCGGAGACGGGATTCCCGAGGTGCATCCTGGCCGATAGCGGATACCTCACGGATCTGCGCACGGCCGCAGCCGGCGCTCTCGCCGCCCGGTACCTCGCTCCTGATCGGCCGCTGCGTGTGGCCGTGGTGGGGTCCGGGGTGCAGGCGCATCTGCAGCTGCGGCTCATCGCGAGCGTCCGCCCGCTCGAGGAGATCCGAATCTGGTCGAGGTCGCAGGCGTCTCGCGATCGATGCGCCGCTGCGGTGGGGAATCAGCTTGTAGTGCCCACAAAGACTGCGGAGAGCGTGGGCGAGGCGGTGGCCAACGCCGATCTCATCGTGACCGTGACGCCTTCACGGTCCCCCCTCATCCAGGCCGGACACATCGCAGCGGGCACTACGATGATCTGTGTCGGCTCCGATGGACCCGCCAAGCAGGAGGTTGCGGCAGAGGTGATCGCCGATGCCGACAAGGTCGTCACCGACCTCACGTCCCAGTGCGTCACTCTCGGTGAGCTCCACCATGCCGTGAAGGGAGGCTACATGGGGATCGACGCGGTCTACGGGGAACTCGGACAGATCGTCGATGGCCAGCTCCCGGGCCGGGAGAGTGATGACGAGATCATCATCTGTGACCTCACGGGCGTAGGCGCGCAGGACGCGGCCATCGCCGAGGTCGCCTACAGAGCGCTCACCAGCCCTCGCGCCGAAGCAGAGCAGTAGACTGGAACGCGCCCCGAGGGCCCACTCATCCTCCGGGGCGAAGATCGATCCGCAGGTCCGTGGCCGCCTCGATGCGCTCGCGGCTGAACAGCACGGGATGGAAGCGGTCGTTGGCCCAGTCTTCGAAGAGGTTCCGGTAGCGCGGCGAAAGAGGATCTCCGCTCTGTCCAGGGGAGTTCATGCCCACGCTTCGGTCCCAGTCTCCGGTGTCCACGATGATGCGGAACGAGGCTCCGGAAGTCTGGTTGTCGCCGTTGGTGGTCTGGTTCACCGTAGAGCCATAGCCGCCTCGGGGCATCGGTCCGACCTCGAGAAGCGCGCGCGTCTCGCTGTCCACGGCACGGCCCAACGGGTGCCGCAGATAGGCATGGTGGTAGTCGGCCTGGCCCCATATCCAGTCCCGCATGTCCCCACCGAGTTTCGCGGTCAGCGCGGCGACCGCGCTTCCGAGAGCATCGACGAGCAGACGATCTCGCTCCTCTCCAGGGTCCGTGCCGAGCCCGGCCCCCGGAGCCTCCAGCTCCTGCAGCACCCGCTCCAGGCCCATGCCGATGCCATGCCCTGACGGTACGAGCAGCGCGTTCACGGCCTGCCTCAACTGCGACTCCCACTCGACATAGAGGCCCGCCTCCGCCGACGATTCTTCGAGCGTGTAGTCCCAGGACAGCAGCAGGGCGCGGGCCTCTTCTACGCGGGCGTCGTCCGATGACACCGCCCCGAGCAGTGGTACGAGGCGGCGGGCGGGGATCGACAGTTCGTCGGTCTGCAGACGCATCATATCATCCATCGAGAACGGCGCCTCACTCTCGAGCACCTCCGAGATCCTCATCCACCGATAGGGGGCCGTCCAGACGAAGCCGACCGCCTCCATGTGCGGATAGTCCGGCGGGATCAGGTCATTGTTCGCAGTCGCGAAGTAGCCCGACGCGGGATTGAGCAGGTGGGGCTTGTCGCGGATGGGGAGGTAGCCGTCCCACTCGTAGCGCCCGTCGCCCGGAACGGGGACCAACCCGCTCCAGTTCCGGCGCACGGGGGCGATCCCCACCGCCTGCCATCCGATATTTCCGGACCGGTCGGCCCAGATCATGTTCTCGCCGGGAATGTTGGAGTAGGTGCACGCGTCCACGAACTCTTCCCACGTAGTCGCCTGGTCCATTCGCAGAGAAGCCAGGTACGGCGCACCCCCGATCTCCATCCAGGCGGCACGGACGGCATACGCCTTGTTCGCCACGCTGTCCTCGAAGACCACGGGCCCGTGGCGGGAATACTTGAGGCGGGCGGTGTACGACGCCTCGCCCTCCACGGCGATCTCCTCCTCCAGGACCGTCATCCCCTCCCACTGCCCCTGGTACCAATACTCGTCGGGGTTCCGGGGATTGGTGTCGTAGACGTAGAGATCTTCACCATCCGTAGCGAACACGGTGAGGCCCCAGGCACCGAACTCGTTGTGCCCGATGGAGACCCCCGGCAGCCCGGGCTCCCCACCCCCGATCACGTTCCAACCGGGCGCTACCAGATGGACCCAGTAGCGGAGCGACGGTACCGCGAGCGTCCGGTGAGGATCGTTGGCCATGATCGGGTAGCCGGCCTGGGCCAACCGCCCACTCACCACCCAGTTGTTGGAGCCGATGTTCTGATCCGCTTCACCGTTCGCCGCCCGCACAGCCTCGGCCGCCGAGGCTTCGAGCAGTGCGAAGGCCTCGGCGTCTCCGCGGTGCTCGGGTGCGATGTCCTCCGGTAGAAAGCGCAGGCTCCTCCGGAACGCGTTGTACACCCCGAGGATATCCTGGCCGAGAGCTCCTCCCGGAATGGAGAGGTAATCGTTTCCGGAGAGAATCGCGGAATCGAGTGCCAGAACCGGCTCCCCGGGACCGAACGAGGACACGGCCCTGACCTGCTCGGCTCCCAGGTCGGCGACGGCTCGCCCCAGCCTCAGCTCGGTGCCGATGTTCCCGAGCAGACCCTGGTGCCGTGACACCACCACTTCAGAGGTCCAGCGACGAGGCCGTATCCCCAGAAGGCCGAACTCCAACGGCAGCAGCGCCGGGTCGTCCTCGGTCAGTCCGATGTATGCGTTGATACCGTCGACGAAAGCACCGACGATCTCTACGCCGCGCGGATGATAGTGCCTGAGCTCCTCTTCCAGATCGCCGCGAAACCGAAACAACCGCGTCCCATGATCGCGCTGCAGTTCCCGGGGTCCGAGAATCTCCGCGACGGTGCCGGTGGCCTGCCTCCGCCAGATCTCCAATTGAAAGAGCCTGTCTCGGGCGGCGTTCCAACCCTGCGCGAAGAAGAGGTCGTGCTCCGTCTCTGCGTATATGTGCGAGATGCCCCACGCATCGACCAGCACCTCCACGGGGTGATCGAGACCCGGCACATCCATGCTCCGGGTCTCCTGGGCGACGCTTGCGGCAGGCGCCGGGAAGACCGCGAGAAGCAGGGCGAACAACCCGATGGTCCTGGAGCGCATGACGTCATCCGTTGTGTTGGGAGAAACTCCACTGGCGAGCGGCGGCGACGAGCCGCTGAAGCTAGGCCCGAGCCACCATCACCATGGCAGCCCCCGCCACGTATGCAACGCACCACCACCCATACGCCAGCCGGGAATACCAGTGAAGCCAGACCGGAACCTCTCCGTCCCCATGGGCCGCTCTGTGCTTCCACGCCAGCGCCGTCTCACTGAGCATCGCAGCGAGCGCCGAAAACCCGAGGTACCCATGCAGGGTAAGTCCTTCCCCGGAGCCGATAACCATGAAGCTGGTCGCGACGATGTCGAAGAGCACACCCGTCTGAAGGAACCGCAGAGCGCGGGCGGTGACCTTGTGGCTGCGCTGTTCAGCTACGATGCCGATGCCGTATGTGATCAGGGCGACGTGCACGAGGGCGACGCCCGCAATGCTGATTGGTTCCACGTTTGGCCTTCCGGTCTCTGTGCCGCGCGCGGGGAGGGGAGCAGCGCGCCGCAGTTCACAGGAGGGCGGACTAGCCGCCTCCCCAGGTTGGCATCGAAATCTACCCGGTCCCCGGGGCGCCCAGCATCCGTAGCACCCCTAAGGGAGATCCCCTACGCCTCGTGGACGGTGCTCCCTCCAACCACCGTTCGCAGCACCTCGATCTCCTTGATGCGATCGGGGTCCACGTCGTGTGGGTCCTCCGCGAGGACCACGAAATCTGCCAGCTTTCCGGCCTCGATCGTGCCCTTCTCGCTCTCCTCGAACGAGGCATACGCGCCGTGCACGGTGCAGATCTTCAGCGCCTGGTCGACGGTGATCCGCTGGCTGGGACCCCACACCCGTCCCGAATAGTCCTTTCGCGTGACCATGCTCTGAATGGCCATCAGGGGTTCGTACGGACCCGGAGAGTGGTCGGAGGCCGGGGCCACGGGGATGCCGAAGTCCAGGAACGACTTGTGAGCGAACATCCACTCCATCTTCTCCTCACCGTACTCGATCCACTTCTCGCCGTGATAGTGAGCGTACGTGTAGAACGGCGCCGGAATGAATCCCCCGTCCGCGATCCGCTGCAGGAGGCCGGTGTTCACCAGCGAGCAATGCTCCAGGCGGTGCCGGGCCCCCGGCCGGGGCCACTCGGCCTGTACCCGCTCATATGCGTTCAGGACCATGTCGATGGTGACATCGCCGTTCGCGTGAACGGCCACCTGCCAGCCTGAGCGGTGGGCCTCCTCGACCACCTGGTGGATTTCCTCCTGCGTCATGGTGAGAATGCCGTAGTCGTCGGGACGGCCTGCATAGGGTGTACTCATGGCCATGGTCCGCTCCGAGGCCGAGCCATCGGCCGCGAACTTCACCGATCCCACCTTGAGCATCGCATCGCCGAAGCCGGTCCGGATCCCTGCCTCGTTGAGCGCCGGGTACGAACCACCCCGAGCCATGGCGTACATGCGGAAGGAGAGGTCCCCGGCAGCATAGGCGTCCTGGTAGGCCCTGTAGTCCTCCGAACTCGTGCCGGTTTGGTGGACCGACGTGAGACCGGCGGCATTCATCTCCCTGCAGATGACGGCCACGCCCCGGGCCCGATCCTCCGGCGTAACATTCCAAGGGACATCAAACGCACCTCGGGCGCGCTCCGCCACCTTTCCCGTGAGTTCGCCGTTCTCCCGAAAGAAGTGCCCGCCGAAGGGGTCGGGCGTGCTGGCAGTGACCCCCGCCACCTCGAAGGCTCTGGAGTTGTAGACTCCGGTATGCCCTCCCCGGTGCCCGACGACGATGGGATGCTCCATGCTCACCTCATCGAGGTCCCACTTGTTGAGAGGCCTGCCCTCCTCCTGCTTGGTGTCGTCGTACATGTACCCGATGATCCAATCGCCCGGCGGCGTCTGCCCCGCTCGCTGCCCGAGAGCGGATTGGATGCGCGCAATGGATCCCAGATTCGTGTTGACGTTCTTGAGAGCGTTGAGGCCCGCACCGGAGGGGTGCGAATGGGCGTCGATGAAGCCGGGCAACACCGTCGCACCCTCCACGTCGATCACCTCGGTGCGCCCCGCGGCGGCCAAGTTGCGGATGTCGGCGCTGGAGCCGACGGCAGTGAAGCGACCGCCCCGGACGGCGAATGCTTCGGCGACGGGGCCGGCGTCGTCCTGGGTCAGGACTCGCCCGTTCACCACGATCAGGTCCGCGGCGTTGGCCTCCCTTCCGGCCAGGCCGGGGGCACAGCCCGTGGTCAGTCCGGCCGCTGCCGCAGCCGCGCTCAGCCCCAGAAAGTCACGACGGTTGAATTCGCTCATGAGGTCCCCTCGTGCTTCGGATACCCGCTCCCTCCCCGCCACACCGGCTGACCATGGTAGGAGCCCGCTGGGCGGATGCGCCAGCGGCGGGGGGGGATCTCAGCAGCGCACTCCCGCCAAGGGAGACGGCACCAGCGCTCCGCTAGCCCGGACCTTCCGCCCCGCAACTTATCCTCAGAACAACGGCCCTACCGCCCGCCGCACGTCCTCCAACTCCGCCATTGCCTCCGCGTCAGGCTCAGTCATCAGACTCACGCCGACACAAAGGGCGAATCCGGCGGCGAACCCCGGGATCATCTCGTACAGGTCGTAGAAGTGCTCCTTGAAGAGCACCACCCAGAGAACCGTGGTGACGAAGCCGCCGACCATGCCGGCGATCGCGCCCTCGCGGGTAGTGCGCCGCCAGAAGAGAGAGCACAGCACCACCGGCGTGAATGCGGCCGCGATGCCCGACCACGCAAAGAGCACGAAGTAGAAGATCATCCGCACCTCGGTGAGGGCCAGCACGAGGCCCACCGCCCCGATGATGACGGTGACCCCTTTGCCGATGAGTGACAGGCGCCGCTCGTCCGCACGGGACCCCAGCGTCTTCTGCCAGATATCTCTCACGACGGCCGACGAGGCGAGGATCAGCAGCGAATCCACGGTGGACATGATCGCCGCGAGCACGACGACCAGGAACACCCCCGTGAAGAAGGGTGGAAAGAGCGATGCGCTCATCTCCGGCAGGATCATCTCCGGGTCGCCGAGGGCCGGAAAGAGGACACGGCCAGCCATGCCGGCGAAAACGGCGCCCACGTCGAATCCGATCACGCAAAGGACAGCCCAGAACCCGCCGTCGACGATCTCGTCCTGGTCGCGGGCCGCCATGAAGCGCGTCAGCAGCTGTGGAGAGCCCAGGAAGGCGAAGCCGATCGCCACGAATCCGAGCGCGCTTGCCGCCCCGGCCACCGAGAGCCCGAATTCACCCATGGGCCTGAGCAGATCTGGATCCGTTGCCCTCAGCGCCTCCATGACCCCCGTGAACCCTCCAGCGGCCGGGAAGGCCACCAGAGGGAGGATCACCAGACAGCCGAGCATGAGCACGCCCTGGAGGAAATCCGAATACGCGACCGCCTTGAAGCCTCCCACGGTCGTGTAGAAGAGCACGATGGCCAGCCCTATCCAGACGCCCGTGTTGTAGCCGGTCCCGAGGAACGAGTCGAACGCCTTCCCCGAGGCAGTGAGTTGGGCGGCGGTATAGGCCATCACCATGCTGAGGACGATCACGGCCGACGCGATGCGGAAGACGTTCCTGGTGTCGCGGAACCGCGCGGTGAGGTAGTCCGGAACCGTGATGGCGTCGTAACGGTCCGTGTACTCCTTGAACGGCCGGGCCACAAACACCCAGGCGGACGCGACCCCCAACACCTCGCCGAGGATCACCCAGAAGGCATGGACCCCGATTGCGTACCCCATTCCCGTCAGCCCGAGCAGGAGCCAGGCGCTCTCGCCGGTCGCGTTCGAACTGAAGGCGATGACCCATGCGGGAAGCCGCTTGCCCGCTACGTAATAACCCTTGAGGTCACCGGACTCCCGACTGCCCCAGAACCCGATCCCCAGCAGAATGAGCAGATAGCCGACGAGGACCGCGATGATCGTGTTCGAGGTCACGCGCCGAGCTCCGTGTCACGACGGCCTGCCCTCTCGGACGAGGAGCGTTCGCGGCGGCGGCCCAGGAAGAACATCACCTCGAGAGTGAGTCCGAGCCCGATGGCGACGAGGAGCAGAAGCCATGCGTCGAGGGGCATCCCGAACAACATCAGGCCGCACCCATGCCGTCCGGCATGCGCACGGCCACCACTCGGCCCCGGGCACACTCGACGCCTTCGACGAGCAGGCTGACGTCCACCACGACCTTCCGTTCCTTCATCTCGACCACCTTGCCGCGGGCCTCCAGCACAGGCCCCAGGGGCGTGGGCTTCAGATAGTCCACCTTGAGGGATGCGGTGACGTACCTGAGTCCCTCATCCGACTCCCGCACCCTTCGCACTGCGGCGGCAGCGGTTCCGATGCCGTGGCAGTCCAGGAGCGACGCGATCAATCCGCCGTACACGTACCCGGGCACGGCCATGTGATGCGGCGAGGGGGCGAAGCGCGTGACCGCCTCTTCCGCCTCTTCGTCCCAGACCGTCTCGAAGTGGTGACCGTGCTCGTTCAGGTGGCCGCAGCCGTAGCAATGGGCCAGAGAATCCGGGTACAGATGCTGGATGGGTTGTTCACTCAAGGTCAGGTCTCCACGGCCGCGCAGGCGCGACCCAGCTTGTCGAGACCTTCGGCGATCTCGTCTTCCGTAATGAGCAGCGAGGGGCCGATGCGCACGACGTGACCCCACATCCCACCCTGACCCAGGAGCAGCCCCTCATCACGGGCAGCCTCCAGCAGAGCGTTCGTGCGTCCGGGATCAGGCTCCTTGAGCCCCGGGTCGGTGATGATCTCCAGGGCCTGCATGAGGCCCATCCCCCGCACGTCACCAATCCACGGGTGCGCTGCCTTGAGGAGAACCAGCCCTTCCCTGAGCTGCTGCCCCCGGGCCTCAGCCTTGGCCGGCACGTTCTCCTCGCGCATGACGTCGAGCGTGGCACACATGGCCGCCATGCTGATGGGGTTTCCGCCGAACGTGGAGATGGTCTTGCCGCTCCAGGACGCCGCGATCTCGTCCGTGGTGATGGTGGCCCCCACCGGATATCCCCCGGCGATTCCCTTCGCCATCACCATGATGTCCGGAGTGACGCCCGCGTGCTCGATCGCGAACCAATGCCCACCGGACCGCCCGAAACCAGCCTGGACCTCGTCGCTGATCAGGAGCCCTCCGTGGCCCCGGATGATCTCGGCGACCCTCTCGAAATACCCTCTGGGCGGCACGAGATATCCTCCGACCCCCATGATCGTCTCGGCGATGAAGGCAGCCGGCTGTCCGTTCGTGGCCGTGACGATGACCTCTTCGAGATCGCGCGCGAACGCCTCGGCACACGAGTCGTCGCAGGGCTGCTTGAAGGGGCAGCGATAGCTGTATGGCGTCATGGCGTGGTGCACTCCAGCCACGCGCGTGGCCAGCGGCCTCCAGGCAGAGTGCGCGGTGACGCTCGTGGCCATGAACGAGCGGCCGTGATACGCCATGCGCAGGCCGATGATCTCGCTGCGCCCCGTGTGCAGGCACGCCATCATCAGCGCCGTCTCGATGGCCTCGGTGCCGGAATTCGTGAAGAAGGTCCGCTTGAGGGCCCCGGGGGCGATGTCCGCGAGCTTCCTGGCCGCCTCGACCTGGACTTCCGTCGCGTAGAGCGTCGATACGTGCCCCAGTCGCTCCATCTGCTCCCGCACCCGCTGGTTGATGCGGGGGTTACAGTGCCCGATGGAGGTGGTGAGGATACCGCTGAACAGATCGAGATACTCCTTGCCGTCGGCGTCGACGACTCGCACGCCTTGCCCACCCGCCAGGACGAGCGGCTCCGAGTACATGTGCAGCATGGCCGGGAGCAGATACTCTCTCTGGCCTTCCAGGATCTCTGCGTTGGTGGCGCCTGCGGATACGATGGACATGGCTTGTTCCGGGTATGGACGACGGGTGTCACGCCCAAGCTCCCGAGTAGCCCGCTCACGTGCAAGGGAGCCTTCCGGCCGACCCGCGCGCGGAGCAAGCTCACTGCGTCCCGGTGGAGGCGCCTAGCGGTCGGAGGTCGAGATCCGAGCCGCTCGACCTGCCTCGCACCCGGGGTGGCTCAAGGACGCCTGAAAGAGTGTGTCGGATGCTTCTCAGAGCGCATCCGCCGATCACCCAACCCAGCCACGGCCCGACCATGGGCGACTAGGCTACCACCTGGAAATGACGACCCGCGCGTCCGTGAAGAAGCTGATGGCGTCGCGGCCCTGCGCCTTGAGGTCCCCATAGAACGAGCCCTTGGAACCACCGAAAGGGAAGAAGGCCATGGGCGCGGCCACCCCGATGTTCACCCCGATCATGCTGATGCCCGCGCGGTAGCGGAACTCACGGGCGGCCCGCCCGGACGTCGTGAAGATCGAGCACGCATTCCCGAAGCGGCTGGCCTGCATCTGCTCGATCGCCTCGTCGATGGTACCTACCCGGCTGAGCCCGGCCACCGGGCCGAAGACTTCTTCCGTACCCAAGTCCGTGTCGAGACGAACATCCTCGAAGACCGTCGGGCCGATCCAGTAGCCGTCGGGCAGGGCGTCTACCTTCGATCCACGGCCGTCGAGCACCAGCCTCGACCCATCGGCTATCCCCTGATCGATGTAGGTCCTCACCCGATCCCGATGCGAGGCCGAGATGACGGGGCCGATGTCCGTGTCCGCCTCGAGTCCATCCCCGAGCTTCCAGGACGCTGCTTCGTCGAGGATGCGCTCGCGGAACGGCTCATAGGCCTCGCCCACGCCGGTCAGAATGCTGCCCGCCAGGCACCGCTGGCCCGTGGATCCGAAGACCGAGTTCATGCAGGCCTCGACCGCGACGTCCATGTCGGCGTCGGGCATGACGATGAGGTGGTTCTTGGCGCCGCCGAGTGCCTGCACCCGCTTCCCCGCTGCGGAGGCCCGCCGATACACGACCTCGGCGACATGGCTCGATCCCACGAACGACACCCCGACGATTCCAGGGTGATCGCACACCGCCTCGACAGCCTCCTGGCCGCCATGCACGACGTTCAGCACTCCGGGCGGCAGCCCAGCCTGCTCGGCGAGCTCCACGATCTTCTGATGGGTGAGCGGGTCCTGTTCACTGGGCTTCAGGACTACGGTATTTCCCGTCGCGACCGCGTACGGCCAGAACCAGAGAGGAATCATCACCGGGAAGTTGTACGGCGTGATGATGCCGAAGACCCCGAGTGGCTGCCGAATACTTTCGCAGTCGATTCCAGGGGCCACGTCCTCTGCGGTGTCTCCCATCATCAGCGAGGGGATGCCGCAGGCGTGTTCGACGTTCTCGATGCCGCGCTGGACTTCTCCCCGGGTCTCGGCGATGACCTTCCCGTGCTCCCTGGTCAGTGAGACGGCCAGCTCCTCGCGGTTTTCCTCGAGCAGCATCCTGAGCCGGAACAGCACCCGCACGCGATCCACAGCCGGCGTCGACCTCCAGGCGGGAAAGGCATCTCGGGCCGCCCGTACGGCCGCGTCGACATCGGCACTCGAGGAGAGCGGCGTCCGCCCGATCTCCTCGCCCGTCGCGGAGTTCGTGACGGCAAGGGTGGATTCTGCCGAGGAGTCCGTCCAGCGCCCGTCGATGTAGTTCCTTACCGCATTACTCATTAGCCCCCTCCATCGCCCGGGCTGGAGGCAGCCGGGCCTGGGTTCACTTGCGGATTCCAAAGGCCGGCATCGCCCTATCCATGATCTCACGAAGTCGATCGTGGGGCAGCTCGGGAACGGTGTAGCCGTTGATCCCGGTTAGAGTTTCAGCGGCCAGCATGGCGTTCAGAATGGCCTCCTCCGTGGCGTGCACCGTGGCGGCGATGAACGGGTTCAAGACATCGTTGGCCAACATCTGCAGGGTCACGGGCCGACGCGGCTGAGCTGCGGCCTCCCGGTTGGCCGTGCTGAACGCCAGGAAGATGTCGCCCGAGCCGTTGTAGCCCATCCCTCCGATGCGTGCCAAACCCAGCGCGGTTCTGGTCGCCAGGCGTTTGAGTTGGGTCGGCAGCAGGGGGGCGTCGGTCGCCAACACGATGATGATCGAGCCCGAGCCCTCCGGTGTGGGGACGGCGCTCCCCGAGGCGGGTTCGTCGTCCGTGACGTCGCAGAACGGCACGCCCTCCCATCGAGCGGCTGCCGGGACGTCGCGGTCCGCATAGCAGGCAGCGGGCTCAGGGAGCAGTTCCCCGACCGGCACACCCGCGACCCTCAGATCCCCGCGGCGGCCCTGGTTGCATTGCACCAGGACTCCCACGGTGTAGCCGCCTTCGCTCTCGGGAAGGACTCGGGAGGCGCTTCCGATACCCCCTTTGAAGCTATGGCAGATCATGCCCGTGCCGCCGCCCACCGCTCCCTGCTCCACGGGTCCCGAGCGGGCGGCGTCCAGAGCGGCGGACGTATGCTCCGGCGTCACGTGGAATCCGTTGATGTCATTCAGGCTCCCGTCGTACGTCTCGGCCACGACGGGGAGAGCCCAAAGAAAGTCCGGATCCTTCTGCTTCATCCAGCCGATGGCGGCATCGCGGACCACGCCGACGCTGTGCGTGTTCGTGATGAGGAGAGGTGACTCCATGATGCCGGAGTGTTCGATCCAGGTCGTGCCTGTCATTTCGCCGTTCCCGTTCAGGCTGAACCAGGCAGCGAACACCGAGTCGCCAGCCTCTCGGCCCCGGGGCAGCACGGCAGTGACTCCGGTGCGCACAGGCCCCTCTCCGACTACGAGAACTCCCTCCCCGCGGATGACGGTGCTGTGCCCGACCTCGACCCCCGCGACATCGGTAATGGCGTTGAAGGCACCCGGTGTGCCCGTGAGCGGCACGCCGAGCGCCCGGGCGTCCGGCACCTTCTGCGACGAAGCCGGCTGCGGAGTGCACAGCACGGACCAGGCGACCACGACGATCGCAGCCAGCCTGCGCAGTCCCCGACCTGTCATCTCAGCCCCCCCATCTTCAGCACTCGGTTGAAATGGGCCCTGGTCACGGATTGCACGGAAAGGCGCCCGTAGGTGATCAGCTCCATGTCCGCGAGTTTCGGCTCTGCCTTCACCGCAGGCAGTGTGACCATCTCCGGGAACCGGGCCCCGAACTCGACGTCCACCATGAACCACCTCGGCTCCTCTTCCTTGGACTTGGCGTCGAAGTACTTGTGGCCCTTCTTGAAGGCGAAATGGTCGGGGTATGCCTCCCTGCACACGCGGGCGACGCCGACCGCCCCGGGTGGATTCGCATTGCTGTGATAGAAAAGGACCTCGTCCCCCACGCTCATGGCCTTCATGTTGTTTCGGGCCATGTAATTCCTGACGCCCTCCCAACACGTGGACCCATCGCGTTCGAGGTCATCGATGGAGTAGACGTCAGGCTCGGACTTCATGAGCCAGTACTTCTTGGGCATGCTTCACCCCGTGTTTGGGCTTGGATGGTTCAATGCGTGACCATAATGCACACGGCCTCCGCCTCACGCGACCGCACCCTCCTGGCCGCAGCACTCATCGGGCAGGCTCGGAAGCAGAGACCCTCTCGCCGCAGGAGTTCGGGCCCGGCTGCCTCAGGCCCGATTGAGCGGAAGCCGGACGCGGAAGGTGGTGCCGTGCTCGTCCGAAGAGTCGAACGATACGTCTCCGTCGAGATACCGTTCGGTGAACAGCTTCACCGAATACGTTCCCAGGCCACGTCCGTCACCCTTGGTGGAGAATGACCGCTTGAACACCTGGAGTTGAGCGTCGGCGGACATGCTGCCCGTGTTGCTCACCCAGAACTCGACTCTATCGTCCTTGGTACCGGCCCCCACCAGCACGGACGTCCCTGCGCCGCTCGCCTCGACGGCGTTCTTGATGAGGTTGCCCAGCACTCTGTTGAGCATCGTGTGGTCGGTCTCGACTTCGACATCGGGCGGAGTACCGACCACCTGCATCGTCACACCGTTCGTCCGAGCGAGGGGGGTGTACGTTCCAACAGCTTCGCTCACGACGCGTCCCACCGGCACGCCCTCTACACTCACCTCGTACTCATCTCCCTCCACCGCGGTGAGCAGCCGATGCGCACGAATCTCGTCGACTAACTGACCCGCGCTCATTTCGAGCATGTCCGTGATGGTTCGGACCTGAGCTTCGCCGGCGCCACGCAGCAGTGACGCGAGGCCCTGGACACCGCCGGCCGTGTTGAGCACGTCGTGAAAGAAGATCCGCTCCAGCACCTTACGTCTCTTTTCGTGGCCGATGTCCTTGACGGTCATCACCGTGAGATGATCCTGGCCCACGGTGATCTGCCGCGTCTTCACCCGGAGATCCATGTTCTTCCCGGACGCGAGCGACAAGCCCGCCTCTCTCTCGGCCTCTTCTCCTTGCGACGCCGCCAGGATGGCCGCGACCGAACCACAGGTCCGGCAGGCTTCACCGGTTCCACAGCCTCCGGTGTTGTTCTCGGCGTGAACACAGCCCATCAACTCGCCCGGCCGCAGCCCGAACGCTTCTTCTTCGGTTAGCCCGGCGAACTCGGCGAGTGCGTGATTCGCGAAAACGACCTCGCGCTGAGCGTTCAATACCAGCACCAGGTCCGGTACCGTGCTCAGAACCTCGAGCAGAAGGGCCTGATCCCGGACGGCCTCGGCCTGGCGCCCGAGGTCCTCGGGAGAGGCTCGCTCAGCCGGTGCGAAGCGAGTCGGTTCTTCATGCATGGGCGGGCCTCCTCGACATGCGATCAGAGACGGCGAGAGAGAAAGACAACTTAGCGCCTGGCCGCTACTCCACCATGCTCACGCGCCAGTCGAGGTCTAGCCGATCTCCACGCGAATGTCTCTCCACTTGCCCTGACGGAAACGAAATATGCTCAGGGCGGCCCGTGTCAGGTGACCCAGCACGATGGCCAGCCAGATATCCGCGGGCTGCAACCCACGCATCGCTTCGATGACGAAACACATCCCCAGCGGGATCACGATCTGGGAAACGATCGAGATGTAGAGAGGGCTCTTCGTGTCACCCGTCCCCTGCAGCCCGCCGGTGTAAGTCAGCGCCGTGGTGATGAAGAAACCCGATATCGCCAGATAGCTCAGGAGCTGGACGCCGATCTCCACAACCACGGGGTCTTCCATGCCGAACACTCCGAGCAGGACCTGCGGAATCGCCATGAAGAGAGTGCCGACCACCAGCGCCGCACCCAACCCTATGCTGTTCGCTACCTGCACGGCCTTCATCGTGCGGTCCGGCCGACCAGCCCCCAGGTTCTGGCCCGCCACGGCAGCGGTGGCCCCCATCAGGCCCACCGAAGTCCACGTGATCAGAGAGAAGAGCTGTACGTAGCTGACCGCGTAGGCGGCCTGAGCCTCTGCACTCTGCTGCAGTGAGCCGATGAATCGCAGCAAGAAGACGCCACCCACGTTCATGGCGACGCCCTGGACTCCGGTGGGCAGGCCGAAGCGGAAGAGCTCCCTGATGATCCCCCAGTCCGGCCGCCAACTCATGGTGCGGTTGAAGGCCACTACCGCCCGATCGGACAGCAGCAGCCACAGGACGATCACGCTGATCACCGCTCCGGAGATTACGGTCCCCATGGCCGCGCCCTTCGTCCCGAAAGCGGGAATCGGACCCAGGCCACCGATGAGGATCACATTGAGGGCGATGTTCAGCACCGTCATGAGGATGCCGAGACGCAGAGGTGTCCTGGCATCTCCCGCCGAACGGAAAGCCCCGCCGGTCATGAAGAACATCATCATGCCGAAGCTGAACACGAACATGATCCGCAGGTACGGGAGTGCCTCGGCCTGGACCTCCGGCGCTGCGTTGACCAGGCCCAGAAGCCCCGGGGACAGGACGTAGCCCAGAGGCGCCATGACTCCGAGGGACAGGACCGCCGCGGTCAGGAAGGCCTGATAGACGGTCCGGTTCACCTTCTCGCGGTCGTTGGCCCCGGTGAAGCGCGCGACCAGGACACCCATTCCACTGAAGACCGACGTGATGAACACGATGACGACGAGGAAGATCTGCCACGCGACTCCGATCGCAGCGTTCCCCGTGAAGCCGACATAGTGGCCCACCATGGCGTGGTCGACGATGCCCTGGACCCCACCGATCACGTTCTGCAGCATGGTCGGCCATGCCAGCCGCCATACGGCACCCGCGATGGGCCCCTCGACGATGCGGCGGTCGAAAGGCTTGCCCTCGGGTTTGGCTTTGGTGGACACGTGGGGGGTCCTTCGAGGGTCCATGGAGGTCGGGCTGGAAGATGCGGGCGCAAGACGCCTACCGCCATCTACCTATGAATACGGGGATCGGGGTGTCTGTCCGGAGGAGAGCCCCGCCCCTCCGGCCCGCTCCTACGCTCCTCCCCTACCAGACCAGATGGAAGTCCGTCTGCCTACGGAAGACCCAGTGGCGCTCGCCTTCCTCGTCCAGATAGGCATCCTCCTCCTGACGGCAGCGCACGGGCTTTCCGTCCCACTCCGCTACAGGCACGGTGGCCTGAAGCTCGACCGAGTACCATGTAGAGGGCCGAATCCTCGCGTCGCCCCGCCCGGGCACGCCCTCCTGGCGATCCCAGAGTCCGATGAGGGGTCCGGCGCCGTGCCCGTGGTCGCCGATGGGGTGGCTGTAGAGCGACCCCGTGATGCCCTCTTCCTCCATGCGAGCCAGGGCAGCGCCGAGCGCCTCGTTCCCGGTACGCCCGGGATGCATCTCCTCGAGCTGGATGTCCTGCATGCGATTGCTCGCGGCCAGGCACTGCTTCAGCCCGTCGGGCACGTCGGTCTCCCCGTCCCGCAGCACATAGCCGTTGTGCTGGGTATCGGTCTTAAGACGCTGGCCGATGACCCCGAAGTCCGTGTGCAGCATGTCACCTTGCTGGATGACCACGGGCCCGCTCTCGGGCATCTCGCCCGCGCGCTGAACGTTCACCGAGGGTTGGAACCAAGTGCCGAACCCCAGGTCGCTCACCCGTTGGCGAAGCCACCAAACCACATCCTCGTTCGTGGTGACGCCGGGGGTGATCACGGAATTGGAAAAGGCCTCGGCGATCATGGCGTGCACCGTCTCCATGATCTTACGATATCGAGGCATCATCTCGGGCACCCGCACAGAGATGTAGTCGGTCGCCAGCTCCGGCACCCGCTTCACTCGCGCAGTATATTCGCCTAAGGCTTCTTCGAGAGCCTCGCGCTCACCGGCACCCAATCCGTCGGCAAAGGCCCATGCGTCATCGATGTTCAGCACGATGTTTCCGGGATCACGGTCCGCCACGATCTCGTGGAGAAGCCGCCACTGCTCGTCGCCCCAAAGCTCTGCCTCCTCCCCGGTGGGGGTGGGGTGGGGCGAGCGGTAGATCTCGAAGAGGCCGCCCTGCGAGGAGCCGCCCAGCGCGAGGCGCTCTACGGCCCCGTCGTCCTGGCGGGTAAAGACGTAGATGGACCTGCGTCGAGCCGCGAAGGTCGTGGGCGAGATCATGGACCAGAAGACGGGGTCCTCTCCGTACTCCCGCATGGACAGGATCCACATGTCCGCGTCGTACTCCGCCATCAGCTCCGGAAGCACTCGGGTGAGCCGGGCCTCCACCCATGCCTGCATCTCCTGAGCCTGCTCCCGGACGGGGGGCAGCGGGTGATACCGGGCAGGGGCATCCGGGGGAACGTGGACGGGCGCCTGGCCAGCCAACGGAACTGCAGTGAACAGGGCCCAGGCTGCGACGATTCGAAGGGTGGTTTTCATGGCCATGTAAAGGAGGTCGTGGACGACGAGCGCGGTCAGCCCGACAGCAGAATCCAGCCGCTGATCATCAATGTGGCCACACCCACGAGACTGAGCAGCAGATACTCGATGAACGGTGCCGCCTGCTTGCCCCTCTCGCCGTGGAACCAGGCCACGATCGTCGAAGACAGCACTCCACCCACCACCAGTGTGAGCACCACCTGGAACGCGACATCCGAGAGGATGCCGCGATCCGCCAGCATATCGGTCACGGCCAGGAGACCCATGCCGGCGGTGGCGACAATCAGGATCAGCTGGGGGACGCGCTTTCGGAGCAGCATCTGGAGGTCGGCTGGCTCCTCGACGCTGGTCACCGTCCCGGGAGGCACGGCCCGCTCACCCCCGCTCCTCAGAATCCGGGACACGTCCGACGCAGCCGGGCGATGGTTGGGCTCCCTGGCCAGGCAGCGCTGCAGCAGATCCGTGATGGCCTTGGGAACGTCCGGCCGGAGGTGCTGGAGATCCTTGGGTTCCTTCGAGAGGTGCGCGGTGATCCATTCGGTATTGGACCTGGCGTCGTAGGGTCCCTCACCCGTGAGGAGCTCGTAGCCCATGATCCCCAGGCCATAGATATCGGCCAACTCGGTGAGATCCTGGTCCAGAAGCTGCTCCGGGCTGAGGTACCTCGGATCTCCCAGCAACTGCCCGGTCTGGGTCAGCCTGGCCACGTCCTCCCCGCTGGTGGCGAGGATGGCCGCGATCCCGAAGTCCGTCAGAAGTGCCTTCTCATGCTCCTCGTCCCAGAGGACGTTCCCCGGCCTCACGTCCCTGTGGACGATGCCACGGGAATGCGCGAGCTCGAGAGCACTGGCCACGCCCTGGAGGACCAGCAGCGCCTGCGCGAGCGGGAGCCGCCCCTCCGCCTTGAGCCGCTCTTCCAACGTCCTTCCCTTCACGAAATGCATGACCAGGTAGGGGGTCTCGTCGGGAAGACGGCCGAAGCGGTGAACCGCGACGACGTTCGCGTGCTCCGAGAGGGACGCTGCCGCCTTGGCCTCGCGCTCGAAGCGGCGGCGGGCTGTTTCGTCCGCGACCTTGCCGGGATTCATGACCTTGATCGCCACGAGTCGTCCGAGCGAACGATCCTTGGCGAGATACACTGTCGCGACGGCGCCCTTTCCGAGGGTACGCACGACATCGAAATCTTCGCCCAAAGCCTCCTTCAGGGCCTCGAGGTCACGGTCTTTGACTTCGGTATCGCTCACGGTGGTGTCACTGATATTGGGGAATCCTTGCTGCGCCACTTTAGGCGAGTAGCCCCCTCCCGACAAGCTCCACCCCACCCGCGGTGTCCGCCGCCGCACATAGGGCTTGACGCAGACGGCGCCAGTGTTCTACTGTATTAGTTAACCGATACACTAACACACCAAGGCATCATGCTTCGAACAGGACTGGCAGCTCGCGCATCCCAGGCTACGGCTCAGGCGCTCACATCCTGGGCCCTGCTGCTCCATGTGTTGGGAGGTGACATATCGCTGTTTACGGTGGCGTTCGCCCTGACTGCCTTGTCGCTTCCCGGTCGCCGCAGCGGGTCTGATCGAGGCCGGGCCAAAGCATGTTTCGGCTCGAGTCTGGTCCTGGCAAGCCTCCTTGGAGTGGAACTCATGGGTAGCCTGCTCGGCGGGGGGCTGGCTACCGAGGACGCGTTTCTCCTCACCGCCACAGTCATCTTCTCGCTGGCGGGCGGACTGTACTGGGTGGGCGCGGAGAACGGCGGCAGCGGCGGTGACGCCGGGGCCACCGGCTACGCCTAGACCAAAAGACCAAGCAATGTTCGACGACATAGACCCGAGAAGTCCGACGCCGCTCTATGAGCAAATCGCCGCCCGGGTGCGGATGGCGGTCGCAGCCGGCGAGCTGGTCCCCGGGGACTCGCTCCCGTCGGTGCGGTCGCTCTCGCGGTCCCTGCGGGTGAACCCGGCCACGGTAGCCGGGGCCTACAGGAACCTGGCAAGCGACGGATTCGTGGCAATTCGGCACGGACAAGGAACGTTCGTTCAGGAAGTACCGAGGTACGTGCGCGACGAGGAACGTACGACGCAGGCTGTTCAGCTAGTGCGCGGGCTCCTCCAGGATGCGGCTAGGGTGGGGATAGGGACGGAGGAGCTCGCGTTGGCATTCAACGCCCAAGTGGGAGCCGAAGTCAGTGAATAACGCCATCGAGCTCACCGAAGTGGGATGGAAGGCGGGGAAGTCCTTTGCGTTGAAGGACCTCACCATCCGCGTGCCGTCCGGCTCCATCTACGGATTCCTGGGACCCAACGGATCCGGGAAGACCACCACGATCCGGATGTTCATGGGCATGATGAAGCCGGATCACGGGGCGATCCGCGTATTGGACCGGGGTGTGCCCAAGGAGATGCCCCGAATCCTCGCCCGCGTCGGATACGTGCCCGAGCGCCCGCACATCTATCCAAGCCTCACGGTGGGCGAGGCCATCAAGTATCACGCGTCCTTCTACCATCTGTGGGACGGGGGATGGGCGAGTGAGTTGACGAAACGTCTCAACCTGGATCCCCAGCGGAAGATCTCGCGCATGTCCAAGGGTGAGACCGGCAAGCTCCTGATTCTGCTCGCCCTATCCCAGCGTCCGGATCTGCTGGTGCTCGATGAGCCGACCGATGGACTGGATCCGGTGGTGCGTCGGGAGGTCCTGACCGCCGTCCTCGATTACGTCTCCGAGACCAGCGCCACCGTATTCATCTCCAGTCACCTCGTGCACGAGCTCGAACGCATCTGTGACTGGGTGGGGGTCATGGACGACGGTCAACTCGTAGCCGAGCTGCCGATGCAGAGCTTCAAGAACGGCATCAAGCGCATCCGCGTGGCGGATGCTCCGGACCTTCCGGGGGACACCCCGTTCGTGATCCTCAACCGGAAGGAGGCCGACGGCCTCAACGCGGTCGAGACGTGGACCGTACGGGGGTGGCAGGATCCCATGAAACAGTACTTCGCAGGCGTTGGGGCGACCCTTCGCGATGTCATCGATCTGGATCTGGAGGAGGGCTTCGTCGAACTCCTGAGATCCTCGCGGCCCCATAGCAACGGGAGCTGAAACCTCATGTATCAACCCATGCTCTTCGTCCATTGGAAGCAGGTTCGGGCGGGCCTGATTCCCTTCATCCTAGGTGCATTCGCTCTCCCGCTGCTCATGGTGCAGGGGCTTGGAGTCACCCCTGGCGCGGAGACCACCAGCCTCGAGGCCTACCGCATCATGAACGACTTCCAGGTCTGGCTGCCACTGTTTCCGCTCCTGGCAGGTGCGACAGGGATCACCCTGGCGCTCTCGTCCTGGAACTGGGACCACCAGATGAAGCACGTCTACGCCCTGAGCCTTCCGGTGGCACGCTGGGAGTACTCGATGCTGAAGATGGGCGCGGGTGCGTTTCTGGCCATGCTCCCGGTGGCCGCACTGTGGCTCGGCGCCCACGTGGCCGTAGCATCGATCGAGCTCCCGCAGGGCCTGCACGCCTACCCGAATCAGCTCGCACTGCGCTTCGGCCTCGCCACTCTCATCTCCTACGCCTTTCTCTTCGCCATGGCTGCCGGGACGATCCGCACAACGATCTGGATCGTGAGCGGTGTGATCGGCTTCATAATCGTCGGCAACCTGGCCAACGAGTTGCTGGCCGACTACTACGAGTTCTTCCAGCGCACGAACATGGTGCTGGCGGTGTTCGAATGGCTGGCCCAGACGCCGGGACCCATTGAAGTATTCACCGGGAACTGGTCGCTGATCGATGTCTAGGCTCACTCGGCTCGGCACTGCTCTCGCGGTCGCAGCCTGCTCGGCTGCGATGGTTCCTGGCCTGCAGGCCCAGGAATCGGCCGAAGCCCTGATCGCGCGCATCGATTCCCTGACGCCGCTGTATGAGGTGGCCAGGGTCGAGGCCGAGGTCGCGACGGCCCGGGCGGAGGAAGCGCGCCGGGAGCGCTTCCGCATCGAGCTGGACACCCTGCAGGTGGGCCCCCTCACGATCGTGACCCTGCCCGGGCAGGCACTGCAGGCCGCCGAGATCTTCGGTCGTGTCTGGGAAGACGAGTACGCGCCCTTCGTGAACCGGAGCCATGCGCTCGAGGAGGCGACCTTCACGTTCCAGTGGTCGGTCGATCCGGTGATGATCCCCATGCAGGGCCGGCACTACCGCTCCGAGCAAAAGGCCTGGCGCACGCGTGGTGACCTCGAAGACCTCATTCGAAAGAGCATCGGCAGGGCAATCGCAGACGACTTCCAAGGCACCCAGATGCATGACTTCTCGGGGGCCACGCTGAGAACGCCCGTCAGCTATGACTGGATCTACAGACGCCTGGCCACAACGGCGTCGAAGATCGCGCGGGCGTGCCTGGCAGCCGAGCCCGGCGCCTGCTGGTCGGCGCTGGGTATCGACTTGGGCCCCGAGGACTTCCTGGAGTGGTATCTCCCTGAGGAGCTGCCGGGACTCGTCGAGAGAACATGGCGAAGCTGGCGCCGGGAGGAGGCGCCGATGTTCGATGCGTGCGTCCACGAGGGGGTCACCGAGCAGTGCGAGGTCTTGCTCGCCCGGACCGCCACCGATCGCTACTGGAGCATGTCGCTCACACCTCTGCGCCGCGATGAGAGGATCACCATGATCTGGGTCGCCCTGGATATGGGAGGCGAAGCAGCCTGGGATCGCCTCGTGGAAGATCCAGAGATGACCCTCGGCGATGCGCTCCGGTATGCCTCCGGGGCCACTACCGGGGAACTGGAAGCGGCCTGGACGGCCGAAGTCCTGGCGCATCGACCCGACACTCAGGCCGGACTCCTGACCACCAAATGGACCGCCCTGTTCTGGATTCTCCTGTGCGGGGCCCTGGCCATGAGGAGCACAAGATGGCGTTTGGGATGAAGCAGTGGATCGGCCTCACGGTAGCCGGGCTCGCCTTCGTGGCATTTCGGTACCTGCCGCCCGAGGCCATGACTCCGCGCCCTGCGGAGTTCAAGCCCCACGAGGTGATCCGAGCGGAACAGCTGAATGACGAACTCAACCGGTCCATCGATGTGCTGAAGCGGCTGCGCTGGTCCGACTCACTGTCCGCGATCGTGGCCGCGCCGTCTGCCGACGTCATCAGTATCGGCTACCCTCGTGGCATCACGAGCGCAGCACGTGAAGCCGAACGCGAACAGGGCACGTTCAGAGATGTCCCGGTAGTTGATGTCACCGACCCCGCCAAGGCCCGCTTCGCCGAGATGTTCGCCAGCAGTTGGGACCGCCTGGATCGCCGGGCGGACATGAACTTCGGATACTTCTTCGTGGCCGCCAGGAGCGGAGCTCCCGAGGCGGACCGCATCAGGACTCCCTACGGTACGGAAACCTACGCAGGCGAGCGCGACGGGCAGGCCTACTGCATGACCATCGACTTGGTCAACTCCCTGTCGGACGGTCAGATCTCCCGTGCCGTAGGCCAGTGGTCACGCGACGGAAACTGGGTGGAGGGCAATGCATTCTCTTACTGTGGACCGTTCTTGCGCCACGGCCTCCCCGGTGGCCAGGTCATGCAGTGGCTACGCGACGGCGGCCTGGGCTTCGCCGCGGTGGGCGAGGGCGGAATGGATCGCGAAGGGCCCACGGCTGTCCAGCGCCGCCGGATGTACTTCGGCCTGGCGGGGTCACTTTTCGGAGGGTGGAGGGACCCAGCGATCGAGGTCGATCAGTGTCTTACCGGCCGACCGGACGGCTGTCTCGCGGTCGTGACCGAGGCGGCACTCATGCGACCCATGGAGGGCGCGTCCTTCCTCGTTGCGAACTCTCCGGTCACCAGCGCCGGGCAGAGCAGTTGGGCATCTCCGTTCGGCCCCTGGGACGACTATCTGCTCAGGGACCTGGAGCTCGAGTTCGGCAGCGATGCATTCCACCGCTTCTGGGTTTCTGAGCAGTCGGTGCCGGAGGCGTTCGAAGAAGCCTTCGGCATGGACATGGGCGCTTGGGTGGTCAGCTGGGTGGACACCCACCTGGGTCTTTCACCCGCCGGCCCCGTGCTCACCAGGACCGCCGCGCTGGGGGGCATCCTCGCAGTGTCGCTCTTCGCCGCCCTGACCGGCGCCTGGGTCCAACGGCGCCGGGTGGCCTGACCGGCCAGGAACTACCTCGACTGCTTGGATGTCATGTGCTGGTTCGCCCGGGTGACGATCTCTCTGAGTTCATCGAGAGCTCTGCCCGGGTCGAGCCCCCAACGCTCAGTGAGCGCGTCACGCAGTTGAGCCAGGGTGTCCGCACAGAAGCGCAACTCCCCGGCCGCCTCGTCGCGGGCCGCGTTGAGTTCCTGCAGGCGGGCTGCATGGCGTTCCAGTGCCGCCACGGCCAGCGCGGCATCGCTCCCCGGTCCTGAGCTCCGGCCGGTGTCCATGCGGCCTGCAGTCTCCGCAATGCGTTCCTCCAGCGTCACCACCTTCCGCGCCACGTGCTTGATCCTTCCCATCATGGAATCGACGGTGTCATGCAGCGCGGGAAACCGCTTCTGCTCGACATGGGGTACGGTGCTGAATGCCTTCAGGATCTGTGCCCGGTCTCCGGTGCACCCACGTACGAGGCTGCCGAAGCGCCCGTAGTCCTCGCCGTGCGGCACGATCAGCGCAGTCTCTGCAGTCGTGACCCGGCTCAGTTCTTCGGGCGGAGGCGTCCGCAGCAGGTCTTTCCATTCGTAACCAGCGCTCCAGAGGCGCGAAGCGCGCGTCGCCACGTAGAGCACACCCACCACCGTCAGCCATGCCGATACACCGCCCAATCCGAAGACGCCGTCGGCCAGGACCAACAACAGAGAGATCACAATGGTGCCCACCGCAGCACGGCGGAACGACTTCAGCGGCGCGTCCAGTGCCGCCACCGCATCGCGCAGGGTATGCGCCCCAGTGACCGAGGGAGGTGCCCTGCCCGCGTCCATGCCCGGGACCCCCATGGGAGCAGGGGAAGGCAGTGCTGCTCTCTCTTCGACGACCTCCACCATCTCAGCCAGGCTCTCCCACCTGTCGCCGGGATCCTTGGCGAGGCAGCGATCCACGACGCGTGCCATTCGCTCCGGGCAATCAGGCCGTAGAGTCCACAGAGGGGGCGGAGCCTCGGTGAGGTGCTTTGCCACGAGCGCCTGCAGGTTGTGCGCCTCGAACGGCAGCCGTCCTGCGACCATCCGAAACGCCACGACCCCGAGGCTGTAGACATCGGATCGATGGTCGAGAGGATCTCCCGTGGCCTGCTCGGGACTCATGTACTGTGGGGTGCCGACGAACATCCCCGAATGGGTGATCGATGCCTCCTCCCGTTCGAGGGCCTTCGCGATGCCGAAGTCGGCGATGAGGACCCTGCGGGTCTCGCCTTCCAGGAGGATGTTGTCTGGCTTTACATCGCGGTGAACAGTACCGGCCCTGTGGGCCGCGTCGAGAGCTGCAGCTGCCTGACACAGGATGCGGCGCGCCTCGTCCAACTCCAGAGCGCCCTCACGAGCCAGGCAATCCTCCAGGGACTCACCGTCGATGTACGGCATGACGAAATAGGCCACGCCGTCGGTCTCTCCCACCGTGTAGATCTCCATCACGTTGGGGTGGCGCAGCGCCGCGATGGCTCGCGCTTCTCTCTGGAATCGCTCCAGAAGCTCAGCTGTCACCCCGAGGTCCGGCCTGAGGACCTTGATGGCCACCCGACGCTTCAGCCGAGAATCCTCCGCCTCGAACACCTCGGCAAAGCCGCCCCGACCAATAAGACCACGCACTGTGAAGTCCTTGCCCACCGCACGCTGAAGCCTCGCTCGCGAGCTGGCCTCGTCGTGTTCCACCGCGGCGCCGGCAGCATCCGGGACAGGTGTCGGCGCCCCACACGACGGACAGAAGTTGTGCCCGGGGTCCAAAGGAAACTGGCAGGAGGAACACGCCTGATCGGGCATTGCTTGCGAGCGAAGGGTAACTGAGGTGGCTCGCGCAACATGCTCACCCGCAGCGTCGGAGTGCAACCGTCCCCGAGCTGCGCGGTCTCGGCTAAGTGAGCAGCATCCGCAGGATACCTGCGAAAAGACCGCCTCCGATCAACCACAGGGACGGGACGCGCTTCCAGACCGCGAGGATCAAGGCCACCGCAGCGATGATCGCCGCGGCCGGGTCACGGACGCCCGCCACTGCGAGAGCGAAGCCTACTCCCGCGACAGCGCCCGCCGCGGCCGCCACGACCCCCTCGAGTGCATGGCGCACCGCATCCACCTGCCTGATCCGCTCCAGTCTGGGCGCGAGCCACAGGACGCTCACGAATGCCGGCAGGTAGATTCCGGTCGTGGCGAGAATCGCACCGGGTACTCCTCCGGCGGCATACCCGACGAAGGCGGACAGCGTGCTGATCGGCCCGGGTACAGCCTGGGTCAGGGCGACCCCGTCGAGGAACTGATCCGCGGACAGCCACCCGAACTGCGCCACTGCGTAGGGCTCCAGAAGCGCCACGAGCACATAGCCGCCACCGAAGAGCACACACCCAATCCACAGATGAGTACCGAACACGGTTCCGAGCGTGCCGAGCGTGCCGGCTCCGACAGCCAAAGGAAGAGCCATCCATCCGCTGCGAGTGCCGCCCGGTGGCTCGCGCGGGTTCGGGGCCACGTCGCCATCGCTGCCTTCAGGCCCGGCGGCTGGGTCTTCCGACGACCCCCGCTCGTCTCGCCGAAGCCACCACGTGAGCGCCCCGGCGAGCACCATCACCGCGACGATGGCCTGACCGGAGACCAGACTCACTCCAGCTCCCAGCAGGGCGAGCACCCCCTGCACGGACGTCTTCACTCCGGCGCGGCCGATCTTCCAGCCGGCTGCCACGACGATCGCCACGATGACCGGCTGCAGCCCCCAGAAGACGGTCTCCACCTGAGGGAGCGTCCCGAATCGGAAGTAGAGAGCAGACAGACCCGTGACCATCAGGAAGGTCGGCAAGAGGAAGGTGAGCCCGGTCGCCAGCGCTCCCGGCCACCCCCGCTGCGTGTAGCCCACGTGGATGGCGACCTCGCTGGAGTTCGGCCCGGGAAGGAGGTTCGTGACGGCGATCAACTCCAGGAACCTCTCGCGGGTGAGCCATCCCTTTCGCTCCACGACCTCGTCGAGCATGAGGGCCAGGTGGGCGTTCGGGCCCCCGAATCCCAGGAGTGAGATCTTGAGGTAGGTGCGAACGAGGTCCGCCAACGAAGGGGCCGCCCCCCCGCCCTCAGGCGAAGGGGCGGCCCCTGGAGTCGGCGTGCCCTTGTTCATCACCTCGGCCTGCTCGATGCCCTCACCTCGGCCCGGCCGCCTTCACCTCCGCACCGACCCGGTCTTCGAATTGTTCGAAGTTCGCCTTGAACATGTCCGCCAGCTTCTTGGCGGCGGCATCGAACGCCTCCGCGTCGGCCCACGTGTCACGTGGGTTCAGGATGTTTGCCGGGACGTTCGGCACGTTGACAGGAACTTCGAGCCCGAACACCGGATCAGTACGGGTCTCCACCTTATCGAGCAGTCCAGCCAACGCAGCCTTCAGCATTCCGCGTGTGTGGCCCAGGCTCATGCGGCTGCCGACACCATACCCCCCGCCTGACCAGCCCGTGTTCACGAGCCAGACGTGACCGGTCTGGGTGCGGAGTCTCTCACCGAGCATCTCGGCGTAGACTCCGGGGTGCCTGGGCAGGAACGGCGAGCCGAAGCAGGCACTGAACGTCGCGACGGGCTCTGTGATGCCCCGCTCCGTCCCGGCCACCTTGGCGGTGTACCCTGACAGGAAGTGGTACATGGCCTGCTCCGGGCTGAGCCTCGAAATCGGAGGCAGCACGCCGAACGCATCCGCGGTGAGAAAGACCACGTTCTTCGGGTGCCCACCCTGACCGGTGGCCACCGCGTTCGGGATGTAGTGGAGGGGATAGGAAGCCCGGGTGTTCTCAGTGATCGTCCCGTCACCGAAATCGATCTCGCGGGTGTTCTCATCGAGAATCACGTTCTCGAGAATGGTCCCGAACATCTGCGTGGCCGTGAAGATCTCGGGTTCGCCCATCGGCGACAGGTGGATGGTCTTCGCGTAACACCCACCCTCGAAATTGAAGACGCCGTGATCACTCCAGCCGTGCTCGTCGTCTCCGATGAGGCCACGATCCGGGTCTGCGCTCAGCGTCGTCTTGCCCGTGCCCGAGAGACCGAAGAAGAGCGCCACGTCCCCGTCCCGGCCGACGTTGGCCGAGCAATGCATGGGAAACACTCCCTTATCGGGCAGCATGTGGTTCATCACGGAGAAGATCGACTTCTTGATCTCTCCGGCGTACCGCGTCCCACAGATCAGCACCTCGCGGGCCTTGAAGTTCACGACGATGGCCGTCTCGGAGCGGGTACCGTGCCGGTCGGGGTCCGCCTTCAGGTGCGGTGCGTGCAGAACCGTGAAATCGGGCACGGCGTTCTCCAGCTCCTCGGGCGTGAGGCGGAGAAACATGTTGTAGGCGAAGAGTGCGTGCCACGGACTTTCGGTGACGACCCGCACAGCGAGCCCATAGGCCTCGTCGGCGCCTGCGCGGGCGTCGCGGACGAACAGGTCCCGCCCATTCAGGTAGCTGATGATGTCTGCCCGCAGAGCGTCGTAGTGCTCCTTCGCCATCGGGACGTTCACCTTGCCCCAATGCACCGGCTCCTCGGTAAAGGAGTCGCGGACCACGAATCGGTCGTTCGGCGAACGCCCCGTGTGCGGCGCCGTCGTCGTGGAGATGGCACCCATGTGCGCGAGGCGGCCGTCGTTCCGCGCGAACGACTCCTCATAGAGCCGCGCGGGCGCCTGATTCCAATAGACGCTCATCCGAGGCTGGAGGCCGTGATTCGCGAGGCTGTGGCTGCTTCGCCCAGTCGCCCCGATGTTCGACACTTCTATTGGCTGGTCGCTCATTGTCATTGTGCTCCTGCTGGCCTCCGGCCGCGGGACGATCGCCCGTCGTATCGATGCATGGTGCAACCCCCACGGGGGAACCCCTCCGGGGGAACCCCACGGGGGGGAAGGGCCTCAAATTTGTCTGGTCCTCGCCTGCCAGTCCACCGACGCCACGGTCGAAAGCGTCACGATGTCGTGCACCGAGCAGCCCCTCTGCAGGATATGCACGGGGCGGTTCACCCCGAGCAGCACCGGCCCGATGACGTCCGCGCCCCCGATCTCGCCCAACAGCTTGTAGGCGGCATTGGCTGCGGAAAGCCGAGAGAACACCAGTACGTTCGCGGGCCCGGCGAGGTCACTGAACGGATAGACGGAACGGCGCTTCACGGCGTCCACGGCCATATCGGCCTGCATTTCGCCGTCGATCTCCAGATCGGGGTCCGCTCGCTTCACCAGCTGCACCGCCTCGGCCATCTTCTTCGTCTCCGAATGCGATACGGATCCGAAATTCGAGAAGCAGACCATGGCGATCCGGGGACGTATGCCCAGCTCCCTGACGAATCCGGCGGTCTGCAGGGCTATGTCGGCAAGAACCTCGGCATCGGGCTCGATGTTGACCGTGCTGTCTGCGAAGAACATCAGCTCCCGGTTCGGGAAGGCCAGCACCTGCAACCCCGCGACGCGCTTCACGCCCTGCGCGGTACCGACCACCTGGAGCACCGGCCGGAGAATCTCTGGATAGTTGGCCTCGATGCCAGCCACCAGAGCGTCCGCCTCACCCTCCTCGACCATGGAAGCGCCAAAGTAGATTGGCTTGTAGAGGTTCCACTGTGCCTCGGCGAGCGTGAGCCCCTTGCGTCCCCTCTTGCGGAAGAGCTCCTCCGCGTACGCGTGGCGCATGTCCTCGTGCTCGGCGGCATAGATGATCTCGATGCCATCGAGGTTGAGTCCCATGTCCTCTGCTTTCTCACGAATCCGGGACTCCCTCCCGAGCAGAATGGGGTGGACCGTGCGGTCCTCCATCAACTGGACCGCGGCCCGGATGATGTTGTCGTTGTGCCCCTCGGGCAGCACCAGTCTCGCGGGACGACGACGGGCCCGGTTGGTCATCCACCGCATGACCTCCCGGCCCGGCCCGAGGCTGGCCTTGAGCCGGTCCCGGTACTCGTCCATGTCGACCTCGGTCCGTGCCTGGCCTGTATCCATGGCCGCCTGGGCGACAGCCGGAGCGACGAATGTCAGCACCCTATGATCGAACGGCTTCGGAATCAGGTAATGGCGGCCGAAGGAGAACTCGCTTCCATCGTACGCTCCGCGGACCGTGTCGGGGACCTCTTCCCGCGCCAATTCGGCCAACGCCCGCGTGGCAGCCAGCATCATCTCCGGGTTGATACCCCGGGCGCGCACGTCCAGCGCCCCCCTGAAGATGAACGGGAAACCCAGAACATTGTTGACCTGATTGGGATAGTCGGAGCGTCCCGTGGCCATGTAGGCGTCGTCCCTCACCGCGGCCACATCTTCGGGCAGGATCTCCGGGTCAGGGTTCGCCAGAGCGAAAATGACAGGGTCCTTCGCCATCGCCGCCACCATCTCCGCCGTCACCAATCCCTTCACCGAAAGACCGATGAAGACGTCCGCGCCCGTCATCGCGTCCAAAAGGGTCCGGTCCTCGGTCTTCACCGCGAACGGAGCCTTGTACTCGTTCATACCCTCTTCCCGGCCCTCGAAGATGACCCCCTTCGAGTCCACAATGAGGATGTTCTCCGGGCTGACACCCAACCTCTTGATGTGCGCGGCCGTCGACAGCGCCGAAGCTCCGGCGCCGCTGAAGACGACCTTCACCTCACCCATCTTCTTCCCTATGAGGTCGAGGGCGTTCATGAGGGCGGCGGCGGCGATGATGGCCGTTCCGTGCTGGTCATCGTGGAAGACCGGGATGTCCATGGTCTCCTTGAGAGTCTGCTCGATGACGAAGCAGTCGGGCGCAGAGATATCCTCCAGGTTGATGCCGCCCACCGTCGGCTCCAGAAGCTGACAGAACCGGATGACGTCCTCAGCTTTCTCGGAATCGACCTCCAGGTCGAAGACGTCGATCCCGGCGAACCGCTTGAACAGAACGCCCTTTCCTTCCATCACGGGCTTCGACGCCAGAGGCCCGATGTTGCCCAGGCCCAGGACTGCGGTCCCGTTGGAAACAACGGCGACGAGATTTCCCCGAGCGGTATACTTGAACACGTCCTCCGGATTCTTGTGAATCTCGAGGCACGGTTCCGCGACTCCGGGTGAGTAAGCGAGCGAAAGATCTCGCTGTGTCGTGACGGCCTTCGTGGGAACTACTTCGATCTTGCCCGGCCGGCCCTGCATGTGGTAATCGAGGGCGTCCTGCCGCCTTTTGGACATGGAGTTCTTGCTCCGAATGCGAGGTGGGGAGACCTGATGCTAGAAAAGACGGGGGGTGGGGTCAAACCCGCTGTCCCGGAGGCGCGCGGGGCATCCAACGTGCTACATTACCCTCCGCTCCTCGAGTGGCGTGTCATGTCTTGGAGGCCCCATCCCAAAGCCCCTGTTCTACCGCGTCTTTCAGCTACGGAAGCCCGTGCGTGTCACAGGGTGGTTCGCCCTCTGCCTCGGCGTGTCACTGGCCCCGTCCGGCCCGGTTCAAGCGCAAGCCGCCGCCACTGACCAAGTCTGCGAACAGGGTCGCATCTCGAACATCTTCATCGATAATCACGATATCTTCGCAATCGATGAGGCCGAGCAGGGCAAAGCCGTGCGGATGGCGTACGGAGTCGCCAACGCTCTCCACATCCGGACCACCAAGCGATTTATCCGCAGGGAACTCCTGTTCGAGGTGGGCGACTGCCTGGATCCCGTCCGCCTCGAGGAGTCCGGGAGAATCCTGCGCCAGTATGGATTCATCTCGCGGGCTGATGTCTTCGCGGTCGTTCAGCCGGACGGCGACTACCATGTCGTCATCGACACGCAGGATGAGTGGACGACCAAGGTCGACCTCGGCGTCTCCTTCGACGATGGGCTCCAGCTAGAGGTTCTCGACGTCACCGAGGAGAACCTCCTCGGACAGGGCATCCTGGCCGGAGCGTTCATCCGGAGGCGGCGCGAGCGGCGGGACGCCGGACTCCTCCTGGAGCTTCCACACCTCTTCGGGAGCCGGACGGACGCCACGTTTGGGCTTGGCCGAACCCGGAACGGCAACTTCTTCCAGCAGACGATCGAGTACCCCTTCGTCGGTGAGGTCGGCCAGTTCGCATTGCGTGAGGTCTTCGTTCGGAGGGATGAACTCTTCGCTTTCGCCACCGGCGGCTCCGAGGACTTCAGTCATGCCCTGCTCCCGTACGTGAACGAGCGCGCCGAATTCTCCGTTGCAGGCAGACTGGGTGAGCCCGGCAACCTGACGCTGTTCGGAATAGGCGTGAGCCGTGAAACGGTCGAGTTCGGTGGCTTTCCCGGCGATGTCCAGATTGCGATCGACAACAACTTCGGGGAGGCTATCGCTGCACCGGCGGCCGTAACCGACGTCGTCCTGCCTCAGACGTCGGCACGGTCCACGTCTCGGCTGAGTCTCATGTTGGGTCAACGCAATCTGCGCTTTCTTCGCGCTCGCGGGCTGGACAACCTCAGAGGGATCCAGGACATCGAGTTGGGCACCGACATCGGGTTGACCGTCGGCCGCAGCGTCTCGGTGCTGTCCCGGGCCGGCATTCCGTCCACCAGCGATATGCACACACGCCTTCGGGCCTTTGCCGGCCATGACCCGGGAGCGTCCTTCCTCTTCGCCAAAGTGGCGCTGGAGGGACGACGGCTATTCGATCAGGCCGAGCCGGGGGGGCCGTGGCGTGACGTTCTCGCCGAAGGAGACTTCTTCGCCTACCTGAGATCGGCACCGGACGCGCGGAATGCCCTCTTCCTGAGGGTTTCCGCCGCAGGTGGGTGGTCCACGGTCACGCCGTTCCAGCTCACGCTCGGCGGACGAGCGTCCGTCCGAGGCTTTCGGGAAGAGAATCTTCCGGGCGCCCAGCGAGTGATCGTCACGATCGAGGACAGGCTCTTTCTCGGCTGGCCGAAACCGAACCTCATGGACGTCGGACTCACCCTCTTCGCGGACGCCGGTCAGGTGTGGGCGGGAGACACGCCCTACGGCACGGACTCCGGGTGGAAGGGCACGGTAGGCTTCGGACTTCGTCTGGGCCTTCCCGCCGGCTCGCGCGGCGTGACCCGACTCGATCTGGCCTTCCCCGTGGGCGGTGGGGGGGGTGGACCCGTGTTCAGGGTGACTGCGTTGGAGCTCGTCGGGATATTCCGTGGCTTCGAAGATCCCCAGATGTTGAGGAGCCGGAGGGTGAACCTCGGGCCGGACCAATTCGTGACTGATAACCGATGAGCGGCGCGGCACCGGTGGCGAGAGCGGAGAGACCCCGGGAGATCCGCAGGATCCTCCTGACGGTGATGTGGCTGAACGTCGGCGTGCTCATGGTCAAGCTCATCGTGTGGGGTCTGTCCGGGGCCCTCAGCGTACTGGCCGAGGCCATGCACTCGTCTCTCGACGCCACAAACAACCTCTTCGCCCTGGTCGTCATCCGGGTGGCCGCCCGCGGACCAGACGACGATCACCCGTACGGCCACGGCAAGTTCGAGACTCTCGGAGCCCTGGCCCTCGTGGGCGTGCTCTCGGTCACCGTGGTCGAGCTTATCAGGCAGGCCTATGCACGTTTCCTGGCCGGTGGCCTGGCGGGTGACGTGGGCGTCGTCGCCATCGTTCTGATGGGCTTCTCGCTGATCGCCGGAATTCTGGTATCCCGCTACGAGACCTCCGCGGGCCGGCGGCTCAGTAGTGACCTTCTGTTGGCTGACGCCGCACACACTCGCGCCGATGTACTCGCGACGTGTGCGGTGCTGGTGGGTCTTGGAGCCGTCCGTTTCGGGTATCCCATCGCCGACCCGATCGCGACCGTGGTCGTGGCGGTGATCATCGCGTTCACAGGGTGGAACATCATCCGCGAAACCGTGCCGGTCCTGGTGGACCAGAGAGCAGTCCACCCGCTGCGCATCGCATCTCTGCTGGCCGATGTCGACGGGGTGCGGTCGGCCTACTCGATACGGTCGAGAGGCCGCCCGGGAGAGATCTTCGCGGAACTCACCATCGCGGTCGACCCGAGTCTGGACGTCGCCACCTCGCACGAGATCGCCGACTCCGTCGAGGCGCGTCTGGAGGAAGCCCTGAAGGCCCAGAAGGTGGTCGTGCACGTCGAGCCCGATTCAACCGACTCCAAGCCGTGACCTGGCTGCAGGACCTGCCAGCCGTATTCCTCATGCTAGTCCCCATTGCGGTGGCGGCGGGGGTTGACCAGTACCTCACCGTTCTGCTCCTGGCGCTTGTCCCTCACACCGGTCTTTGGGAGGCGGCCCTCCCAGGTGCCCTCGATGACCTGGGCGCGATCAGCGTCCTCGGGGTGGCCCTCGGCTTCTACCTTCTCGAGGCGATGGCAGAGCGGCGGACCGGTTCGGCACTGGCTTGGAACGCCATCCACGGCCTGATCCGGCCGATGGCCGGGGGCCTCTTGGTGCTTCTGCTTCTGGTCGACCAGCCACCTCTGGTGCAGGCGGTCGGTGTTCTCCTGGGGGGCCTCCTCGCGTTCCTCGCTCACGGCGGAAGAGCCGGCCTCCGGGCAATCTTCTACCTCCGGGGAGATCGCCGGGCACCGCGGGCGCTGCTCTCGGCCCTCGAGGATATCCTCGTGGTGGGGCTGATCGTGCTGTCGCTGGAGCGCCCACTGCTGGCGAGCGCTGTCGTACTGGTCGGCGGGGGAGTGTGGCTCGCCCGCGCCCCGTCACACGTGCGAGGTTTCCACTTTGCGGTCGCTCTCGGCATCGGCCGCCTCTGGAGCATGCTCGGACGCGTCGGGTGGACCTCGTCGGACGAGTTGCCCCGATGGCTGCGCAGGCGGCTGTCTCGGGAGTCTGGTGGGGTCGATGCCCCGGCCATACGCGGAACCCGCGCCGGGGCGTGCGGCATTCCGGGCACCAGCGGCTTCGTCACCGGCTGGCTCCTGCTGCGCGAGAACACTCCCTTCTTCATTCGCCGTCGAGGCGCTGCCTCCCATCCGACCGGGCTGGCAGCTGTATCACGGACCTCCATCGCGGAGGACGCCTTCTTCAGGCGGGTGGAGTTCACTGCCGAGGGTCGCCCGGGGTTCCTGTGCGTGCCGATCGACGGCCCGGAGTCGGCTGCGATCGAGGCGCTGTTCCCTCACCGCCAGGAGTGAGGGAACCCCGGCCCAACACAGCGGGTACTCGTTCGCCTGTTTGGGGCTCAGGAATGGTCGAGATCGCAGTATTCCCCAGCTGCGTGAAATAACCTTTGACCCCGGAAACAGGCTTTTATAACTTCCAGGTCGCTCCACAAGCTTTTTTGAGGGCCGCCGCACCCCTCTCGCAAATCCTTATCCTGAACGGATTTGTGGCTGGAGCCTCCATTGAGTCGCGTCTCTGTCGAACGTTTCTAGGGGATCGGAAATACGGATGTTTTCTTCCTCTCGTGGCCTGGACTCCTTCGATCAGTATCTGCAGGACGTAGAGAAATACCCCCTCATCCAGGACCCGAAAGAGGAGCGTGAGCTCGCTCGCAGGGCTCGTGTCGGGGACAAGGAAGCGGCAGAGCGGCTGGTGACAGCCAACCTCCGCTTCGTGATTTCCTACGTGAAGAAGTACCAGGGGCGTGGGCTCGGCCTCGCCGAGCTCGTGTGCATCGGTAACGAAGGCCTGCTCAAGGCTGTCAAGAAGTTCGATCCCGACAAGGGTGTGAAGTTCATCTCATACGCCGTGTGGTGGATCCGCCAGACAGTGCTTCAGGCCCTGGCAGAGCAAACCCGCTCCGTCCGCATCCCGCTGAACCAGAACTCGAACCTGGCGAAGCTGGCGCGCACCAATACTCAGTTGACGCAGACGCTCGGCCGGTCTCCGACCGACCAGGAGATCGCGTCGGAGATGGAGGAGCCCCTCGACACCATCCGGGCGCTGCGCCGTGTGGCAGCCTCGGAGTTGAGCCTCGACGCCCCGATCGACCGCGGTGATCGGGACAGCGCCAGTTTCGGCGAGCGCTTCGCCGGCGCCGAGGGCTCGGACATCGAAGAGGACGTCGAGGCGGTCGCCCGCCGGGACTTCCTCGAGAGCATGTTCGAGACCTACCTGACCGAGCGCGAGAGGAAGATCCTCTATCTGTATTACGGGCTCGACGACGGTGAGGAGCGTACCCTCGAGGAGATCGGATCACTGCTCGGCGTGACCCGCGAGCGTATCCGGCAGATCAGGAACCGCGCCTTCGAAAAGCTCCGCGAGAGCCCTCATGGCGAGTCCCTGTCGGGCTTCTGGAGCCCCAACTGATCCGGCACTCCGTCGCTTGGGTGATTCACGGCTGACGCGACGCCGAGCGACCCTCCGCAGACTCAGACCAGTCCACAGCGTCGGGCTGGCGATTGCCGCATCGGTCGCGGCGTGTGGCACCGTTTCCGCTCAGGTGGACCGCCAGTGGAACGGAACGAGGGCCCTGGAGCTGACCGAGCGGGCCCGCGTGCTGCGAAGGTCCACAGTGGTGGACTCGGCGTTCCGGGCCTATGAGGCCGACGCCCGGGGATTCGTCTACTTCTTCATAGACAGGCCGGACTCCGAAGATCGGACCCTGGTGAAGGCCGACCAGATCGCGCTCGACATCTTCTGGCAGGCTCCGAACCTCACCAAGCAGCGCATTGTCGGGCTGCGCGACGAGAAGGTCCTCCCGACCAACATCCGCTATCACCTGGACCATCTCACGGTCGTGCAGGATGACTTCGGCGACTATATCCGCATGGGTGCCGGAGACGAGGTCTCGCGCGTCCTCCACCCGCTCGGCCCCCGGTCCGAGAATCTGTACGACTTCCAATTGGCTGATTCGCTCACGTTGAGCTATGGCTCGGGGAACGAGGAGGTACGCGTCTACGAGGTGCGGGTCCGACCCAAGAGGCTGGACCAGCCCGGATTCGTCGGTTCGGTCTTTCTGGACCGCGCCACAGCGGCAATCGTGAGAATGAGCTTCACGTTCACCTCGGTGTCGTACGTGGATCCCTACCTGGACTACATCCGGGTTTCGCTCGACAACGCGCTCTGGATGGGCAGGTACTGGCTTCCCTACCGGCAGGAGGTGGAGCTTCGGAGGGAGATGCCGGCGCTCGATTTTCTCGCAGGGAGCATCATCCGCGGCCGCTTCGAGATCAGCGCCTACGACTTCAATACCGTGCTCCCGCCCAGTTTCTTCGCCGGTCCGACCGTGACCGCCCTTCCCCAGGCTCAGAGGGAGAGGTTTCCGTTCGAACGCGGCCTCTTCCACGACCTCGACGAAGAAGGACTGGCAACCACACCGAGCATGGCCGAGATCCGTGCGCAGGCGGTCGAGTTGGCGGGAAGCAGGTATCTGACCGGCCTGTCGAGGTGGAGGTTGCACCTGAGGTCCGTCTCGGACGCAGTGCGCTACAATCGGGCCGAAGGCCTCTTTCTCGGAGGCGGGATTCAGCTCCGCCCCCTGAACGACGTGCTCCTCCGAACCTCAGCTGGCTACGCGTTCGCCGCGGGTGATCCGTCCGGGCGGGTATTCCTCACGAGCGAGCGGTCTGCCGTGGTGCCGACTCTCGAAGCCTACACCCACCGTCTGAGGGACATCGGCCCCCTGCCCGGCGCCGCTCCCTTCCTGGGCACCATGGCGGCAGCCTTCGCCTCCGAGGACTACCTCGATCCTTTCTTTGCGCGGGGCGTGAGCTTCAGTGTGGGACCACGACGGGACCGGCAGGCACCCACGCTCCGACTCCGGGTCGAGAGACAGACCTCGGCGACCGACGCGGTATCGTCCGTTGCGGGAGTGGACTTCCGACCCGTCCTGCCGATCGACGAGGGTGTCCTGCGCGCACTCGAGGTGGCGGCCCCCTTCACGCTCCCGTGGCGGGGGCAGGGATCGCTCCAGGGGTCTGTGGCTCGCCTGGAGGACAACACCTACAGGTCCCTGGTGGGCTCGCTGCGGTGGGCCCGAAACAGCGCCGATCCCGGCTGGAAGGCCTCTGTCCACCTGAATGCGGGTGCGACCTCGGGTGGAGCCCCAGCGCAGGCACTCTTCCTGCTCGGCGGCCGCGGTACCCTGCCGGGGTATGGGTACAGGAGCTTCGTGGGAGACCGCTATGCCCTCCTCCGCGCCGAAGCGACCCGGGCCCTGCTCCGCCCCTGGCTGGGCCTGCGGACCTTCTTCTCGGTCGGCTCGACCAGCCTCTCTGCGCCCGTCGGCCTTTCGGGTTGGAGTCCGACGGACTCCGACGGACTCCGGCCGAGCATCGGCGCCGGTTTGGCATTGGGCTGGGACGTTCTGCGGCTGGACTTCGGATACGGCCTCAGGGATGGTGGTTGGGAGGTCTCGGTCTCCGTCGACCCACGCTTCCATCCCTGGCTCTAGACGTGATCCGTGAGACGTCGGCGGGCGACCGGCGTGTGGGGCGCCGGTCGCCCGCCGCCTCGCAGATCCGTCAGGCGGCCTCTTCCAGAGCGGCCTCGATTTCGCTCGGCTTGGCGCTGAGGATGACCACCTCGTGGACCTGCACATCGGCCGTGGGAATGGTCACCCCGTCCCTTTCGTAGGAGTCGTACTCGAGTCGGCCCTCCACATAGATCCTGTCGCCGACCTTTATGTAGTCCTCCGCGAACTGGGCGGTCCGGTTCCACATCGTGAGGCGATGCCAATCCGTGCGCTCCGTGGCCTCTCCACCGCCTTTCTGGACCCGACGGTTCGTGGCCAACGACAAGTGGGCGACCTTCGTGCCGCTCTTGGTCGTCTGAATGTCGGGGTCGCGCCCCACGTTGCCCACCAGGATGATCTTGTTCACGGACCGGCTCATTGCACTTCCCTCCGATGAAGGTTCCCCGGCGTCGGACACCGCGCGGCGTCGACGCTGAAATCACAGGAAGGATGGATGCACGTGCAGGGCGCCCACATGGCCCACCGCGTCAACCCGGGTGGAGCCTACTTGCAATCGAACCAGTTGGGTCCTGATCCGGAGTCGGCCACGAGCGGCACGTTGAGCTGCATGGCGCTCTCCATTCGCGACACGACCAGCTCTCGCACGGGCTCCACCTCGCCCTCGGCAACTTCGAGAAGGAGTTCGTCGTGCACCTGGAGCAGAATCCGGGCGTCATGATCCGTCTCGTCCAAAGCCCCCTGAACCTGAATCATCGCAAGCTTCATGAGATCGGCAGCCGTTCCCTGGATCGGGGTATTCTGCGCCACCCGCTCACCGAACTGTCGGATGTTCCAGTTTCCGGCACGAAGCTCGGGCACGTAGCGTCGTCGGCCCAAGAGTGTCTCCACGTAGCCCAGCTCCCTCGCCAGCTCCACCTGCTCGTCCAGGAAATCGCGCACACCCGCGAACCGCTCGAAGTAGGTGTCGATGAATTGCCCTGCCTCCTCACGCGTGATCCCCAACTGCTTTGCGAGGGAGAACGCCCCCTGTCCGTAGATCGTGGCGAAGTTCACGGTCTTGGCCTGGCCGCGCATGGCCGGCGTGACGTCATCCACGGAGACGCCGAAGATGACCGAGGCCGTCTGCCGGTGGACGTCGACCCCCTGAGTGAACGCGGTGACGAACGCCTCGTCTCCGGAGTAGTGTGCGAGTACGCGGAGCTCGATCTGGGAATAGTCGGCACCCAGAAAGACCTTGTCCGGCGCGGCGACGAAGCCCTTCCGTATCTCCCGTCCGAGCGGTGTCCGGATAGGGATGTTCTGCAGGTTGGGGTCGCTCGAGGAGAGCCGCCCCGTTGCGGCGACGGCCTGGTTGAAGCTGGTGTGAATCCTGCCCGTGCGCTCATTCACCAGCCCAGGCAACGCCTCCACGTAGGTGTTCCGGAGCTTTTCGAGTTCCCTGTATTCCATGAGGAGACGGGGAATCTCGTGCCCAGCCGCAGCCAACTCCTCCAGTACGGAAGCGTCGGTGGACGCACCGGTCTTGGTCTTCTTGATGACGGGAAGGCCGAGTTCTTCGAAGAGCAGGTGTCGCAGCTGCTGGGTCGAGTTCACGTTGAACTCACCTCCTGCCAGCTTCCAGATCTCTTCCTGGATGAGATCCAGCTCACCCCTCAGCTTGGCCCTCATCTTCTCGAAGAAGACGGCGTCGATGCTGATGCCGGCGAGTTCCATGCGCGTCAGCACCGGGACCAGACGCATCTCCAGGTCGTCCATGAGACCCGTCAGACCCTCGTCGGCCAACTGCCCGGAGAACGTCTCCTGCAGTCGGCAGGCCGCAGTAGCCTCGCCGCACAGGTGGTCACGGGCTCCCTCCAATGGGGCCTCGATCGCCGGCAACTTCGTCCTGCCGGAGCCGATGACGTCGACCCACGAGACCGGCTTGTGGCCGAGGATCTCCAACGCCAGAAACCCGAGGCCGTGTTCCCTCCTGCCCGGGTCGAGCACGTAGCTGGCCACCATCGTGTCGAATGCGCTGCCCGCGAGCGTCACACCTCCGCGCGACAGCACCAGCGCGACGCGCTTCAGGTCGTGACCCCCCTTCGCGATACCGGGATCCTCGAGCAGGCCCCTCAACCCGGACATCTGCGGATCGTCAAGCGGGGGCAGGTTACGCACCTCTGCCGGGCCTTCGCCCTCGAAGGTGAGTGTGAACGGCTGATGGTGACCGAACGGCAGGTACCACGCGCGGGTGGCGTCCACGGCCAGGGACACTCCCAGGACGTCTCCACGCAGTGGATCCTCCATGGTGGACCGTGCAGACAGGAAACACCGTCCGGCACTCCCGACCGCCGACAGGACTTCGGCCAGGCCGGCCACATCATCCACAACGGAGAAGTCCTGATCCACCTCGACTGCCTCAACGGCCGGAACCGCCCCAGTCGCCGCCGCGACTTCAGCGTATCGCTCGCTGAGACGCCTGAACCCGAGCTCGACGAAGATGTCCCGCAGCGCGGCAGCATCCGGCTCCTGGACCTTCAATCGTTCCGGGTCCAAGTCGACGTCGAGGTCGGTCATGATCGTGACCAACTGCTTGGAGATCCGGATTTGCTCTGCGTTCTCCTGGAGCGACTTGCTCGCCCGCGGTGGCTTCAGGTCTGCGGCATGCTCGAGAAGCTGCTCCACCGAGTCGTGCTGCTGAAGCAGCTTCACGGCGGTCTTCGGCCCGACGCCCGGAGCACCGGGAACGTTATCGGAGGCGTCTCCCACCAGCGCCAGGTAGTCCACGACCTGCGATGGCGGGATCCCGAACTTCTCGTGCGCGTTTTCAGTGGTGACCCAGTCGGCGGCCACCCCGGTCGATCCGCCACGGCCTGGGTTCATGAGGTGGACCCCCGGGCTCACGAGCTGATAGAAGTCCTTGTCCCCAGAGACGATGACCGCCTCCAGCCCCATCTTCTTTGCCTTCACCGCCAGGGTCCCGATCACGTCGTCGGCCTCGTACCCGTCCAACTCGACGACCGGGTCGTGAAACGCCGCCACAATGTCCCGGATGCGGTCCAGGCTCGACCTCAGGTCGTCAGGCATCTTCTCGCGGGTGGCCTTGTACTCGGCGTAGACCTCCTCGCGGAAACTGTCCCCGGCGTCGAATACGATGGCGAGGTAGTCGGGCTCGAACTTCTCACGTATGTCGAGGAGGAAGTTGGTGAACCCGAACGGTGCTGACGTGTTCTCGCCCGCGGAGTTGGTCAGGGGGCGACTGATGAACGCGAAGTACGACCTGTAGATGAGGGCGTAGGCGTCGATCAGAAAGATCCGGGGAGCTGTCTTTGGGGGGATCTCCAAGGGATCGGCGGTCGAGGTTCCTGGGTGCCGCTCCGTCGCGGCCGAACGCTGAAGATAGGGTGCCCGGACAGCCCGGGCGACGCTGGCATGCCAATGAAAGACGCCCCGCGACCTCAATGTGGCCGCGGAGCGCCGAAGATTCTGCTCAGGAAGCGTTCAGGCCTTGATCACGTTCTGGGCCTGGGGTCCCCGATCGCCGTCCCGAACCTCGAATTCCACTTCTTCGCCTTCAGCGAGTGTTCGAAATCCATCACTGACTATTGCACTGAAGTGGACGAATACGTCATCACCCTCGGTGTGTTGGATGAATCCGTAGCCTTTCGAGTCGTTGAACCACTTCACGGTCCCCTTCATGCCCATGCGTCTACCTCCGACGGAGTCACGAATGGCCGCGCGGGGAAGCGCAGCCTACTCCAGATTAGACCCGTCTGCGCGAGAGAGCAAGAACGTCTTCACGCCGCCTCGTGGCTGCGCGTGGCCCGTCCTCGGGCGTCCGGGAGGGCTGACCGCCTCGACCCCTCATTCCGAGCCGTAGAGCGCACGATACAGGGCCATGTTGCGACGCACATTCTTCACGTATCCCCGGGTCTCGTCGAACGGAATGCGCTCGGTGAAGCGGAGAGGGTCTGCAGCTTCCGGGTACCGGCGCCAGCGGGTCGCGCGCGTCGGTCCCGCGTTGTACGCCACCAAGGTCAGCGGAAGGTCGTCGTCATACCGTGCGCTCATCTCCACGAAGAACGCAGCGCCCAGGTGAAGGTTCACTTCCGGGGTCTTGAGGCTCGCTTCCTGGAATCCGCTTGGCCCGTGGGCCCTCGCCAGTGCCGCCCCGGTCGGAGGCATGACCTGCATGAGTCCCACCGCCCCGGCACGACTGATGATGTCTGCCTTGAAGGCCGACTCCTGTCGCATGATCGCCGCCAGAGTCACCGGGTCCACACCCCACTCCTCCGCTTCACGGATGACCATGTCCCGGTAGGGAAACGGGTACACGATCTCGAGCAGCCGTCGATCCCATGCCCGGCCCTGACGGCGCAGCTCCCACCCCAGGTTGATCCCGGCCACCGTGCGCCCGCGCAGAAGCAATTCTCCGGCCAGGCCCATCATGAGCGGCGGGTCCCCTCCGGTCCGTGCAACCAGCTTCTTCACTTCGGCCTGCGCACCCCCCTCCAGACCCGCCTCGGCCAGCGCGTCCACCCGCTGCAGGCCGTCGAGCAGCCACTCCGGTCGGCGAGCGGGCTCGCCCTCGGGGAAGTCGACGCGGAATACCTCCCCGGCCAGCTCGGCCCCCACCACGGCGTAGTAGGACAGCGGCGACTCCGCCCGGATCCGCCTCAGAAGGTCAGCGGCGCGCGCTGAGTCGCCGAGCTGAAGGTGCGCAGCGGCGGACCAGTACGACGCCTCCTCCCAACGACCCCCTTCAGGGTATCCGTCGAGATACCCGTCGAAGACCGCAGCGGCGTCCTCGGTCCGCCCCTGGCCCAAGTAGATCTGGCCCGTCCGCATGCGCGCCTGACTGGCCCGCACGTGCCCTGTGTTGTTCTCGATCAAGTCGGCATACTCGGCCAGGGCCGCCGCAGTCTCCCCGCGAGCCTCAGCCTGCAGACCACGCTGCCAACGGAGGGCCGCCGCCGCCGGGCTGGATGAGTGTTCCTCCAACAGCCATCGCTGGAGCGTACGCACCGCATCGTCGCGACCCTGCCTGCGGCGCATCGCCGTCCAGATCTCCAGGTTCCGGACCGCGACGCCCTCGTCCTCGGTCGTCTCCCGGATGGTCCGGAACTCGTCGAGCGCCGCAGCCTGCCGGCCGCGCACCGTCGCCATGAGACGCGCCCTCGCCAGCCTCACCCGGTCCGGAAGCCGCGAAGGATCCTCACCGGCAGCCCGATCGTACGCCCGCAGCGCTGAGCCTCCGTCACCCGCCCGATCGAGAATCCCCCCCAGGCGCTGAACGAGGTCGAGGTCATCTTCCCCGGCAACCAGGAGCGCGGCGGCGGCTCGGCCCGCCGAAGCAGGGGGAGCGCTGTCGATCGCTACCAGGAGGAAGCTCCTCGCCGCAACTGTATCCCCGACGGCCTGACTGAGGACCCCGGCCTCGCTCGCGGCCACCCCCATGCGGCTGCCGGAGGTCACATCGACCAGGCCCTGGAAGGCGACGAGAGCGAGCGCGGTGTCTCGGGCCGCGAGGCGGGCGTCGGCTTCCAGCCGCCAGGTCGCCGCCCGTGCGCCGATGTCCGCCACTCGGACGGTATAGGGAGCCACCCAGGCCGTGTCGCCCGCCATAGCGGCCACCTGGGCCAGCTCGAGTGAAATCCAACTCTCCAGAGTCGCGTGTTCCGGCCCGAAGCCGTCGAGCAGGGCGAGGGCGCCCACGTGATCTCCTCCACCGGCCTTCACTCGAGCGTGCCGAACCCTCAGGACCTCGGCCCGAAGGCCGACGGTGCCCGATTCCGGTACGCTGGCATATGCCGAGTCGGCCTCGACCCAACGTCCCTGCGTTTCGTAGGCCCGCCCGAGGAGGTACCAGCCCTCCCCCGACCCGACTTCGTCCAGCCACGCCGCGTCATCGAGAAGGTCCAACACCTCGTCCCAGTTCTCCCATCCTGCTTCGGCCCGGGCCAGAAGGAGCACAGCCTCCGGCAAACCGTCCTGGGCTCCCGCCGCACGCATCCTCCGCACGGTGTGCCAAGATCGCCCCGAGGCCAGATCGGACGACACGGAGTCCGGGACCGGCGCGGTGGATTGGGCTGCTGCCTGCCCGGTCTCCATCAGAGGGAGCACCGGTACTGCCAGACAGACTGCGAGAAGGGTCGCGGTGGATTTCATGGATTCGGTGCACGGGAGGTCAGCTGAGTAGCGGTATCGTCTCAGCACCTCTGAAGTTCCAAAGCAAAGAGGCCACCCCCCGGCGGGGGGTGGCCTCTCAACCGTCCGAGGGGTCGGGGAGAGCTAGCCCGACCGGCCCATTTCGATCGCGTGCAGGGTGTCGACCATCTTCTGCGCCGACTCCTCCATGTCGATGACCAGGCCGTCGATCCTCGATACGAAGTAGTTGTGCCCGATCGAAACCGGGATGGCGATCATGAGGCCGATCGCCGTCGTCAGAAGGGCGACCTTGATGCCTCCAGCGACCAGCGTGGCTTCAACCTCACCCGCAGCCTCGATCGACTGGAAGGCGATGATCATGCCGATCACGGTGCCCAGGAAGCCCAGGAGAGGAGCAACGTTGGTGAGCGTCGCGAGGATGACCAAACCCTTCTCGAGCTTGCTCATCTCGATGAGGCCCTGGTTCTCGATGGCCTTCATCACGCGGTCCGTGCCTTCCTCGTGCCGCTCGAGCCCGGCATAGAGGATGTTGGCCGCGGGGGCGTTCGTGTCGCGCGTGAGGTCGATGGCCTCACGAATCCGCTGCTGCGTGAGGAGCTCGTCGACGTCCTTGAGGATCTTCTTGGTCCGCGTCGCCTTCAGCGTCAGATCGATGAACTTGATGATGATGACGATGATTCCGAGGACCAGGCAAAAGGCCAGGGGCCAGCGCATGAAGCCAGTCGCATCCCAGTTCGTGGCCAGCTGTTCCTGCCACGTGAGCTCTGGGTTCTCCATGCCGGGAATCTGGAGCAACGCGCTGTACAGTCGCATCGACAGCAAGGGGGCCTCCAGCCGAATATTCGTGTTCGGGTTTTACTCAACCCCTTGTTACGCTCAACACGGGGTTCGGATTGCAGAGAAGGGTCGGATAATGGTCACGCCTCAAAAGGGTGTCAAGGTCTTTCGGCGGCCTTCGGGCAGGCGACGAAATGGCCGTTTTCAACATTTTGGAGAGGCGGCGAAGACGCCACGCACGACTCGTCCTTGCCCGAATGAGGACAACGGGCGTGGAAGGGGCATCCGGTCGGTGGATGGACAGGGCTCGGGACATCCCCATCGAGCACGATGCGGGAAGTCGGAGACCCACGGCGTGCGGTGATCCGGGGAGCGGCCGAAAGCAAAGCCCTGGTATAGGGATGCCTGGGGTCCCGGTGCAGTTCGCGGCTCCCGGCAAGCTCGACAATGCGGCCGAAGTACATGACCGCCACGCGGTCACTGACGTGCTCCATGACCGCGAGGTCGTGAGCGATGAACAGGTACGTCAGGCCCAGGTCCTGCTGAAGCTCCTGCAGCAGGTTCAAGACCTGAGCCTGGACCGAGACGTCGAGCGCTCCGACCGGCTCGTCCAGGACCAGCAGTTCCGGCTCGACGGCCAGCGCCCTGGCAATCCCCACCCGCTGCCGCTGACCGCCGCTCAATTCATGCGGAAAGAGGTGCGCGTGCTCCGGCCGCAGACCGACTTTTTCGAGGAGATCCACTGCGCGCACAGGCCGGTCTCGAGCGGTCATGCCGTGGACCTCCAGCACCTCTTCGAGCGTGGCTCCCGCGGAGAGCCTGGGGTTCAGAGAGCCGAACGGGTCCTGGAATACCAACTGGGCACGGCTCCGGAATGCGGACAGAGCCGCTCCATCCATTGCGGAGACCTCCTGACCGGCGAAGGTGACCGAACCCGACGACGGACGGTGCAGGCCCAAGAGGGCGCGAGCGAGCGTCGACTTGCCGCATCCCGACTCGCCTACCAGCCCCAGTGTCTCGCCGGGCCACAGGTCCAGATCGACGCCATCAACTGCCGTGATGCTCGTCGGAGTTCGGGAGAGCCACGAGCGCCGGCCACTGAAGTGCACCGAGAGGCCCCGCACGGAGAGGAGAGGACCTCCCGACCGGTCCACGGGGGGCCGCGCGGTCTCGGCCCGTGTCACTCTCCCGCCTCCCCGCCGGCCGGAGCGGCGAGCCAGCACCGGAAGGTGCGTCCTCGGCCCGCGTTGTTCATCTGCGGAGCCTCGGTACAACTTTCGAAGGCGCTGGGGCATCGGGGACGGAATCGGCACCCCGAGGGCCACTCCGTCGCGCTGGGCACCGAACCCGGAATCGATGCCAGACGCCGACCCGGCTTCGGCTCGGACGGGATGCTGTCGAGCAGCCCTCTGGTATAGGGGTGCAGCGGATCCGTGAACACGTCGTCCACGGTCCCGGACTCGACTATCTGCCCTGCGTACATCACGACCACACGATCACACGTCTCGGCCACCACGGCGAGGTCGTGGGTGATGAGGAGCACGGACATGCCCCGTGCCTCACGGGTCCTCGCCAGAATCTCGAGAATCTGGGCCTGGATGGTGACGTCCAGAGCAGTGGTCGGCTCGTCGGCAATCAGCAGCGCGGGCGCGCACGACAGCGCCATCGCGATCATCACGCGCTGCTGCATTCCGCCGGAAAGCTGGTGGGGATAGTCATCCAGGCGCTCGGCCGCGGCAGGGATCTCGACCTCCTCCAGCAGCCGCGCGGCCTCCTCACGCGCTGCCCGGACGCCAAGGCCCCGGTGCAGGCGGAGTGCCTCGATGATCTGGTCACCTACCGAATAGACGGGGTTCAGCGAACTCATGGGGTCCTGAAACACCATCGAGATCTCGCCGCCTCGAATCGCCCTCAACCTCGGCTCGGAGGCGCCCACCAACTCATCGCCCCGGAAGACGACGGAACTGCCCTGCATGATGCGGCCTGCTGGTTGAGGTACCAAGCCGAGCACCGACAAGGCAGTGACCGTCTTGCCGCACCCCGACTCTCCTACCAGGCCCACGGTCTCACCCTCGTGCACGTCGAAGGAGACCCCGTCCACCGCCCGTGTCGGACCGCTCTCGGAAGTAAACCAGGTCCGCAGGTCCCGGACCGACAGCAGGACATCGCTCACGGTCTCGTCCTCGGGTCGAGCGCATCCCGAAGCCCATCGCCCACCAGGTTGAACGAGAGAACGGTGAGAACGATCGCGAACCCGGCGAACGTGGAGAGCCACCAGGCGTTCAGCAGGTGAAGACGTCCGTCGTCCACCATGGTGCCCCAGGACGGCATGGGGGGCTGGACACCGATGCCCAGGAACGAGAGTCCCGCTTCGAGCACGATGGTGTCGCCGATGCCGAGCGTGGCTGCCACGATCACCGGACCCAGTGCGTTGGGAATCAGGTGGCGGAAGATGATGCGCCACTTCGAATACCCGAGTGCCCTCGCCGCCTGGATGAACTCCCGCTCACGGAGGCTCAGGACCTCGCCTCGCACGATTCGGGCGGTGCGGGGCCAGAGCGTGAGCCCCAGCACGACGGTGATGAGCAGGACGCCCGGCTCGAAGACCGCGACGATGGTGATGAGCAGCACCAGGCGTGGGAAGGCGATGAGGGTGTCCACGAATCGCATGATGACCGAATCCACCCAACCGCCGAGATACCCCGCAATCGCTCCGAGCACCGTGCCAAGGGTCACGGCGATGCCCACGGCAACCAGCCCGATCGTCATCGAGACCCGTGCGCCGTAAAGCAGCCTGGAGAAGACATCGCGGGCGTATTGGTCGGTACCCAGCAGATGGAGCCCAGAGGGCGCCAGCAGGCGCTCGTTCACGAGATCGCCCTGGGCCGTGGGGTCAAAGGGAGACACGAGCGGGGCGACCAACGCCAAGAGGTACATCCCGAAGACGACCATCAGAGCAGCCACGGCGGTCCGATTCCTGGCAAACGAGCGAGCCATCGAGTCCCACTGGCTTGTGCCCGGCTGCCCCGGCCCGACCCCCCTTCTCACGTCTCTCCAGGACCAGGTCCACGCCACGGTGAGGCTCACCACGACGATGAGGACGGCCAAACGCGCATCCGCAGGGCCACCCAGGGCCGAGCCGAATGCGCTCACATCCCGCAGGGCGACCCACAGCAGCCCCAGCCACACGAGCAGCGCCGCCCCTCCGGATCCCCAGCGGCCCGCCAACAGCTGCGGGGCGCCCGGGAGCACGTGCGACAGCCACGGCCAACCGCGGACGCGCACCGGTCGCTCCGGCCCTGCGGCGAGCGCGGTCTCCCTCCCGGCGTCACTCATGTCGGATCCGGGGGTCGACGACGGCATAGAGAACGTCCGCGAGGAGATTGCCCATGACCACCATGACGGCAAAGAAGAAGCTGCCGGCCATGACCAGCGGGTAGTCCCTCAGGCTGATGGCGTCGACGAGCGTCTTGCCGAGGCCCGGCCACGCGAAGACGTACTCGATGAAAACCGTGCCGCTGAAGAGAACCGGCAGGTAGAGACCGAGGAGGGTGATGACGGGGATGAGCGCGTTACGCAGGGCGTGCTTGAAGACGACCGTGCGTTCCGGCAGTCCCTTGGCCCGGGCAGTGCGCACGAAATCCTGTTGGATCACCTCCAGCATGCTTCCGCGCATGTAACGCGCAATACCTGCCGTCATCACGAGTGCGAGAGACACGGTGGGCAGGACCAGATGCTTGAGCCGGTCGACGACCTTGGCACCTGTCGAGAGGAACTCGTAGTCGACGCTGGTCATGCCCGAGGCGGGGAACCAGATGGGCCAGTGCCACACGTTCCGGGCGAAGAAGCTGAACACCAGGATGAGCATCAAGCCCAGCCAGAACGACGGCATCGAATAGAAGAAGAGCGTGAGAACGCTCACTCCCCGGTCCACCAGGGAATACTGGCGCACCGCTTGTACCGTACCCAGGAAGATGCCGAACATGAACGCCAGAACCAGCGCACATCCGGACAGCAGAAGCGTGTTCGGCAGGAAGGTCAGCAACACGTCGAGGACGGGCCGGCGGTAGGTGTGACTGGTCCCGAAGTTGCCCGTCAGGGCGGCGCCCATCCACTTCACGTACCTGACGTGGACGGGCTGATCGAGGCCGTAGTTCGCCCGCATCTGATCCGCGACCTCCGGCGTCATTCCCGGATTCAGTACGAGCGACGCTGGATCTCCCGGCGCCAGAGTCACCACGAAGAAGACGACGGTGGCTATGCCCAGCACCAGCGGCACGGCGCCAGCCAGGCGGCGGACGAGGTACTTCGTCACGTGAGGGGGACCCCCACCGTCACCGCGACGCCGGGTCGATCCACCAGCGTCCTACGCTGACCCACTCTCCTCTTACGTCCATGTGCACGTCCCTGAGCCGAACATTCACACCCTCTGTGAGATCCGCGTAGTAGAAGAAGGTGTAGGGCTGTTCGTCGGCAAGGAGACCCTGGTACTCCTCGATCAATGGGCGCGCCTCGTCACGGTCCACCGTGATCGCGATCTCGTCCAGAAGCCGATCGATCTCCGGATTCTGCGTTCCCGCCCAGGCGTATGGCTCGTCGATGCGATCGGAGTGGAACAGGCCCGCGTCGTCGACCCTGAATTCGGCAGCCCACGCCATCACGAAGCCGTCGAAGTCCCGCTCTACGGGGTCGGTGATCTGCCCCACCAAGGTCCCCCACTCGATCGCCTGCGGCCGGACTTCGACCCCCACCTCGCCGAGCTGAGCCTGCATGATCTCTGCGATGTCCTGCCGTATCTGATTGCCTTGGTTGTACTTGATCGAAATGGCCAGACGAAGCCCGTCTGCGTTCTCGCGAACGCCGTCTCCATCGCGGTCCGTCCACCCCGCATCGTCAAGAAGTGCTCGCGCAGCCTCGCGGTCGAACGGTACGGCGTCGCCCAGAGACTCGTCGTAGGCCCAGTGGAAGGGAGGCACACTCGAGTTCGCGACGGTTCCGTAACCCTGGACGAGAGCCTCCACGATCTCGGCCCGGTTCACCGCGAGCGTCAGAGCGCGACGCACCCGCCGGTCGGAAAGCTGGGGCCTACGCGCGTTCCACCCCACATAGATGTAGTTCCGCGAGGGAAAGTGGACGAAGTACAGATTGGGCGCGTCCACCACCTGCTGCACCTGATCCGGCTGGAGCCCAACGTACAGATCGATCCCCTCGGTCAGAAGCTCGGTCAGAAGGGTCGTCTGCTCGGGGATGACCCTGTAGACGTAGCGGTCGACATAGGGTCTGCCCCCCAGTGCCTCGGGGAACGCAGGGTTCGCAGCGAAGACCCAGCGCTCGTTCGGCTGGTGATCGCGGAACACGAAGGGGCCGTTGCCGACGGGACACTCCGTCCCGAAGGGATGGCCCGCGAGCTCCTCCGGCGGCACGTCACCCAGAAGGTGTTCGGGCATGATGCCCACGGCCCGCCACGGATCGAGGAACTCGGCGTGGGGCTGGAGCCGTACCTTGATCGTGAAGTCATCGACAACCTCGACCCCGTCCTCACCCTGGACGTACTGACCCCAGAATCCCGCGTTGGGATAGGCAGTGCGCGGATCGGTGAGCCGAACGTAGGTGAACGCCACGTCGTGCGCGTCTGTCGGTTCTCCATCGTGCCAGTACACGTCTCTCCGCAGATGGAAGGTGATCTCCGTGCCGTCTTCCGAGACGTCCCAGGACTCGGCCAGGTACGGGTGCGGACTCAGATCCTCGTCGTAGTTCAGCAGCGTCATCAGGTTCACGAACTGGTGATGCTGGGTAGCCGCATAGTCGGCGGAGACGAAGGCGTTCATGCCCCCGGCGATCTCGGAGATGGTCGCCACGACAACCGTTCCGCCGTAGCGCTCGTCATCGGGAACCGGCGACTCGCTCAGGGCGCGCTCTAGGTATGCATCCACCCGAGGCGCCACCGCTGCGCAGAACCCCTCGAGGGGTGAACTGCCGGGGTCTCCGCCGCCGCAGGCCGTGGCCGCGAGCAGGACCACCGCGCCCAGTCCCGCCCTACGACGATCGTGCAGGATCATCATTCGCATCTTCCCCCCGCCGCTAGCGGCGCCAGGTCCACTCTTCGGTGGCGTATCGGTCCGTCTCCAGCCGGTGTGCGGCTGCCGTCTCCGTGGACCGGTATCCACCCTCGTCCCATGAGCCACCCAACGCAAGGCGGAGGCCCTCGCCCAACGCCGCCCTTACGTCGCCTTCCCCGACCGCTCTGCCGAGCGCCTGCTCGACGGTAGCCGGTGGTGCTGGGTCAACTCCCCCCCCCGACAAACGCATGATGGCAGCCTGGTCGCCGCTCAAGATCGCCGAGCCGTGCTGCAGGAGAGCCCTCCCGATGCGGAGCTGGGCGCTCCCCACCAGCTTGCGCCCCCCCGAGGTCACCTCCCCGGGCGCCGGGACCTGGAAGCACGGACCCGCGTCGGGAGCGAGAACAGCTCCCCCGTCCTCGACGCGGGCATCTACCCCGAGCAGGCGAAGCCCCGCCACCAATCCGCCGTTGATCGCACGATACGCCTGCCGCATTCCACCGAACGCCCGTAGCGGAGCCACCACGGCGTAGGTCACCTCGGCGTCATGGAGCACCGCCCTCCCCCCGGTCGGACGTCTCACGAAGCCGATGAACTCCTCGCCGGCTCGCCGCAGGTCATAGCGGTCTCTGGAGGGCTCGTTGCGCCCGAACGAAATGGTGGGCCCACTCCACGAGTAGAGCCGCACCACGCCCTCTCCCGGCTCGAGACACTCGGCAAGGGCATGGTCCAGGGCCATGTTCCGGCTGCCGCTCAGCGGCTGTCCGTCGATGACCAAACGCCAGCGCAGGTGCGGGTGGGTCCCGCTAGAAGTCGAAGGTGCCACCCGGCGCCATGATCTCCACTTGAGCCCTGTCGCCGACCGCGTCCTTGAAGGCGTGCGGATCCTGCTCGATAGGCGGCCAGGTGTTGTAGTGGATGGGGATCACGACCTTGGGTCGAATGAACTCCACCGCCCTGACCGCGTCCTCCGGGCCCATCGTGAAGTTGTCACCGATGGGAAGGAGCGCCACGTCCACCCGGTCGGCCAGGAGCTGCATTTCCATCAGAAGCGCCGTGTCTCCCGCGTGATGGAAGCGCACCCCGTCGACGAAGTTGATCAGGAAGCCGCCGGGAACGGTCGTGAACGCCTCACCGCCTTCGCCGTCGATTTTTCCACCGTGCAACGCGGGCGTCATCTTCACATAGCCGAACGGGAACGTGAAGCCCCCACCGATGTGGAGGGGGTGAGCGTGGTCGATGCCCAGAGTCGCCAGCCAACTCACGATCTCGTACGTGGAGATGACCTGGGCGCCCGTGCGGCGAGCCAGCGGGATCAGATCACCGATGTGATCCCCGTGCCCATGGGTGACCAGAATGTAGTCCGCCTCCACCTCGTCCACCGTGATCCCGCAGGCTGGATTGTCACCGAAGAACGGATCGATGACGATGTTGGTCCCGTCATCCAGCTCGATGCCGCACGTCGCGTGACCGTGATACGTGAGCTTGGCCATCGGCACTCCTCCTCGTCGTGGTGGACGGGTGACGGTCAGTCCACCGCCCCCTCCGCATACGCTTCGATCGGCGGGCAGGCGCAAATCAGATTCCGGTCGCCGTGCGCGTTATCCACCCGCCTGACCGGCGGCCAGAATTTGTGCTCCCGGGTCGACGGCGCAGGATACGCGGCCCGCTCCCGCGAGTAAGGATGGTCCCACTCGTCTGCGGTGACCATAGCGGCCGTGTGGGGGGCATTCTTGAGCACGTTGTCGACGGGATCCATCTCTCCCGCCTCCACCTGGCGAATCTCCTCGCGGATCGACACCAGCGCGTGGATCAAGCGGTCCATCTCCTCCTTGGGCTCGCTCTCGGTGGGCTCGAGCATGAGGGTGCCCGCCACCGGAAAGGACACCGTAGGAGCATGGAAGCCAAAGTCGATGAGGCGCTTCGCCACATCCTCCTCCGTGATTCCCGTGGACTGCTTCAAGGGCCGGAGGTCGATGATGAACTCGTGGGCCACCAGGCCTGACTCGCCACGGTACAGAACGGGGAAGTCGTTTTCGAGCGCCTTGGCCATGTAGTTCGCGTTGAGAATCGCCACCTCCGACGCACGACGGACCCCTTCGGGCCCCAGCATCGCGATGTACGCCCACGACACCGGCAGTACGCTGGCGCTCCCCCACGGAGCCGCTGACACCGCGGACACGGCCTTCTCGCCACCCACCTTGTGAACCACGTGGCCCGGAAGATACGGCGCCAGACTTTCCGTAACGCAGATCGGTCCCACACCCGGTCCGCCGCCACCATGGGGAATCGCGAACGTCTTGTGCAGGTTGATGTGACAGACATCCGCACCGTAGTCGCCGGGACGAGCCAATCCGACCTGCGCGTTCAGGTTGGCCCCGTCGAGGTAGACCATTCCACCGTGATCGTGGATGACTCGGCACACCTGCGTGATCCCATCTTCGAAGACCCCGTGCGTCGACGGGTACGTGACCATGATCGCCGCCAGGTCATCCTTGTGCTGAGCCGCCTTGGCCTGGAGGTCCACCATGTCGATCCGGCCCTCCTCGTCGCTCTTCACGACCACCACCCGCATGCCCGCCATGACCGCGCTGGCCGGATTCGTTCCGTGAGCGGAAGAGGGAATGAGGCACACCTTGCGGGTGTCCTCCCCACGATCCTCATGGTACGCCTTGATGACCATGAGGCCCGTGTACTCACCCTGCGCTCCGGAGTTGGGCTGCAGGGACGTGGCCGCGAATCCGGTGATTTCCGCGAGCCAACGCTCCAGTTCGCTGAAGAGCTGCTGGTAGCCCAGGGCCTGGTCCACCGGCGCAAAGGGATGGAGGGAGCCGAACTCCGGCCAGGTCACGCCAGCCATCTCCGTGCTGGAGTTGAGCTTCATCGTGCACGACCCGAGTGGGATCATGCTGGTGTTCAGAGACAGGTCCTTCGTCTCCAGCCGGTGCAGATACCGGAGCATCTCCGTCTCCGAGTGGAAACGGTTGAAGACCTGATGCTGCATGAAGGCGCTCGTGCGCTCCGCCCACCCGGGCAGCACCGGAGCCCCACCGTTCGACGCGAGCGACCGGGCATCGAAGTCGGGAGTCCGACCGCCATTGAAGGCTGCGAAAAGATCGTCCAGATCCTCCGGCCGGACCGTCTCGTCCAGAGCGACTCCGAGGGTTCCGTCCTCGAAGTCCCGAAGGTTGATCCCCAGTCCGAGCGCGGTCGACAGTACATCTCCGGCGTCACCGGACGGGCGCACGCGGAGCGTGTCGAAGAAGACGTCACTCAGAAGTTCGTGGCCCAGGAGCCCGAGGCCGGCCGCGAGCAAGCCTGTCATGTCCCGGATTCGCAGGGCGATGGCTCGGATTCCGTCCGGACCGTGGTAGACGCCATAGGCTCCGGCCATGATGGCCAGGAGTACCTGAGCGGTGCAGATGTTCGAAGTGGCCTTCTCCCTGCGGATGTGCTGCTCCCGAGTCTGCAGCGCCATGCGCAGCGCGGGCTTCCCGTCAGCGTCCACCGACACGCCGATGATCCGGCCGGGCATCTTCCGCTTGAACCGACCGTCAGCCGCCATGAACGCCGCGTGCGGGCCTCCGAAGCCCATGGGAACCCCGAATCGCTGGGTGTTCCCCACCACGATGTCGCCCCCCCACTCGCCCGGAGGGGAGAGGAGCGCCAAGGACATCAGATCCGCGGCGACAACGACCACCGCGCCCGCGTCCCTTGCATGCTTCGCGGTCTCGCGGTAGTCGAGAACGCGGCCGTCCGTCGCAGGATACTGCAGGAGGACCCCGAACACGCGCTCACCGAACTGGAACGCACCGTGATCCCCTACGACCACCTCGATGCCAAGGGATCCGGCACGGGTCCGGACCACATCGATGGTCTGTGGGTGACACAGCTCGGAGACCAGGAAGACGTCGGCCTTGCCGCGGGCCTCGGCATACGCGAGGTGCATGGCCTCGGCCGCCGCGGTGCCCTCGTCCAGCAAGGAGGCGTTGGCGATCTCGAGGCCCGTGAGGTCCATGACCATCGTCTGGAAGTTGAGGAGCGCCTCCAGACGCCCTTGTGAGATCTCGGCCTGGTAGGGCGTGTACTGCGTATACCAGCCCGGATTCTCCATGATGTTCCGAAGAATGACCCCCGGAACGACCGTGCCGTGGTATCCCATCCCGATGTAGGATCTCAGCACCTTGTTCTTCGATGCGATGTCGCGCAGCCGGACCAGCAAGGCCGCCTCCGGAAGAGGATCCGGAAGGTCGAGCATACCCTTCATGCGGATGGAGGAGGGCACGGCCGCGTCGACCAGAGCATCGAGGGACTCGAACCCGACGGCGTCCAGCATGGCGTCAGTTTCGGCCGCGTCAGGGCCGAGGTGGCGTCGCGCGAAGTCGGCGGGAGGATCGATCCGGCTGTTCATACTCTCCTCGATGAATGAGGGCCGCGCCGCCATGCGGCGAAGCGCGGCCCTGCAGAGTCTGGGCTGATCTGGGAACTGGTCTCAGGCGCCCACGTGCAGCGCATATGCATCCGCGCCCATCAGGCCCTCGAGCTCGGACGGGTCGGCCACTCTCAACGTCACCATCCAGCCCTTTCCGTACGTGTCGTCGTTGACGAGGGACGGCTCGTCCTCGAGATCGCCGTTTACCGCTACGACCTCTCCGGAAACGGGACAGTAGAGGTCGCTGACGGCCTTCACCGCCTCGATGGTCCCGAAGACCTCACCCTTGCCGAAGGACGAGCCCTCCTCGGGAAGTTCGACGAAGACCACATCGCCCAACTCTCCCTGTGCGTAGGAGGTGATACCGACGGCGTAGACGCCCTCCTCGCCGGTGGCCTTCAGGTATTCGTGCTCTTCTGTGTAGAGCAGGTCGCTCGGGAAGTCGGACATTCGGTTCTCCGGAACGGAATCAAGGCGCATCGCGCAGCCTGGAGAGTCTCAGAAGCTGGAGTGTGACGGGCTTTTGGGCAGGCGTCAACCCTCCTAATTTGATGTGATCCACCCGGGTTGGAAGCCCCCCCGAGGAGGCACTCCGATATGGCCCACACTGAGCAACTCGACGCACTGATAGCGCCACTCCGAGCAGACTCGGTGTCAGGGGCCGCGGTCATGGGCCGACTGGCCGCCGAGATCGTGCGCAGGGCTGCCGTGCGCGCCCACGCCGGATCGCCTGAGGAGTTCAGGTGGGCCATGGGTGAGGTCGTAGTGAAAGTCATGGAGGCCCAACCCGCGATGGCCCCTCTCGTGTCGTTGGCCCGTGACGTGCTCGATGCCGTGGCGGTCGCGCAGACGGTCGAAGAGGGCCGACACCGCGCGGCCCAGGCGGCACAGGCGTTCCGCGAGGGACTGGAGACCGGGGCCCAGGTGGTCGCCTCCCGGGGAGCCGCTATCCTGCCCGCGCACGGCACTGTGGCGACGGTTTCGTCGTCGTCCACGGTGAGGGCGGCACTACTCCATGGGGCGGCATCCCGGGACGTCCGGGTCGTCTGCCTGGAGAGCCGTCCGTTCAACGAGGGCCAACTGCTGGCAGAGGGCCTCGCCAAGGCGGGGGTCTCCGTGGTCTACGCCGTGGATGCCGCTGCGGCCTCGCTCGTCCCCGACTGCGACATGGTCCTTCTGGGAGCGGACTCCATCGGTGACGCGGGGGTCGTGAACAAGATCGGCTCCGCGGCCCTGGCCGAACCGGCCCATCGCCTCGGCATCCCTGTCCATGTGATCTCGGACGAGACCAAGATCCTCCCGCCGGGCTTTCCCCAACACACTCGCGACGACCGACCCGGAGAGGAGGTCTGGCGCGCTCGAGTCGGCGTTCGCGTGTGGAATCGGTACTTCGAGGCGATCCCGCTCGAGTGGGTGACGTCCGTGGTGACGGAGGCCGAAACCCTCACAGGACCGGAACTGGCGGCGTACAGGGCGCAGATCGTGGTCCCCGAGGCCCTCGGGGTCTGGATGCAAGGGCACGGCCCGGGCTCCCCGAAAGACTCCACAACGCTTTAGATTGCCGGGAGCCGAAGCCACTTCGGACGCCCACCATTCTCGAATACATCACAGGCTAAGTCAGGTACCCTATGTCCTCGGTCCTCACAGACTCTCGTCCGGCGCTGACCTCCCTCACCGACGACGAACAGATGTTCCAGGAAGCCGTCCGCGACTTCGCAGTGGCTGAGATAGCTCCCAAGACGATGGAGATGGACGAGGCCCAGAAGATGGACCCGGACATCATCCGTCAGTTGTTCGAGATGGGCCTGATGGGCGTGGAGATCCCCGGTGTGCATGGCGGCACGGGCGCGAACTTCTTTACGGCGGTGCTGGTGGTGGAGGAGCTCTCGAAGGTGGACCCCTCCATCGGCGTGATCGTGGACGTGCAGAACACGCTGGTCATCAACGCATTACTGCGCTGGGCGAACGACGAACAGAAGGCGAAGTACCTTCCTCAGCTCGCTGCGGACACGGTTGGCGCGTACGCCCTCTCCGAAGTCGGCAGCGGATCCGACGCATTCGCGTTGTCCCTACGGGCGACTGCCGACGGTGACGATTGGATTCTGAACGGCCAGAAGATGTGGATCACCAGTGGTGCGGAAGCCGGGATCTTCATCGTCTTCGCAACGGTCGACCCGTCGGCCGGATACCGGGGCATCACCGCCTTCATCGTCGAGAAGGGCTTCGAGGGCTTCAGCGTCGGCAAGAAGGAGGACAAGCTGGGGATCCGCGCATCTTCCACGACGGAGCTGTTGTTCGACCAGGTCAGGGTCCCCGCGGCCAACATCCTCGGCGAAGTCGGAAAGGGTTACAAGACCGCCATCGAGACCCTGAACGAAGGACGGATAGGCATTGGCGCCCAGATGATCGGCCTGGCCCAGGGGGCACTCGACCATACCGTTCGGTACGTCGGCGAGCGCGAGCAGTTCGGAAGGGCCATCGGGTCATTCCAGGGCGTTCAGTTCCAACTGGCAGAAATGGCCACGGAAATCACGGCTGCCCGCCTCATGGTCTACAATGCCGCCCGACTCAAGGATGCGGGTCAGCCGTTTCTGGTCGAGGCGGCCATGGCCAAACTCTTCGCTTCCGAAATGGCCCAGAAAGTGGCGTCCGTCTGCATCGACCTACACGGTGGCTATGGATTCACGAAGGAGTATCCCGTCGAGAAGCTCTATCGCGACGCGAAGATCGGCACCATCTATGAGGGCACTTCGAACATGCAGAAGCAGACCATCGCGAAGATCCTGCAAAAGTGACCCGAGCAATCCCCACAGCCTGAAGACTCTCACCGGACCGAGCCAGTGACCATGTCCGAACCCCTCCTTGCCATCGCCTTCGGCTTCTGGGAGATCCTCCTGGTGCTCGGAGTGCTCGTGATGACCTTCGGTGCCAGGAAGCTCCCCATGATCGCTCGGGGCCTCGGCCAGGGAATCCGCAACTTCAAGGGTGAGATCGAGCCACCCGAGGACGACGAGGACGATCGCTAACCCGCTGGACAACGTCGTCATCGTTCTGGACCATCCCCAGAACGTGGTGAACATCGCGGGGGTCGTCCGGGTGATGATGAACTTCGGGCTGCCCACGCTCCGCCTTGTGAACCCGGATGAGTTCGACGCGTACCGGATCGAGGGTATCGCACACCGCAGTACCCCTCTCATAGAAGCAGCCACCCTCCACGATTCCCTCGCCGACGCCCTGGCTGACGTCCACTACATCGTTGGCACCACTGCCCGTCCCCGAACGGCAGGGCGGAACTACACACGGCCCAGGGAAGTGGCTCCCCAGATCACCCAGCGGGCGGAGGAAGGCAAAGTCGCGATCCTGTTCGGTAGGGAGGATCGCGGGCTGACGAACGAGGGCCTGGACCTCTGCCACGCCGTGTCGATCATCCCGACGGATACGGAGTATTCCAGCCTCAATCTGGCTCAGGCCTGCCTCGTTCTGGCGTACGAGGTCTTTCTTTCTGCAGGACACTTCGACGAGGAACTGCCGCGTGGGCGTCGCTCCACCAGGCCCCCTTCACAGGAGGAGTTGGAGCAGACGTTCGGCGCGCTCGAAGGCGGCTTGGGGCGCATGGAGTTCTTCAAGGCACGCAAGCCGGCCGCGGTCATGCGCACCCTGCGCACAGTCATCACACGGGCGGATCCCGACCTCCGAGAGGCGAAGCTCCTGGCCGCCATCGGGTACGAGATCGGACACTTCATCGATCGTGAGGGGGGCGTCGGAGGGAACCCGAGTTCCCCTCCCGACTGAGGTCGAAAAGACCGACCTCTCTCCGCCCGGCCCAGCGCCGCGGCAACGTCTCTCCGTTGTTGTGACAGCTTCCGGCCGTCGGTATTATGCTCAATCGTCGGAATAGCTCTCGCAACGCCGAAATCCGCGCGTCGCGACCAAGGGACGAGAGCCTGATGCCTGTATCGGATTCTCGGGAGCCTCCCTCTCCTGTGGCCGATCGCTACCGCGCTCTGCTGGATGTGGGAAGGAAGCTTGCGGGCACACTCAACACGAAGGGCCTGTACGCGGCCATTCATCAGGAAACGGCACGCGTAATCGACGCATCCCGCTTCTTCATCTCCCTTCACGACCGAGAACGAGACACAGCCCGGGTCGTCTACTTCGCCAGTGATGGTGTCCTCCAGGAATCGCTTGCCCCGTATGGCGTTTCCGAGGCCGAGGCGGTCGGCGAGGGCGCCTCGATGATCGGGAACGTCGATGCGGCCGCGCACGCGGCCCTGATGCTCGGAGAGGACGACGGCGCCAGGATTCTCTCATCCATGTCCGTGCCCCTCGTCAACAAGGGCGTCGCAGTCGGCAGCATGACCGTACAGAGTCTCCAGGCGGACAGGTACGCCGAAGACGACCTGGGAGTCTTCCGGGTTATCGCCGACATCACGTCGGTGGCCATCGAGAACGCACTTCACGTCGCTGAACTGGAGCGGCGGCGCCACGAGGCCGAGCGGATGGAGGAGATCGGCCGCGCGCTGGTGAGTTCGCTGGACCCGAGTGAGGTGCTGAAGGAGGTCGTCGGGGCGGTGAACGACCTCCTCTCGGTCGATGGTGCTGCCGTCTGGCTCAACAGCGAACCCGGGGGTGCCGACTTTCGGGTCGCGGAGGCCACAGGAGTCGTGACGCTTCCCGTAGGCGCGGAATGGGATGCCACCCAGGCCATCTCCGAGGGTCTCCTGGACATGAAGGGGCCTATGCTGGTGGACGATTTGGCGGCCAGCGACCTGGTACCGGCGCACCTGCGTGAGCTGCTCGAGGCCGGATCAGGGCTGATGGCTCCCCTGGTTCTCGATGGCGAGTTGGCCGGTTTGCTGAGTGCAGGGAGCCGGACACCCAGATTCTTCACCCGCGAAGACGTCGCGGTCCTCCAGCGGCTCGCGAATCAGGCGTCGGTCGCGTTGGGCAACGCGAGGCTCCACGCCCATCTCCAGGCCCTGTCCCTGATGGATCCTCTCACGAGGCTACCCAACCGTCGCCGCCTGCAGATCCACCTCGAAAAGGAGATACCAGCCGCCCGGCGTGGCCGCGACCTCGTGGTGGCAGTCTTCGACCTCGACAACTTCAAGAGGGTCAATGACACCCTGGGACACGTCACCGGCGACGAGATCCTCCGGGCGTTCGCGCTGGTTCTCGAGGGAGAGAACCGGGCGATGAACCTGGTGGCCCGTTACGGGGGCGATGAGTTCCTGTCGGTTCTTTCTGACACCGACATGGAAGGAGCCGAGGCATACGTGAAGCGCGTCGCAGAGCGCCTCGATACCCACCCGGTCCTCTCACCACACGGAGTGACCGCGAGCGTGGGGATCGCGGCCTTCGACGAGGCATCGATGGACCGAGCGGAGGATCTGATCGGGGCTGCGGACGCCGACATGTACAGGAACAAGGCGGAACACGGTGGCCGGGGCACCACAGCGCCGGAGGCCAACCTCCCAGGGTCTTCGTGAGCAGCGAAGCCACCCCGCAGGAAATCGCCGAACTCCTGGACTTCGCACAGGCCCTCGCCCACCAGGCCGGTGCGCTCACCCTGCGCTATTTCGGAGCGACAGTCGAAGCTGAATCCAAGGGAGACGGGACCCCGGTGACCATCGCCGACAGGGAGGCGGAGGAACTGATCCGTTCCCGGATCGAAGCACGGTACCCCGACCATTCCATTCTCGGCGAGGAGTACGGCGAATCGAATCCGGGCGCCCGTGTGCGGTGGATTCTGGACCCGATCGACGCGACCCGGTCCTTCATGCGGGGGGTGCCGCTCTACGGAGTCCTGATTGGCATCGAGGTCGGCCGGCAGGCGGTTGTGGGCGTAAGCCACTTTCCACCTCTCCAGGAAACTGTAGCCGCCGGCAAGGGGCTCGGCTGCAAGTGGAACGACCGACCGTGCCACGTCTCGTCGGTGGATCGCATCGAGGAGGCACTCGTCCTGACCACCGATGTCGAGCGGTTGCTTTCGCGCCCCGAGGGGCCCGGCTGGCGTCGCCTTCAGCAGCGCTCTGCGTTTTCGCGGACCTGGGGAGACTGCTACGGCCACGCACTTGTGGCCACGGGCCGGGCCGAGGTCATGGTAGATCCCCTCCAGGCGTCGTGGGACGGCGGCCCATTCCTAACCATCCTGACGGAAGCGGGCGGCCGGTTCACGACACTCGATGGCCAGGCGGTGCTCCACGGCGGCTCTGGCATCAGCACCAACGGCATTCTACACGATCAGGTTCTCGCAGAGCTTTCCCCGGAAGCCTGAAGCGGGCATCGACCGCCGGCCTATCTCCTTCGTACCAGAATCAACGCCCGAGTCGTGTCGATCGGTTCCGTCAGGCTGAACGTCACGGGAAGGCGGAGAGCGCCGGTGTCCAACGGGACCCATTCGCTACCGAAATCCTCGTCTATGCGTATGCAGCCTGCTCCCACCGGCCCGTCCGGGACGGTGACCCTCAACACGAACCTGCCGAGCGAGTTCGTGGTGTCGGTGTCCAGTGGAGACGCCGAGGGCTCGAGTTGGGCGCAGTCCGCTCCCCACTGAGCCGCCTGCACCTGGATTCCGATCACGATCCCGTTCACGGAGTCCAGGACCAATCCGTCGACGAGCGCCCCGGTCGACTCGTCCAGGACTGGGGCCGCCGCATCGCCGCACGCGGCGGAGACGGTCGCCGAGACGAGCAGAGCTAGAACGGCGCGCGTCGCGAGGGCCGAACGGCGGGCTCGATGCGTCGGGGCAGCGAAAGCGACTTCGGGCGGGAGGGCAGCTGGCGTCACCGGCAAGGACCTTGGGTTGGCAGGTCGGATGTTGGGCAGTTGAGAGGCCCGCGCAGAAGATACTGGGTCGGAGGTGTTCCAGCACCCGAGCCGGCCCCAACACGCGAAGCTGGACACGGAGCGGCCCGCATGTGTTATTATACTGAATGAACGTTCATTCATTTGCTTCCCGAGCAAACCGCCCGTGACCGTCCCCGCCCAGTCCGTATACGCTCCGGGCAAGGAGGACCGTATCCTTCGCGCCGCCGTGAGCGTCTTCGCCGCCAAGGGCTATCATGGCAGCAGCATGGCAGCCGTGGCTCGTGAAGCGGGGGTCGCCACGGGCACCATCTACCTCTATTTCACGCGCAAGCAGGACCTTCTCGTAACCGTCTTCCAGCGGCACTTGAGCCAACACCTGGAGCGCTCGCGAGCCCCCCTGGCCGCCACGGAGCCCGGCGTAGCCCGGCTGCGCCGACTCACCGAGATGCACCTGGCGTTCTTCGCAGAGGACCGCGCATTGGCCAGCGTCTTCCAGATCCACGCACGGGAGCCGGATCCGGTCCTTGCTCAGGGGATCCGGCCGAGCGTGAGTGCATACTTCGAGGTCATCGCCGACGTCATTCATGCCGGCGTAGCCTGTGGAGCCTTCCGGCCGGACCTCGATGTGCGGCTCGCCCGCCACGTCTTCTTTGGGGCACTGGATGAAGTCGTCACCGGATGGGTCCGGTCGACTCGTGCCCACCCCCTCATGTCGGCTCTGGATCCCCTGGCAGAGATGCTCGCCCGGGGCTTTGGCGCCGCCCTTCCCGGAGATCAATCGTGAAGGACACCCCCGCACCCGACAGAATCGGGCGCGCTGCCGTCCTCGGCGCCGGTGTCATGGGCGCCGCCATCGCGGCCCACCTCGCCAACGTCGGCATTCCCACAGTGCTGCTCGACATTCCACCGCGCGACGGAGACGAAGATCGCAACGCGCTGGCCCGGTCGGGGCTGGCCCGCGCGCGGAAGAGCAAGCCGGCCTCGTTCTCGTGGCCGGGGGCGGAAGCGCTCGTCCAGGTCGGCAACCTGGAGGACGACCTCTCCCAACTGACGGACTGCGACTGGATCGTCGAAGCCATCGTCGAGAACCTGGACATCAAGCGCGGACTGTATGAGAAGGTGGCGCCACACGTGGCCCCGCACGCCTTGATCACATCCAACACGTCGGGGCTGTCGGCTGCGGCCCTCTCCGAGGCTCTGCCACCGGAACTGCGCCCACGCTTCCTGGTGACGCACTTCTTCAACCCGCCCCGCTACCTGAAACTGCTCGAGCTGGTCCGGGGGCCGGAGACCCACGATGCCGTGGTGGAATTCTTCGAGGACTTCGGGGAGCGGGTCCTGGGCAAGGGCATCGTCCACGCGAAGGACACGCCCAACTTCATCGCCAACCGTATCGGATGCTTCGGCATATTCCACGTCCTGAAGGCGATGGAGACAGGCGGATACACCGTAGCCGAGGTCGACAAGCTCACGGGCAAAGCCATGGGCCGGCCGGCCAGCGCCACCTTCCGCACAGCGGACCTGGTCGGGCTCGACACCCTGGCCCATGTCGCCGGCAACCTCTTCGAGGGGCTTCCGGACGACCCGCACCGAGATCTGTTCGATCCGCCGCAATTCATGAAGCGGCTCATCGAGGACGGGCGCTTGGGCGCCAAGTCAGGGGCGGGGTTCTACAAGAAATCCCGAGGTTCCGACGGTGCCACTGAGATTCTCATGGTGGATCCCGCGACTCTGGAATACGTCCCGCAGGGACGGGTGAGCTTCCCCTCCCTGGAGATGGCCAAGAGCGTCGACGACGTGCGTGAGCGTGTGCAGGGCCTGGTGCACGCCAGGGACCGTGCCGGAGAATTCCTCTGGGAGACGGTCTCCGCCACCCTCCGCTACGCAGCTGCCTCCATCCCGGAGATCGCCGACGACATCGTGAACGTCGACCGTGCCATGAGGTGGGGATTCGGGTGGGATCTCGGACCCTTCGAACTCTGGGACGCGATCGGCTTCCGCGCGTCCTGTGATCGCATGGTGGAGGAAGGGCATCCCCTTCCCCCCATCGCCCAGGCACTCTATGACGGCGGAGCCGAGGGTTTCTACCAGCGTCAGGAAGGCGCGACTTCGTTCTACCAGTCAGCCGGGGACTTCGCCCCGGTGCCGTCTGATCCCGACTTCCTCGTGCTCGCCGACCTCAAGGATGCCGGAGGCCTGGTGCTCGGCTCCCCCGATGCCTCGCTGGTGGACCTCGGCGACGGAGTAGCGTGCCTCGAGTTCCATACCAAGATGAACACCATCGGGCCCGGCATCATCGACATGATGGAGCGCGCGCTCGACGAGGTGGAAGCCAATTGGCGAGGGCTGGTGATCGGGAACGACGCGGCTCAATTCGGGGCCGGCGCGAATCTGCTGCTGATCCTCAACGAAATCGATGACGACAATTACGAGGACGTCGAGTGGATCCTCGAGCGCTTCCAGCGAGCCAACCAGCGCATGCGGTTCTCCCCTCGGCCGGTCGTCGTAGCGCCCCACGGTCTGACGCTGGGGGGTGGCTGTGAGGTGGTACTCGGCGGAGATGCCGTATGCGCCTCGTTGGAAACGTACATCGGGCTGGTTGAGGTCGGCGCGGGCCTGGTCCCGGCGGGGGGCGGCTGCAAGGAGCTGGTCCGCCGAGTCGACGAGAACGCACCTGATGCACCCGAAACGGACCTCTTCCCCTACGTACGGCGCGTGTTCGAGATGGTGGGCATGGGGAAGGTGGCCACCAGCGGTCACGAGGCTCGCGAGATGGGATTCCTCCGGGCCACGGACAGGGTGACCATCAACCAGGATCGACTGCTCCACGACGCCAAGAACATGGTGCTGGCTCTCGACCGCGTGGGATACGAGCCCCCCCAGCCGCGCACGGACATTCGCGTGGTGGGCGAGCCGGGCCTGGCCGCCCTCCGGGTAGGCCTGGATCACATGGAGCGCGCAGGATGGATCAGCACGTACGACAAGGTCGTGGGCGGAGAGTTGGCCTGGGTGCTGTGCGGGGGCGAGGTGAGTCCCTCGTCACGCGTTTCCGAAGACTATCTGCTGGAGTTGGAGAAGGAGGCATTCATGCGCCTCTGCGGCGAGGGCAAGACGCTCGAGCGCATGGAGTACATCCTCAAGACCGGCAAGCCGCTGAGGAACTAGACGATGAACAAAGCAAATGAACCCGTAATCGTCAGCGCCGTTCGCACACCCGTCGGCAGGGCGTTCAAGGGCACTCTCCGGGAGACCCGTCCCGACGACCTCGCGGCTGCCTGCATGGAGGGAGCGATGGAGGCGGCAGGAGGCTTCGACCCGGCCTCGCTGACCGACATCATCCTGGGATGTGCCATGCCCGAGGGGATTCAGGGCCTCAACCTGGCCCGGCTCGCGCAATTCCGGACTTCGATTCCGCACTCGGTCCCGGCCATGACGCTCAACCGGTTCTGCTCGAGCGGGCTCCAGTCGATTTCCATGGCGGCTGACCGGATCGCCACCGGGCAAGCCTCTGCGATTCTCGCCGGCGGCACGGAGTCGATGAGCATGGTCCCCATGAGCGGCGAGCGATTCCAGCCGAATCCCGTGCTCGTGAACGAGATGCCCGAGGCGTACATCTCCATGGGGCTCACGGCGGAGGAAGTTGCTTCGCGCTTCGAGGTGACCCGTGAGGAGCAGGACGCCTTCGCACTGGAAAGCCACCGCCGGGCCGTCGCTGCACTGGACGCGGGCACGTTCGACGAGGAGATCGTTCCGGTCGAGGTGACCCTCAAGCGCCCCGGGGCCAGAGGCCAGAGCGTGGTGACCACCAACCAGTTCGAAGCCGATGAGGGCCCGCGCCGGGACACCACGGCAGAGGCGCTCGCGAAACTCAAGCCGGTGTTCCGACTGGGCGGATCAGTCACCGCGGGCAACTCGTCGCAAACCAGCGACGGCGCTGCAGCCACCCTGGTCGTGAGTCGGGCGGTGGCCGAGGAACAGGGGCTCGAAGTGCTGGGTGTCCTGCGAGGCTACCAGGTCGTCGGAGTCGCACCGGAGATCATGGGGATCGGGCCGGTCGAGGCCATTCCCAAGGTCCTCGAGCACTGCGGCGTCGGGCAGGAAGAAGTAGACCTGTTCGAGATCAATGAGGCCTTCGCCTCGCAGGCCGTCTACGTGGTTCGCGAGCTGGGTCTCGACCCGGGCAAGGTAAACGTGCACGGCGGAGCGATCGCGCTGGGGCACCCACTGGGTGCGACCGGCGCCAAGCTGACCGCCACGCTGCTGCACGAGATGAAACGACGGGAGGCCCGCTACGGCGTGGTGTCCATGTGTATCGGCGGCGGAATGGGTGCCGCTGCCCTCTTCGAACGCCCCTGACGGAACAGGAGTTCCCGCAATGAGCGCAACCAACGACCACCCCATCCACAGCGGGGCTTTCCTCCTGGCTCCGACCGACCCCTCGGAGGTGTTCATCCCCGAACAGTTCGACGAGGAGGCCCGCATGCTGGGTCAGAGCGTCGAGGAGTTCGTAACCGAGCAGGTGCTCCCGCAATGGGAGGCCATCGACGCCCAGCAGGAGGGGCTCCTCGAAGGACTGGTTCGGGAGTCGGGGGAGCTCGGCATCTTCTCGATCGACGTGCCCGAGGCCATGGGAGGGCTCGGGGCCCACAAGACGACGGCCATGCTGATCGCTGAGAAGGTGGGACTCGGGGGCTCCTACGCTCCGGCCATCGCGGTGCAGACCGGCATCGGCGGCCTACCGGTCATCTATTTCGGTACGGATGAGCAACGGGCCAAATGGGTCGACGGCATCATCACCGGCCGCATCCTGACCGCGTACGGGCTCACGGAAGCAGGCAGCGGATCGGACGCGCTCGGCGCCCGCACCACTGCGGTGCTGGACCCGGAACGCAACGTGTACCTGCTGAACGGGTCGAAGCAGTTCATCACGAACGCAGGGTTCGCCGACCTCTTCATCGTCTTCGCCAAGGTCGACGGGGAGCACTTCACCGCCTTCGTCGTCGAGCGCGACTCGCCGGGCTTCACGGTAGGCCCCGAGGAGCACAAGCTCGGACTGAAGGGCTCGTCCACCTGTGCCCTGTCGTTCGAGGACACGCCGGTACCCGCGGAGAACGTTCTCGGCGAGATCGGAAAAGGCCACCGCATCGCGTTCAACGTCCTCAACATCGGCCGGCTCAAGCTGAGTCCGGCGGTTCTGGGAGGCGCGAAGATATCTCTCGCCACCGGCACCAGGTACGCGCTCGAACGGCACCAGTTCGACCAGGCCATCGCCGAGTTTCCGCTCATTCAGCAGAAGCTCGCCGCCGCATGCTCCCGCATCTACTGCCAGGAGACGATGGTCTATCGGACGGCGCACAACATCGACCGGTTGGTCGAGTCATCGGGCAACAGCGATGTGGCAGCCGCCACCGTCGCGGCGCTCAAGGAGCTCAGCGTCGAGTGTTCGATCAACAAGGTCTACAGCAGCGAAGCGGTCGACTTCATCGCGGACGAGATGCTGCAGGTCCACGGAGGGTACGGGTACGTGTCGGAGTACCCCGCGGAGCGCCATTACCGAGATGCCCGTATCAACCGCATCTGGGAGGGCACGTCGGAGATCAATCGCATGCTCATCACCAGCGTGCTGCTCAAGCGGGCTCTGACGGGCAAGCTCGCTCTGATGCCCCAGATCCAGAGGATCACCGAGGAGCTCATGTCGCGCGGCAGTAGGCGAGAACTGCCGGAAGGTCCGTTCGGCGTCGAACTCGCCGCGGTGGAGCAGGCGAGAAAGCAGACGCTGTTCGCAGCGGGCGTCGCGGCCAAGAAGCACATGCAGAATCTCGAGGACGAGCAGGAGGTTCTCGCGTGGCTGGCCGACATGATCATCCAGACCTACACCATGGAGAGCGCCGTGCTTCGGGCGGTCAACGCCATGGATCACGTCGATGACAAGGGCGTCGAGGCCCGACGCGCCGCCGCGCGACTGGCAATCGAGAACGGCATGATCGTGGTCGAGAATTCCGCCAAGATGGCCATCTGCGCGAGTTCCGAGGGTGAACAGAGGAGGAGCATCCTGTCGATGCACAGGAAGCTCACGCGCCGGGAGCCCTTCGACATACGGAGCGAGGGTCGGCTGTTGGCACGAGCCGTGATCGAGGCCGGAGGCTACCCGTTCGGCGTGGAGTGACCGACTCGGCCGCACCACGCCGCTCTCGGGTCGGCTGACCGGCCGGAACGCAAACGGTGCGCCGCGCCCTCATGTGGGGCGCGGCGCACCGTTCTTCGTCTTGCGGTCCCCGCGTGGGGATCCTGGCTAGTCGCCCGAGACCTCCACAGGCTGCTCGACTTCGATGGTCTCGGCATCGACCATCGGCTGCCAGAGTTGGATCGCCGGGAAGGTGGTCAGGAACCAACGGATCGCACTGAGCCACAGCCCGAGGAACATCAACCCGATCAGCGGCTGCCAGATCGTGAAGATCGGATCGCCCTCGTGGTGCAGCGAAGGAGCGATGAGCGCATAACGCTCGAGCCACAGGCCCGTCAGAATGATGGTCGTGAAGGTCGCCAGCAGCATCGGCTTCATCTTGGCCTTCCTTCCCATGAGGCCCGCGAACGGAACCAGGAAGCACATCACCATGATGAGGGCGCTGAATCCACCCCAGGTCTCACCGCTCCGGCGAATGATCCAGGCCTGCTCCCACTCGAGCTTCCCGTACCAGATGACGATGTATTGGCTGAACCACAGGTACGTCCAGAAGACCGTGAACGCGAAGGCCAGCTTCCCGAGGTCATGCCTCTGCTGGAGCCCGATCAGGTTCTTGAAGTCGACATGCTTGTTCCGGAGATAGAGGCTCCACAGCACGGTAGCTGCTATGCCGCCCCAGAATCCGCCCATGAAGAACCACGGTCCGAACATGGTGCTGAACCAGTGGGGCTCCAGGCTCATGGCCCAGTCGTAGGCCACGATGCTCATGACCAGCGCATAGGCGAGCACGATAACCGGCCCGACCCGTGTCATCATCTGATACGAGTGAACCTCCTCCTGCTCCTGTCCCATCCATCCAGGGGTCAGTCGGTCGCGCCATGTCGCCCGACCCGCGTCGCCCTCTTCGTGTCCCTCGGTCAGGCCCATGTCCGGCCGCAGCGCGAGATACACGAAGTAGATCGCGAGGCCAAAGAGAAGCAGGAGCCCGACGACATTCCGGGAGATCAGAAACGGGATGTTGAGGTAGGCGGCCTTGGCCTGAAGGATCGGGTCGTGCGCCATCTCCTCGATCCACGGGAAGTAACCCTCCCGCAGGGTCAGCATCGGCAGAAGGAGTACGAACGAGATGGGCAGGAAGGCGACCAGCGACTGACTCACCCGCCGCACGGACCAGTTCCATTTCGCCTTCGTGATCCACGTAGCCACTGCCAGGATCACGCCGCCCATGGAGATGGACGTGAAGAACAGCCAGTTACTGACGTAGGCGATCCAGGCTGCCTGGGGATCCTGGCTGAGTCTGATCACGAACGCGACCAGCCCCACGAAGATCATCGCGCCGGTCAGTGCGGTCGCGCCTGCCGAGCGCGGGAGGTACCGGACCGGTACCTCGCTGGGGAGGTGCATGTGCGCCATGGCTACTCCCCCCCTCCGTTGAATTCGTCTTGGAGCTTGCGGACGTAGGTCACGATGGCCCAGCGGTCGAAGTGTGTGATCCGGGATCCGTACTCGGGCATGAGGCCGCGACCCACGCGGATCATTCCGTAGATGTACTGGTCCGTGTACCCCTGCACCTGCGGTCCAGCCACGTTGTACGCCGGCAGGACCGGATGCCTGGCCGCGATGTTCGCATTCGCCCCGATCCCGTCGATGCCATGACACACCGCGCACATGCGATCGAACATCACCTGACCGCGGGTCAGCGCCCACTCGTCGTCGGACGGGAAGGGGTTGTCCAGGCTCGCGACGATCGCGTTCCCTGTTCCGATGGGGTTCATGTCCATCTGGGTGAACAGCGGAATGTCGATGCCCTCTGGCTGCCCGGTGTTGAACATGCCGGGCGCAGCCGGGAAGTTGCCCGACGAAAGAGCGACCGTATTCGGGGCCGGTAGAATCGGGTTCTCGTATGGATCGAACGAGCGCTGGTCTCTCATCGATCGGCCGAAGATGGCCACCATGGTGTCGTCGAGAGGCTTGCAGCCCGCCGTCGTCATCAGCGCGAGGGCTGCGACCATCAGTCTCGAGCTCCTAGACATCGGCCACCTCCTCGCCCTCACGGAGTTCCGCGGGATCCTCCGCATCGAGGATCCTGCGTGCCTCGTCCGCCCGCTCGGCCGCCGCCTCGACGTAGACTCCGTAACGCCCGGAGCTGAACTCCGGGTCGTACACCACGCTCGGCTTCAGGTCGGGCAGGCGACTGAGGATGAACAGCCCGATCACGGTAGCTAGCGCACCGAAGAGGACCGTCATCTCGAATGCGATGACCACGTAGGCCGGGATGGACACGATCGGCTTGCCGCCCACGACCAACGGCCAGTCCATGGACGTCCACGTCGTGAAGGCGAAGCCGGTAGCCGCGCCGGTCAGACCACCCACGAGGGTGAACACCCGCACGGGACTCTGGCCGTATCCCAGGGCTGCCTCGATGTGGTGCTCGGGATAGGGCGCGTATGCCTTGATCTCCTTGAACCCGGCTTTCCGCAGGTTCTCGATGGCGTCGACAGTCGAGTCGAGGTAATCGAACGAGGCCAGGAAGCCTTTGCTGTCGGCGCTCATGAATGTGCCTCCTTCGTCCGCTTCCGCATCGGCGGTGGCAAGACCTCCTTGAGCTCGGCGATGGCCACCGGGGGGAGAAGCCTCGTGAACAAGAGGAACCAGAACCCGAACCAGGCGAAGCTTCCGACCATGATGCCCATCTCCGTGAGCGACGGTCGGTATATGCCCCAGGCCCACGGCTCGAACTCGTGATGCAGTGAGGTGACCACGATGACGTAACGCTCGAACCACATCCCGATGTTGATGAAGATGGAGATGACGAAGAGCGCCGGAATGGAGTGCCGGATCCGCTTGAACCACAGCATGATCGGCACCAGGCCATTGCATGTGAGCATGATCCAGGTCGCCCACCAGTAGTCGCCGAACAGGCGGTTCCAGAAGGCCGTGCGCTCGATCTCTTCGCCGCTGTACCACGCCATGAAGAACTCTGACAGGTACGCATAGAGCACGATCAGCGACGTGAGCAGGCAGAGCTTGGCCATCGCGTCGTAGTGCTTCGTGGTGAGGTAGGCCTCGAGTCCGAAGACCTTCCGCATGACGACCGTCAGGGTGATCACCATGGCGACACCCGAGAAGATCGCCCCCGCGACGAAGTACGGAGCAAAGATGGTGGCGTGCCAGCCCGGTACGATGGCCATGGCGAAGTCCCACGAAACCACGGAGTGCACGGACAGCACCAGCGGGGTCGCGAGAGCGGCCAGGAAGATGTAGGCCTTACCGAAGTGGTGCCACTGGCGGTCCGTCCCCCGCCAACCCAGCGAGATCACGCTGTAGAGCTTCTTGCGAAGCCCCTTGGAGCCATCGCGCGCTGCTGCGATGTCGGGAACCGTGCCGAGATAGAAGAACACCGCCGAAACGGTGAAGTACGTGGTCACCGCAAAGACGTCCCATACCAGCGGTGACTTGAAATTCGGCCACAGGAAGCGGCTGTTCGGATAGGGAATCAGCCAGTAGGCGTGCCAGAGACGACCCACATGGATCAGCGGGAAGAGCCCGGCGGTCATGACCGCGAACACGGTCATGGCCTCCGCAGCCCTGTAGATCGACTGACGCCATGGCGCCCTGAAGAGGAACAGGATCGCAGAGATCAGCGTCCCCGAGTGGGCGATACCGACCCAGAAGACGAAGGTCGTGATGTACACGCCCCAACCCACGGGAGCGTTGAGGCCGCTGACCCCGATTCCCCGGTAGACCTGCCAGGCCCAGGACGCCAGGAACATGCCGACGCCGGCCGACGCGATGAGGAACAGGATCCACCAGCCCTTGCCGGGCTTGCTCAGGATCTTGAGGACGTCGCGGTTGACGTCACTGAGTTGCTCGACGTCCGGATGCGTCAGTGCGCCCCGCTCGGTAGCAGTGGAGGTAGCCATTACTCGTGCCCTCCGGACTGCACCTCGTGGAACGTCACCTTCTTAAGGTAGTTCACGGCAGGCTGCGTGTTGATAAGCTCATCGAGGACCCGATATGTCCGCTCGTTCGCCACAACCTGCGACACGCGCGACTCCGGATCACGAACGTTGCCGAAGACGATCGCCTCGGCCGGACAGCTCTGCTCACACGCCGGAACGATCTCACCGTCCCGGACCGGCCGCCCCTCTTCGAGCGCAGCCTGGTTCTCGGCCTCCCGGATCCGCTGCATGCAGAAGCTGCACTTCTCCATGACTCCGTTGGTGCGGACCGTCACGTCCGGGTTCCACTGCCAGTTCATCGGCTCCGGCACATTCTCGTCCGTGTACCGATACCAGTTGAAGACGCGGACCTTGTAGGGGCAGTTGTTGGCGCAGTAACGCGTGCCGACACACCTGTTGTACACCTGGGCGTTGACTCCCTCGGGCGTGTGGTAGGTCGCGAAGACGGGGCACACCGGCTCGCACGGCGCATTCCCGCAGTGCTGGCAGAGCATCGGCAGGAACCGCACGTCCAGGTGACTCGCCTCGGTGGCGTCCACGTGCTCGTAGTAACGCTCGATGCGCATCCAGTGCATCTCGCGCCCCATGAGCACCTGCTCCTCACCCACCCACGGCACGTTGTTCTCGGCCTGACACGCTGTCACGCAGGCGCTGCACCCCGTGCACTTGTCCAGGTCGATGGCCATGGCCCACCGCGGACCCTCGTGCGCCGTAGCGTACTCGCCGTAGCGCGCACCTTCGAGGGGGAAAGCCTCCGGCGCACCTCCCTCGGCGGGGACCGGCAAGAAGCCACCTCCGCCCTGGAGCTCCTGCAGCTCTCCGTGACCGCCTTCCTCGTGGCTCTCGTCTTCATGCCCGAGGTCGGCCAGCGCGACGGCGGGCGCGATCGGTCTGTCGTGCTGGTCGTCCGAGCCCTCGGGTGTCGCCAGCCGGCGACGCTCGCCGGTAGGACTTACCGTCACGGTCGTGGCCACGGTCACCATGGCACCTGACGGCTGCTCGGTCACGGCGGGCAGCAGGTCCATGGCATTGACCCCGTTGCCGGTCGCCCAGCGTCCGAAGTCCGTGTGACCGCCTCCCATCGCGAGAGCCACCGCGTCTTCGCGGATCCCTGGATAGAGCCATACCGGCACGTCTACCGAGCCCTGATCCGACGCCACGGTGACGATGTCACCCTCTCGGATCCCTCTCGCCTCCGCGGCGTGAGGGTGCATCTCCAGCCAGGAGTGCCAGGTGATCTTCGAGACCGGGTCGGGCAACTCGAGCATCCACGGTGAATTGCTCAGCTCACCCGCGCCGAATCTCGGCGAAGGGTGAACGAGGAGCACGAAATCACCGTCTCCGTCGAAGGAGGGCGCATCGAATGTGATGGCAGAGTCGAGCGGACGGAGCGCCGCAGCTGCACCGGTCTCCATGGCGCCCGCGTGCATCGCCACGCCCGTCTTGAGAGTTCTCCTCCAGGCCGACTCGAAGTCCCCCATGGCCGGCTCGTGGCTGGCCTGGTGCTGTGCCCGCAGGAAGTCGTAGAAGGTGGCGGCGCCCAGGTTCGCCCCGTTGCGAGCAGCAACCGACAACAGGACATCGCCGGCCTGCTTCGAATCGAAATACGGCACGGCCTGCATGACCGGCTGCCTCAGCGCCATGACGCCGTCCATCGGCATCGAGTCGCCCCACGACTCCAGGAAGTGACGGTCGGGAAGGATGAGATCCGCCATCGCGGACGTCTCGTCGGGAGCCGACGAGAACGACACCTTGAAGCCGACCGACGTAAACGCGTCGTTGAAGCCCGAGACCGTTGGCAGCGAATAAGCCGGGTTGGTCCCGTGTACCATGACCACGCCGACCTGCTCATCAGCCATCGCGCCGATGGCGGCCTCCATGTCGGCGTAGGGGGCGGAAGCGCTGCGAGGCCCACCTTCCAGGTGGACCGTCCGCCCGACGCTGCCCGCCACGGCGTTCAAGATCAATGCGGCGAGATGCGCACCGGTGGCATTTCGGTGGTGTCCTCCGACGCCCGGACCCAGAGCGAGGCCGGGACCCTCCGACACGAACCGATCTGCGAGGTCCCGGATCGTCGACTCGCTCACACCCGACATCTGTGCCGCTGTGCCCACGTCGTAGGCCGCGAGAACGGATGCATAGGGACCCGCATTCCCACCACCGGCTGCGATCACGTTGGCCATGCCGAGCGCCAGCGCAGCTTCACCACCGGGTCGGATCGGGATCCACTCGTCCGCGTTCTGGCCGGTCAGCGACAGCCGCGGGCCCACGAAGACGAACTTGCCCTTGGCGCCGTGGTCGTCGGCCGAAGCCATCCGGGCGTATTGGCGCTGGTAGGCGACGGGCGAAGCTCCCGACTCGATGAAGTCGTCACCGAACGACATCAGGAAGCCCGCGTGCTCGATGTCGTAGCGGGGAAGCACGTCGTGGCCGAACGCCATCTGGGCCGCCGCTCGCAGGGGAGCATCGGAGATCGCCTCGTACTGGACTCGGTTGCCGCCGACGGCGCCCAGAAAGTCGCTGACCAGCCGATTCATCGAGGGGCCCATGTGTCCGCCGATGAAGAGGACGTTGCCCCCGGCACTCTGGATCTCCTGTGCGAGCAGGTCTTCAGCCTCCTCCCATGTCGCCGGGCGCAGCTCCCCGTCCTCGCGGATCATCGGGCCGGTGTAGCGGTCCGGGTTGTACAGGTGCTGCAGGGAGGCGTGCCCGCGCGAGCAGAGCGCACCGCCGGAAACCGGATGCTCCGGATTCCCTTCGAGCTTGACGACCCTTCCCTCGCGGGTCCGTACCCACATCCCGCACTGAGCGGAGCAGCCGTCGCAGACAGTCGTGTACCAGGTGGCGACGCCGGGGGTGATGTCCTCGGGCGGAACCACGTAGGGAATCAGACGCTCGACCTGCTCGGTCGAGCAGCCGGTGAGGGTCGCCCCGGCGCTGCCCGCGCCCACAACCTTGAGAAAGTCGCGCCGCTTGATGCCGTCGGTCATAGTCGTGTCCTTCGGCTCAGTAGTGGCATACGGAACAGTCCGTAGATGCCTCTTCCCGCCTATGGCAATCCACGCACCAGCCCATGTTGTCGCCACCCCAGACGGGATCGCGCTGGTTGATCACTTCCACGGTCTGAACTTCGCCGTGGCACTCCTGGCACTCGAATCCGGCCGCGATGTGTCGCATGTGAGGGAAATGCGCGTGGTCCGAGATCTTGTAGATGCGCACCCAGGGGATCGGCTCCCGGTCATTCCAGTACTGCATGACCTTCTGGACCTCCTCGGGGTTGTTCCTCCCAGGGATCACCTGGTGGCAGCCAGCACACAGGGACACCGACGGGATACCGGCGTCAACGGACCGCTCTGCCGAAAAGTGGCAGAACATGCAGTCCATGTTGTTCTGTCCCGGCTCAGAGCCGGCATGCTGGTTGTGCGGGAACGCGATCGGCTGCCCCGATGGGTATGCCTGAGGGTCGTCGGCATTTGCGGCCACCTGGGCGTCCTGAGCCCGGACGAACGCGAGCCCTGACAGCGTCAAAGCGCCGGCAAGACCGCCGATCAGCCAGTGCTTTTTCATCGACACTGTGCTCCTGGAGCGAAGCGGCACGCCCGGATTTAGGCACGCGCACGAGCGGCCCCGGAACCCACAGATAAAAAAAAGTCGGCCCGGACTCCGCCAATGAAAACGGCCTGAACCTACCCGAGCCCCCCGAAGCGGTCAAGCGCGCGCGCACCCGTGCGCGAGAACCTTTTTTCCGCGTCGGTGTTATACTTTCCCCACATTCGACCCCCTGGCCGCTGGCGTTCGGGTGGCCGAGTTCTCGTCTGGAGCAGAGATCTTCCCATGCCCGACACGACTGCCCCGTCCCGGACACGCTCCACAGGGCCCGCGCTGGAGCTCCTCGACCAGTTGGTCGACGAGGTCGAAACCGTTTTCCACGGCAAGCGCGAGGCCGTACGTCTGGCTCTTTCCGCCCTCCTCGCCCGCGGCCACGTACTCTTCGAAGACGTACCGGGGGTGGGCAAGACCACCCTGGCGCACGCCCTGGCCAAGGCACTCGGCCTCACGTTTCGAAGAATACAGTTCACCTCCGACCTTCTGCCCTCCGACGTCCTCGGCGTTTCCGTCTATAACCCGCGCACCGCGGAATTCGAGACGCGCACCGGACCGATCTTCACGCACGTCGTGCTGGCGGACGAGATCAACCGCGCCCCCCCACGCACCCAGAGCGGGATGTTGGAGGCGATGCAGGAGGGTCGGGTCACGATCGACGACGCGACACACGACCTGCCGAGGCCGTTTCTCGTCATGGCCACGCAGAATCCGCTCGAGCATCACGGGACCTACCCCCTCCCGGAGAGCCAGCTCGATCGGTTCCTGATGCGGATCACCATCGGGTACCCCGACCGTGAGGCCGAGCGCCGCATACTGACCGAATCCGCATCGGTCGAGCCGGTCATGGACCGGCTCCGGACCGTGCTCGACAACGAGCAGGTGCTGCGGTTCCAGGATCGGGTGGAGCAAGTCGAGGCCGACGAAGTGATCGTCGACTACATGATGACGCTGGTCGAGCGCACGCGTACTTCCACGCAGCTGAGGATGGGGGTCAGCCCGAGAGGGGCAATCGCCCTCTTCCGGGCAGCGCGCGCCTACGCGCTCACCCGAGGCAGGACCTACCTGGTTCCCGACGACGTCCGGGACCTCGTCGTCCCCTGCCTGGCTCATCGGATCCTGCCCAGCGGCTCCAGCGGGGCGACCCTGGACGCCCACGAGGAGGCAGCCCGCATCCTCGGGGATATCCTCGAGGAGGTCGAGGCTCCGGTGTGAACGGCGGCTGGACTGCCGCTCTCAGGCAAGCCGGCCCGCCCAAGGCGGGGCACCCGGTACTGTTCCCGTTCATCTGGATGCGTGGGGCCTGGCGACGGGTTCGGGCGTGGAGGCGCATCCGCTTTACGCTCGGCGGTCTCCTGTTCACGCTGGGCACGTTCGCGGTCGGCTTCGCCGCGATGAACACCGGCAACAACCTGCTCTACCTCCTCCTGGGCAGCATGCTGGGCTTCATCGCGGTGAGCGGGTGGCTCTCGGAGCAGGTGATCGGCGCTCTCAGGATCCAGAGACAGATTCCGCGTGCGGTGACCGTGGGGGGCGACCTCAAGCTCACGTACGAGGTCCGGAATCGCAGATCCCGACTGCCCTCCATGGCGGTCGAGATCACCGAAAAGGGGCTGCCCAGAGCGGCCTTTGTGGGTCACGTCCCGCCCGGGGGCACCGCCCTTGCCCACTCGCACAACGACTTCGTGCGGCGGGGCATCTATCGCCTGGGCACGATCACTCTGTCCACGTCGTTCCCCTTCGGTCTGTTCCTGAAGCAGCGCGACCTGGGGATCCCAGGGGAGGTGATCGTTTGGCCCCGGACGAATCGCACCGTCAGACAACCGGCGCCCGCGTCGGGCCGCGTGCCGCGCCTGGGTCTCTCGGCCCGGGGGGCGGCAGGCACCAGGGGAGAGTACCGCAGCCTGCGGGAGTACCGTTCCGGCGATGATCCCAGGGACATTCACTGGCGGTCATCGGCCCGGCTCCGCGAACCGGTCATCCGCGAATACGAGCGCGATGCCAGTGAGACCCACTGGATCTGCCTCAATACCTGCTCCGAGCCGGGGGACGCCGCCGAGGTCGCCGTGGAGATCGCCGCCGCGCTGGCCGCCCGCGCGGCCACCGACCACAGGCCGTTCGCACTGGTCGTGGGCGATCGCCTCGTAGAGCCCGGAGAGGGACCGGGACACCTCGAGCTGGTGCTGGATGCCCTGGCGCGGGTCGACTTCAGTCCTGACTCGCCGTCGCCGGCGCCGCCGGTCGACCCGATGGCCTGTATCCTCGTCTCGGTGGAGCCCCTCGCCGGGTTCGGCGAGGTCATGGCCGTCGGGCGGAACGCCGAGTTCGACATCCCGGTCGACGGAGGGGATGCATGAACCTGCGCCTGCTCCACCGTCGGCTCGCTGTTTCCATGGGGCTGGCGGGCCTCGTCGCGTTCGCCGGGGGAGCCGGATTCGAGCCCATCTCGGCGGCCCTCGCCGCCATCGCGCTCGTGACGGCCCTCTTCTGGCATCCGGACCGTGACCTCTCGCTGCGTATGGAGCGGGTGTGGCTCCCGCTGGCCACCATCCTGGTCGTGCGGGCCGTCTTCGTGCTGGTCGCCCGAGACGATCTGGTCATCCCAGTCGTGGACCTGCTCCTTCTGCTCATGGCGGCGGAGGCACTTCGCTCGCTCGACACGCCCAATGACATCCGGCTCTACGCCCTGTCGTTCGCGCTCATGTTGGCCGCAACCGCATACCGACCCGGTATCGTCTTCCTCATCGCCTTCGTGGCCTTCGTAGGACTCGCGACCATGACGCTCATGGTCGGGCACGTCCGCCGAAGATCGGAGCGCTACCGTGTCCGGCACGTGCCGATCGGGCGGGGCCTCGTCACCACCACCGCTGCGCTGTCCGTCGTGACCATGGGCGTGGCGTTGGTCGTCTTCGTGACCTTTCCCCGCGTTTCGAGAGGTTGGGCGGGTCGAGGTGAGACCATCGCCACCTCCATCGCCGGCTTCAGCGACGAGGTCTCCATCGGCGAGCACGGAGCAACGATCTCAGGCAATCCGGCGATCGTTCTCCGGGTGGAGTTCCCGGGAGGCCCGCCCGCCGATGTGAACCAGTTCCACTGGCGAGGCCGTTCCTACGATCGCTTCGACGGAGTGCGGTGGAGCCGGTCCTCCATTCCCCCTTCCGCAGGCCCCCGGTCATGGTATCGCGACAGGTGGCAAGGGGAGATCGTGGAGCAGAAGATCTACGGAGCGCCCCTGGATGAGCGCGTGCTCTTCACGCTGGCCCCGGTGCTCGAGATCGACTCGGACAACGGAGTTCAACCACTCTTCGACAACGCCGGGGACTGGGTCTATTGGGGCTCCGGGGCTCCGGCCTACACCGTCTTTTCCCGCGGCGCGCCGCCGGAACCCGACTCCCTACGTGCGGCCGCGGGAGGATACCGTCCGTCACGCACCCACTTCTTGCAGGTTCCGTCCGACCTCGATCCGCGCGTCGACCTCCTCGTCGACTCACTCACGGCGGGCCTCGCCAACGACTACGATCGGGCGATCGCGGTACAGCGGTACCTACAGACCTTCACGTACACGCTGGACCTGCCGGCCCGTGCCGATCAGACCTCACTGGAGTACTTCCTGTTCGAGCGAAGGGCGGGGCACTGCGAGTACTTCTCCACGGCCCTCGCGGTCATGCTTCGCACGGCGGGACTCCGGACCCGCAACGTGAACGGTTTCCTGGGAGGCCAGTGGAGCCCCTTCGGCAACTACCTCGCCGTCACACAGAATCACGCTCACTCGTGGGTCGAGGTCTGGTTCCCGGAGTTCGGATGGGTGACGTTCGACGCCACGCCCTCCGGGACAGGCACGGGCGCCCGCGAGGAAGCCTGGTTCTGGCCAGGGCGTATCCTCTTCGATGGGATCCAGCATCGATGGAACAAGTGGGTCCTGGACTTCAGCGCCGACGACCAGTCGAGCATCCTCCGAGGTTGGTCGACCCTCTGGTCTGGCGATCAGCAGGAAGGGGGGCAGTCCACCTCCGCCGACCAGGACGGCCCCAATCCCTGGGGACTGGCCGCGCTGCTCCTCCTGCTCGCCGGCGGACTCATGTGGGCGGCACGGGCCCCCGGCCGGGTTCCGCCCGCCACCGGACTCTACCTCCGCCTGCGAAGAGACTGTGCCCGCAGCGGGATGCACGTCCCGCCGGGCCTGACACCCCTGGCCCTGGTGGAGCGGTTGGCGGCCCACCATGCCTCGGCGGCCGTCCCGGCGGAGCGGGTCGTCGACCTCTACCTGCGGGCCCGGTACGCCGGTGCGACGCTCGGTGAATCAGAGATGAACGAAATGCGCGAATCGCTCCGGGCCACCGCCAAGCTCCTGCGAGTTCGTGCCTGAGTCCGTGACGCAGGGCACCCTACTCAGTTATCGTGGGACCGTACAGGAGGAGGTATGAGCTTCGACGCACGCCCCGACCGCGGAATCCACGTCGCCACGATCGCCCATAAGGGGCGCATATGGGACGCGTTTCTCGAGTTCGATGGGGACCCCCATCGGCCGGAAGTCTATCGGGCCCGGCTCCGGTTCGAGCCCACCAACCCATCCGACGGTGAGACGGCCACCACGACGGGCGTCCTCATCATCGAGGGTTCCTACGACGAGGCGCTCGCCAAGGCGCGCTCGTTCGACGACCGGGAGCTCTCGGGCCTCCTGCGCTCTGCGCTCCCCGACGCAGACTAGAACTCAGGCCTCCCGGACCCACCTGAGGAGCTCCGGCAGCGTCGGCCGCTTCCCTGCCATCAGAATCCCCACCTTGTAGATCCGCCCTGCTACCCACGCGATGGCGACGATCGTCAGGCCCATCAACAGGAAGGACAGCCCAATCTGCCAGAGGGGGGCCGCCTCGCTGGCCACTCTGATCCACATGATGATCGGGGTGAAGAGTGGGAACAGCGACAGCCCGACAGCCAAAGAGCCGCTCGGATCGTTCAGGACCGGGGTGAGAAACATCATCGGGACGATCACGAACATCGTGACCGGGAACTGGGCCTGCTGGGCTTCCTCGTCGGTGCTGCACATGGCACCCACCGCGGCGTAGAGCCCTGAGAACATGAAGAAGCCGAAGACGAAGAAGCCGAGGAAGAGCAGCACGAGCTTCACCCCCGGCAGGACGGCCTGGAGCTCGCTCAGCTGCGCCAACTCCGGCCGGGAAGCGATCAGCGCGGGCAAGCCTGCAGACACCAGAACGACAGCCGAAGCTGCCCATACCGCCATCTGGGTCAGGCCCACCGCGCCCACGCCGAGAATCTTCCCGAGCATAAGGTGCCAGGGTTTCATAGCCGAGACGATGACCTCGACCACCCTCGTCGTCTTCTCTTCGAGGGTGGCCCGCATGACCGACACGCTGTAGAGGAGGATCACCATGTAGAGGAACATGGCGCCTATGAACGAGACGCCGAGCTGCGCAGGCCGGTCCCGCGGCCCCGCACTGAGGACCTCGACCTCGAGCGCGCCCCCCTGGAGCATCGACACGGCATCGACCCCGGCGCTCTCGAGCTGCTGCTCGAGCGCCGACGCCACCACGGCCTGCCGTATCGACAGGGACCGGAGCGAGGACGGGCGCTGCTTCGCGACCAGTCGGGCCTGACCAGCCGACATCGTGCCCTCGTCGAGCACGAGGAACACGCCGATCTCACCATCCTCGATGCGCTGCGTCAAAGCTGCGAACACGTTTTCCGAGTAAGCCTCCTGGCTCACGTCGTAGCCCGCGGCCTCCAGCCGGGGCGCGAGGCGCTCGTAGAGCACGTCGGTCTGGTCCACCACGGCCAGGACGCGCTCGCCGCGTTCGCCCTGGGCCGCGAAGTACACCGGAACGAACATCAGTGCCGCCATGAGGATCGGACCTGCGACCGTGGCTATGATGAACCACTTGGAGCGCACGCGCTGCAGGTACTCCCGGCGGATCACCGCCCAGACGTTGTGGCCCATCATCGGACGCCTCCATGGGTGGTGGCTAGCGGCAAGCCTGCGTCACCCGCCGCATCAGCACCCGCATGGCGTACGAAGATCTCGTGGAGCCGCGGCTCCACGAGGTCGAACTTGAGAATCGTCGCTCCGGATGCGACACCCCGCCTGAGAATGGCCTGGGGATCGGCGCCGTCGCGGAGCATGAGCTTGAAGCCCCCATTGACCGCCTCGATGTGGTCCACCTCGGGCCCGGAGAGCCAGCCGTCCGATCCCTCGCATTCCACGGCCACGACACCAGTGCGCTCGGCAGCCTTCAACTCGGAGAGCTCTGCGTCGAGGATCTTTCGCGCCTTGCTGATCAGGCACACTCGCTCGCACAGGCGCTCCGCCTGGTCCATGAGATGGGTGGAGAAGAGGATGGTGGTTCCCCTCCCGTGGAAATCACGGACGATTTCCTCCAGGACATCCTGATTGATGGGGTCGAGACCACTGAAGGGCTCATCCAGGATCAGCAGCTCCGGCTCATGGATCACCGTACCGATGAACTGCACCTTCTGCTGCATCCCCTTCGACAGATCCTCGACCTTCTTGTCGGTCCAGCCGGACAAACCAAGGCGCTCGAGCCATTTCCCCGCCCTGGCCCGGCCCTCGGGCCTCTTCACGCCCCGGATCTCTGCAAGAAACACGAGAACCTCGAGGACGTTCATCTTCTTGTAGATCCCTCGTTCCTCCGGCAAATAGCCGACCTTCGTCCGGCGGGTCTCATCGGGGTCGGCGCCGAAGAGGCTCACCTTCCCCTGGTCCGGGTTGAGGATTCCCATGATCATGCGGATCGTGGTCGTCTTGCCGGACCCATTGGGTCCCAGAAGGCCGTATATCGTGCCCCGGGGGACCTCGAGGTCCAACTCGGAAACGGCGGTGTGCTTCCCGAAACTCTTGGTCACCCTGGACAGGCGCACCGCGAAGCCGCTGTCGTTCATGAACCGGACCTTTCGAGTGGATGACTGTTCGTGGGGAGGGAGGGGGTCGCCCACGCGCTATTGACCATTACGGCGCTCGGGCCTGTCATCTTCAAGGCCGGCCTCTGTACCGCGATGGTGAGGGATTCACTACATTATGCGGCTAAGCGCGAACAACGAGGAGGCTGCATGGCCATTTACCGTACGCTCTACTACGGCGACGTGACCGTGGGTGTCGGTGGTCGGATCACGATCCCCCAGGATATGCGAGACCACATCGGCATCGATGAGGGCGACAATCTGACTGTGCGCGTCGAGGAAAACCCGAATGGTGGTCGGCAGATGGTTATCTGGAAGCCGGAAGCCCAGGCGGACGAAGAGTAGCGCGGCCAACTATCAGAGCGCAGGGGAGGGTTCCGGTTCAACCGGTGCCCTCCTTTTTGTTGGACCGCGATCACCCCCAACCTTCGATATCCACCCAGTCCACCAGTTCGCGTAACGGACCCCGCCCATCATGGTGCCACCAGGGTGGCGGAAACGCCATGCCGGCGAGGTCCGTGATCCGGGTGACTCCAGTTCGGGCGAGCGCGTCTGCAAGCCCCTGCGACCGATCCCCGCACCCTGTCAGTCCCACGGTCTGCAGATGGCCGGAAAGAGGGACGAGCAGGGCCGGCACCTCTTCGGCCTGAGCGACCGGCACGAGTCGAACCACCCGACCCACGCACTGGACCGTCAGGCTACCCTCCGGGTCGAGGATGACGGTCCACGATTTCGAATCGCCATGGTGCAGCTCGACGCTCCCGCCGGACGCAGCCAGAACTTCAGCTGTGCCCCGGACCTGCTGAAGGCTGGCGGCCTCATTCGTTCCCAATCTCCCACCGGGAAGGTTCGCCTCGACCACCGCCATCGCCTCGGCGACCTGATGCGCAAAGCCCGACGCATCGACCTCTCCACCCGCTTCGACGTAGATGATCTGAGGCGACACACACCCTCGTTGATCAAAGAAGGCGACCGCACCCGCCACCTCCGATGCGGCCTCGCGCAGCCTGTCCCGACTGAGGGCGGCACGGCCGACGATACACACGCTCACCCGGTGGTGGTACGCCACGAACCTCGCCGTCGCAGGAGTCCGGTCGCGAACCGCAGCGACGGCCTGGTCGCCGCCGTAGGCCACGACAGTGCCCGCGGCCCTCACGGCCTCGGCAGTCAGGTCTTCCCGGTCTCCCGGCCAGTAGACGACGGCGACGGCATTCCCCAACCCGACGTCGGCGTCTGTCAGGGCCCGGGCCAGCAGGACCGGCAGTACCAAGTCTCCCAGGCCGGGCTTGATGAGCGTGGGAGACTTGACCAACAAGCTCCGGATCATGGCCGTGGCCCCCACACCCGGCACACTGCCAGCCACCACCTGGGTCGTGAGAGGCGATCCCATGGCCCGAACTGATCCATGGGATCCCTGCACGAATCCGTCCAAAGCCGGTGGCTCTCCGAACTCGACCTCGACGAGCTCCTGCAGGCGTTCCGCACTCCAGTCGACCGCCATTCCGTCGAGAACGGCGCTGCACATTTCAGGCGAGAGACCCGACGTCCCGGGGAGGTGGGCGAGCGCCTCCTCCCTGAGAGGGTCGCCGGGATCGAGGAAGCGTTCCGCCACGCGCCCGATCGTTCCGGCGAGTTCCTGCGCTGAGCGACCCAGAAGAGGGTCCCTCATGCCGATGAGTCCCGCCGCCAGCTCCGCGACCCACTCCACCGAGGCGTCGAGGCGTCGGACTCCCGAGGGCCCTGCCATCTCGACTGCCCGGGAGCTCGGACCCGCGACCCACTCCGGCAGTGCCCACGCGTCGAAGTTCACCGCGCCTCCCCTGTCGCGGCCATGAGTTCGTCCATGGCCCGGGAGCAGCCCCGCGGCTCAGCTCCGGCTGCACGCCCCCGCAGCACGACACCTTCGGGCGTGACCGACCCGAGGTCCTCGGTCAGGACGTGGCACACGGATCCCAGGTTGGCCAGATCGAAGAACGCCAGCACGCCTTCGCTTCCATCGGGCATCGGCTCGAGTGTGCGCGGATCCAGGGCCCGGACCCGCAGCCAGGGAGGTGGCACGTGTCTCCTCGGTACCGAGCCGCCCTCTCTCAGCACTGGCTCGTAGAGTTGGGACAACAGTTCGGTCATGCCGTACTCGTTTACGATCCGTTCCTGCGCAACGCCCAGACACCTACTGAGCTCGTGGTAGAGGTCATCCCTCGACACCGCGACGACCCGCCCCTTGAAGCCGCCGGTTTCCATGACCCGGGTTCCCGGAGCCAGTTGGAGCGTCTCACCCGGGCCGAGAGCCTCGAGCAGGTGCACGAAGGCCAGCGCCGTTCCCGCCACGAGCAGCGGGTGTCCTGCCCGTGCCGCCCGTCGGAGCACCTCCAGGTCCAGCTGCCCTGAGCCATCCACCACCCAAGCCGCGCTGGAACTCAACTCCTCGGCCACCATCCCCATCATCGCCGACAGGGATGACTCGGGCGCCTGGTGGGGGGGCGGAATCAGCGAGACCAGGGGAAGTCGCTCCCCGTCCGGCAGAAGGTGGGCAGCGAAGTTGGCCAACGCCGACGCGCGGTAGAGGCTGAGCCGTGGCACCAGATGCCTACCCCTGTGGCCTATCCCGCGAGTGGTTCCACTCGTGGAAAAGACGGCGACCGCGGCAGCGGGGTGACCCGTGACGAGGTCCAGGTGCTTGAAGGCGGTGGCCGGGACCAGGGGTGCATCCTGCCAGCTCGAGAGCAGATCAGGACTGCTCCCGCGGGCGTCGCACAATGAGCGGTAGACCGGGTTCTCGTGGAACTGCACAGCGAAGCATCGGCGGGCCCATCCCTCGAAGACACCGTCCGACCATCCCTCCACCGGTCCAGCCGAAAGCGCTGTCTCCAATTCGGCGGCGAGAGCCGTGAAGGTCGGTGAGGTCATGCTGTACGGAGCCCACGCAGCGACGGGCCCATCATGTGAAGCGCCGGGGATTCAGGAGTTCCCCGCCGCGAACCTGATCCCCTTCGGTCACGATGGACGAGATGACCCGCCCCGCCTCGAAGGCAAGCGGGAGGCCGCCCCCACTGAAGCCCGAGATCACCAACTCGCCGGGCCGTCCGGGAAGAGGCCCCACCAACGGAAGGTAGTCGGCGGTCCACCCGAAGATGCCGCTCCATCGATCATCGACTTGGAGGGCCTCCCCACCCCGGAAGGTGTTCTCGAACCAGACACGAACATCGGCCTGGAGGTGTTCGTCGATAACGGGCCGCTTCTTCCAGTAGGACCGGTCCCAGGCGTCGTGTCTCCACCCCCCCAGATACAGGCTCCCGTCGGGAGCCGTGCGCCACACATTCAGCTTCCAGTGAGTGGAGAACGAGCCGACGTAGGACGGCACGTCGGACGCCACCCGCATCCCCTGCCCCCGGATCGGAACGATTTCGTCCCCGAGAAACGGAGAGAACCGTCGTGAGTCCACGTGGGTGGCGTAGACGACCATATCCGCCACGAGGTCGCCGCGATCAGTGCGGCAGACGAAGGAACCGTCGGAACGCTCCAGGTCCGACACCTCGACCTCCTCGACGACCAGGGCCCCCGCGGCTTGGGCTCCTCTCGCCAGAGCCCGCGCAGTCGGACCAGGGCTGATCGCGCCGCCACCCTCGATGACGTAGCCGCCTCGCAGACCACGACCGCCGACGAGCTTTCCTACCTCATCCGCAGTGATCCACTGGACAGGAAGTCCGGCCTTTTCCAGCGCCCGATGGGACAATTCCATCTGGTGGAGCGTGTGACTCTCGGCCAGTACATACCCTCCGGACAGGTCCAGGCCTGCGGCCTCAGCCTCCCCCAGCTCCGTGAGGGCGTCGCCCAGCCCACGGACCGAGCGCAGGGCAAACTCCCAGATCAGGCGCGCAGTGTCTTCGCCTCGAAAGTGGACGGTCTCGTGGAAGGGCTGCCTCAGCGGAGGCGACAGGACCCCCACGGCGGCAGCTGTCGCTCCCTGGCCCACGGCATACCGCTCCAGAAGCGCGACCCGCACGCCCGCCCGCGCGAGGTGGAGCGCGGCCGAGGTGCCCGCGATGCCGGCGCCGATCACGACGACGTCCGCTCGGTCGGGTAGGTCCTTGGTGAAGCCGGAGATCTCGGGAGCGCTCATGACCCTCGGATACCTGATGGCGAACGGGCCGCGACTCGACCCAGTTCAGACAATCTAATCAGCGACACCCGTCTCCACCCGATGCCCGCCCCGTTACATTTTTAGCTGCACCAACCGGCCCACACCAACGAGAGATCCTTGGGCACAGTCTTCGCTGTCCTGCTCGTGCTCGCCACGGGCGCAGCCCTCACCTTCGGCGCCACGAGAGCCACGGCCAGCGTCCAGGACGGTAGCCGTTTCGTTCGATGGATGCTGATCGTCTTCGGCGCCTACCTCGTGCTGATCACGCTCCCGATCGTGTTCGGGCTGTAGAGGCACGAACCCGCGCGACCGCACGAGCCCGTGTGAACCCACGACGCATGGGACCCGCCGGTTGAACTGAGGGAGGCGCCCGCACAGATCGCCGGACGTGATGGCTGCCGGCCCGGGGACCCCTCCGGATCCCCGGGCCACAGCGAGAGGGTGCCTAGACGACGCCCTGGTCGAGCATGGAGTCGGCGACCTTCAGGAAGCCACCGATGTTCGCGCCGTTCACGTAATTGCCCGGCGTGCCGAAGTCCTCGGCTACCGCAACGCACGTCGCGTGAATGCTCTTCATGATGCCCTGCAGCTTCGTGTCGACCTCTTCACGGCTCCACCCGAAGCGCATGCTGTTCTGCGCCATCTCGAGGCCGGACACCGCCACGCCACCTGCGTTGGCAGCCTTTCCGGGACCGTAGAGGATGCCCGTGTCCACGAACAACTCCACACCCTCGGCAACCGTGGGCATGTTGGCGCCCTCACCGATGACGTAGACTCCGCCGTCCAGCAGGTTCTGCGCATCCTTGGCGTTGATCTCGTTCTGCGTCGCACTGGGGTAGGCGCAGTCGGCCTTGTGGGCCCAGAGCGGGTTGTGGTCCCCCTTGCCATCCACCGGCGTGTACACCGCGCTCGAGTACTTCTCGGCATACTCGGAGACCCTGCCACGGCGCTCGTTCTTGAGTTCCATGAGGAACGAGAGCTTCTCGCGGTCGATACCGGCCTCGTCGTAGATGTAGCCGCCGGAATCGGAAGCCGTGACAGGCTTGGCACCCAAGTCCAGCAGCTTCTCGATGGTGTACTGGGCTACGTTTCCGCTGCCCGAAACCAGACAGCTCTTGCCCTCCAGCGTCTCGCCACGCGTGGCGAGCATCTCGGCTGTGAAATAGACCGTGCCGTATCCCGTCGCCTCAGGACGGATCAAGGATCCACCCCAGTTGAGGCCCTTGCCGGTGAGAACTCCGGTGAATTCGTTCGCCAGGCGCTTGTACTGCCCGAAGAGGAATCCGATCTCACGTCCGCCCACACCGATGTCGCCTGCGGGAACGTCGGTGTTCGGGCCGATATGCCGGAACAACTCCGTCATGAAGCTCTGGCAGAAGCGCATGACCTCGTTGTCGCTCTTGCCCTTCGGATCGAAATCCGATCCGCCCTTGCCGCCGCCCATGGGGAGGGTGGTGAGAGCGTTCTTGAACACCTGCTCGAAGGCCAGGAACTTCAGCATGCCGAGGGTCACCGAAGGGTGAAAGCGCAAGCCACCCTTGTAGGGACCGATCGCGCTGTTCATCTCGACGCGGAATCCGCGGTTGACCTGAACCTCGCCCTGGTCGCTGACCCAGGGAATCCGGAACATGATCACTCGCTCGGGCTCGATGATGCGCTCGAGGATTCTGGCGGAGCGATACTCGGGCCGCTTCTCCAGAACGAGTTCCAGGGACTCCGCTACCTCCTGGACAGCCTGGTGAAACTCCGGTTCCGCGGGGTTCTTGGCCTTCACGTCGCCCATGAGGCCCGTCACGTAGGCAGCCATAGGATCGTCCGTCTCTTGTTGAAGATACGTGGAAAGGGTAATCGGGAGGATCGGTAAAGATGGTGCATTTGCCACGGGAAAGCACCCTTTGTCACGACCTTTTGCTCCACCGTCGGCGGGGCTTTCCAGGCAGGCCCCAGATCGTCACCACCGTGTCGCCGAAGTCGAGGTGCTTTCCCCCGGTGGGGATCGCATGATCCGCAGCGTGTTCAACCCCGATGATCGTGCTGAACTTCGAGGTCATCCAGGCCTCGAGCACGCGATCCAGCTTTCTGGATCCGTATGGAGGGTCGGCAAAAGCGATGTCGTACGCGCCCTCACTGAGGGACTCGACGAACGGAATGGCGTCGCGCTTGAACACCCGCGCCCGTGCTCTCGATTTCTTCGCGCGGAGACCGCACTTCGCGAGGTTGGCTTTGAGCGCATGAAGTGCCGCGGGCCCGTGCTCCACGAAATCGGCCGCGGCCGCGCCACGGGAGAGGGCCTCGAGTCCGAGCGCCCCCGAACCGGCGAAGAGGTCCAGAACACGGGCACCCTCGAGGTGGGGCTCCAACCGCGCCAGCCATCGATCGCGAACGTTCTCGCCGGTCGGGCGGACCCTCTTGCCGGGCGAGGTCAGGTCGGTGTCCGCCCACACGCCCTCCAGAATCCTCACGGCGCTTCTCGCGGCCGCAGGATCACGCCCTTCCGCTCCCGGCCGTTGAGGATTGCAATCGCAGGTTGCTCGAATCGAATGAGGCGAACGGACCCCTCCTCAGCGACGTGCGGCATGCTCTGCAGCCACTCCCAGTCGACGAAGCCCTCACCCATCTCTGCGTTCACAGTCAAGTAGCCCACGTTCAAGGAGGCGATGTTCTGATAGAAGTGTGTGCCCTGCGACGGGGTGACGCGGAAATCCCGGAACCCGGCCTCGACGATGACAGCCGCACCCGAGATGTCCTCCCACTTCACCGGAATACCGAGCCAAGGATGCGTGGAACCCCACCGGCCGACGCCGATCAGGCCGTATGGCCTCCCCTCTTCTCGGAGGCGAGCGTTGAAACGCGCCACGACCTCGGCGCACTCGGAACTCTTGGAGCGCTCGAAGCGGCTGCGGTCGACGACGACCCAATCCTTCAGGTTGGCGATCCGACCGTGTCCCATGATGGCCGGGCTCTCGCAAAACGCCTGCCGGCCTTCGAGGTTGGACAGCTCCACGTCCTGATCTTCCTTGCTGGGCGCCAGGGGTCTGAGTTGGAGGAAACCGAACTCGGCCCTCTCACCAGGGACCTTGGGCACGGTCGCCGCAAACTCGATCTCGACGGGAAGCCGGGTGCCGGCCATCCCGAGAATGAGGAGTTCCCTGATGATTTCGGCCAGCGGGAAGACGTCGTGCTTCAGGATGGGAGCGAAGCTCACGAGGCGGACGCCCGGTCGCCCCATCCCGTCATAGATCGCATCATTCTCCGCAGAATAGGTGGATGCGAGCGGCGCGAGCGTACCGTCCTCCTCGGCCGCCCTCAACGTCAGGTGCTCGAGAGGTCCCTCGTTGGTCCACGTCTCCATGTCCGAGTTGCCGAGCCGCAGAGCCCAGAAATTCCTCTGGGTGTGCTCCAGCATCGCCTTGACGGACGAATGGTCCATCACGTGGCCGGGGTGGGGTGGTGAGAACCGGAGGCAAGGTTCGCCTCCAGCCACGGTCTTGCCGAGACCCAGGGCCACCGCGGCGATTCCATCTTCGGGGAGGGCGGGTGCAGTCGGGTAGAAGTTATGCGACCGGGCGACCCCGGAGATGTCGGGGTAGAAGCGGTCTCCGTGGCGCCGACCCACGAGCCGCTGGATGATCACCGCCATCGCTTCCTCTTCGAGACGATAGGGAGTCGCCTCGAGGAAGGATCGGGCTGCAACGCTGAATGTGCTGGCATAGACCCGCTTCACCGCATCGACGATCTGCGCCAGACGCACCGCAGGGTCGGGATCGTCGTTGGGTAGCATCCAGGTGCCGTAGATGCCGGAAAGTGGCTGCTGGGGAGAGTCCTCCAGGAGGCTCGATGACCGAACCGCGACCGGTCCCCGCACGACAGACACTACCCGCTCGAGAGACTCGTATATGTCCCCGGGCAGGCGAGCCGCCATGATCCGCCTCAGGGTCTCCTTCTCGTCGCGTGACTCGAGCGCGAACGTCCGGAGGTCCGTCTCTTCGAGGAACTCCTCGAAGACACCCGTACCCACGACGACGGCCGACGGCACACAGAGGTGCACTCCGTCGAATCGATCGGACAGGCGTACCTCGTCGATCAGTCGGCTGGCGAAGGCCAGGCCACGTCCCTTCCCGCCCAGCGACCCTTCGCCGATCTGGACGATTCCCTCTTCACCGTCGAAGAGCTCCGCCTGAAACGGATTCACCGACCCACGGCTGCGCTCGCGGCGGTACTTGTCCAGGTCGGTGATGAGGTTGTCCCGGAGTGCCTCGACCGAGTCGTAGTCCTCCAAACGCCGTGGACGCAGCTTGTTCGCCAAACTGATCTCGCCGTGGGCCCGCAGCCATCTGGAGAAGTCATGCTGTTGAGCGTGGCGGACCATGCTGTCTGCAGGCACGATGGCGAGCTGCTCCACCAACGTCTTGAGATCCTGCGCTCGCCCCATCTCCTCACCGGCTTCGTTCCGGAACACGAAGTCCCCGAAGAAGAGGTGACCCTTCAGGTAACGCCTCAACTGCCCGAGGAAGTCCGGAGAACCCTTGAGCAGAAAGCCTACGCCGAGCTCCTCGGCAACGATCTTGTTCTCTTCGTGGGATGACTGCAGGGCGACGGGCACGTCAGACTCGAGTTCCCGCATGGCCTCCACGAGATCCCGGCCGGCATTTGCGTGCGATGCTCCGCCCTTGGGGAACTGCATGTCGGAAAAGACGCCCATGACCGACCCCCGATAACGCTGGAAGTCACGGAACGCACGCTCGTACGTGGTGCTCAGGAGGACCTTGGGACGGGCACGCACGCGCATCATCCTCTGCAGCCGGTTCCCGGCCTCGGCCTGGGAGGAACGAGCCAGGTACATCACCTCGGCATAGATGACGGGCAGAAAGGCCGAGTAGAATCGGATGTTGTCCTCGACGACGAGGAAGACGGGCACCCCGATCCGCGTATCACGGTCGACGTTCAGCCTGTCTTCGACCGTTTGCACGATCGACATCAGAATCCGTGCGTCCCCCTGGTACAGGAACGAGGCCAGAATGCCCGACGATTCCGTCGACTTCTCGAAGGCCCTGAGCTCCTCGCGGTCGTACGCGAGCACGGTCACGGGCAGGTGCAGGCCCGCGGCACCGATCGCCTTGGCCAGTTCGAGGGCGTTCATGTCGCCGAGCTCGGGGCTGGCGATCACGAGGTCCACGGCGCGGTGTGGTTCTCGGAGGAGCTTCAGTGCCTCGCGCCCCGACGAGACCCGCGTGAGGTCGGGGGGCTCCCTCGATCCGGCGTCGAGGAACTTGCCCAGCACCCGCTCGTGCAGATGGCCGTCCTCGGCGAGGATGAACGACTCATAGAGCGAGGATACGAGGAGCACGTGGCGCACCTGGTGCCCCATCAGATCGCGGAAGCCACCTGGGCGCACACCGTACCGTTCCGAAAAATCGAAGAAGGACTTCATATCCGGACGCTCCCCCGGACGGCACGTCCCCCCAGCTGCCCTGTATGCTCGCCGTCCTGAATGGTGACGACCCCGTTCACCACCACGACCTCGATGCCGACGGGGTATTGATGGGGCGCTTCGAAGGTGGCGCGATCCTCCACGGTTCCGGGATCGAAAGCCACGAGGTCAGCGAACATGCCCTCAGCGATCCGGCCGCGGTCGGTGATGCCGAGCCGGCGAGCGGGGGCAGTCGTGCACTTTTCGATCGCAGCTTCGAGAGTCAGCGCTCCGAGATCCCGCACGTACCGGGCGAGAAGCCTCGGGAATGTGCCGTATCCGCGGGGGTGTGGTGACCCCGTGCTCAGCGGACCGTAGGGGGCGTAGGCTCCACCATCGGAGCATACGAGGGCAAGGGGGTGCGCCAACTGCTTGGCCACGTTGTCTTCGCTCATGCCATGGCCGATCATGCCGACCCCTCCGTGGTTGGACTCGAGCAGGCGCACCGTCAATTCGTACGGATCCTCGCCGCGCTCGCGAGCCAGGTCCCCCATGCGGCGGCCGGTGGCCCACGACTCGTCGGCACTCGCGATCTGCACGGAATTCCAGTCCCCCAGAAGGGCGACCTTGTCCCGACACGCGCGCTCGAGCACAAGGGCCGTCTCGGGGTTTCGCAGGCGCTCGAGAAACGCCGCGGATCCTCCCGCCCTCATGTCGGTGGGAAAGAGGTTGGAGAGTCCCGTCTGGTAGGCCGTGTACGGATAGACGTCGAACATCACGTCCACGCCCTCTTCCCGGGCCGCGGCGATCAGGTCGAGCACCGCGTCGGCCTTCCAGTAATTCCTTTGACCCTGGGCCTTCAGGTGCGCGATCTGCACTGGGATCCCGGCCGTGCGACCGACCTGTATCGCCTCTTCGACGGCTGCCAGCAGGCGGTCGTCCTCGTTACGCATGTGGGACGCGTAGGGAAGCCCGGTTCCCCCGAGCACGGAACCCAGATCGGAGAGCTCGGCAGAATCCGCAAACCCGCTGGGCGTGTACTCCAGCCCCGAAGACAGGCCCAGGCAGCCCCCATTGATGGCCGCGGCGAGAGCACTCTTCATGCGCGCGAGCTCCTCGTCGGTGGCGGGGCGATCCTCGCCGCCCACGATCAGGCCGCGCAGCGCACCGTTTCCGACCATCGATGCGACGTTGACCGCAGGGCGCTCCCGGTCGATGCGGTCGAGAAACCCCGGCGGATCGCGAAAGTCGATCTCGACACCGTAGTTGCGCATATACCGCTCTCGAGTCGCCTGCAGGCCGTCCGCCGACCATGGTCCGACGGAGCCACCGTCCTGGCCGACCACCTCGAGTGTCACACCCTGGCGAATGCGACTCTCCGCCTTGTTGTTCACCAGAAGGGACATGTCGGCGTGCGAGTGGATGTCGATGAAACCGGGCGCCAGAGCCATCCCCCTCACATCGATCTCGACAGCACCCGTCGGCAGGCCGGGCCCTACTGCGGAGATCCGATCACCAGTGACCGCAACGTCCGCCTCTCGACCGGGAGTGCCGGATCCGTCGAACACCGTGGCCCCTCTGAAGACGAGATCGGCACGGCGCCGCCCGTACACCAGCCCAGGCACGACCATCGAACCAGCTGCCGCAGCGGCGGACGCGCGAACGAACGATCGTCTCTTCATCCTCTGCGTACCCTCCCGGGCTCGAGCCCTCCGGCATGCAGGATCTTCTCCTGGAGCCTGGAGCCCTCTTCCTCAGTGAAGGCGAGAATGCGCCCGAGACCCTCGAACACCTCGGCGTAGGCCTCAGCCGGGAAGTCGGACCCCTCGGCGCGGCGGAGGGCACCGTCCAGTGTCTCGAGCTCCCGTTGGGCCTTCTCTACGGCACGGCGCAGGCGGTTGAGGGCCTTGCGAGCCTCGGATTCGGTCTGGTCCACCACTGTGACTTCGCCTGCTCCTTCAGGTGAGGAGGTTGCACGGCCATATTGACCGGGAGTGGCGGCCGCTGCAATGGCCGCCCCCCCCGTTGACGACTCCTGTGACAAAGCGGCCGGTCGATGAGCGAGCGATTCGAAATTCTGGTGGTGGGTGCCGGGCCCTGCGGCATCGCGGTCGGCGCTGCGGCCGAACGGGCGGGCATGTCGTGTGCCCTGTTCGATCGGGGCCCCATCACGAGTTCTCTGCTCAACTACCCCTACTACATGACCTTCTTCAGCACCGCCCGCATGCTGGAGATCGGCGACGTCCCCTTCACCATCCCCACGGACAAGCCAACGCGGCGCGAGGCGCTCTCCTACTATCGTTCGGTCGTGCGGCACTGGGGAATCGACGTGCGCCAATACGAGAACGTGGACGAGATCCGTGCAACCGGGGGCGACTTCACGGTGAAGACCACGCAGCGGAACGGGAGCGAGCAGCTGTACCAGGCGTCTGCGGTCGTCTTTGCCACTGGTGGATTCCACCATCCCAACCTCCTCGGGGTCCCGGGTGAGGACCTCCCCAAGGTCCACCACTATTACAAGGAGCCCTATCCCTACTACGACCAGGACGTCGTGGTTGTGGGCGCGGGCAACTCCGCGGTCGAGTCGGCGCTGGAGATGTTCCGAAACGGAGCACGCGTGACGCTCGTCCATTTTCTCGACAAGATCGATCGTGGCGTGAAGCCCTGGGTGGTTCCGGACATCGAGAATCGGCTGGACAAGGGGGAGATTTCGGTGCACTGGAACAGCCGCATCGCCGAGATCAGGCCGGATTCGGTCGTCGTGAAGCACGAAGGCGGCGAAAGCACCACCCAGATCGCCAACGACTTCGTGGTCGCGATGACCGGGTGGAGGGCAGATCACACGCCACTGAGGACCATGGGCGTGGACATCGACGACGCCACCGGCATCCCCTCCCACGATCCAACGACCATGTGCACCAACGTGCCCGGCCTCTACATCGCAGGCGTCATCGCGGCCGGACACAACGCCAACAAGATCTTCATCGAGAACGGCAGGCAGCACGGCGGCCTCATCGTGGCCGACCGGTTGGCGGCGAGCCCTTGACCGCTACCAGAACCTGGCGCTGAAGAGCGTCACGCCGAGGCCGGCAGTGGGCACCGGACCATTGGCTCCCTTGCGCTCCAACATGACCGGGTAGGGGATCGGCGCGGTCACGCCCCAGTGCCCGTCCCGCACGTTCACGAGAGCCGTCCCGAAAGCGGGCCCATCGTCCTCCCCCACGGGGTTACCGGCGTCGTAATCACGCGTGGAAGCGATTCCGATTCCGAGACCGATGATACTGGTGGCCAGAGGAATGCCGATCGCCACCTTCTCATCGTCCGGTTGCACGAGGAGGTCGATCCCTGCCCCGCTGATTCCTCCGATGACCCCGGCGATGCTGACGAGCCGAGCGCGACTCCGGCTGACGTTCCATCCCGGAGAGAGAAGGGCCGTCGCAACCAGACCGAGATCACCCCCGACGAGCGACGCGGCCAAGAGGTCGTGGTCCCCCTCGAGATCCATGAGGATACCTCCGGCGACCCCGAACCAAGTTCCCCACAGCGCCCCGAAGTTCACCGCCGTCGCAACCCCTGGAGAGACGGGCTGGCTCGCGATCGCGTAGCCGGCGGCCATCCCGGCGATGCCCCCGACGATGGTCGCCGCAAAATCCTCCTCGATTTCGTCTTCGCGCCAGCAATATTCCTCTCCGGGGTCCCAGGGTGCCGGCTCACACACCTTCGTCACGCCCAGGTCGAAGACCTTGCGCCACCCCAGAGCCTGCCAGATGCCCCACGACCCACTCATGGTGATCGCCCGGGCCTGCCCCTCTGTGAGGTCCGTGCCCCTCGCGATCGCGCGACCGCTGAAGAACCCCACGGGTCCACCAAGAAGGAGTCCAACCCCATAGGGCTCCGGCTCGTCGGCGCCCAGGGCTCCCGGTACGGCAACCCCCAAGTAGAGCCCGTACAGGGTGGTCCACACCTGCAGCTCGACCCGACCGCTGCCACGCGTGCCCTCGGAGCGAATCCCGAACAAGCGCTCGCTGGCGGCTCTCCCCGCGGGCGTGTCGCCGAAGCGCTCCAGGATGTATCGGTAGAGAGCGCGGGCGACGTCAGCGTCCCCCTGGTCCTCGAATCCGGCCGCGGCATCGAAAAGGACGGCTGCAGAGTCGGCTGCGGTGACCTGTCCTTCGATGGATCTGGGCTGCGCGAACAAAACGAGTAGGACGGCAAGCAGCAGCGTACATGCGCGCTTCATGCTCGGAACCTCCAAGAGGAGAGAACGTCGTTCTTCTTACACATCCAGACGATGACAGGGTTCCACTTGTGACAGCCATTCCCTGCGGGGCTGCTGTCCCCCGGGGGGTGGGCCCCAGCCGGTCCCTCCCCCCGGGTCCTCGCTACCGCTCGTTCAGCCAGACGTCCTCCAGGACGGTGACCAACTGCTCATGGCTCTCTCCACCGACCGTGAGGGTGACCCTGTAGACCCCGGGCTCGGCCATCGGCCCCTGGCCTCTGCCGAAGCCCCCACCTCCCTGTTGTCCGTTCTCGGGGCGGTCGCCACGGAGGTCCCACTGCACCCGGTTGGTGCCCATGTGACCGGTGGCCTGGAGATGCCTGAAGACTTCACCGCTGAGCACGTCCGATACTGTGAGTACGACATCCGACTCGTCCTGGGCCAGCCAGTAGTGGATCGCGGTACCTCTCGGCGCGCTTTCACCCACCCAGTTCTTGTCTCCGGGAACGGCCCGTGAAGTGCGGGCATCGCGTTTCCACTGGACGGCCTCCCGGGGCTCGAACAGGCGCGCAGGCATGCTGAGCGTCTCCTCCGTGTACTGCTGCAGGGCCGTGATGTCGTCCATGACATAGACGCTGCGACCGTGCGTGGCCAAGACCAGATCGTTGTCCCGGGGGTGCACCAGAACGTCATCGATGCGCACGGTGGGCAGGTTGGGCATGAACTCGACCCACTCTCCCTCGGCCCCGGAAATGAAGAACCCGAACTCTGTGCCCACGTAGAGGATGCTCGAGTTCCTCGGGTCCTGCCTCACCGTGTTGACGTTGCCGTATTGGGGAAGGTCGCCGGTGATGTCACTCCAGTTCGCACCATAATCGCGGGTGACATAGACGTACGGGCGGAGATCACCGGACTTGTGCCCGTCGATGGACACATACGCGGTGGCAGGGTCGTGGTACGACGCCTCCACCCGCGATACGTAATACTGCGTGGTGCCGCCCGGCAGGTTCCTGCTGACCTCCCTCCACGTGGTGCCGCCGTCGCGGCTCACCTGGATGTTGCCGTCATCGGTGCCCACCCAGAGCACACCCGGAACGATAGGCGACTCGGCCACCGTCACCGCGGCGCCCCACATGCTCACCCCGTCGTTGCGCGACAGGATGCACTCCTGCCCGCGCGTGGAAATCTGGCTGCACCGCGGCAGGTCGTTCTTCACGCCCATGAGGCGGATGTCGTCCCGGTCCAGGTCCTTCGAGAGGTCCGGCGTCATGGTCCAGGTGTCTCCGCGATCCCTGGAAATGAAGAGCCTGTTACCGCCCACATAGATGGTCTGCGGGTTGTGGTGTGACAGCATGAAGGGTGTGTTCCAGTTCCAACGGATCCGCGTGCCGTCGTCGGGCTCGGGCTGGATGTTGCCGGGTCCCCGGTTGGATGCCATGCGGGGTCTGATACTGCGCTGCTCGCCCGTGGCAAGATCGACACGGCGGACATTGCCGTTCTGCGACTCCGAGTAGACCATGTCGGGGTCGGTCGGATCGACGGCCGTGTAGAATCCATCGCCGCCACCCACACCGTACCAATCCTGTGGAAGTATGCCGCCGGAGCGCACGGAACTGGGGCCGCACCACGACCCGTTGTCCTGCAGGCCCGTACACACGTAGTAGGGCCGGCGCATATCCACGGATGCGTGGTAGGGTTGGCCGACCGCCCAGGTCCGCAGCGACTCCCACGTCTCGCCCTGGTCGTAGCTCACGTCCACCGAGCCGTCGTTGCCGATGAGTATGTGATCGTGGTCGGTGGGATCAATCCACATCGCGTGCTGATCCACGTGGCCAAAGCTGGTGTAGGTGTGCCAGGTGCGCCCCCCATCAACGGACTTCGCCACCCGTTGATCCACCGTGTACACGATCTCGGGGTCCTCGGGAGACACCCTAATCTGGCTGAAGTACATGGGCCGGCCATTCTCGTTCGACCGGAACTCCCAGGTGCGACCCTTGTCGCTCGACCTCCACACTCCGTTGTACTGAGGATCGGGCGGAAGCTCGTCCTCGTCGTCCAGGCGTTCCCACTCCTCCATCTCCTCGGCGGAGAGTTCGCCCTCCTGGTCGGCAGCCACCTCGATCTGCGCGTATACCACGTTGGGATCGGCCGGCGTCACCGCCAGGGCGATGCGGCCCATGGTACCGCGCGGCAGCCCGTTCCCCTCGAGCCGGGTCCAGCTCTCTCCGCCATCGGCGGACGACCAGATGCCGCTTCCCTCGCCACCGCCGACGAAGCAGCAGGCGGTCCGACGCCTCTGGTACGTCGCAGCGAGAAGGACGTCGGGGTCCGAGGGGTCCATCACCAGATCGGTGGCGCCGGTATGCTCATCCACCTCGAGCACGTGCGTCCAGGTGACTCCTCCATCCGTCGTCTTGAACACCCCCCTCTCCGGATTCGGCCCGAAGAGGTGTCCGTTGGCCGCTACCCAAACCGTGTTCGGGTCGCTGGGGTGCACGAGCATGCGGGAAATACTCTGCGTCTCGCGGAGCCCGACGAACTCGAACGAATCCCCCGCGTCCGTCGACTTGTACACACCCGCGCCAAATGAGGAACTCTGACGATTGTTGGCCTCGCCGGTGCCCACGTACACGATGTCCGGGTTCGACTCAGCGATGGCTATGTCGCCTACCGAATGCGTCTCATACGTGTCGAAGATCGGGGTGAAGGTCGTCCCGTTGTTCGTGGTCTTCCAGAGGCCACCCGTAGCGAAGCCTACGTAGAAGATCCTCGGATCAGTCGGATGGACGGCGATGTCGTCGACCCGCCCGCCCTGCCCAACGGGCCCGATGCTGCGCCAGGAGAAACCCCTCAGTAGGGGGTTGTCAGGGGCGTTGATGACCGAGGCGTGGGCATCCTGCGCGACAGCGGTCGCGGGAAGAGCGACGCTCGATGCTACCGCGAAGCCGAGAACGACGAGTCGGGACGCACAAGACATTCTGTGCTCCTTGAGAAGGGATTCACCTGAATTGCGATGTGATCGTGGGGGGCGGGGAGGAGGGTGTCAACGCACCTCGATGTCCCCTTCGATCCCTCGCTTCACATACCCAAGCGCGACGACCTCTCCGAAGCGCGGGGACTCGACCGCCGACGTGACATGGCCGACCGGCTTCGCCTCGTCATCCGCCCCGACCTCGAAGAGCTCCGCCCCCTTGGCCGGGGCCGTGACTTCGCCGAGGTGGAGTTGGCGGAGGTGCCGATTCACGTGACCTCGATCACGGATGCGGACGATGACCTCCTGTCCCGTGTAGCACCCCTTGGCATGGTCGATCGCCCTGTCCTCGATGCCGGCTTCGGTGGGGATGGTGTTCTCGTCCATGTCGGTCCCGAACACCGGACGCCCTCCCTCGACCCTCAGCGTCGACCAGACCGCCAGCCCGGCAGGCACGGCCCCGTCCCCGACGAGCATCTTCCACATCGCCACCAGCGCAGCCACGGGGCCGTAGACGGTGTAGGCGAGAGGCCACACGTCCGCAGTGCGCTGCACCATGAGCCCGTCCTCGGCCTTCTGCCCCGCGACTCGCCACTCACCCTCCTCGAGGTGGGCGAGGTCCGAGGGGTTCTGTCTGAGGCCCAGCGCGAACTTGGAGAGCAGGGCCGGCGCGTCCGGACCGACCACACTGATCGCGGCTGTCTTGGCCGACACGTCTTCCACGGCGGCAAAGCGCGGTGGAAGATATCTCGAGAAGTGGGCCATCAGCCCCTCCCGTCCGGCGACCGGCACGTCCAACAGGAGCCCACCTTCCTCCCCGGCTCCCAGCTGACTGCACCAGAGATCCGAGACCATCTTGCCCTTGGGGGTCAGGACGCAGTGATATGTCGCGCGCCCCGCGATGACTCCGTCCACCGCGGGCGTGGGTGCTTCGGGCATGGTCCCCGTGAGTACGCCCGTCAGCATCTGAGCCGGGGCACGTCCCGTCACGGACAACCGAGTCCTGTGACTGCGATCGAATACCGCGGCGGTCTCGGTCGCGGCCCGGTACTCTGCGGCCGGGTCGCCGCAATGCCGCACCACGCGAATGCCGTGATAGTCCGCTTCCACCCCACCGACCCCCACGACCAGATCCATGAGGGGAGATACGTATCCGTCGCTCATAGCTCGAAGTCCTCAGCGGTGTCGTCTCCGTCGCCCGTGCCATGCCGGCGAAGGTTCTCCACCATCGCTCGAATCTGAGCCGCCTCCTCGGGGTCGGGCTTCATCTCGAGATAATCCTCGAACTGATCGAGCGCCTCGGCGGTGCGCCCGACCTTGGCGAGGAGCACGCCCCGCGCCCGCAATTCACCGGCGGCCCCCGGATCGATGAGCAGAATCCGCTCCACCGCCGCGAGAGCCCGGGGGTAGTCACTCACGTTCACGTACACGCCCTTGAGGTTTCCGAGCAGGCGCATGAGCATCTGGCGACGATCGGCGCTCTGGAGGTACGCGTCCTGGATTCTGACACCTCCACCGTACACCCTGTCGAGCAGCTCCTGCGCCTGATCCTCGAATCGCGTGTTCCCCGAGTCGAATGGATCGATGAGAAGGTTGAGCGCGTCGCCCTGAAAGCGGACCAGGAAGTGTCCCGGGAAGTTCACGCCCTCCAGGGGCAGGCCCAAGCGCCATCCCACCTCGAGGAAGACGATGGACAAGGTCAACGGAATCCCGACGCCCCGATCCAGCACGTCGTTCAGAAACGAGTTCCTCGGATCGTGGTAGGCGTCCTGATTCCCTCGAAGCTTGCGGCGCCGGTGCAGGGTGTCGGTCAGTTCACCCAGCACCACCAGAGGCGCGCTCTCGTCCGAAAGGCGATCCTTCACCTCCTCCGCGAGTTGATCCAGGCGGGCGAGATAGAGATCCACGGGCAGTTGAGGGTATTCCTCACAAGCCACCAGCAGCGCCGCCCGGGCAAGCCCGATATCGGCCTCCGGCCTTCGGACCTCCTCGGCAAAGAGTTGCCTGGCGGACTCTGGTCTCATCGTGACTCTCCGTCGATCGCTGCTTCCTCGCCACTGTCTGCCGGCGAATCTAGATTCCCCTCCGGACTCCTCCAGCAGGCGGCGCTCCTTGCGTACACTCTCCGTTCTTCTTGTTTCCGCCCTTGTCTTCGGATGGGCCGGCAGCGCCCAGGCCCAGGGTGCCCGAACGGTCGGAGCGTTCGCCGGATGGGTGGAAGCGAGACAGGTCATCGCACGGGAGGGCCCGACCGAGGCTCGATCCGGACTGATGGGCGGACTGTTCCTCGACGTCGGCACCCAGAAGCCCTGGTTCGACATCCTGGCAGAGGCGTACCTGGTGCAGCGCGGGGGCGCGGTTCCCATCGGAGACTTCGTAGCCGAGGCCGAAGCGGATTATGTCACGTTCGCAGTGCTCCCGAAGGTCCGAGCAAGCCTGGGCCTTCTGCAGCTCTACTCGTATGCCGGCCCCCTGGTCGACTTCCACGTTCGAACCCGGGCGGGCGGGGAACTCGCCGAAGTGTACCGACGGGCTGCCCCGCAAGCCTTCGGCGTCGCGCTCGGCGCAGGAATCGAGGCGCGCCTGCGGTCCGGCAACTCCTTCCGGGTCGAGCTCCGCCGCGACGAGGGACTCACGAATGCCTTCCCCGACGCGACCGGTAAGGTCCGCCATCGCTCCGTGGCGATCGTACTCCGATACGGACGTCGGCCACCGAACTGAAGTGCCCCCTCTGGCCTCCGTGCGCGGAGCCCTGTAGCCTCACGACTCAGGCCAACCACACCAACCGAAGGAATGAATGTCCGACGAGTCGAGGGAGAAGCGATGGGTCGACCCGCCGCGCGACGAGCGGGGAAGAATTCGTCTCTCCCATCTCAGCCACGGCGCCGGGTGAGCATGTAAGCTCGGAATGTCCGAGCTGGCGCAGGTTCTGCGTCACCTGATCCCCACGGACGACCCCAAAGCCCTCGTCGGAGCGACGACGGGGGACGATGCCGCGGTGTATCTGGTCTCCTCGGACCGAGCCCTCGTCGTCACTGCGGACTTCTTCACCCCGATCGTCGATGACCCATTCGATTTCGGTCGGATCGCAGCCGCGAACGCCCTGTCGGACATCTATGCGATGGGAGCCCGCCCCCTCTTCGGACTCAACCTGGTCGGCTTTCCGCGTAAGCTTCTGCACGAGGGCCTGCTCGAGGAGATACTGAAAGGCGGTGGGACTGTGTGTCGTGACGCCGGCATCGCCGTTCTCGGCGGTCACTCCGTAGACGATGCGGAGCCCAAGTTCGGCATGGTCGCGGTTGGCGAGGTCCACCCCGACTGTCTGCTGACGAACGCCGGCGCCCGGCCTGGCGATGCCTTGGTCCTCACCAAACCGATCGGGACGGGCATCATCACCACCGCCATCAAGGCGGACGCGGCCCCGCCCGACTTGATCGAGCTGGCGGTCGACGTCATGACCACGCTCAACCGGGGTGCGGCAGAGGCCATGGGCTGCGCTGGAGCCCATGCGGCCACCGACGTCACGGGCTTCGGCCTGCTGGGACACCTGCACAGCATGCTCGAAGCGTCGGGAGTCTCGGCTCGACTGACGGCAGCGGACGTGCCGCTGCTCCCGGAAGTGGGGGCCCTGGCGGCGGAGGGACACGTACCCGGGGGTACAGGCCGCAACCAGGGCGACCTGTTCCGACATGTGACCTGGGCCAAGGGCGTCCCGGACGACTTCCGGGTTCTCCTGAATGACGCCCAGACCTCCGGAGGCCTGCTCATCAGCACTCCCCAGGACGGAGTGGCGGAGCTCCTGGAGGAACTGGATGGGAAGTCCCCGGTCGCTGTCGTGATCGGAGAGGTGACGGAGGGCGAGCCCGGCAGGATCGAGGTTACCTAGGCCGCTATCCCCACTCCTTGCCGTGGCAGGTGAAGCACGACGGCTCACCGTTCGTCCCGCCGCGCAGATCGGCTCCGTGGCATTCGACGCAATTGTTGGTCGCGTCATTCGCGCCGGGTGCGTGGGCGGCCCCGCCCTTGAAGTCGGTGTGATTGGCCGGAGCGTTCTCCGGAGCGGTGGAGGAACCGCACGCTCCAGCGCCGAGCACCACGAAGGCAGCGCCCACCATGAGTAGAACCGGCGCAGCCTTCACGCGCCGGAGCAATCTCTTCCTCACGAGCCCGAGCCGGTACTGCCGGCCTTCTTGGCGCCCTTTTTCCTGGGCGCGGCTTTCTTGCTGGGCGCGGCTTTCTTGCTGGGTGCGGCCTCTTTGCTGGGTGCGGCCTTCTTCTTTCTTGCCCGCTTGGGCGCCCCCAACTCCACGAGAGCCACCGCCATGACATCGTCCAGCGTCTCCGCCAAATGGAACTCCAGGGACTCCTGGACGTCTGCGGGAAGGTCTTCGATATCCGCGGCGTTGTCCTTGGGAAGAATGATCTCCGAGATGCCGGCCCGCACCGCGCCCAGAACCTTTTCCTTGAGACCGCCGATGGGCAGCACCCGTCCGGTCAGCGTGAGCTCTCCGGTCATCGCTACGTCGCGGCGGACCTTCCGCCCGGACAGCGCAGAGATGAGCGAAGTCGCCATCGTGATCCCAGCCGAGGGTCCATCCTTGGGAATGGCTCCCGCGGGCACGTGGATGTGGACCTCCCGCCCCTTGAGATCAGCCTCGGTGATGCCGAGCTCACCCCAGTGGGCCTTGGCATACGAGAGCGCGGCTCGTCCCGACTCCTTCATGACGTCACCCAGCTGCCCCGTCAGGACGAAGCCCCCGTCCCCCGGCATCACGCTGGCCTCGACGAACATGATGTCGCCACCCATGGGGGTGTAGAACATGCCGGTTGAGACGCCGACGACATCTTCCTCGGCCATGACCTCGGGGTGCACACGAGGCCTGCCGAGCACGTCACGGACGTCGTCCGCAGTCGCCTCTATCTGCTGGATCTCGCCGGCCGCGACCCTGCGGGCCACCTTCCGTGCGAATTTGCCGACCTCCCGCTCGAGCTGCCTCACTCCCGCTTCGCGGGTGTAGTTCTGGATGACGGTGAGGACCGCCTCGTCCGTCATCTTCAACTCCTCCTCCTCCAGGCTGTTTTCCCGCCGCTGCCTGGGAAGGAGATACCGCTTCGCTATCTGGAGCTTTTCGGCCTCGGTGTATCCTGCGAAGTCGACCCGCTCCATGCGGTCCAGCAGCGGACCCGGAATGCGGTCGAGGTAGTTGGCCGTCGCGATGAAGAGCACCTCCGAGAGATCGAACGAGATCCCGAGGTAGTGGTCCACGAAGGTCGAATTCTGGGCGGGATCCAACACCTCGAGCAGCGCCGAACTCGGATCTCCTTGGAACGACACCCCCAGCTTGTCGACCTCGTCGAGCAGGAAGACGGGATTCTTGCTCTTCGCCTGCCGCATGCCCTGGATGATCCGGCCGGGCATGGCTCCCACATAGGTGCGCCGGTGGCCGCGGATATCGGCCTCGTCGCGGGCGCCGCCCAGTGAGATGCGGACGTACTTGCGCCCCAGCGACCGCGCAATGGATTGGGCGATGGAGGTCTTCCCCACACCCGGAGGACCGAGGAAGAGCAGGATCGGACCCCTACCGGAGTGGTGGATGTCCTCCGCGGAGATCTCTCCGTCCTCTCCGGCCTCTTCTGAGTCCTCGGCATCACCCGCCTCTTCGGCCTCCTCCACGGCAGCGCGATCGAGTTGCAGCTTCCGCACGGCCAGGAACTCGAGAATGCGGTCTTTGACATCGTCCAGACCGTGATGGTCCTCCTGCAGGATCTCCTCAGCCCTGGCAAGATCGATCTTGTCCTCGCTGCGCTCGTTCCACGGCATCTCGGTCACCCACTCCAGGAACGTCCGGATGACCTGATACTCCGCGGACTGCGGGCTCGTGCGCTCCAACCGCCGCAGCTCACGGGCCACCTCGGTTCGCTGATCTTCGTTCAGGTCCAGTTCCTCGATACGCTGGCGCATCTCCTCGACGTCGTCGCGCTCTTCCTCGTCGCCCAACTCCTTCTGGATCGCCTTCAGCTGCTCGCGCAGCAGCATCTCCCGCTGCCGCTCGCCCAGTTCGGACTGGACCTTTGCCTGGATGTCCTCCTGAGCGTTGATGCGAGCCAACTCTCGCTCCACCGCCACCAGCGCGTCTCGCATGCGCTGCTCGTCGTCGAGCGCCTCCAGGAGTTCCTGCTTGTCCTCCGTCGGTAGTTCGAGATAGAAGGCGACCAGGTCGGCGAACGCGCCGGGCTCATCGACTCCCTGGATCAGCTGGTTGAGCGCCTCGGCGGGCACTCCCCGGCGTGTCCCGAGCTCCGCAGCCCTGTCCCTGAGTTCTCGATCGAGCGCCTGGAACGCGGGGTCTTCCTCGTTACTCGGCTTGATCCTGTCCATGGGCAGAAGAACGGCGTGCAGCATGTCCTGGCCGTCGTCTTGGTAGGACACAGCCTGCGCCCTGCCTTCTCCCTGGACCAGGAGCTGAACGCCGCCCCGCACCCGGTGGGTCTGAATGATCCGCACGACGGTCCCGACCTTGTACAGCACGTCGGGGACGGGGTCGTCGACGTTCTCCCTCTGGGCGACTGCAAACAGTCTGCGGTCCCCGTCGAGGGCCTGCTGCACCGCTTCGACCGTCCCGGACCGTCCCGCGGAAATGGGTACGGCGACGCCCGGATAGACCACGGTGTCGCGGAGCGGCAGTACAGGTAGGGTGAATCGCTCGCCCATGTGTTCCTCTCTATCGGTTTCCGTCGCTACGACGGTTGGCTTCTTCGGACAGGGGTGCCCAGCAGCGGCGCGGCCTCCGAACGCCATTGCAGGATCCTTGCCACCCACCTCAGCGGAAGATCCGCCGGATCAGCAGGAATCCCTGCCAAAGTGGCGCAGGCCTCGATGGGATCTTGGCTAAGGCACCGCCGGGACGCCAGGGCTGCGTGGGCACCCGGTGGGTTCATACTCGCCTCGGGCCTGTCTCGGGGCAGCTTATCCCACTCTGTTCCTGCTGGGAGTGGAGCCGTAACGTTCAATGTGTGAGTCTAACTGGCCCCGATGGAGTCTTGATGAGCGATATGCTTGCCGGCATCAGTTGGCTGCGCGGATCCTCGGTCCGTGTTCGCCGCGCGGGTGTCGAAATCCATGTCGACCCCATGCCTGTCGAACATGACGCGAAGGCGGACTTCATCCTCCTCACGCACCCTCACTACGACAACTTCTCCGAGGCTGGCATCGACCTGGCTCGCCAGGAGGACACCGTGGTCGTAGCTCCGTCGACCATGAAGAAGCAGCTCGGAGATGCCGACCACTTCATGCGTCCAGGTGACATGCTCCAGCTCGACGGCTTTGACATCCTGGCCGTCCCGGCCCACAACCTGGACAAGAAATTCCACACGCCGGAGGACGGGTGGCTCGGCTACGTCTTCACCATCGGAGACGTTACCTACTACCACGCCGGGGACACGGACTTCCTTCCATCGATGTTCGGCATCCGGTGTGACGTGGCGTTTCTTCCCTGCGGCGGCCACTACACCATGGGAGTTGAGGACGCCGCTCGCGCGGCGGACGCGTGCGGGGCGTCGATCCTGGTACCCATCCACTGGGGCCAACCCGACTGCCCCCGCGAGGAAGTCGAGAAGCTCCAGAGCATATTCTCGGGCACGGTCTCCATACTGGAACGCGAAGGCTGAACACCTCGCTGCTGCCCGATCCAACGCAACTTGGGGAATTCACATGCGGCACCGTCTGCTCGCTTTCGCACTGCTGTGCCTCACTTCACCTGCAGCGGCCCAGGTGACGAGCCCGGCCACCCGTTCGGGGCGATCGACCGTGTACGCGCCTCGAGGGGCCGCGGCCACGAGCCAACCTCTCGCGACCGGGGCAGCCCTGCAGATTCTCGAGGCCGGAGGGAATGCCATCGACGCGGCCGTCGCCGCCGCAGCGGTGCTGAACGTGACCGAGCCGTACATGACGGGCATGGGCGGAGACATGTTCGCGATCCTCTGGTCCGCCGAAGAAGGACGACTGGTGGGATTGGACGCATCCGGACGGTCGGGCTCGCGGGTTTCGGCCCAGGCACTGCTCGACGCTGGCGAGGACCGAGTGCCGTATCGCGGGCCGCGTTCGGTCACTGTTCCCGGGGCCCTTTCCGGGTGGAGTGCGCTCATCGAAGAGTACGGCAGCATGACTCTGGCCGAGGTCCTTCAGCCGGCCATCGGGATCGCCGAGGGGGGGTTTCCCGTCACCCCCATCATCGCGCGGGACTGGGGCAACACAGTCGAGGTACTCCGGCGCGACCCGGGCGCGGCAGCCACCTTCCTGCTCGACGATGGGCGCGCACCCGCCGCGGGCGAGTGGTTCTCCAACCCGGACCTCGCACGCACGTTCCGGCGCATCGCGGCGAACGGCATCGGCGAGTTCTACGGAGGTCCGCTCGGCCAGGAGGTGGTTACTGAGCTGGACGCATTGGGAGGCTATCTCACGCTCGAAGACCTCGCCGAGCAAGACGTCCGCTGGGTGGAGCCGCTCTTCACAGAGTACAAGGGATACACGCTTTGGGAGCTGCCTCCGGCCGGCCAGGGCGTGGCTGCTCTCGAGATGCTCGAGATCCTCGAGGGCTTCGACCTGCAGGACATGGAACACAACTCGGTGGAGTACCTGCACACGCTCGTCGAGGCGAAGAAGCTCGCCTACGCGGACTTGGCCGAGTACGTCGCCGACCCGGAGCACATGCAGGTCCGGGCCGAACAACTCCTGGATCCGGAATACGTAGCCTCCAGAGCGGCCCTGATCGACCCGACGGTCGCCGCAGTGCGCGCGGAGCCGGGCCGTCTCATCACCGAGAGTGAGACGATCTATCTCACGGTGGCCGACCGGCACGGCAACATGATTTCGTTCATCAACTCCATCTACGAGTACTTCGGATCGGGCGTGGTCGTACCAGGCACGGGTTTCGTTCTCCAGAACAGGGGAGCGGGCTTCACGCTGGAAGCCGGCCACCCGAACCAGATCGGCCCCAAGAAGCGACCATTCCACACCATCATCCCGGCCTTCGTCACCAGGGACGACCAGCCCTGGCTCTCGTTCGGAGTCATGGGCGGATCGATGCAGCCCCAGGGGCACGTCCAGATGCTCCTGAACCTCGTGGAGTTCGGGATGGACCTGCAGGAGGCGGTGGACGCTCCCCGCTTCCGCCACCTCGGAGGGACGCGCGTCGCTATCGAGAACCTCCCGGAGGATACAGCAGCCAGACTGCGAGCCCTGGGGCACGAGATCGTGGATCCTGAGGGCGTCGCGTTCGGCGGGGCGCAGGCCATCATGAAGCTGGCGAGGGGTTGGGCAGCCGGATCGGATCCGCGCAAGGACGGCATGGCTGCGGGCCGTTGAGCCGGGTGCGAGACCCGGACCTTGTTGGCCCCGGCCTGGATCGTCATCCTCCTGAAGCCCCGGACCTCCACCCGGACCTCCACCCGAGCCGCCATGTCGCAGCCTGATCACGAGATTCCGTTCGATCGGCTTCCGGCCGGTTTCGCGGAGAGCGTCGCACATCCACCAAGCGTCCCGGTCACGCCCCGCCCGGCGGCGACCATCGTTCTTCTCCGTGACGGCATCGACGCGCTGGAGGTCCTCCTCCTACGCAGGAGCCGGAGCGCCGGCTTCGTACCGGGCGCCTACGTGTTTCCCGGAGGTCGAGTGGACGGCGCGGACGGCGATGCCGAGCTGTCTTCCCGCGTAGACGGACTCACGACGAAAGCTGCCGGACAGCGGCTCTCGCTGCAGCACGACGAGGCGACCGCCATGGCCTACTACGTCGCCGCGTTACGCGAAGCGTTCGAGGAGACGGGGATCCTCGTCGGACGCCGCGCTGACGGCTCCCCTCCTCCTACTGCAGCCCGGTCCGGGACAGTCGACGCTCTCCGGGACGATGTGATGGAAGACCGCATCACGTTCACGCAGGCCCTCGACCGCATGGGGTGTCGCATCGACGGCGAAGCCGTAGCCTACGTCGCCCACTGGATCACCCCTGAGGCAGAGCCCCGCCGTTACGACACCCGCTTCTTCGCTGCCAGGGTGGCGCCGGGAGCGGAGCCGATCGTCGATCCGCGGGAGATGACCGACGCCATCTGGGTGACACCCGCCGAGGCCCTTCGGCGTCACAACGAAGGGGACCTCCCCTTGGTATTCCCCACGTTGAAGACGCTTGAGCAGTTGGCGCCCTACGCCTCTACCGGCCAGGCCCTGGATGAGTTGGGTAGCCGACCTGTGTCGGCCATGCTGCCGAAGCTGGTCGTCACTCCCACCGGTGTCTGTCTGGAGTTGGAGACGTGAGGGCTGGGTTCGACCGATGGATCGTCGCCGTGGTGCTCCCGCTTGTCCTGGGAGTGTCTCCCTCCCTGCAGGCTCAGGAGGTCCACCCTCGGCTGGCACCGTTCGAACGCCTCGTCGGTGGACACTGGTACATGGGTCCAGACAGCTACCACAGCTTCTCCTGGGGAGTCGGCAGGCAATCGCTCCGCGCCACGTCCTTCGTCGTGACTCCCGACAGTACCAAGCGTGTCTCCGAGTTGACGTTCATGTATCACCCCGGAGAGGACGCGGTGAAGGGATACGGTGTGGCCATCGACATGGGCCTGGACTTCTTCGAGTCCACGGTACATTTCCGTGGCGACACGCTGGCCTTCGATCTCTACGCGTACGGGCCGGCGGCCGAAGACCCGCCGCTGCGTGAGACCTGGGTGTTCACGGATCCGGACCACTACACGTGGACACTGATGAAGCCTTCCGGTGGCGGCTGGGAGACGATCATGGACGGTCTGTTCGAGCGCCGCCCGGCGCGGTAGAGGAGGAGCATATGCGACTCGCCGGATTGATGCTGGCCTTCATGACCCTCTGCCAGTCCGGGTGCGGCAACACACGTGATGGGGATGTCCTGGAGAGCGAGTCCGTGGTCCGGACCATGCTCTCCGTTTGGGAGACGGCAGACACAGCCGTCGTCCTCGATCTGTTCTGGCCGACCGCGGTCTACGACGATTTCCAGAACCAGACCCAGTACCGTGGCATGGAGGAAATCGCTTCCTATCTGACACACGTGCACACCTGGGGGACAGGCATCTACATGAACGTCACCCAGGTGCACGCGTCGGAGACCGGGGCCACCGCCGAGTGGGTGCTCTCGGTGATCCACGACCGGCCGATCGATCGGAGGTTCCCGCAGGCCACGGGAAGAGAGATCTTGCTCAACGGCGTCACCATCATCGAGCTCCGGGACCATCGCATCGACCGAGCCGCGGACTACATCGATGGAATGCCGATGGTTCTTCAGCTCGGGGGAAGCATCGAGTACCCGGGAGGTGTCGTGCTCGAACTGGACAGTGTGCGCTGACGGAAGGGTCGCCCCGGGCATCGAGAAGCACAGGCTCTACAACGAGAGGGCCCTCAGCGTCTCCCAGCTCTGGCCCCTTCGTCCTCCCTCCACGTCGTGAATCAGTCGCACCAGTCGTTCCGTGAGCGGGGTGGCTGCGCCCACCTCTCGACCCAGTTCCGAAATGGGCGCTATCTGTGCGTCGACCTCGGTCTTCCTCCGTCTCACCGCTAGATCCCGCCACACCCCGGAGTGAGACTTCGCAGAGGCCCGATTGAACGCAACGAGACGATCGAGGCTTTCGTACGCGAGATCCTCGGGGGCATCTGGGTGGAACGCCGCCGGATCGAAGCCGTCGAAGGGCTCCGGGCGAACTCCCCTGACGACCGCGACGCGCATGACTTCACGGCCGAGCTGGACCAGCACCGGGCGGTGCTCCCGGGAGTCCAACACATCGGCGATGGACGCATCTGTGAGGGCGGTCGCGAAGAGAATCGCACCGTAGGCGAGTTTCCCCCACAGGTAGCCCCAGATGTTGTCGGTGAGGACGGAATCTGGATCGAAGTCCCGGAACAGGCGGTGAACGCCCCGAATGCGTTGGGTTTCGGCGCCGTCAAGCTCACCCACCACCACGGCGCCCCGGTTGCCGCACATCACGACGCCCGGCTCGATCACGTCGGCACCGAAGTTCACGAAACACCCGATCGTCCTCTGCAGGCCCACAGCCTCCGCGATGACGCGTTCATTGAGTCCATTCTGCACGGAGACCACGAAACCCTCATCTCCCAGGAGCGGCGCGATGTCCGCCAGCGCACCCGAAGAGTGGTGAGCTTTGACACAAAGCAGGACCGTGTGAACACCTGGGCGGACGGCATCCGGTGTGACTACCTCGCACCTGGCCGTGAACTCGGCGACCGGTCCCGTGATGCGCAAGCCCCGATCGCGTATCGCCGCGACGTGCTCCTCGTCCGAATCCACGAACAGGACCTCGTGCCCAGCCCTGCAGAGCCACGCACCTACCGATCCGCCCATCGCACCAGCCCCCCAGACGACGACGCGATCCAGTTCCTTCAAGGCACCTCCCCGGTCGGCTGCTCAACGAATCGAGAGGCTGAAACGTAGTGGAGCGGAGGGCTCATGGGCCCACCCCGCACGGACGCGGGCGGTTCGGGACATCGCGAGCCGACAGACCAGTCCTCAGGCTTCCCGGGAGCGAGACCGAATGCCATCCATCATGTCGGTGAGCATCGTCGAGGGCTCCAGGTCCATCTCTGTTCGCATCCGCGCGGCGCACTCTCGCAGCGTGGACAGCGCCTCGGCACGATTGCCGGCGTCCGCCAAGAGTTGAGCCAGCGAGCATGCCGCACTCTCGCTGAGGGGAGACAGATCTGAGCCACGCCGAGCCCAGGAGACCGCCTCGCGTAGACAACCCGACTCCCTGGCGCTGGCGGTCAATCGGGCTGCGGCATCTTCCGCGAGGAGGTGGGCGGCCCGCCGCTCGCGCTCGAGCCACCGGTCGAACTCCCGCCCCTTGGAGAAGTGCAGCCCTTCCAGGAACTCACCCCGGTAGAGTTCGAGTGCGGCCTCAAACCTCCCTTGTGCCACCGCATCGCGGAAGGCGCACAGATCCATCCAGACGTTCTCCCCCACGGCAAGACCACCCTGACCGATCGATCGGATGACATCGGGACCCAGCCGGTTCCGGAGGTAGTACAGAGCCCGACTCAAAGCGGCCCCGGCATGCTTCGCGTCCAAGTCCGGCCAAAACACCCCGAGCACGGTATCACGGCGGCGTACCTCCGCGCAGCCGAGGTACACCAGAAGCGCAATTCGCTTCGGCTGGGTCACGGTGCAGAGGAGTCCCGGGTGGCCCTCTGCATATGCGGCCACGGACCCGAGGGTTCTCAGTCGCAGCAACAACGCATTCCCCTCCAACAAACCCCAAGTGCGGGGCTCCACTACCCCAAGTGCGGGGCTTCACTACCCCAGGGTGCGGGACTTCACTGCCCCAGGGTGCCGGACTTCACTGCCCCAGGGTGCCGGACTTCACTCTGAGTTCGCATCGCCAGTACTCGGTCCGCTTGACCCACGAGGCCCCGTCTCTATTGGCACAGGGCTCGGCAAGAGCGCCCGATTCTCGCTTCGGGGGAGAATTCAAGGAGAGTCTCGCCCAGCCGGTTTCCCATAGTATTACCTCACGCCCTCGAAATCCAAGGACTTTCGGGGTGCAAAAGCGTTGGACAGGGCGGTGACGTCGCTCTCCTGGATCGGAGTTTGAAGATGGATTGACGCCTGTGTGCAACGTTGGTCAACGTCTTCCTGCCTGTGCCTTCCACCATCAACCAACCGTCCCATGAACATCGATTCGCTCAGGTTCCTTCTACTCGGGATCGCGTGGGTCGCCAGCCCTTTGTCGGTGTGTGCACAAGCCACCCACGCGCACCAACCTATTCCCGATCCACAACTCCAGCGCGCTATCGACCTGCACAGCCAGGCGCACAACATCGAGATGTCGCTGGACTCCGAAGATCAACGCCGGGCGGCAATCCTGCATCTACGATCGTCCGAGCTTCGTCCGTGCGGCGATCCTGAGATTCTGCCCTCGATCATCAGGTCAGCCCATCTGTTCTTCCACTCGGGAGACGAGGCGGAAGCGGAAAACACCATGCGGAAGGCGGCCATCTACGCGTTGCGCACAGGCGACGTTCTCGCGGCGGCTGAATCGCTCCTTCACGCGGCCTGGCTAGCAGAGCGGAGGGGGGACCTTATCGTCGTCGCCACCTATGCCGCCCAGGTGGAGGACCTCAGCCACTCACCTCTGCTGCCACCCGAAATCGCCCTGTGGCTTCGGGAGACCACGACTCTCCCCATGACCACCAGGCCATCGGTCACAGACGCAGATCAGGACGCTTCACAGGGTTCGGGGTCGTAGCCTCCTTCGACCTGGTCAACCGGACCCGGGGGGGGGGGACTCCCTTACTAATCAAACAATTGAAGGGACGAACTCCCCCGCAAACCCCCGCCCGCGGGGCCCGGCCTGAGGCCGGCCGCCCCCTTACGTTAGCCTGTCTCGTCGATCGCGTCGGCGATGAGCTCCACGACATGCTTTACCTTCACGGGCCGCTCCTCGAACCCTTCCTGCGCCTTGAGGCCGTCCTCGAGCATGGCCAGACAGAACGGGCATGAGACAGCGAGCGTAGGCGCCTCGCTCTCCATGATCTCTGCCCCCCGGTTCCATGAGACCCTCGGTTCCGGCTCTTCGCGCCAGAAGTTGCCGCCGCCCGCACCGCAGCAGAATGAGTCTTCACGGTTGCGTGGCAATTCGACGAGCTTCCCGCCGCCAGCCTGAACCAGGGCGCGCTGCTCCTCGTAGATGCCGTTGTAGCGGCCATACATGCACGAGTCGTGATAGGCGACTCTGCCGATGTCGGCCTTCTTGGGCGACCCCTGCCACCGCACCAGTCGGGCCACCTCCTGCTCCACGCTCACCACTTCGAAGGGAAGACCGTCCCACCCCTCCGGCACGAAGTCCTTGTAGTCCTTTCCAAAGACCTGATGGCAGTGCGGGTTCGTGACCATGAGGCGCTTGAACGACACACTTCCGAAGAGTTCGAGATTCGTCTGGGCGTTCATCTGGAACTGCAGCTCGTTGCCCATTCGGCGGTAGTTCTCCCCGCAGCAGACCTCGGTGTCGCCCAGGATGCGATAGTCCACGCCGTAGTGGTCGAGCACCTTGAGCGTAGCCCGAGTGGTCTCGACGCTGCGGTCGTCGTAGAGGCCCCAGCAGCCCACCCAGAAGAGGAGTTCGAAGTCGTCTCCCGCTGCCGCCACCGGCGGATCTCCCATCTTGGCCAGATTCTCTCCCTTGGTGTGCTCGCCGTATCCCCACGGGTCGCCGGAGCGCTCCATGTTGGTGAAGACCTTCTGGTACTCCGGCTCGATGTCGCCCACGTCCAGGACCTGGTAGCGCCGCAGGTTGAGGAGCATGGACATGTGGTCGATATCGACAGGACAGGCGGCGACGCAGGCCATGCAGGTCGTGCATTCGAAGAGCGTCTGCTTGGCGATCACGTGATCGACCAGAGGCTGCTGCTCAAGGTCCATGCCGTCGACGCTCCCACCCGCCTCGGCGAAAGCCTGCCGCGCGACCTCAGCCTGCGCTCCGGGAGGTACATGGCCCTTGGCGTGGTACTTCAGATCGATGATGAAGTCTCTGGGACTGAGAAGCTTTCCCGTCACATGGGCAGGACACGCCTCCTGACAGCGCCCGCACTCGATACACGTCAACAGGTCCAGCCGATCGGTCCAGGCAAAGTCGGCCAAACGGTTCACGCCATACGACTCGCCGGCCTCGAAGTCGAGCTCGGCCTCGAGGTCCATGAAGTCCATCTTCTGATGGTCTTCGAGCTGCTGAAGCACCGCGTTGAAGGGCGCGCCGAGGATATGGAAGTGCTTCGAGGTCGGCACATACGCCAGGAACGAGAAGGCCACGGCGAGGTGGGCATACCCGAAATACACTGACGTCAGACCATCGAGATAGCGCTCACCGAGATGGGTGAGGGCGATCACGGCGATGATGCCCAGGACGATGGCGGACTCGATGCTGTGGTAGGTGAGATACGAGGGCCTGACGACGTATCTGCGCACGCCCAGAACCAGAAGCCCGAAGAGGATCAGAAACGCGAAGGTGTCGACCACCGGTGGAACTGCGCCCAAGGGTCCGTGAAGAAAGCCCTCACCCTCCACGGCGAGCCGCCAAAGCAGGTCGACCGTGGACACCGCGAAGACGAGGAATCCCCAAAAGACCAGTGCGTGGGCCCAACCGGCCGTAAGCCGCTCCCGGACTCGACTCTGGCCTATGACCTCCGAGAAGAAGATCCAGATGCGCCGGCCGATGCGGTCGCTGCGATCGTCGGGCAGACCCCGGCGGACAAAGGATACCTTGTCCACCACCAGGCGCCCAAAGACCACCAGGGCACCCACCAAGTACACGGCTACCAGGAGCCTGATCATGTCATGTGTGTCCATACCTTCAAGACTAGCCTTCGGAACCGCACCGGCGCCACCGGCGTAGACCTCCTTTCGTCCAAGCATCCCGAGGTTGGAGGTCCCTGTGAGCGAGCCCCGTCCCAAGACAGTCGGTGAACTGAAGTCAGCCGGCTACCAGTCGCGCCCGGTAAAGGACGAGATGCGGGAGAACCTCGTTCGAAAGCTGCGCACCGGAGAAACTCTCTTTCCTGGTGTCCGAGGGTACGGAGACACGGTGGAGCCGCAGATCGTGAATGCCGTCCTCGCCCGCCATGACTTCATTCTTCTCGGGCTTCGCGGCCAGGCCAAGAGTCGGATCCTGCGGCAGCTGACGTCGCTCCTGGATGATGCGATTCCGATCTTGGCCGGCAGCGAAGTGAATGATGACCCCATGCGTCCCATGTCGAAGTACGGACGACAACTGCTGGATGAACGTGGCGACGAGGCTCCGGTCGCGTGGGTGGACCGAGACCACCGGTACGTGGAGAAGCTCGCAACTCCCGACGTGACCATCGCCGACATGATCGGTGACGTCGACCCCATCAAGGCGGCACGGGGTGGGCACATCCTCGGAGACGAACTCACGATCCACTATGGGCTCCTGCCACGGGCGAACCGCGGGATATTCGCCATCAACGAGCTCCCGGATCTCGCGGGCAAGATCCAAGTCGGACTCTTCAACGTGCTCCAGGAGGGGGACGTCCAGATCAAGGGCTATCCCATCAGACTGAGCCTCAACGTCATGATGGTGTTCACTGCGAATCCCGAAGACTACACGGCCCGCGGCAAGATCATCACGCCGCTGAAGGACCGAATCGGAGCCGAGATCCGCACCCACTACCCCGAGGACATTCAGATTGGAATCGACATCACTCGGCAGGAGGCCTGGGTGGATCGCAGTGGCATAACGGCAGAGATCCCCGACTTCATTGCCGAGACCGTGGAGGCGATCGCCTTCCTCGCGAGGACGGACAAGCGCATCGATCACCGGTCCGGCGTGAGCCAGCGTATGCCGATCGCGACGATGGAGACAGTCGTGTCGAGCGCCGAGCGCCGGGCCCTGCGGCACGGAGAGGAGATCACCGTGCCGCGCATCACGGATCTCTACGCGGCTCTCCCGGCGATGACGGGCAAGATCGAGCTCGAGTACGAGGGTGAGCTGCACGGGCACGACAAGATCGCTCGTGAGTTGATACAGGGCGCTGCATCGCAGGTCTTCACGAACCGGGCAGGAGGCGCCGACGTGGAGGATATCGTCGAGTACTTCGAGACGGGAGGCGCGCTGCAGGTCGGGGAGGGCGCTGCTACAGAGGCCTGTGTTCAGGGCTTCGAGACTGTGCCGGGGCTGTTGGCCCTCGTCGAGCACGTGGGCCTGGCACCCCGCGGCGCCAGCTCGGGGAATCGCGTGGCCGCCTGCGAGCTGGTGCTCGAAGCGCTGGTCGCCCAACGTCGCATCACGCGAACGAGCACCGGCTACGTTCGCACTCCTGCGGAAGACCCCCAGCCGGGGCAGGGCTTCAAGGGGTTCGATCCTCTTGGTGGTCTGGAGTTGTAGCCTCTCCGGACAGCATCTGCACCAAGCTCCATCCTACAAGCAGCATAACCGCGGTGAGTCCGTAGAACGTTGCCTTGATATTCATCGGCGTGACGTCCTGAATGGGACTCTCGGGGTGGATCACCCTCGGAGCGGTCGCCAACATCGTGATCATCCCCGCCAGCGCAGCGGGCCACAGCAGATGACCGCCTGCTCTCTCGGTGATCCGGGGTGCTACCGCCCATGTCAGCATCCCGACGGCCAGGACGCCGAACGAAGCCCGCACCCTGGGTTCGGCCCAGAAGATGCCTCCCCACGCGACATGGGCGGCGAGGAGACTGAGCCCGTAGCCCAGTCCGAACATGATTGTGCCGGCAGCCCAGAAACGGCGGACCCAAGGCTCGCTGCGGGGAGCCAGCCCCGCGGTGCGGATCAGGCCGAGCGCCCCAGCGAGGTAGAGGAGCATCATGCCGGCTACCGTAGCGGCGACGTGCAGGTAGACGGGCCTGATGGTCACGCCCATGGTGCGCTCCTCAGGCGCCAGAAGAAGGCCCCAGATCGCCGCTACGGTCAGGAGCACAGCGATGCGATGTCCGGCGTACCGCCGGTCTGTGAAGAAAGACGCCATCATCGACCTCCATCCACGCTCAGGACCTGGCCCGTGATCCAGTCCGCCTGGTCGGACGCGAAGAACAGTACCGCGTGCGCGATGTCCGCCGGCGTTCCGAGTCGGCGCATCGCGACCCGGTCGAGCAGCGCCTTCTGGCCCTCCTCGCCATACGATTCCCACTGTCGCTCTGTGGCATCGTTGGACCTAACAAACCCGGGAGCGACGTTGTTCACGGTGATGCCGAACGGTCCGAGTTCATGCGCCAACTGCCGCGTCAGGCCGATCTGCCCGGCCTTCGCAGAAGCGTAAGCCTGAATGCCTGTCAGGCTGACTCCCAGTCCGGCGCCACTCGAAATGTTCACGATCCGCCCGCTCTTGGCCTCCTTCATGTAGGGAGTCACAGCCTGCGAGCACCAAAACGCCGCCGTCATGTTCACGGCCAGGATGCTCTGCCAATCCTCAACCGAGACGAGTTCCAACGGCTTGCCGATCTGTCCGAGGACTCCTCCGGCGTTGTTGACCAGGACGTCGATGCGGCCGGTCTCGTCGTGGACCGAACGCACCCAGCGGCTCACAGATGCACGATCGGTCACGTCCACCACACTGGTGATGCATCGCTCTCCCACGATGCGACCGGTCTCCGCCAGTTCACCCTCGACCACATCGCAGGCGAACACCCGGGCGCCGCGGTGCGCGAAGGCCCCGGCGATGGCCCTGCCGAAGCCGTGCGCCGCTCCAGTCACGAGAACGGATCGATTCTCGAAAGTGATGTTCAAGAGTCCCACCCCGCATCCATGAGAGTCCTGGTTTCGTCGACCGCGCTCCGCCACACGCCGAGAAGGACGTCGTCGGGACGTTGGTAATAGCCCCCGAATGAACCATCGCCCAGGCGCTCACGGAATTCCTGGGGGGTCATGTCCTCCCTCCCGGCCAGGTCCACCGCGGCCTTGTGGCCGCCCGGTGCCTCCACGCGGGCCACCCGGGTCCAGGGAAAGCCCTCCATCCACGATGCGTGCGAGGCCACCTCGTCGATGGCGCGAATGGCAGCCATCGTGCGCGGTGCGCGCCACCAGTCGTGCCAGCGTAGCGTGACACCCGCGTGGGTGGCCGCCCAAGCCTCGGCCGCCGGGCGGGCCACCGAGTTTCCGCCGTGTCCGTTCACCACCAGGATTCTCCTGAACCCGTGGCTCTGCAGGCTTCCGAGTACCTCCGCCAAGACCCGCTCATAGGTTCCCGGGGTGAGCGTGACGGTACCCGGAAACGCCATGAAGTAGGGGGTGATCCCGTAGGCGACGACGGGGAACACGGGAATCCCCAATGGCTCAGCGGCATCCGTCGCCACCCGTTCGGAGAGGATCGCATCCACCGCGAGGCTCAGGTAGGCATGCTGCTCGGTGCTCCCCAGGGGCAGGACGCACCGATCGTCTCGCGACAGGTACTCCTCCACCTGCATCCAGGTCATGTCGGCTATGCGCATTTCGACTTCCCGGTCACTCGTTGTGAAGTGCCGCCTCCACGGCGGCCGCGATCTTCCGCTGGGCAACGGGTAGGGCAATCTGAACGAGGGCCTCCCCGCTTAGCCACCTCTGGTGCTCATCCGAAGGTCCTGCTCCGCGGAGCAGGACCGGGAGGTAGGTCGCATCGATATGCGTAAAGCGATGCCGCACCGCCGCCAGCTTCCGGGGTGCCTCTGCCTCCAGCAGGTCCACGCCACGCCCGCGGGCAGCAGCCCGGGCCCCCTCCACGGCCTTCCCATCCTCCGCAGCCACGTCCGGGAAGGCCCAGAGCCGGCCCAGGAGTCCACCCTCGGGACGCCGGATCACCAGACGGCGCCCTTCGGGATCGACCACCACGGCCGTCGCAAACGTCCCGGACCGGGGTGGCTTCCGTCGCTGGGGTGCAGGACGGGCAGCCTGCGTTCCCGACGCCCGGGCTCGGCACCACTGAGCCAGAGGGCAGGCGTCACAGGCGGGGTTCGTGGGCGTGCACAGCGTGGCTCCCAGGTCCATCACCGCCTGATTCCAGTCGCCCGGCCGGTCGGGGTCCACGAGCGCAGCCGCCGTCTTCCGCAGCCAGGCCGCTCGGGGATCCTCCACATCGAACAGGCGGGCCAGGACCCGGCGCACGTTGCCGTCGACGGCGGGAACCACCTCACCGAACGCGATGCTCGCCACCGCGCCGGCGGTGTAGTCCCCCACTCCGGGAAGTCGCCGCAGTTGCCCGTAGCTGCCGGGGACCGAACCACCGAAAGAGTCCCTCACCATCATCGCGCCTCGATGGAGGTTGCGGGCTCGTCGGTAGTATCCGAGTCCCTCCCAAGCCTTGAGCACCTCGTCCTCTTCCGCCGCAGCAAGGGCTCGGACCGTAGGGAACCGCTGGAGCCAGGCATCGTAGTACCCTGTCACGGTATCCACACGCGTCTGCTGCAGCATGACCTCGGACACCCAGATCCGGTAGGGGTTCTTATCCCTCCGCCACGGCAGTTCGCGGGCGGTACGCTCATAGTGCCGAAGCAGGGCTCGACGGACTGCGGGCGCGCTCGCGTGGATCTCGACCGGTTTGCTCATGGCGGGAAGGTACCTCCGCACCTATGGTTTCGCCCCATGCGATTTACCACATATCAGAAGTACCAAGGCCGCTGGCTCGACGCCCTCAATCTCGAGGGCCTCATGGAGCACCTGTCGGACTTCCTACTGGACGGGGGGTTCGCGGGCGGGCCGAACTACCATCCGTATTGGGGGTGGTCCGGACTGGATGACCCGAACTCCTCGGACAGCCTCAAGAACGCCCTGCTCAGAGCCCTCATCGAGAGCGGCCAACTGACGCCGGAGATGGTGGACGAGTTGAGGGGTCAGGGCGACGGCGACGAGGAGATCCAGAAGCAGATCGCGGAACTGCTCGACGACCTCGTTCAGCGCATGGTGGAGGAAGGCTACATCGACCTCGACACCGGCACCCCGAAGGTGCCTGCCGGGACGTACGATGTGACGGGCAAGGGTCAGATAGACGAGGCCAAGAAGGCCGCGGAGAACGTCCAGTTCAATCTCACGCAGAAGGGCATGGACTTCCTCGGCTACAGGGCCCTCAAGGGACTCCTCGGCGCCATCGGCAAATCGAGTTTCGGGGCTCACGACACGCCCCACCTGGCCACTGGGGTGGAGGCCGACTCCGCATCGAAGCCCTACGAATTCGGCGACACCCTCAACCTCGACATCCCGGCGACCCTGAAGAACGCGATCGAGCGAGAGGGAATGAAGGTGCCGCTCGATCTGGAGTACCGGGACCTCATGGTTCACCAGGCCGAGTACCGCTCTTCCTGTGCCACGGTGCTGATGCTCGACGTGAGTCACTCCATGGTGCTGTACGGCGAAGACCGCTTCGCACCGGCCAAGAAGGTCGCACTCGCCCTGTCGCACGTGATTCGCACGCAGTTCCCCGGCGACTCGCTCAGGGTCGTCACCTTCGGAGACCGGGCCGAGGAGATTCCCCTTTCCCAACTGGCGAAGGCCCAGGTGGGGCCGTTCCATACCAATACGGCCGAGGGCTTCGAGGTCGCCCGGCGACTTCTCGCCGCGCAGAAGAAGGACATGCGCCAGATCATCATGATCACGGACGGGAAGCCGAGCGCGATGACGTTGCCGGACGGAAGGGTCTACACGAATTCCGGGGGACTCGACGGGAACATCCTCCGCCGGACGTTCCAGGAGGTCGCGGCATGCCGGAAGTCGGGCATCCTGATCAACACTTTCATGCTCGCCCAGGATCCGTATCTCGTGCAATTCGTCCAGAAGGTTTCAGAGATCGCCCGCGGGAAGGCATACTTCACCAGCACGATGACCCTGGGTCAGTACATTATGATGGACTTCATGAAGCGAAAGAAACGGAGAGTAGTCTGATGCGACGGACATATGCGGGAGCACTCCTGTGCTCGCTCGCCTTCCTGGGAGCCTGTGAGGCAAAGGACATCGTGCCGGAGCCGACCCTGGCCCCTGAGGACACGTCTCCGGCGACGGACTACCTGATCCGCCTGGATAGCGATCGGAGCGACCTGAGCCAGTTCCAGCTGGCACGCGGAGGGGAGGGCCTGCGGATCCTGACCGGCCCGGCCGGCATCGCCTATCGGGCAGAAGACGAGGTCACCAGCGGAGACTTCCGCGTAGATGCGACATTCGTGCAGTACTCCGCAGCCGTCGGCTACCGGGAAGCCTTCGGCATCTTCGTGGGTGGCAGAGATTTGAACACGCCCGATCTGGAGTACACCTACCTGCTGGTCCGTACGACCGGCGACTATCTCATCAAGCGCCGGCTGGGCGAGACCACGGAGGTGCTGGTTGATTGGACTCCGCACGCGGCCGTCGCGAAGGTGGAGGTCGAGGGTGACGAACCAGCCAACATGATCGGGTTCGAGGTCAACGAGGGGGAGGCCCGCTTCCTGGTCAACGGTCAGGTTGTGCACTCAGTGCCCGCCGCGGAGACTCGCCCGTACGGAAGAGTGGGCCTTCGTGCGAACCACCGGCTCGACATTTCCGTGAACGGGTGGAGCCTCACCAGGTTGACTGAAGAAGGGACCTGAGCGCGGAGAGACCGTCTCAGCTGGCTCCGGACCGCGCCAGTTCGAGCATGGGGAGCATGCGCCTGCGGGCCATGATCTCCAGGAACAGGTTCTCAGCCATCAGGCCGACGACGGCCAACGTGACACCCAAGCGCGCGCCGTTGTGGCCCATGGGCCCGATCAGCAGCGGGGCCGCACTGGCGATCACGACGATGCGGAGCACCGCGCCGCGTCCGACCACACCGGTGCATCCCGCCCGCACCGCCATGCCCTGGCAGTACTGCCTGTGCCCGTACAGGGCCGGGTAGAGGGCCGCAACCGGGAAGGCCAGTCCCGCCGGCTCGAGGAGCGACGGATCGAGACGGAAGCCGGTCCAGAGGATCCACTCCCGCAGAGCGGGAATGGACAGTATGCCCAGCAGCACGGTGACCCCGATGGCCAACCCTGCCCCGTAGACCCGAACACGGCGGTGTGCCGGCCGGCCGTCGACGAGCGCCAGCGAGGCATGCTGGAGTTGTCCGACCGGAGCGGTCAGGAACCATGCGACAGCTTCTACGACGGTAAACGCCGCCAGTGAACAGTCGGGCTCCGGCGTCCTCGCGAGAACAGAGCTGATGAGCAGGGGCGTGCTCCACCACAGCAGGACGTTCACCATGAGAGGTCCCGAGAACCACAGAAGCCTGTCCTCACCGGGAGACTCGACGTCGCTGCGCTCGGGCAGGCTCGGGGAGGGGGCCGGAGCAAGTGCCACGATCATGGCCTCGAAGAACAGGCCGACTGTGAACGCGAGTCCCCCGAGCCATGCACCGGCACTGGTCCCCGCCAGCGCGAACGCGACCACGGCCAAGACGGCCGTCCTGATCCCTGTAGCCGCGGCAATCGGGCTCGTGCGGTGTCCAGCGACCAGCCGTCCCTGGTGCAGCGCTCTGACCCCCGTCAGGAAGGGCACGGGCCAGAGGAAGACCATCGCCTCCAACGCCTGGTCGAGGATGGCGTCATGCACCCCAACGAGGCCCTCGAGAACCAGCACTCCAAGGTCTGTGTAGGCGACTGCAGCGGCCAGCAGGGAGAAGATCACGCCTGCCACCATCGCCATCCGCCGCACGGGCGCGAGGTCGCCTCCCGCAAAGAGCCGTGCCGCTGCGACCTGCTGAACGACCAGCAAGGGCGCGTAGAGCACTCCCGTCAGGGCGAAGGCCACCCCGTAGCCCGCCAGGGCCGTGGCGGGGTCCCGCGTGCGTGCGAGCGCGGCGGTCAGCAGCGGATTGGTGGCTGTGAGCAGAAGGCTGGTCGCAGCCAGCGGCGCGTAGAAGCGCGCAAAAGGGATGGCCCCGAGACGGTCGGGGGCGAGGGGGTTCTCGACCGTCAAGAAGTCGGCTCCGCTTCTGCAAGCGTCCGCTTCAGGTCCTGCAGCTCCCGGGCAGCCCACTCTCCGGCGGGCGAACCGGCCGCTTCCTCGGCGAGGCGGGCCAACTCTGGAACCGCCCGCGCCGGAGCATCGAGGCGTCCCCGATAGAGTTCGATCAGTTCACGCGTCACCATCACACTGGCTCCCACGGACAACGACGACTCCCGGCGCGCCCGCCTCAACCACCGGGCGGAATCTTCGTGGGCCTCCAGGTGATCTCGTAGAATCCTGGCCAGCATCAGGTACGGTTCCGGGTCCTCTGGGCTGTCCGACACGGCCATCTCCAGGAGATCGACAGCCTCGGGATACATGCCCCGGGCTGCGAACGACTCCGCCTGCGAGTACTGCTTCTTGGCGGGCACCCGCGAGCCCCGGGGATTGTAGATCGATGTGATGGCCTTCTCGCCGAGCCCGGTGATGAACATGGGACCCAGGGCAGCGCACGCCCATCCCACCAAACTGCACACCAAGATCATGCCCGGGCCCCACCCTGCCCTGAGGCTCCCGAACACGCCGAGCAGAAAGCCCAGGAGGAGTCCCAGGGGCGACCATGCCAGGATGAGCATCTTCTGGGTTCTGTCGCCGCGGTCCACGGACTGCCGCCGGGGACCCTCTGAGAACGTCCGTCTCGGCAGAGGCAATGCTCCGGAGTCGGGCCGACCTGTGTCGCCCTCGTCCCGGTCAGGCATGGGGCGTGGTCGCGCCCTCGTCCTCGGTCCCGTCCTCCGACTCACCCAACTGCTTGACTCTCCGGCGCATCCACAAGCCTACGCCGCCGACCATTCCCAGCGGGAGCAAGGACAGAAACACCGTGGTCGCCAGAAAGGCCTGGCGATTTTCGTCGCTGGCATCGAAGCAGACTGGGCAGGCATGAGCGGCCTCCGGCACCAGCAGCAGCAGTGCGACCACGGAGGCGAAAACGAGCGCGTGCCTCATAGGTAGACCTTGAGGTAGAGCAACGGCCAAACCAGGACGACGAAGTACCAGAACACCTGCACGGTTCCGAACTGCGACGCCGTGAGCCTCCCGGACCGAAGACGGAACCAGGCCCACGAGAGCGCCAAGATCGCCACCACGGCGTGGATGGCGTGCGTGCCGACGATCAGGTAGAAGAACGATCCATAGGTGCTCGACGTGAGCGTCAGACCCTCTCTGAGCAGAGCGATCCACTCCATGCCCTGCGCTCCGACGAAGAACACGCCCAGAAGCAGCGCCAGGAGTGCGGGGGCCACCGCTCGGCGGGCTTCCTTGCGGTAGGCCAAGTGAGCCGCGACAAGGAGGACGCCGCTGAGCAGGAGCGCCGCGGTGTTGAGCGCCGTGTCCGCCACGGGGAGCCTGGGCTGGCCATAGGGCGGCCACATCTCCCCGACTGCCTGGGAACGGACGATCGTCTGCGCCGAGACCATGCCCGCAAAGAGCATGACCTCGGTGAAGACGAAGATGACCATGCCCATGACACCAGCCGACATGAGCTCGCGCGCACGCTGAGGCTCGCTCCTGGGGGGCACCTCTATCGCGGCCGTCGTCGCAGCGGACATGCTGACGTTCTCTCCGCTACTCCGGCTTGAACGCCGTCTTGAGGTACCCGATGATCGCGCGGATCTGATCGTCGTCGTAGCTCGCGCTCCAACCCACCATGAGAGGCGATCCGCCTACAGATGCAGCCCCGTTCTTGATGGCGTTGAAGATCCGCTCGTCATCGCGCGTCGTCCAGAACGCGGCGTCGGTGAAGTTCGCCGGCTTCGGCGACATCGCTCCACCGGCTGGACCGTTCCCATCGCCTGCGTTTCCGTGGCAGACGCCGCACGCCTGGTTGTACGTCTGCTCCGCGTCGAACTCCTGAGCGACCTCGGCGACCGACTCGGCGACTGACTGGGGCGACGGTTCGTCCACGTGCTCTTCTGCGGCCTCGGCGTGCTCCTCAGCGCCGCCGTGGTCACCCGTGTCGATCCCGCGGGCCACGGCTTCCTGAGCGGCGTAGTTCACCCAATTCTGCCCCTCATGGCGCAGAACGTCGGGAGAGATCCCTGCCATCATCAGACCCATGAGGACCAGGGACGTCACCAGGACCCACTTGATGATGCGCTTCTCCTCGCGCAGATGCATGAAGTTCTGGATGACCAGGTTGGCCTTGACCAGGGCGATGCCGAATGCCGTGATCAGCGTCACCCAGAAGATGCCCATGAAGGGACCCGCCACGCTCACAACCAGAAGGACCAGGAGCGTGAAGTAGATCTTCTTGTAGTTCGTGTGATGTTCGGACATGTCGACCTCTACTTGGCGATGTAGAGCAGCGGGAACAGGAAGATCCACACAACGTCGACGAAGTGCCAGTAGATCCCGATGAGCTCGACTCGGTGAAGTTCGCGACCCTTGGCCGCGTCCTTGGCGATGAAGCCCATGATGACGGCACCCGCGATGACGTGGGCAGCGTGCAGGCCTGCTGCAGTGTAGTAGAAACTCCAGAAACCGTTCGCAGTGATGGTATACCCGTGAATGATCTCCTCGTACCACTCGAAGCTCTTCACGCACAGGAAGATGCAGGCCCCGATGATGGTGAAGACGAGGTATTTCGCGGCGAGTTTGCCCTCACCCTTCTCTGCGGCCTGGTGAGCCAGCACGGCGGTGAAGCTCGAAGTGAGCAGCACGAACGTGTTGAATGCGCCGATCCAGGTGTTCGTGACGGCTGCCGCGTCGGCCCATTCGGGGTGGCCCAGACGGAACATCAGATAGGCGCCGATGAGTCCGCCGAAAATGACTACTTCAGATGCCAGGACCCACCAGATGGCCAGACGGCCGGTGGGGATTCCGGTAGCGCTCCGGCTGGTTGCGATAGGCTTCACGTGTCTCGACCTCAGCTGGGAAGGTTCTGCGGCCAGTAGTCTTCATCGCGGTCCGGGTGCGAATACTCGTAGGGACCGCGATACACCTTGGGCATCTCGTCAGCAGGCCAGTTGCCGTGCGGAGGCGGAGACTCCGTCGTCCACTCCAGCGTGTTGGCCTTCCAGGGGTTCTTGCCGGCGGGCTCGCCGCTGCGCATGCTCCTCCAGACGTTCCAGAAGAAGAAGAGCTGGAAGAACATCATGACCAGCAGCGCCACCGTCGCCATCACTCTCAGCGGCTGGGCTTCGGCGAGCTCCGGGAAGTTCTGGAAGTTGTAGATCCGCCTGTGCTGGCCGCCCAGGCCCAAGACGAACAGCGGGATGAAGATGAAGTTGAAGGGGATTACGGTGCCCCAGAAGTGGATCTTGCCCACCGTGTCGTTCATCATCTTCCCGAACATTTTCGGGAACCAGTATGTGAAGGCGGCAAAGCTCCCGATGATGGCGATCGGGAAGAAGGTGTAGTGGAAGTGGGCCAGCACGAAGTACGTGTCGTGCAGGTAGACGTCCGCCCCGCTCGCCCCCAGGAAGATTCCGGTCACACCGCCGATCAGAAATTCGGCCACGAATGCGAGCGCCCAGAGCATGGGCGTCGTGAGACGGATCGAGCCGCCGTAGAGCGTCGCGATGACGACGAAGATCAACTCGGCAATCGGCACCGAGATGAGGAGCGTGGTCACCGTGAAGACGTTCGCCATGCGGGGGTCGATACCCGCGATGAACTGATGGTGCGCCCACACGAAGAAGCTGAGAACGGCCGTCGCGATCGCCGTGTACAGCATGATCTTGTAGCCGAAGAGCTTCTTGCGTGAGAACGTCGCGATGATGTCGATAATGATGCCCATCGCGGGAAGCAGCACCACGTAGACTTCGGGGTGCCCGAAGAACCAGAAGAGGTGCTGCCACAGGATCGGGTCACCACCCCTGGCCGGATCGTAGAAGCCCGTACCCAGCGTCTGGTCGAAGAGCAGCATCACCGCACCAGCGATCAGCGGACCGACTGAGAGCATGAAGAGGACGCTGGCGATGACGATCATCCATACGACCATCGGAATGTCGTAGGCCTTCATGCCCGGAGCCCGGGCGTTCATCAGGGTGACGATGAAGTTGATTCCACCCAGGAGAAACGCAACGAACTCGAGCGCGACCGCGATCAGCCACATCGACGAGCCGAGCTTGGTGAGGCTGTACTCGGAGACGGCGGACAACGGCGGGTATGAGGTCCATGCGCCACCGAAGCCCCCGCCCTCGACGACCAGCGACGCGAGAATCAGAATGGCGCTCAGCAGGAAGACCTGAAACGAGAGCCGATTGATGCGCGGGAACACCATGTCGTCCGCGCCGATCATGAGCGGAATCAGGAAGTTCCCGAAGGCAGCGATCAGCACCGGCATCGCCACCCAGAAGATCATGATCGACCCGTGGTTCGTGACCAGCGCGTTGTACTCGCCGGGCGAGACCACTCCGAATCCAGGAACGGAGAGACCGGGGAAGGCGAGCTGCATCCGGAAGACGTAGGCCATCAGACCACCGACGACCGCCATGAACATCCCCGTGAAGAGGTACTGCATGGCGATGATCTTGTGGTCCGTGGACCAGATGTACTTCAGGATTCCCTGCGGGCCGTGGTCGTGGGCGTCAGCCTGAGCCATCGTTGCTATCCTCTCCTACTCTGCGGACGCGGGGCTATTCGCCGCGATCCAAGCCTGGTGCTCGGTCGCGTCCTGCACATGGATACGGCCATACATCACCCCGTGACCTATGCCGCAGATCTCGGCACACTGGATGTCGAACGTCCCGGCCTGGGTCGGCTGGAACCAGCCGGTGATGCTCCGGCCCGGCACGGCGTCCTGCTTGAGGCGGAAGACGGGCACCGAGAAGTCATGGAGCACGTCCCTCGAGGTCAGCTTGAAGTGGACGACCCTGTCCTGCTCGACGTACATGTCGTCCGTCGTGAAGATGTCGTCCTCGGTGTCCAGCACCGCGTCCTGACCCGGGTGCTGGAATACCCAAGCCCACTGCTGGCCGATGATCCGCACCTCGTAGTCGGCCTCGGGCAGATGCTGCTTCACGGTGTACCAGACGTTCACCGCACCGATGATGATGAAGACGTCACACACGAGAACCAGCGCGTGCGGGATCGTGATCCACCGCTTCAGGTGCTTTTCCTTACCGGTGATGTACTGGCTCTGTTGTCCCTCTTTGGCCCTGAATTTCCAGATGAGCCAGAAGAACAGCCCCTCGGCGAGGAGGAACCAGAATCCCACCAGCACCAGGATGAGCATGATGAGCCCATCGATGTCGGCGGCGTAGGATGACGCCTGCTGAACCATGCTTTCGATCATGTACCCGAATCCGCTTGGGTCAGAGGATGAAAATGAGCACCGACCCGATGAACAGGGCCGACGCGATCAGTGTGATGACGAACGTCTTGTGCGCGTCGATGATAGCCGGGTTCTCTTCATCCGGCGGCGCGGCCAGCGCCGCGTCCTCAGCGCTCTGAGTCGTCACCTGGGCTTCTTCCGTCATGTCTAGTTCCTCGCCCTAGTTCAGGGTCTGGATGTAGGCCACCACGTCGCGCATGGCCTGGTCGTCCATCGTCAGCGCGTTGGCCCGCATCGTGGCTCCCCCCACGTCTCCCGGCGCCGTTCCCCTCCAGCCGATCTTGAACTTCTGGAGCTGCGCCAGGAGATACCAGTCGTGCTGTCCCGTGAGCGGCGGAGCGCCCAGGACCTCCATGCCGTCGCCCGCAGCTCCATGGCACGCGCCGCAGAGTCCAAAAGCCTGCTGTCCAGCCTCGACGGAGCCACCGTTGAGCGTGAGCGCGACCGGAATCACCGGCATGCTCGCCACGTACTCGGACACCGACTCGAGGTCACCCGGCAGATCGAGGGTCCGCGACATGGACTTCATGCGGAGCCCGACTGTATCGAAAGGGTTCGCCCCCCTCTGGGATGACTGATACTTGTCGAGCTGGGCGTCGATGTACCACTGGGGCAGACCTGCGATGGCTGGCGCTCCGAGAACCTCGTTGCCGCCGCCGTCCGAGCCGTGGCAGGGGACACACGTGCCGAACAGGGCCTCTCCCCGATCCATGCCCGGGGTCGGCGGGCTGCCGCAGGCGGAGACAGCAATAAGAATCGTTATCGCAGTTGCTGCGTAGAACGTGCGAAGTCGTGCCATAGTCCTCACCTGGTACTCGCGATCACCTGGCCGCAGCGATCCCCTCCAGCGGAATCGCCTCGTCGATGAGCATGATGGGGATCTCGTCCCGGATTGGATAAAGGAGAAGGCCGTCCTCACGGACCAATCCCCCCTCGATCTTCGACTCCACGGCGTTTCCACCGCGGTCGGTCACGCCTCCGGCTTCGATGGCATCGTTGAGGGCCCTCAACAGCGACTCACCTGCAGCTCGAACGGGCTGCTTGGTCTCGGGACATACGAGAATGTCGAGGAGTTCCTGGTCGATCATGCCTTTCGTGTGCTCGGAGTTGTTGCCTCTCGCGCTTCTTTGCGCGAACCTCCGCGCCAAGGTGTCCGAGGGACAGGAATCCCTCAGGAATGGGGCGGAGCCGCGTAAGCTATCAGGTTGAAGGGATATTTGGGAGGGCGCAGATGAGAATCGGGCAGATTTCGGGTATTGGTTCGGAATGCGGACGACTTCGGCGCTCCCGGATCGGGAGCCTCACGATGGTCGTGCTGATAGCCGCATGCGGGTCTGCCCAGGGTGAGGACGCGGGTGAGGCGACCGAGTCCCGTCCACAGCCCACCGCCACGACGTCCGAGCAGCAGGTGCCCAGCCCTCCCCGCGGAACCGCCTGGGTGATCTTCGGGGCAGACACGGTCTTGGCAGAGGTCGCGCGCAGCCCGAACGACCGCGCCCAAGGCCTGATGTATCGCGAGGAACTCCCGGCCGGCACCGGCATGCTCTTCGTCTTCGAGGAGAGCGACATCCGCTCCTTCTGGATGTCCAACACATACGTGGCGCTGGACATCGCGTACATGGATCCGGCCTTCGTCATCGTCGACATCCAGCAGATGGAGCCACTGACCACGGCGCCCCACGAGAGCACGCGGCCCGCGATGTTCGCGCTCGAGGTCCCGAAGGGGTGGTTCGCCGAGCACGGTATCACGGTGGGAGCGACTCCTCGTATCGTCTTCGGGCTCCAGTGATATGAAGTTTCTCCGCCCCGCCGCGGTCGCCGCCGTAACGTGTGCGCTGATGCAGGCCTTGCCGGCGATGGCGCAGGAAGTAGAGGTCTACGCGCACCGCGGTTCCAGCAGCCTGAGGGAGCTCGCCACCAGCGACGGGCTAGGCTTCTCCGGTCGCTTTCCCCTCTTGGAATGGCTCGACCTCCACGTCTCCCTGTCGAAAAGGAGCGGGACGTCGGCAGCCGTCGAGGAAGTCTGCACTCTGTGGCAGCCGCGTTGGCAGTGCTACGAGGAGCCCGTCGACTACGAGTCATCCCTGGGAGAGGTGAGTGGGGTGCTAATGCCAGCCCTCGTGAGGACGGACCAGTTCAGGTTCGCAGCTGGAGGTGGGATGACCCTGAACAAGTTCCACTCGAAGGCCTCGGGAGAGTCCGGAAGGCCGCTGGCCTTGAACAAGCCGAGTGGAGCGCAGCGGGGCTTCGTCGGCGTCGTGGACTTAGCGGTCTCTCCGGGACGCAGGAGCCCCGTGGCTCTGGTCTTCAGCGGAAGGTTGCATCACGCAGAACTCGATGGGTGCCTGCCGCCGGGCGACGTGCCCGTGGTCGAGCGATTCTGCGGCTTCTACACGTTTCGGGAGATCCGCGCGGGCATCGCGATCCGCTTCTGACTCCCTCGGTCCTCGAGCCTAGGCCACGGACCCGGAAAGCACCTCGAGCAGCGCCTGAACGTCTCCCGCGTCGTTGTACACGTTGGGCGAGAGGCGCAGGGCCGACCCTCTCAGCGACACCGACACGCTCCGGCGATCCAGCTCGACTTTCAGCGCGGCCAGGTCGATTCCCTCGGGCATGCGGAGCCCGAACAGGTGGCTGCCACGCCACGCCTCGTCTTCGACCGTGAACCCGAGGTCGGCGGACTCTCGAACCAACTCCCCGGTCAACGCCGCACAGTATTCCTGGATGCGCTCGGGGCTCCACTCCGCGATGAGCCGCAGGCTGGCCACCGCCATGGGGAGCAGGGTGAAGTTCGACCGCTCCGAGACGTCGTACCGGATGGCGCCCGGCTGGTAGCCTTCCTGGTAGTCGACGAGGTGCTGGAAATCCTCACTGCGATCGCGCCCGATCCAGGTTTCTTCCAGCGGAGCGCCGCCGTGGAGGTGCTCAGCGAAGTAGCCCATCGCGACAGAATACGGGCCCAGCAGCCACTTGTAGGTCGCACAGATCAGCGCGTCCGGCTGGACCTCCTGAACATCGAATGGCAATGCGCCCACGGACTGCGTGGCATCCACCACCAGGGCAGCGCCCACCTCGCGGCACCGCTCGCCAACGGCGACCAGGTCGAAGCGGGTCCCGTCCGTCCAGTGCACATGGGGCAGCGCTACGACCGCCGTCCTGCTGTCGATGGACTCCAGGATGCGGGCGTTCCACTCCGCACCTCTACCCGGTCCGGTGGGTGGCGCCACGAATTTTGCCTCACCGCCGGCCTCCCGGGCCTTCCGCGTCCAGGTGTGGACGTTGCCCGGAAACTGCTCGTGACTCATGACGACCGTTTGACCCGACCGCATTGGGATGTTCCTGGCCGCCACCGCTACGCCGTACGACACTCCTGGCAGGATCGCCACGCTGTTCGGGTCGCGCGCGCTGACGAGTCCGGCAAAGAGCCCACGGAGCTCATCACTGGTCTCGAAGAAGTCCCTCGGGACGATGCCGGTGGGCACCCGCTTTCTGCGGATCCCCTGGATGCCGGCCTCCTCCGTCACCCTGGGCAGAGGTCCCATGTAGGCGCAGTTGAGGTAGTGCAGCCCCTCGGGAAGACTGAACGCGTCGCGCTGGCATTCCAGGAGTCCGATCATGAGCGCGTCACCCATCGCCCTCTGTGCCCCTGGCCCACAAGGCCACCCAAACGATCACCGCGAAGAAGGCGACGGTGACGATCGTGATCTTGAGCCAGAACGTAGTCATGGTTCCGTGGGCATCCACAGGAGAATTCTCTCGCCGCGCACACTACGCGATCGTGCATCTTAACCCGTTCCGCGCAGTCCCGTCAGGATGGACCAGGGGCCGGGCCGTCAAAGGCCCCGATGTCGTGGCGGCCCTCGTCTGTGGAGTACGCCGCCGCATTCGCGGGGCATTCACGCGGATGATACCCGGGACGCACGGACCACACAGGTCGGCCACCCACTCCGAGCTGCCCGCTGTTTGGGACCGGCTCCCTTCCAAGTTCGGGCGTCGTCGTCAGGACTCAGCACAGGGCGGGTACAGGCCCATGCTCTCGATCTCCTGCTTGAGCTCCTGAAAGACGCTCCCCGGGGGATCCGGATCCTGGTCTTCCGTCCACACGCCGCACTTCTCGCCCATGGCGAAGCTGCCCATGTAGCGTACGCGGCCGTTGGGGTGGTACACGAGGATCTCGCCATCCCAGTATCCCTCCGTGAGGTGCCCCTCGATCTGGACCTCCCCCGCTGCCTCACCCGCTCCATCCGGGAACGGCTTGAACACATCCCCCGTGTAGGGCTCCATGGTCTCTGGCACGAGGTAGACGCTGTCGCGGACCACCAATTCGGTAAGGTCACGGTTGGGTGGGGTCACGCAGGCACTCAGCGCGACAACCGACACGATCGCGAGTCCCCCGCATCGCCAAGACCGTAGTTTCATCGGAGCATCGGCGCGGGTCAGCCCCCCACCCGCACCTTCAACTCCTCGAAGAAGTTCTCCACGACCACGAACAGCCCATCGTCGTAGTCCACGATGCGCCGGAGCATGACGAAGCGCTGGTCGTCGGGGGACACATCGTACATCTGACGGTAGATGAACCCCACGTACTCCATCGTGGAGAACAGTGGGGTCGGGTCGCCGTGAACGAACGTGGTGGCGCTGGGCGTGATGGGCACGGCCATCAACTCCTGCCCCTCACTGCGATAGAAGAGCTCGGTTCCGCTATGCGCCCACAGGGGCTCCGTGCCTCCACCCCGTGACACCTGCCAGCTCCCGTCCTTGGAGTTTGGGAACGGCCGGACCCACACCTCGGGTCGTCCGCTCTCGAGTGACGTGTAGGCCACCCAGCGCCCGTCCGGGGACACGGCCGGGTGCATCTCCTGCTCTGGGGACGCGGCCACCTCCACCAGCTCGCCCTCGCCTTCCAGGTGACGCGCCAGAATGTCGCTGATGCCGCCACCGCCGAAACGGAACACGGCCCATGTCCGGTCCTCCGTGAACTCCACCTCCATGACCTGCGGACCTTCGTCCAGCAGCAGATCAGCGGAGCCCCCACCGTCGGAGCTGCGGATGAACGGCTTGTTGAAGCCCTCGCGGCCGGACACGAAAGCGACCGCATCTCCGTTGGGCGACCAGGTGGGGCGGGACCCTCCCGCGAACGTGAGCTTCGAGAAGGCGCCTTCATCCAGCTCCTTGATCCAGATCTCTCCGTCATGCACCACGGCGAGCCGGCGCCCGTCAGGGGATAGATCCAGACCCTGCGCGACGATCCTGTCCTTCCACGTCGGGTCGATGACCTTCACAGTGCCATCCCGCTCCACCCACACCAATTCGGTGGAATCCGACCTCATCGGTCTGCGCCGGGTCGTGTACATCAGTGTGCCGGAGCCAGACACCGTGAACTCCGGCGTGAAGCCTGGCATGCCCACGGTCTGGTTATAGAGATCTTGGACGACGGGGACAGCCTCACCGGAAAGCGTCATGCTCTCCAGGTCGAAAGGCTGAGCTCGCAGCGTGAGGTCGCTCTCGACGAAGAGTAGGTGCCCCGACGCCGCGTAGCTGGCGCGGATGCCATCTGTGAGAATCCGGTAGCTCCCCGTGGATGCCTCTGCCACCGCGATACGGACACTGACTCCGTCTTGACCCCAGACTGCAAACAGGACCCCTCGCCCGTCGGGTAGAGCCTGGGGCCAGGTGTGGTCCTTATCCTCCGGGCCCAACGTCGTGAAGGGTTCCGTCGCACCGCTTTCCGGGTTCACCCGGACCAGTCCCCCGTATCCCAGAGCATCCGCGTAGATGAATCCGTCGCTGCTCCAGGTGGCCCCGGCGGAGCCCACCACGTCAGCCGTCAGGATCCGCGGCTGGCCCACGGACACAGGCGAAACGCGGAGGGTGCCCCTCGGGCTGAAGAACCCCACCTGTGTGCCGTCGGGGGAGAAGAACGGTGCCTCCGCCCACTCGGTGCCCGGAAGGGGCGTCGCCTCGAGCTGATCCCGCCTCCGAAGCCAAAGCTGCCGCTCACCGGCAGGAGCTTCGCCCACGTACGCGAGCTGCGACCCGTCGGGCGACAGCGCGATACGAACACCCCAACCTTGCAGCCTCTGTCCCTCGGGGAGGGCCAGAGCGTACCGCAGCACGGGACCGGGCTCGGCTACCGGCCCTCGCGTGCTCATCCATATGGAGAAGGACCCCAACACCACTGCGATGGCAGCGAAGACGGTAGTGAGGTGGTTCCACCCACCCTTTGCGCCGGGTGCCCCCGTCGCGGCCACAACGTCGATCCCGAAGCCCGGGTCCTTCAACGCCGCCGCAAACTGCGCAGCCGTCTGGAACCGGTCCGCGGGGAGCTTCTCCAGCCCCTTCGTGAGAGCTGCGTCCACATTAGGAGGTACGGACTGACGGACCTTTGTGACGGATTCCGGTCGCTCCGTCACGATCTTCATGATGGTGGCCTGGACGGATCCCGCCGTATGGGGTGGGGTGCCTGTCAGCATCTCGTACAGAACAGCTGCCAGGGAATAGAGGTCCGACCTGCTGGTGACGTCCTTCTCGGCGGTGGCCTGCTCCGGCGACATGTAGTGGGGCGTGCCCAGGGAGAGCCCCGTCTCGGTCATGCGCCCACCGCCCGCAGCGGTCACGGCCAGTGCGATCCCGAAGTCGGCAACCATGGCCCGGTCGTCATTCAGCAGAATATTCGCCGGCTTGATGTCTCGGTGGATGACTCCCTGCCGGTGAGCATAGTCCAGAGCATCCGCGACCTCGGCAGCGATGCGAACGGAGTCGTCCACACCGAGCTGCTTCTCACGTTCCAGCCGCTCCTGCAGTGTCTCTCCCTCGATGTACGGCATGACGTAGAACAGGAAGCCGTCAGCCTCACCCGAGTCGTATAGCGGAAGGATGTGGGGGTGCTGCAGCCCGGCGGTCGTCTTGATTTCCTGCACGAACCGCTCGCCACCCAGCACCGCCGCGAGTTCAGGCTTCAGGACCTTGAGGGCGACCCTCCGGTCGTGGCGCACATCCTCAGCCAGGTAGACCGTGGCCATGCCGCCTTCACCGAGTTGGCGCTCGATGGTGTAACGTCCTGGCAGTGCCGCGTTGAGGCGGGCCATGACATGGGACATCGGATCACTTCCCTCCACCCAACCGCTCCGCCAGTTCGGTGAACCAATTCTCCACCAGAATCATTGCAGCGACTTCACCCTCTTCACCCTCCGCCGACTCCGCGTTCTGGACCAGCAGGAATCGCCTGGAGCGTCCCACGTCATAGGCCCGTGACCCCGGGCGCAGAATGTAGGCGAACCCCATATCGAACAGGTCGGTGCGGGCGTTCACCGTGAACGTGGCGTCCGCCTCGAAGGAGGCCACCATCATGCTCCCGTTGCTTCGGTAGAAGATCTCGTCTCCGTCCCGAGACCAGACCGGTTCGCTGCCTCCGCCTATGGAGACCTGGGTGCGACTCTCCGTCACGTTGGGGAACGGACGGACGAACACTTCCAGATCTCCCGAGACGTTCGAGGTGTAGGCGAGCCAGCGCCCGTCGGGCGAGAGAGCCGGAGCCATTTCGGCGTGCTCGGAGGTCAAGAGCCAGGTGATGCTGTCCACTTCGGCGTCCCAGTAGCCGATGTCGGCGCTGGACCCACTCGTGCGGAAGAGGAGACCCTCTCCCCCGGGGCCGAGGTCGATATCGGCCACGGTGGTATCCGGCGCGAACAGGACTTCAGCCTCGGACTGACTCCCGTCGGCTCGTATGCGGCGAACCTGATCCGGAGCCACTCCAGGGCCGAAGAAGGTGTACACAACCGAACGTCCGTCAGGTGTCCATCTGGGGTGATACGCTCGTCCCCCGCCTCGGGTAAGCGGGGTGAGGGGACCCGCTGGCAATTCCTTGACCCAGAGATCCACGGACCCGCTCTCGTCAGCAAGGGGGATCGCGATCTTCGTCTCGTCGGGCGAGAGTGCCGGCGCTAGCATGTTCTGAGAGGCCCAGTCCGTGTCCACCGGGGTGACAGCCCCGTCAGCCTCGGCCCACACCAGGTTCTCGACGTCCCCCTGGGTGCGTGCCGACCCCGTCACGTACACCATGGTGCCGTCATTGCCCACCACCATGTCGGCCGATCCTATGCCGGTGCGGACGCCGTCGAAGAGGGGCGTGCCTCCCGCTGCAAGGGTGTGGGTCCTGAGGTCGAACTCCGTGGCGAACACGGCCCCATCGGCCCTGACGTATACGATGTGCCCCGTTGGCAGATACCAGGCCCTGGCCACATCGTCGAGGACGTAGTCGATCTCCTTGGTGGTGAAATCCGCGATACCCAAACGGCAGCCAGGACAGTCCAGAACCAGCGCGGCGTCACCACCGGGTAGGCCTCGGGCCCACCGGAGGCTTTGGGGATCCGCCACCGTATCGGGTGGCGTGCCTCCGTTTTCGGAAATCCGGACCAGCATGTCGCCATCCGCGACTTCGTAGAGAATGGTACCGTCTTCGAGCCAGTCCAGGGCTGTGTAGTTGTTGCCGGCGTCCTCTGCCAGGGTCACGGTGGCTCCCCCTCGGACGGGCCGCTTCACCACACGGCCTTCTTGAATGAACGCCACCCACTGGCCGTCCGGCGACATGACGAGATCGTGTGCCTGCTCCGTTCCGGGGAGGAGCGTGCCCTCCACCGTGCCGCGCGGTTTGTAGTACAACAGCCACTCGCCATCCTGCGCCCCCTCCCAGTCGCCGTAGACCATACCTGAACCGTCCGGAGCCAGCGCCAGGTGCCGCCCCCAATCGGCCTCCACAGTTACCGAACCCGGTGGGTCGATCTGCACCCGAAGGGTCGCGGGGGCATCACCCCGATTGCCGAAGACACCGGTGAGGCCGGCAGCCAGGGCCAGCACCGTGGTGGCGCCCAAGGCCATGGCCGCGTTCCGCCACCGCGAGGAGGTCGGCGCCCAAGCAGGCGCGTCGGACTCGCCGTGACGGAACGTCGGCTCCCCGAGGACCCGGGCGAATTCGTTCGCCGCGGTGAAGCGGTCCGCTGGCAGCTTCTCGAGTCCCTTCCGGATGGCTGCGTCCACGTGAGCAGGAACCGACCGCCGCATACTCGTGGCAGAAACCGGCTGGCCCTGGATGATGCGGCCCAGAACCGCCTGGGCCGTGCTCCCGGTATACGGTGGCTCACCCGTAAGCATCTCATAGAGCACGCACGCCACGGCGTAGATGTCGCTGGCGGGGCCCACGGCCATGTCTCCCGTGGCCTGCTCTGGGCTCATGTAGAAGGGCGTACCTACGCTGAGGCCCGTCTCCGTGAGGCGGGCGCCTCCGCCGGCACCCACCGCCAGAGCGATACCAAAGTCGCCCACCACCGGCTGGCCGTCCTGGAAGAGGATGTTCGCCGGCTTGATGTCCCGATGCACGACGCCCTGCCGATGGGCGTAGTCCAGAGCACTGGCCACGGACACTGCGATGCCCACCGCCTCGTCCACAGGGAGCTGCTTCTCCTGGTCGAGACGATCCGCAAGCGTCTCTCCCTGCACGTGAGGCATCACGTAGAAGAGGAAGCTGTCGGCCTCACCCGAATCGTAGAGCGGCAGAATGTTCGGGTGCTGCAGGTTCGCCGTGGTCTCGATCTCCGTGAGGAAGCGCTCGGCGCCAACCACCGCCGCCAGGTCGGGCTTCAGGACTTTGAGCGCGACATTGCGGTTGTGTTTGAGGTCCTTGGCCAGAAAGACTGTGGCCATGCCACCCTCACCGAGTTCGCTCTCGATGACGTAGCGGCCTTCCAGGGCGGCGTTGAGGCGCTCCATCGCGTCGGACACGGTCAGTTCTCTCCGCCGACACGGGCCCTCAGGTCCTCGAAGAAATTCTGCACGACGACGACTGCGGAGCTCGCAGGATCGCCCCCACCCGTTTGGGCCATGATGAACCTCTCGTCGTCGGCAGACACGTCCCAACTGGTGTAGTTGGCGCTGGCGTCCAGAACCCTGTCGAAGACGGAAAAGAGGGTAGTGCGGCGACCGACGCCGAAGGTCCCGGATCCTGTTCGCACTTCGGCGGCCACCATGTTGCCCTCGCCGTCCACGTAGAAGATCTCCTCCTCATCGTGGGCCCACTTTGGATTGATACCGCCTCCGCTGGATATCTGCCACTTCCCTTCACCGGAGTTGGGATAAGGGCGCACGTAGATCTCGTCCTGGCCTGTCTCCGTGGACTCGTAGGCGATCCATCGGCCGCTGGGCGACAGCGCCACGTTCTTCTCGTCGTATGGCTCGGCTGCGATAGGCGTCACGTCCGTGCCACCCACCTGGAGAGCCACGATATCCCGGACGTTGGTTGCCCCGCTCAACCCGCCCAAGCGCAGTATGTATGCCTGCTCGTCGCGTGTGTGCTGCATCTCGAGAATCGACTCCTCCAGGTCGAGGAGCAGCTCGGGCGACCCGGTGCCGTCCGCCAGGCGGCTCCAGAGATCGTAGTGGTTCGAGCCCTGGAGACGATCGGAGGTGAACGTGATCCGAGCCCCGTCCGCAGACCACCGGGGGCGACGGTCGGCGCCTTCGTCGAAGGTCAGCCGGGAGAGAGGTCCCTGGGGTCCCTGGTCCAACTGCTTCACCCAGATGTCCTCGCCGGCCTCGGTGTTGATCTTCACGGCGAGGCGGGTGTTGTCCGGGGAGAGGGCGAGGGCCACCTCCGGCTGGCCCGCGTCGAATTCCCAATTGGCGTTCACGGGCGTCACCGCCCCGGCACGGTCCACCCAGACGACGGTGGAGAGGCCGCTGGCCGCCGCGCCCGCCATGTACACGAGTGTCCCCTCGTCGCTGATGGACAGGTCCGCAGATCCGAAGGCGCCCACGCCGGCCCCCTGGGCAAGCGCCACCGAGGGTCCGGTGAGCTCCATACGGTCCTGGTCGAAGGGAGCCGCCAGGAGCGTGCCGTCAGCCGAGATATACACCAGGTGGCCCGACGGAGAGTACCGAGCGTAGACGCCCTGCAGCAGAATGCGAGTCTCCCGCGACTCCAGATCCAGCACCGCCAAGACATACGCCTCGGCATCGGACGCCGGGGTGTAGCCGATGGTGTAGATGACGCCCCGTCCGTTGGGGAGCACGTCGTACCACGCGTGGAAGTTCTCCGCGGTACCCACACCCGGCGCCGTCAGCGTGTCGGGCTGACCCCCTGTAGCGGGCACGCGCGCCATGCCGAAGGTGGCGAGGTCCACGTAGAGGTATCCTCCGGGGCCCCAGTCCACGTCATTCCCGCCCAGCCCATCGTCCAACACCGTGAGGGGGGGCTCCCCACCCAGAGACACGACTTTCAGCACCGAAGTGGCCGAGCCAGCGAGGAAGGCGACGCGTTGACCGTCGGGCGAGAACGCCAGCGAGAAGGCACCCTCCGTACCGTTGATGGGGGCCGGCGCCAACTGGTCCCGCCGTTTGATCCAGAGCTGCGTACCCTGCCCACCCGGGCCCACGTAAACGATGCTGGAGCCATCCGGGGCGACGGCGAGGTTGTCTCCGTAGGCACGGGCGGGGTTGTGGCCCGCGGGAAGCTCCATCTGGTAGCGCGCGATGGGCGCCGGGGGCGCCGGCCGCGTGCCCAGCCAAAGGGCCACGCCAGCCAGCACCACCGCGGCCGCGCTCGCGGCCAACCCAATCCGCCTCCACTTCCCTGCCACGGCGCCGGCGGACGCCACACCACCGGCCCCGTGTTGGAAACCAGGATCCGTCAGCGCCTTGGCGAAGCCGTGCGCGCCGGTGAAGCGGTCGGCCGGGAGCCTCTCCAGTGCTTTCCGGATTGCGGCGTCCACGTGGCCCGGAATGGTCTTCCGCACCGCGGTGGCCGACACGGGAATTCCCTGGATGATCTTCCCCAGAACGGCCTGGGCCGTGCTGCCGGGGTAGGGCGGCTCGCCCACCAGCATCTCGTAGAGTACGCAAGCCAGCGCGTAGGTGTCGCTCGCGGGGCCGATGGCCTGGTCCCCCGTAGCCTGCTCCGGACTCATGTAAAAGGGGGTCCCGACGCTGAGACCTGTCTCCGTGAGTCGATTCCCACCGGCGGAACCCACCGCCAGCGCGATGCCGAAGTCTGCCACCAAGGGCTCGCCGCGGCTCATGAGGATGTTCCCTGGCTTGATGTCCCTGTGGACGATCCCCGCGTCGTGTGCCGTCTGCAGGGCGTTGGCCACGGCCGTGGCGATACCGAGGGCCTCGTCGATCGGGAGCTGCTTGTCCCGGTCGATGCGCTCCCGCAGGGTCTCCCCTTCGACGTAGGGCATCACGTAGAAGAGGAAGCTGTCAGCCTCGCCGGAATCGAAGAGCGGCAGGATGTGCGGGTGCTGCAGGTTGGCGGTGGTCTTGATCTCGGTCAGAAACCGGTCGGCGCCGACCACGGCGGCCAGCTCCGGCTTCAGGACCTTGAGCGCCACCTTCCGCTCGTGCCTGAGGTCGTCGGCCAGGTACACGGTGGCCATGCCGCCCTCACCGAGCTCACGCTCGATGCGGTAGCGGCCGCTTAGAGCCGCATTGATGCGGTCCACGGCGGAAGTACTCATGGGCAGAAATCAGCTGTGTTCAGGGGGGAGGGCTCGTACAGCATGGGCGGGAAGATGTAAGGAGTAGGCGGTGGTGCGCCAGCGGCAGGCCCCGCCGAAGCCACGTCACAAGACCGCAACCTTCAGCCGGTCGCATGGCCGCCCTGCAGATGGAGGCGGACCACGGACATTGAGCTCCGAAGCCCACCCTAGTTCTGCCAGACCCCGAACCCCCGCTTCCGCAGCGCCCGGGCCAGATCCGCCTCCTTCTTCGCCGCTTCCGCGTACGACAGCGGATTCAGCTTCTCGTAGAGCTCCGGCAGCAGCCTCACCCCGAACCTCTGCACAAAGCTGTTGGCCTTGTAGCCCTTCTTATGATTCTCGAAGCGCTCCGCGGGCGTGAGGCCAGTCATCCCCACGTAGAGGCACATCCGTCCGTCGATGTAGCCTGGATTCGCATCGCGGAACCGCCCGCTGGACAGGACCTTCGGGTCCAGTTCGACGATATACACGGCGTGGTGGTCTCTACCCATCGGCCGTCGCTCCCCTCAAGGCCTACGCCCGGGGACGCCGGCGGTCACGTCGCCCGAACCAAACTGGCGGTGGATGATGCAGCGGCCGCTCAGGGCCGCATTCAGGCGGGATGGCTACTGGGACACTGGCGCCAAGATGTGTACTTGCCGGGACATGAGCCAGAAAGACGCCGCATGTGAGCGGATTCCCGCCCCACGCCCCAGGTCACCGTTGGACGCGGCACTCCGCCAACATGCACGCCAATTCACGTTGCACATGTGCCAACCTTCGGGTATGTCCGTCATGGCACAGGTACGGAACGTCCCAAACGGGTTGCACAGAGAGCTCGGGGCATGACCCTCACTGCAGGCCGGCAGTCGGCCTTGGAGCGGTAGGTGGGCCCTTCCATCAGTCACCCCCGGTGCGGCGTGCGTCCACGCGCGTCCGTCGCTCCCGCTGCCCGCGCGACCCGCCTCAGCCGGCCTCGGCGTCGTCGGCTTCGTCCCCCATCTCCATCAGGAGCACCTTGAGCCTGGTCACCTCCCTGCTGGCACGTATCAGCCGTCGGGTCTCCCGGGCCACGACCATGGCAGACAGGACGGCCACCAGCCCGCCGTTCCCCTGAAGAACGAGCCCGAACAGGGGAATCAGCGCGGCAGGAGTGACGCCGAGCACGGCGTATAGGCCGTGGCGGTTCACACTGCGTTTGGCCGCCTCGAGCTCCGCCTGAATGTCCGTCACGTCCGAACGCACCATCAGGGAAAGGTCCCGCTCGAGCAGGGGTAGGGGCGAGGTGTCGACGGATCCTTCCGCGCGGAGCACACCGGCGGACTCCAGTGCCTCCCGCGCACGCCCCAGGTCAGTCTCGTGGACAAGGACGGACGCACCGTGGAGGTCGCCCGTATAGAAGCCACCTGCACCGAGGGCGGCATCCTGGAGCCTGCAGGGGATCCCGGAGTCCTCCAGGAATCCCCGGGCGTAGTCGGCCTCCCAGCGCAGCGTGAAATGGGCTACTGGCACTTCATGCATGGAAGGTCAGTTCTCCGGGGGGGATGTTCCCGCCCAGGACGGTGCCGTTCTGGCCCGAGGCCTCCGCAGCCGCCGCCAGGGCGATCAGACCGAGGAGCGAAGGAAGACGGAACCGCTGTCGCAGACTTCGCGCGGCACCGCGCGAACGGATTGGGCAGGAGACGTCCATGTCGCACCGCTGATGGGCAGAATGACTCTCTGGCTCACCATAGTACGCGCCGGTGCGGTCCCGAAAGGAAGAACCTCCGATGATCCGGTGTCGCGGACTGCGAGCGCCCCCTCGAATCCCCGCTCTCAGCGAGATGCGGTCAGTCCTTCCCTACAACCCCAGCCACCAGTTCACCTTCACGATGAACCGGTTGTCCGCGGGCGCCGCCAGGAGCGCGTCGGTGTCCCGACCGAAGTCGAAGTTCCCCATGCTCCCCCTGTCCCGCTGGCGGCGCTGCCAGACGAAGAAGATCGTCGAACCCGGTCGGTACTCCCAGCGTATTACCGCGTTGCCGATGAGGGAACGGATGTTGAAATCGCGGTCGGAGAATGAGTAATCCGCGGTACCGTCCTGGTCGAAGTCCACGTGCTGCCGTCCGTCGATCTCACAGATTCCGCTGCACTCGACATCGGTGCCCACGACGGTGCCACTGCCCGGCTGGAATTCCGTGAAGTCGTAACTCTGGGACGCCTCCAACTGCTTGTACTGCACGTAGTCGCCGGACGACAACAGCGGCTGGGCGTAGAGTTGGAGCGACAGGGCAGGCGTGAAGGTCCAGTCCAGCCGCGTCGTCATGGAGAAGGTGCGTCGCTCCAGATCGGCGAAGATGTACCGGCTGCCATATGTCGGTTCGTAGCTCAGGGTGCTGGTCGTGGCGACGTACTGGTCGCCCGAGTGCGAGACGTTGAAGCTGGGATTCACGGAGAAAGAGATGTTGTCGGCGGGCCGGATACGGAGATCGCCCTTGATCTCCCGGCTTCCACCCTCACCCATGCGGTCATCACGCGCGGCCAGGTCCAGACCCACACTCACCCTCTTTCGACGGTCGCTGTCGAGGTTGAGGCTCAGCCTCGTGGAAGCGGGACCCACCATCATGGGGCCGCCTCTGGTCGCAGAGCGGCTCATCTGCTGGGGCGTGTAGGAGGCGTTCCCCCGGAAGTTCCAGTAGTTCAGGAACTCGCCGTTGGCGCTCAGGCTGTACGATCCCCCGGTTCTCGCGTCGTGCCACGAGTCCAGCGACCACATGTCGTCCAGGGCCTCATGGCTCCAGTTGTGGTAGTTGGTGAGGGTGACGTTCCAGTTCCGGAACAGCTCGCCGGGAAGGATGCTCTTGTACCCCACGCGGGCGCCTCCGTCCAACCGCTCCGCCGTCGTGGAAAAGCCCACATCGTTGATCTCGAAGCCGTTCGTGACCTCGGCCGCCCAGATGGAGGCGGTGAAGTTTCCGCCCTGTTTCTCCACCTGGACCCGCCAGTCCCGTCCCGTCAGGGACGTGGCCGTTTCGTCGACACCGTAGCGGGTGGCATCGGGGCGCTGGAAGTAGTGGTTGCTGGCTCGCTGCAGCCGGGTAACGGCCTCTGGCGTGCCACGGACGTGACTCGCCGTGAAGTAGGCATACATGGAAAACATGCGATCAGCCCACTGGTGCTGCACCCTCAGACCGCCGTTGTAGGCCGAGGAAGGAAGCCAGTCGAAGGAGCCGTCGGCCGGCAGTTCACGGCGCATGGCCGTCGTGATGCCACGGACCTGAGAGAGACCGCCGTTGAAGTCCTGCGCCAAGCTGAAGACCCCGAACTCCGACCGGGGCTCGACCAGGAACTCACCTATCGATCCGTCACCGAACTGCCCGCTGCCCACCTCGTTGCCGGTGACCGCAACCAACGCTCCAATCGACAGCCCGCCCTGCGTCCGCCCGGAGAGCTTGGCGGCGCCCAGGATGCTTGCGTTATCAGGAATGTCCGTGTGGTCTGCATCACTCGGCCCGCCCCCCTGCGGCTGCCGCCCCACACGCCGGCTGTAGAAAAGTTGATTCTGCCGACCGGAGAGACCGAAGTCGAAGACCCTGGCATCTTCCACGAAGAAGGGCCTCCGTTCCTGGAAGAAGGTCTCGAACGCCGAGAGGTTGATGACGGCTGGGTCTGCCTCCACCTGACCGAAGTCGGGGTTGACGGTGGCGTCCAGAGTGAACGCCGCGCCGAGGCCGTAGCTCACGTCCACGCCATAACGCCGGTCCAGGGCCGACCCGTCGAAGAACGGGTCCCCGGGTGTGGCGGGGCCGTTGTGGTAGTTCTGCACCACGTAGGGCAGCATCTCCAGACGTCGTGACGGGCGGTCCACGCGTACGCCGGTGAGGTCGGCCATCCGGCTTACCCGGCCCTCCTCCCTTCTCGAAAGAAGCCTGTAGTAGGTCCGCTCGGCACTGGCGACCCGAGACCGGTAGAAGTTGACGCCCCACGTCTGCTCGTCCTCGCTGGCCTCGTAGCGGATCTGAGAGAGGGGGATGCGGATCTCGACGGTCCATCCCTGGTCGTCGATCTGGACCGCAGAGGTCCACACGGCGTCCCAGGCCGCATCCATCTGGGTATCGTCGAACAGGTACACGTCGCTCTGCACGTTGGCGGCGTTCACGCCGAACATGTAGCCGGTGCGCCGGTCCCGGTTCGGGTCCAGTTGGACGATGAACGAGTCCCACGATCCGTGGGAGTCGCGGCGACCCAGGCGGGCGACGATCTCCTCGGGGTTGGTGTCCCACATGCGGGCGGCGATCCACATGGCCTCATTCCCGAAGAGCACGCGGACCTCGGTATCCTGCTCGGCGGGGTCCCCTTCCACCGGAGCGCCCTGGGTAAAGCCGGAAAAGACTCTCGCGTTGCGCCATTCGGCCTCGTCCAGGTGACCGTCGATCGCGATCGGCCCCACATCGCTGTTGGCGTCCAGAGCGTCCGCGGACCCGTCCGCCGCCGAGACTCCCGCAGAGGCCGGTGCCACGCCCGCTGAGACCCCGAAGGAAGACTGGGCCGTCACCGGCAGAGGGGATGCCAGCACAGCAGCCAGCAAGACGTACTTGAGCGTCGACTCTACTCCGCAGGACTTCATCTATCTCTCGTTCAGCCAGCGCTCTGACGCTGAGTGCAGGGGAATCGGGGCTTCGGCCAATCGGGCCAGGTCGATCTGCCCGGCCATCTCATGAACCTGTTCGAGGGAGACACGCTCATTGCTGAGAATGTTCAGCAGCGACCGTACGACCTCGTCCTCCAGCGACTCGTCGGCCACGAGCCAGTTCATCATGGAAACGGTGGAGATAGAGTCTGTCACGCCGGGGTACGCCCCCGCGGGAATCACGCCGGCTGAGTAGTACGAATGCTCTTCGCGCAGCGCTGCGATCCGATCGCGGGAGATTCCGATGAGGCGGACATTGCCGGTGGTCGTGGCCTCCAAGACCGCCGCGGCAGGATACCCGACGGAGAAGATGGCCGCATCGATGGCGCCGTCTCTCAAAGCCGCTGCCGACTCCGAAAAGGTCAGGTACCGGGGATCGACGTCTTCGTAGGTCAGGCCGTGCAGTGCGAGCAACTGCTTGGAGACCTGCTCCGTTCCGCTCCCGGCCGAACCCACCGATACCGACCTTCCGCGCAGATCGCTGATCGACATCGCCACCGAGGAGCCCTTCACGAGCGTATGAGTGACGTTGGCGTACATCGGCGCGACCACTCGCAGGCCCGAGGCGGGCGAGGCGAAGTCTCCGTCGCCGTGGTATGCCTGGTAGGCAGTGACGGCCAGTGAGAAGGCGAGGTCGATCTGGCCGGTCACGACCCGGTTCACGTTCTCTACGGAGCCGCCGGTGACCTCCGCGGTGAACTGCCGAGTCGAGTCGGCCAGGGACAGGCGACTGGCCAGGGCGCCCCCCAGTGGGTAGTAGACTCCGCCCGTGCCCCCGGTCCCCACGGACAGGAAGTCCCGCCGCGCACCGGCGTCACCGCACGCGGCAGACACTGCCACGGCAGCCGCTGCGATGGTCCATCGTGCCACTGGGGTCTTGAGCACTGGGCGCGTCTCCAGGCGATCGGGGAACAGCCATGAAACGTCGTGGCTTGTAAGCGCCTCGTCCACCTGCTTAGAGCGAAGGCCCGTCGACGCTCAAGCGTTCGCTTGTCTCACGTCCGCTCCCCTGAACCCCACCGCGACGCATCCGAGCCCCACGACATCGGAGGCCAATCCCGGCAGAACGAGGGCGAGCGCAGCGACCCCGAGAACGACTCGCTCCCACGGTGAGAGGACCCTCCGGGCAAAGCCCATGCCCGCGGCCGCGAGCGCCGTCACCCCGACCACCCCCGTGACCAGCGACAGCGCGATTTCGCCGGCGGTGCCATCGAGAAGCAGCGGTGGGCCGTACACGAACATGAAGGGCACCAGGAAGCCGGCGCCGGCCAGCACTGCCGCTGAGACAGCTGTACGCAGCGGCGGAGCCCCGGCAATGCCGGCGGCGGCGAACGCTGCGAGAGATACGGGGGGCGTGACGTTCGATATGGCGCCGAAGTAGAAAATGAACAGGTGCGCCGCCAGGAGCGGAACACCCAACTCCACCAGGGCAGGTGCGCCCAGAGCTGCCAGTACGACGTAGGCGGCCGTCGTGGGAAGCCCCATACCGAGCACGACGGAACCGAGCGCGGTCAGGACCAGGGCTCCGAGGAGATTCCCGCCAGACAGGGTCACGATGAGGTCCGACATGCGCAGGCCGATCCCCGTCAGAGATGCCACTCCCACTACGATGCCCGCCGCCGCGCACGCCGCCGATACCTGGACCGCACCTCGCCCCGCGCCCTCGAGGATGCCCTGCACGTCGGCTGCACGCAGTCGTGTGGCGCCTCGAACGGAGGTCAACGCGAAACCGGAGAGCACGCCCCAGAATGCCGCACGCATCGGAGATCGCCCCAACGCAAGCAGCGTGACGATAGCCGCCAGTGGCAGGAGCAGATGGAGCCTGTCGAGCACCCCGTCCGCCTGCTCTCTCTGCGCCGGCTCCAGGCCCATCCGGCCCGCGCGGAAATGGATGGCCGCCAGGAGCGCGACATAATAGAGGAGAGCCGGAATGATCGCGGCCGACGCGACGCGGACGTACGGGATGTTGGTCCACGTCGCGAGAATGAACGCTCCGGCTCCCATGATCGGAGGCATCAACTGCCCGCCTGTGCTGGCAGCCGCCTCGATCGCCCCGGCAAAGAACGGCTTGAAACCCGCTCGCTTCATCATGGGAATCGTGAACGTGCCCGTGGTCACCACGTTCGCGACCGCGCTTCCCGAAAGCGACCCCATGAGAGCGCTCGCGACCGCGGCCGTCTTGGCGGGTCCTCCCCGGGACCTTCCCGCGACCTTCTCCGCCAGCGCGATGAGGAGGGCCCCACCCCCGGCCCTATCCAGGACAGCCCCGAAAAGGACGAAGAGGTACACGAAGTCCGCCGACACTCCGAGAGGCACGCCCCAGATACCTTCGGTGGAGAGATAGAGATGCTCCACGATCCTGGTCGCACCATATCCGCGATGGGCTAGAGCCCCTGGCAGGTACGGCCCCGTGAAGGCGTACAGGAGCGCCAGCACACATACCGCGATGAGGCCCCATCCAGTCGTGCGCCTGGCCAACTCCAGCACGAGAAATATGGCGAGCGTGCCCGCGATGAGATCCATCGACGTAGGCGACCCCGATCGACGCACCAACTCCTGGTTCTCGGCGGCCAGGTAGAGGCAGACGACTACGGTGAGCGTCGCCAGTGCGACGCCAACCCACGACGGGCCCGCCTGCTCACGGCTCACCTCGTCCTCGGCGCCTTCCTCAGATACCAGGCCCACTCCCAGGAAGCCGAGCACGGCCATGAACGCGAGATGAACAGGTCGCTGCACCAACGCTGTGAACGGTGAGACCCCTGCCGCGAAGAGGTGGAAGGCCGCCGCGCCCGCAGCGGTGGCCACGATCACCCGCCGCCACACCCGGGCTGTCACGCCAACTCCCATCCCCTTGAATCCTCATCGTCCGGGCGGACCAGAGCCACGTCGCCCTGGTCGTCCGGATTGACCACGCCGAGAACGAGACACTCCGACTCGACTCCTGCGATGCGGCGGGGAGGCAGATTCACGATGGCCAGGAGTGTCCGACCCACCAGCTCCGCTGGCTCATGCCGTCGCGTCAGCTGTGCGATCGACTGAAGCACCCCCACCGGATGACCGAAGTCCAGGGTCAGCCTAATAGAGGGATTCCGGGCCTGCGGAAACGCCTCAGCGGCCGTCACCCGGCCTGCCCGGATGTCCAGTGCTTCGAACGTCTCGATCCTTGTCTGTGGCTTCCTATCGGACATGGCCGGCATGCTACGGCCGCCAGCCGCTCCACGCGAGCCGGCGAGGTCGAGCCCACCTCCAGCCCCTATGGCACAGAGGCCGGGAAGCGCACCTATTGGGGGCCATGGAGACACCTCTCACGAACGTCGTCGTTCCCATCTTCGGCGTCATGGTCCTGGGATTCCTCGCCAGAAGGCTCGGCGCGGTGTCCGAGAAGGGCGTACAGGGCCTGGTTCTCTTCGTGTTCGTCTTCGCCATCCCCGCGCTCCTCTTCCGCAGTCTCGCCCGCATCGAATTGCCCGAGCAAGTCCAATGGGGCTTCCTCGTGGCGTTCTATGCAGGCTCGTTCATGGCGTATGCGCTCTCGATGGCCGCCGGACGCTTCCTTTTCCATCGCCCGCTGGATGATCAGGCGATCTTCGGCATGTCGGGGGCGTTCTCGAACACGGTCATGCTCGGCATCCCGGTCACCCTCACAGCATTCGGCCCCGAAGCGTCGCTGCCTCTCTTTCTCATCATCACCTTCCACTCGGCGACCTTCATGCCGCTCACCGTGGGCATCATCCACGGGAGCCGCGGCACCGGACTCTCGGCTCGTGACCACTTCAGGATCATCTCCGTGGAGCTGGTGCGGAACCCGATCATCATGGGGCTGCTTCTAGGCCTTCTGGTGAACCTCGCCGGGTTCGGACTTCCAGTCCCCATAGACAAGACGGCCGAACTGCTGGGGGCGGCGGCGGTGCCCTGCGCGCTCTTCGCCCTCGGGGGTTCGTTGGCGGGCTATCCGTTGATCGGCGACGTGGGCCCCGCGGTGCTGATTACGACGATCAAGCTCGTCCTGCACCCCTTCATCGTGTGGGTCGTGGCCGTGCCGGTCCTGGGCCTGAGTGGGTTATGGGTCTCTGTCGCGGTGATCCTCGCCGCGATGCCCTCCGGAGTGAACGCGTACCTGTTTGGTGCCCGCTACGACGCAGCAGCAGGGGTTGCGGCACGCGCGGTATTTCTCACCACCCTACTGAGCCTCGCGACAGTCTCCGTGGTATTGATGCTGCTGGCCGGCTGACCCACCGTACGACAGGCCCCTCAGCCGATGGCTCAGCAGCTGTTCACCTGGGCAGGAATCCAAGCAGCATGGCCACGAAGACAGCCCATGCCAGCAGGACCAGGCTCCCACTCTTGAGGCTGCGCCGGGGATCGATCGCGTGGGCCCCGTGGGCGACGATGATCCAGGCCCAGAGCTGGGTCAGGTCCAGCGCCCCGAGCATCCGCGTCCAGTATCCCTCCGGTAGGAAGAAGAAGAACGACCCGACGTTCAGCGTCAGCTCCACGTTCCCTGTCACGATGCGGGGGTAGACCAACAGCACGCTTATGGCCATCGGCACGAGTTGGCTGTGCACGACCATGGCCAGGTACTGCCGGAAGCGCCCGTCGTCGCCCAGCACGAAGGCGAAGAGCAGCGCTGTGAAGCCACCCTTCACGAATATGTAGATGGTGATGGCGACGGGCGCGCCCACCACCCTGAAGTAACGCATGAACGTGCCCATCCACGGGGGCACCTCGCCGCCGCGTTCCAGGGCCGCCTCCCTGATGTACTGATCCCATATCTCGGCTGGAATCAGCAGGAGTTGGATGGTCCCCAGCAGCAGGACGATGCCGAGCGCCGCTCCCCACACGGGATTGCGCGCCAGGGCCTCCGCCAGGCGACCGGGACTGAAGAACGCATCCAGGACCCTGCGACCGAGCCCCGGGAGGGGGTCCTCCGACCCCCTCCCCTCTCCTGCGAAGCTCTGCGGGCGGTCTTCCCGGTCCATCAGGAGGTCACGCTACATGCCATCTACGAGTCGGATCATCTGTGTTCGGACGGATCGCACCCCCAGTGGGAAAGGGGCCGCCGAGACTTCCATGGAACCACGGCCATCGGATTCGGTGAAGTGCTCGACCATGGCACCCGCGGGCATGTCCCACAGAACATGGCCCTGTACACTGCCGGAGAGCTCCTGTCTGAAGTCCATCCCCTGCGTAACGCCCGAGCCGGTCGCCTCCTGCTCGCCCACGAACGTGACCTTCATCAGGTTGCGGCCATCCACCATGGTGTCGCCCACAACGGTGTAGGTCATCGCGTTCACGGCGGTCACCGACCCCTCGCCTTCCGCGCCGGAGTAACTGATGGTGTCCGTCCACGTGTCCCCCGCAGCCACCGGCGTACCGGGCAAGCGCGGGAAGAACGTGTGCGCAGTGCTCAGCGCCGGAAAGAACTGCTTCGCCTCTGAGGAGAGCGTGGGCTCGGAGATCAGGGTCACGGCACCCCGCCGGTCCAGGGAGAATACCAGGGGACCCTCGATGCCGGAGCCGTCGACCCTGACGGGCCCACCCATGGGCTGGCGGAGGTGCGCGCCGAATTCGCTCACATCCATCGACACTTCGATCCCCTCCGCTGCACGTGTGAACGTCGCCCCGAACGTTGCCGAGAGGTCCACCCGCATCTCCAGGAGCTGGCCCCCGGCGTCCAACTCGACCCGCATGCTGTCACCCATCTCATAGACTGCTGTCGCCGCGCTGGGCATGGAGAAGGCGAGTCCCGCCGGAGTCGGAGGGCCCCCGCCACCACACGCAACCGTGATGAGGGATACCGCGGCGACCACTGGAAGCCGTACACGCATGGACGCATCTCCTTCCTTCGGGGAAAAAAGCTCCAGCGCCACATCCGGGCGCCGTGGTGGATAACATCTCAGCCATCGATACGTTCGGCCAGCAGGGAATCTTCTGGCACGACAACCTTGGCCTTGGATTGGATCGCTGGTATCGTGAAGATCTTCGGACGGCACCGGTGCCCGACGATCACGATTGACTTATTCAGTGCTTTTCGGAGCCCTTCATGAGCTACAGGACCAATCCAGACCGGATTCTCGAGAACATCGACCGTGCCCGGAACCGTGACGCAGAAAGCGCCCAGTTCCACTTGGATCGCCAGGCCGTGGGCCGGGAGTTGGAGACCGAGATGCCCGATGTCGATGCGACGAACCCGGAGCGCGTGAAGCGGATTTTCCGTGCCATGGAGCGTGCCTACACCAAGACGGCGCAGCGGTCCGAGCTCGGGCGCCTGGCGGCGCGCTTCCAGGCCGTAGCGGACATCCATCACCATCACGCCCGTGGTGACGTCAGCATTTCCATCCAGTACATGGACCATGCTCGTCCCGATGACGTGGCGATGTCCCCGTTCGAGATCCGGCCCTACGAAGTCGCCGATGCGAAGAAGGAGACCCGGACGAGCCGGGCTGACGTGAACGCGCTCAAGGTCCTCCGCAAGGAGCTCCGCGAGGGAGTGCTGGCGGCGTATCAGAAGGTGGAGCCCCGTATCCGCGATGCTCTCCGCGAGCGGGCCGACATGGGTCACGTTCAGGTTCAGGTCACCGTGGACCTCCGCCCAGCGGAGTGATTCCAGGGGACGCTTGAACCGCGCATCCAGCCGTCGCGCGGCTCTCATTGCCGTGCTGCTGGCGATAGTCACCGCGGCCATCGCGGACCTGCTCCGGTCCGACTCTGCAATCGAGAGATTTCTGCGGGGCGCTCCCACGGACCCACGCAGGGAGTACCTCGACGAGCTCCGGGAACGTGGGGTCCCTGTTCCCGATCGGGTCGGGTCGTCCGCCTCGGCACACCCCCAACCAGATCACGCGTGATCCCCGCCGGCGGCGTACTCTTCGTCTTCGTCGACGGAGTGGGCATCGGCCCGGACGATCCGGACCGGAACCCGTTCGTGCGTGCGTGGGCGCGCGGGTTGGTTCCCACCCTCCAAAGGCTTGTGGGAGGGACACCCCCAACGCTCTCGAACCCCCAGGTCCAGGGGCTCGGGGGTTCGGCGTTTCCGCTCGACGCGAACCTGGGCGTAGATGGGATGCCTCAGAGTGGTACAGGCCAGGCCGCGCTCCTGACCGGGGTCAATGCGGCAAAGGAGTACGGTCGCCACTTCGGGCCGTGGACGCCTGTGGCGCTGAGGCCGCTGGTCCAGGAACGCAGCCTCCTCCGCAGGGCCCAGGAAGCGGGGCACCGCGTGGCCTTCGCCAACGCCTACCCTCGCGGCTGGTCCACTTCCCGGCGGAGTCGCCGGATCGCAGGGCCGCCCCTCGCAGCCCAGGGAGCCAACCTGCTCAACCGCCATGAAGAAGCCCTCGAGCGGGGAGACGCCGTGGCTTCCGAAATCGTGAACGAGGGATGGCGGCGACACCTGGGCCACACGTCACTCCCGGTCGTGACCCCAACGGAGGCTGGTGCGAACCTCGCCCGCATCGCCAACTCTGCCGACCTCACGCTCTACGCACACTATTCCACCGATACCGTGGGGCATCGCGGGACGATGGACGACGCGGTCGAGGCGCTCGTATCCCTGGACGGGTTCATCGCCGGCATCCTCTCGGAGCTTCCGGACGGCGTGTCGATGGTCCTCACGAGCGACCACGGCAATCTCGAGGACACCTCGGGCGGACACACGCGCAATCCGGCTCTGGCCATCACGACCGGCCCAGCGGCAGGGTCTTGGGCGGGAAGCCTGCAGGCCATCACTGATGTCACTCCGGCCATCCTGGAGTCGCTGAGCCAGGGGAGCTGAAGGCCGGAAACGGCCCATCCAGGCATCCTCACGGCACCGATCCTCGGCGAAGCTCCGAGGGTGAAGCCACGACCGAAGATCCTGGGCCGCCTCCTCACCGAGGCCGGCATCGTGACCGAAGAGTCACTCGCTCGCGCTCTTGTGGAGCAGAGGGCCCGCCGCCTTCGCATCGGCGAGACCCTCGTTTCGATGGGACTGGCCACCGAGGAGGACGTGGCCCGGAGCCTCGCTGCGCAGCTCTCTCTCCCCTACGCGCCACCGCCTCTGCGGCCCACCGGACCCGCCCGCCTCCTCGTGTCCGACCAGCTCTCGGAAGAGCGGCGAATCGTCCCGCTGGCCGCGGGCCCCCGCCATGTCCAGGTCGCGATGGCCGATCCCCTCGACCTGGCGACCGTCGATGATCTGCAGTTCCAGACAGGTCGCCGCATAGAAGCGGTGGTGGCCTCGCCCGGCGCGATCGAGGTCGCCCTGGCCGGGAGCGGCGAGGACCTGGAGCAACTCCTCGCCTCGCTTCCGGAGGAGCTCCGCCTGGGGGGACGCCTCGAGGACGGCGATCTCGAAAACGCCACGCGCGCAGCCCCTGTGGTGAAGCTCGTCGATCACATTCTCCGTCGGGCCGTGGACGAGGGAGCCAGCGACATCCACCTGGAAGAGACAGGAAGAGACGTCCGGGTCCGCTACCGCGTCGACGGCCTGCTCCGGCAAGCGGTCGAGCTGCCGGCTGCCTCTCGACGGGCGGTCCTGTCCCGCATCAAGGTGATGGCGGGTATGGACATCTCGGTCCGCCGCCGCCCCCAGGACGGCAGCATTCCGTGGAACCGCGGCGATCACCGTCTGACGCTCCGGGTCTCCACCCTCCCGGTCAACGGCGGCGAGAAGGCCGTGGTCCGCATCCTGGATCCCGAGTCCGCGCCGAGGAGCCTCGACGCTCTCGGTCTCGCGGCTCCTGACCGGAGCCGGGTGAGGTCGCTTCTCGCGGTGGGTGAGGGGGTGATTCTCGTAGCCGGCCCCACGGGAAGCGGAAAGAGCACCACGCTCTTCGCGGCGCTCTCCGAGACCGATCGGGAAACGCAGAACGTGGTCACCCTGGAGGACCCGGTGGAGTACCGTCTGGCCGGGGCCAATCAGGTTCACGTCGATCCCAAGGCGGGGCTCGGATTCGCCGAGGCGCTCCGTGCTGTCCTGCGTCAGGATCCCGACGTGGTGATGGTGGGTGAAATCCGGGACCGGGAGACGGCGGAGATCGCGATGACCGCGGCGGTCACGGGTCACCTGGTCCTATCCACCATCCACACCACCGACGCGCCGGGCGCCGTCACGCGCCTGCTCAACATGGGCGTGCCCCCGTTTCTCGTGGCGGGAGGCCTGCGCGGCGTGGTAGCCCAAAGGCTCGTCCGGCGAGCGTGCACCACCTGCCGGGGGGCTGGGTGCGATGCCTGCTCGGATGGGCACAGAGGCCGGACCGGGGCCTTTCAGGTGCTGGCCATCACCGACGCCATCCGCGACGAAATCGTCGGAGACGCGCGCACCCAGAGACTGCGACTCCTCGCCCGTGAGGCAGGCATGGGCACCGTGGCGGAAGATGCCAGGCGCGCCCTGGCCGAGGGACTCACGACCCCGCATGAAATAGGACGGCTGCTGCACTCCGACCCCGGAACGTCACTCCCCTGTCCGGCTTGCGCGGGGGCGGTTCCAATGCAGGCATTCGCCTGCCCACACTGTGGGCGTCGTCGCCGCTGGCACTGCGGCTGCGGCAAGACGCTCGAGCGGGGTTGGCGGTTTTGTCCGTGGTGCGTTCGCCCAGCACCGGGGGCCGACATTGCTGCGTGAATAGCAGCGGGACACCTTTCAGGTGACGCACCATCACCGGAAGGAGGCCCGCCCACCATGGAACCGCTCCGAATTCGGACATTCCAGGGCCGGATATTCCTGGCCATTCTGGCTGTCGTGCTCATTCCGGCCGCGATCACGGTCGCCGCAGGCGCGCTCACGCTCCGGGGGATCGGTGAGAACTCGGGCACTCTGGGTGCCTGGGACTCCGTCGCGGAATCGGGCAGGGATCTCATCCAACTGGTCGACTCGGCCCAGGTAGCCGATTCGGCGCTGCAGGCTGCTGCGGACGCTCACGGAGCGGCGCTCTCGGAATCGGTCCGCCTGTCCCGCCTATATGCGTTCGTGGCAGAGCGTTTCCTCGAAATCCTGCCACTCGCGGCGCTGGCCGTGGGACTGTTCATCGCCGGGTTGGCGCTCTTCACCGCGCGCTGGCTGTCCACCGGATTCGCGGGTCCCGTCGCGGAACTCGTCGGCTGGACGCAGCGCATCGCGCGCGAGGAGCCACTGCCGGAGGCGGAGCCGGCGGAGGCCACCGACGTCGACGAGATCCAGGCACTCAGAACGGCCCTGAGGCAGATGGCCGACGACCTCGAGGAGGGCCGCCAGCAGACCATGGATGCAGTACGCATGCGCTCCTGGGCAGACCTCGCACGGCGCGTGGCTCACGAGATCAAGAACCCGCTCACCCCCATGCGGATGGCCGCGGAGGCGCTGGGGCGGGACCGGACCGGTGCCCAGGCCGAGGCCGCCGGCGTCCTTTTGGACGAGATCGAGCGATTGGACGGCATGGCCAGGACCTTCGCTCAGTTCGGCAGGATGCCCGAGGGTCCGAAGTCGGAGGTCGACGTGAGGGAGCTTCTCGAATCCCTCGCGAGCCAACACTCGTCCGGGGACTTGCCGGTCACCGTGGTCGGCGACGAAGGGGTCCGCCTCGAAGCCCAACTCGACGCCTTGGAGCGTGCCGTGAGAAACCTGCTCTTGAACGCGCTCGAGGCCCTCGACGCAGGCGGTCACGTGACAATGAGCGCGACGAGCCGGGAGGGAGTCGTGGACATCACGGTGAGCGACGACGGACCGGGAATACCCGAAGACGTCATCGAGGACATCTGGCGCCCCGACGTCACGACCAAGCGGCAGGGAACCGGACTCGGATTGGCCATCGTCCGACAGACCGTAGCGGCCCACGGCGGAACGGTCCACGCCCAGAACCGACCCGGCGGCGGGGCGGTCTTCACCCTGACCATTCCCCAGGCCCCTCATCCGACCTAGCCATGGACATCCTGATCGTCGACGACGAGGGCAACATCCGCAGGCTCCTCCGAGCACTCCTCGAGTCGGAGGGCTTTCACATCCGTGAAGCCGGTTCCGCTGAAGAGGGCCTGGCCGAAGCCGAGGAGAGGCCGCCCGATGTCCTGCTGCTGGACCTGATGCTGCCCGGCATGAATGGCCTCGAGGCGCTGAGCCGGTTCATGGAGCTCACTCCCGGCCTGCCCGTCATCATGATGAGCGGCATGGCAACACTGTCGGACGCCGTCGAAGCCACACGGCGCGGCGCTTTCCACTTTCTCGAAAAGCCCCTGAGCCCGGAGAGCGTGCTCGCTACCCTCCGGGCGGCACAGGAGGTGAGCCGAGCCCGAGACCTGACCCGCGCCCTCACCGAGGAAGTCGGGCCCGACGCCGAGTTGGTCGGGACGTCCGATGTGATGGCCCGGGTCCGAGAGCTGATTCGCCGCGTGGCACCTACCGACGCTCGCGTTCTCATCGCTGGGGAGAGCGGTACGGGAAAGGAGCTCGCCGCGGCTGCCATCCACGGACTCTCCTCCAGGGCTGGGCAGGCCTTCATAAGGGTCAACTCAGCAGCCATTCCGAAGGACCTGGTCGAAAGCGAGATGTTCGGCCACGAGAAGGGCTCCTTCACGGGGGCGACCGCCCGGCGACGGGGTCGATTCGAGCTGGCTCACAAGGGCACGCTCTTCCTGGACGAGATCGCCGACCTCGGTCCGGAGGCCCAGGCCAAGCTCCTGCGCGCCCTCGAGTCCGGGGAGATCGAGCGGGTGGGCGGAACCGGTACCATCGAAGTCGATGTCCGCGTCATTGCAGCGACCAACCGTGACCTGACCGCCGAAGTCGCCAGCGGGACCTTCCGAGAGGACCTGCTGTTCCGCCTCGACGTGGTTCCGATCCGGATGCCGTCCCTCCGGGAGCGACCAGAGGACATTCCGGCCCTGGTCGAGCACGCCAAGGACCGATTGCGCCGACGGCAGGGCCTCCGGCCACCCAGGATATCGGCCGAGGCGATGGACGTCCTGTGCGCCTATGCGTGGCCAGGCAACGTTCGGGAGCTCATCAACGTGACCGAGCGACTGGCGATTCTCGTCACAGGCCCCGAAGTCCAGCCCGGCGACGTTCGGGCCCTGTTACCGCAGAAGGGTGCACCGCGAAGCGGGGGCGTGGGGTACGACGAAGAAGACGCCCGGAGTCTTCGAGAATGCCTGGACGACTACGAGAGGGCGCTCATCACCGGTGCCCTGGATGCGGCCAGCGGTAACGTGGCCGACGCAGGGCGGCGTCTGCAGACCGACCGCGCCAACCTGTATCGGCGGATGAAGCGCCTGGATATGAGCCGCTAGCGTGCCCGAGGCGTGTTCCGTGTGTCGATGTGTAACGCAGAAAGGACGCGATCGCGGCACTCCCGAAGCCGTGTACAACACACATAACATGCAGTCCGACCATCACTTACAGAGTTCAGAGGACATGGCATACTCCCTGCTTTCCAATGTCGCACGAGGTACGGCGACTCAGACGGAGGCTAGAGTGCGATGAGGTGGAGGCACGGTTGGATGCTGATGCTCCTCGGGGCCATGCCCCTCGGAGGAGGCGCGCAGGAGCGATTCGAGGACATGGATCTGCCCCGGAGCGTAGCGGAGGAGGCCGAGGACTTCTTCAACAGGCCATCGACGATCCGATTCACGGGTCGCTCGGATATTCCGGCAGGCGGTGTGATCCGTGGGGATGTTGCTGTACTGAGGGGTCCTTTCGCGGTCGCGGGCAGGCTGGAGGGTGATCTGCTCGTGGTGAACGGGGACTTATCGATCGTCGGCGAAGGCCTGGTGACGGGAGACGTGACCGTGCTGGGTGGGCGGATCCGGTCCGGATCGAGCGCGGTGGCCGGCCAACTCACGGTCTACTCGGAGCCTCTTCGCTACTCCCGTCGCGGCAGCCGGCTGGTGCTGGACGACCGCACCCGCTTTGGACGCTACGCCCGTGGGACGAGGTCACGTCTCTCGGTGAGAAACGAGGGAAGCTACAATCGGGTCGAGGGGCTGCCCGTCATGTTCGGTCCCGTCGTCCGAACGGGTGGAGTCGAGTTCCTTCGTTTCGATGCCATGGCCATCTGGAGGACGGACTGGGCGTTCGACACGGATGATCTCGGCTATTTCCTCAGGGCAGAGCAGCACTTCGGGCCCAACGGGGGGTTCACGATCGGGGCCGAAGCGCACTCGGTCATCGATCCCATCGAGCGCTGGGGTCTCTCCGATGCGGAGACCTCGCTATCCACGTTCCTCTTCCACCAGGACTACCGGGACTACTTCGAACGTGAGGGCTTCGCAGCGTTCCTCGGCTTCGAGGATCGCGACGCGGGCTTCAGCATCCGCGCGGAGTACCGCGACGAAGACCATGCCTTCGTGCCGGCGGGCAGCCCGTGGACGCTCAAGGACAACGAGGGTCCGTGGCGCCCCCAACCTCTGGTGGGAGTCGGCAGCCTCCGTTCGGTGGATGTGGACGTGGTCATCGATGGTCGAAACGACCGCGACGATCCGAGTGACGGCTGGTACCTGCTGGCACAGGCCACGTTCGGCCTGGAGAGCGAGCTTGCGATCCCGAGTCACCTGGCTGCCATGCCCGGACCGGCCGGAGTACCGACCGATGCCTACCCCCTGAGCGAAGAATTCCGGGCCGGCTCCCTGGATCTCAGACGCTACTACCGGGTGGGGCCTTCGTCGGACTTCCGGGTTCGTGGCCTTGTGGCCGGAGCCATCGAAGAGGAGCCGCTACCCCCGCAGTACCAGCATGCGCTGGGCGGGGCCGGCTCCCTGCCGGGGTACGACCTCATGTCGATCGACTGCGGGGCCCGTTCGAATGAAGTGTCGATCCTGCAGGACCGCGGGGACGGGGCCCAACGGTTCGCGGCCTACCCCGCCTACGGGTGCGACCGCATCGCGCTCTTCCAGGCAGAGTACCGCGGGAACTTCTCGGTCGACATCGGCTTCGGCGAGGACGAGTGGGAAGAGGATTGGGACTGGTACCCCGCCGTCGACTTCTCTCCGAGCTGGTCGATCTTCTTCAACGCCGGGCGCGGTTGGAGCTACTCGGACCCCGCGAGCCCGAGCTACCTCGGCCCCGATACGCAGACCTTCGCCGACGTGGGCGCGGGATTCCTGTTGGGCGACATAGGACTTTACTGGGCGTACCCTCTGCACGGGGACGACCGCAACGTGAACTTCTTCCTACGGATCGACCATCGATTCTGAGGCAGCCGTCCCCTGGTTGAGGACCGCCAACAGGCGGTCACGGCCAACGAGGATCCGGGGGTTCTCCTGGGTGCTCGGATTGTTGTGTGCGCTGGTTCCTGCGGGCGTATCGGCACAGGAGGAAGAGAACCCGGACGATGAGGCCATGTATCTGTCGGTGGCCCCGGAGACTGGCCGTCTGAGCATCCGCATCGGAAGCCTGTTTTCCGACGAGGCCCTGGCCGAAGCACTGCATTCGGGACTCCCCCTCCGCATCCACCTCGTGGTGGATCTATGGAAGGACGGATTCTTCGACAGCCACAAGGGAAGGGGAGAATGGCGAGCTACAGTCGTCTTCGACCCGATGGACGGGCGATACCGGGTGGCGACGGGAGACGAGGGCTCCGAAGAGGCCGCGGCCGACTCCCTTCCGGCGGTCCGGGAGGCCCTCCAGTCGCGGTTTACCATGCCGGTGCTGCCGCGGGAGCGCGGCCGATACTACTACCTCGGCAAGATCGAGGTGGAGACGCTGTCGCTGTCGGACCTGGAGGAACTCCAGAGATGGCTCAGGGGTGACCTGGCTCCTGCCGCGGCGGGCGACGAGGAAATGGGGGGCGCAGTGGGGCGAGGCGTTGGGCGCCTTCTGGTGCGCGTCCTGGGGCTGCCAGCCAGACGCTTCAAGGTGAGGACGGCGAAGTTCGAGGTGGGACCGCCGCCGCCCCTTGAAATCGATCCCGTGCCCTAGCCTGATCCGAACGCGGCCGTACGTGTGGCCAGCGCCTCGATCCGGTCCATGTCGAGTTCGACCCCGATTCCGGGGCCGGTCGGGACGGCCATGTGACCATCTTCGACCTCGAACTCGGGCACGACGATGTCCCGCTCCCAGTATCTTCGGCTCGCGGAGATGTCACCGGGCAACGTGAAGCCCGGGAGCGAGGCCAACGCCACGTTGTGTGCCCGGCCCACGCCCGACTCCAGCATGCCGCCACACCAGACCGCGAGGTCCCGCGCGCGCATCGTGTCGTGGATACTCTTGGAGGCCGCGTGCCCGCCTACCCGGCCGGGTTTGATGTTGACGATACGGCCGCTGCCAAGTTCCAGCGCGAGCGCGAGGTCCTCTTCAGACTTGATCGACTCGTCCAGGCACACCGGTGTTTCGAGCTGCTGCTGCAGACGTGCGTGCTGAAGGAAGTCGTTGTAGCCCAGAGGCTGCTCGATCATCATGAGGCCGAGCGCGTCCAGCTCCTTGAGGCGAGGGGTATCGGCCAGTGTGTACGCAGAGTTCGCATCGGCCATGATCGGAACGTCCGGAAAGGCAGACCGGAGCCCCGCCAGCATCGCGACGTCCCGTCCCGGTTTGATCTTGATCTTGATGCGGGCGTACCCGTCCGCCACATAGGCCGCCACCTTCTCGTGGAGCGTCTCGTCATCGGGCTGCAGGCCGATGCTGACCCCCACCGGGACGCGATCCCGCACCCCTCCCAATCTTGTGGAGAGTGACACGCCCTCCGCACGCGCCTGCAGGTCCCAGACGGCCATTTCGACGCACGCCTTCGCCATGGGATGACCCCGAATCCACCAAACCGGAGAGAGAACATCCTGCGGCTCGTGGACCTCCTGCCCGACGACGTTGGGCAGGATGAAGTCGGTGAGAATGTGCCAGGCTGTATCACTCGTCTCATACGAGTACGTCGGATCCTCTCCGGCCACGCACTCGCTCCATCCCTCGATGCCTTCGCACTGGACTCTGAGCAGCAGCACTCGTCGCTCCTGCATGCCTCCACTCGAAATCTCGAAGTACTCCTTGAGCCGCAGCGGAACCTCGCGCAGCTCGGCTCGCTCGATCTTCAACCCATGCCTCCATCGGCCGTCGGGTTCTCGGTGTCCGGCTCGTGGCCCCGCACCAGCACGTACTCGGACCTCCCCGGTGCTCTCAGCAGCTCCCTGACCTCGTATCCCCGGGACATGTAGTGCGTGAGCGTGGCTCGTGTGGCGTGTCGCCACGCCATCGCCCGATCCATGGACTCTCCCATCACCCCCGAGACGTCTTCCGGGATGGACACGCGAATCCTCTCCGTATCGAGATCGAGGTCCGGCTGCCCCGGCTCCACGAGGGCACCCGCTCCCGACGCTGTGAGCGCCGACGGCACCGGCCCCTCCGGATCGAAGTCTGGCCCCACGAAGGGCCGCTCGACCCTGTCCACCACCCGCGCGCTATCCAGGAGCCACAGCGCGATGAACCGGTCCGTTCCGATGCCCCGGTGCAGGGGGGAGTCGGTTTGGCCGTACATGTCCCGGGCGTACTCGCGGACGACGATGCCCAACCGCGAGAAGTTCAGATGCGCGTTCCTCGACTGCAGCGGATCGAAGGTCCAGAACATCTTCCTGATCCCACGCTCCAACAGGATCTTCCTCTGGTGCAGCTTGAGGAGCCGGCCCAGGCCCTGATCGCGGGCATCCGAGCGCACAGCGAGCATGTCGGACCAGTGGACGATCTCTCCGTCCTTGGGTCCCGTCATCCCGTAGACGAACCCCGCGAGCGCCCCGTCTCCGTCGTACGCCCCGGAAGCAACGCCGCCGAGGATCTGAGAGACCTTCATGATCGCCGGTGATACCCACTCGGAGAATCCGGTCCCCCACGTCTCCTCCTGAAGATCCACGCATTCCTTGTATTCCGCGCTCGTCCGGAGCGGGCGGATGGTGTACTCGGCGCTCATGAAGCTTCCTCGACCGGCGACATCAGGAGTTCGGCCAGCAGCGCGGTGCGCTCGACCAGATATTCGATGCTCAGATGTTCGTGACGGGCGTGAGCACCGGCTCCCACCGCCCCGAGGCCGTCGAGCGTCGCGGTGAACTGGCTGGTGGTATTCCCGTCCGAGCCCCCACCCGACGTGTCCTCTTGCAGCTGGATGCCCAGACGTGCCCCCGCAGCCTGAGCCAGAGTCCAGAGGTGTCGGTTCCGCGGGGTGCCCTCCATGGGTGGTGCCGTCAGCCCTCCCACGAGCTCGATGCGGGTGCCCGGGGTCTTGGGCTCCAGGGCCCGCATGGCTGCGTCGACCTCCTGCCAATCCGCCACGCGAAGCATGCGAACATCCACGTGCGCCGTCGCGTGCGCCGCGATGACGTTGGGACGCGTGCCACCGCGGATCACGCCCACGTTCACACTGACACCGCGCTCATGATCACTGAGCGCTTGAATCTCGAGGATCACGTGGGCCAATTCCTGGACGGCCGACGCGCCTCCGAGAGGATCCAGGCCAGCGTGCGCCGCCTTCCCGTTGACCGTCACGGTGTAGTTGGCGACGCCCCGTCTCCGCGTCTTGAGCTTGCCCGTTTCCCCGAGCGCCGGCTCCAGGATGAACGCGCGCCTCACCCGCCGAGCCAACCGCTCGACCCATCGCTTCGACTCCGGGCTTCCCGTCTCCTCGTCCGAGTTGATGAAGAGCACCGGCGTCGCGGGCGGCTCCAGGCCGAGTGCGGCCATCGTACGCAGCGCGAAGACCATCTGCGTCAGGCCGGCCTTCATGTCGAAGGTGCCTGGTCCGCGCACCACGTCACCGTCCACCACCAGGGGCATGGACTGCAGCGTGCCCACCGGCCAGACCGTATCGGTATGTCCCATCAGTAGTTGGACCGGCGCATGCGATTCGCGGCGCCGAGGCACTGCCCACAGGCAGCCTCCACTGTCCCCACCTGGAATCGTGCGGACCCGGAAGCCGAGCTCCCTGAGCGAATGGGACAAGATGGCCTGAACCGCTGCCTGCGACCCCGGATCTTCCGTTGGGGACTCGATGCGGGAGAGCCCCAACAGGTACTCGACCATCTCGGCCCGCACGGAGCGCACGTGGTCGAAGACCGCCTGGGCACGCTCTCTCCCGGCGGCGTCCGTCATGTCGAGGCCCCGTCATACAGCCCCGCCCGCCGATAGCTCTCGTCGAGAAGCTCCACGGGGTGCACGACGCCTGTGCGTGAGCCTTCGAGAAGGAGTCCCGCACCGATCTGCATCATGCAGCCTGGGTTGGCTGTCGCCAGGACGTCGGAGTCACACGCCCGTACGGCCGCGACCTTGTCGTCACCGATCCGACCACCCAACTCCGGATGGGTGATGCCGTAGATGCCGGCCCCACCGCAGCACTCGTCGGCATTCTCCACCACACGGACTTCCAGGTCCTCGATCGTACCGAGCATCGCGAGCGGCTCCTTGCGGACACCCTGCGCGTGAACGAGATGACAGGGGTTGTCGACTGCTACGGTGCATGGGACCGGCGCACCCTCGCGGAGTTCGTGTAGAGCCAGGATCTCCGAGATGTCGCGCACCTTATCCGACAGGCGAGTGGCGGTATCGTCGTCGAGGAGTTCCCCGTACTCCTTCATCGCGGCTCCGCAACCCGCCGCGTTGACCACGACCCACTCGACGTCGGCCGCGCTGAACGCTTCGACGTTCGTGCGGGCCAATCGCTGCGCGGCCCCTCGAGCCCCGCCGTGCGCGTGAAGTGCGCCGCAGCATTCCTGAGCGGGCACCTGCACCACCTCCCACCCATTGGCCTCGAGGACCCGCTTCGTCGCGAGGTTCACCCGAGCGTATAGGCCCTCCTGGACGCAGCCCGTGAGGAGTCCGACCCGGCCTCGGCTCACCTGGGAGGAAGCTTTCCGGGGCGGGACGGCCCGGTCGGTCGCACCTACCGAACGGAGGCCCTTCCAGGGGCGCGAACTCGCCAGCATCGCGAGGCCGAGCTTGACCCCCCTGACCCAACCCACGCTGGGAAGGAGTCGAGCTCCGACCAGGGCCAAGCCCGAAGCCCGCATCACGCGCCCGCCGAAGAAGAACAGCGACTCGAGGACGCGGCTGCCGAACACGGCCAGAAGGGCCCGGCTCGGTATTGCCGGGGGCGCAGCCTCGGCGGCCACATACCGGGCCAATTCGAGTAGAGACCCGTACTCGACACCGGACGGGCAGACGGGCTCGCAGGCCCGGCACCCGAGGCATCGGTCGATGTGGGTGCGGAACGCGTCCGACGCAGCATCCAGACGACCCTCGACGACCGCGCCCATCAGGTGGAGACGTCCCCGCGGCGAGTCTGCTTCGTCCCCCAGGCGCTTGTAGGTCGGGCACGCCGCCAGACAGAAGCCGCACTGGACGCACGGCCGGAGCCGCTCCTCCTGCGCCTCGAGCGCCTCGCTCAGCACAGCGATCACCGGGCGACCTCCATCAGTTGGAGCCTCTACCCAAGAGCCGCCGGGCCGCCGCGAACAAACCGCGCAGGCCACCGGCCCCACGCCACTCGAGGAGAACTCGGAACAAGCGAAGCTTGCCCTGGGTGTACGGGAACCACCACACCTCGCGGCGAAGTCCGAAGCGGTGGACCAGCATCGTCCGGGCACGACTCATCTCTTCGAGACCTTCGAGGCCCCGACGGCTGCCGAACCCGCTGTCTCCGACCCCCCCGATGGGAAGGCTGGGCACCGCGTAGTGACTGAGGGCATCGTTGACGGACACCCCACCGGAGCGGAGGCGGCGGGCCACGCGGATGCCTCGCTCGCGATCACCCGTCCATACACTGCCAAAGAGGCCGTAGCCGAGACTGTTGGCCTCGGCGACCGCAGCGTCCTCGTCCTTGACCGGCACGACCGGGAGCACCGGTCCGAAGGTCTCGTCACGCATGATCGCCATAGTGGCATCGACGTCCACGAGAACAGTCGGCGGATACAGGCGAGCCTCTCCATCGAGCTTCCGGCCACCGGTCAGCGCCCGGGCTCCTTTCGTCAACGCGTCCGAGACCTGCCGGTCGACGATGGCGAACTGCTCGGCGGTCACGAGCGGACCCACATCGCTGTCGGTGCCGACGCCCACGCGAAGCGTCTGCGCGTACGCGCAAACCTTCTCCAGAAACGCGTCATAGACCGACTCGACGACCAGAGCCCGCTCCACCGAGAGGCAAGTCTGGCCGGCGTTGAAGAATGCCGCATAGGCGACGCCCTCGGCCGCCCGGTCGAGGTCTGCGTCCTCCAGGACCACCGCCGCGTCCTTGCCCCCGAGTTCCAGAGTCAGGGGGATCAGAGCCTCCCCGGCCGCCGCGCCCACCTTCCGCCCGGTCGCGGTGGACCCCGTGAAGACGACACGGTCGATCCCGGCGCGGATAAGCGCGGCGCCGGTGGCCCCGTCGCCGGTCACGACCTGAACGAGCCCTTTGGGAAATCCGGCTTCCTCGAGAAGACTGGGTACGAGAAGCGCCGTCCACGGCGTATACTCCGACGGCTTCAGCACCAACCCGTTTCCCGACATGAGTGCGGGCACGAGCGTGTCCATCAACATGATGAAGGGGTAGTTCCAGGGCATGATCGCCCCGATCACGCCGAACGGCTCGCGCTCGATGTAGGCAGCTTTCCCGAGGAGCCAACCAGCTGAGACGCGTCGCGGCCTCAGGTGGCGTGGGGCCACTCGCCGGTAGTACTGGATGAGGTCGACCGACACCACGACCTCGGCCAGCGCTTCGGTTTCGGGCTTTCCGGTCTCGAGACGAACGCGGCCACCGATCTCCTGCTCCCGATCGCGGATGACCCTCGCCAACGCCCCCATGCGGCGAGTACGCTCGCGGAAGCTCGTCCGGATCCATGCACGCTGGGCTGTCCGCGCCTCCACCACGGCCGCTTCCGCCGCCTCAGCGTCGTGCATCGGAATCGTCGTGATGAGCTCACCCGAGCCAGGCGCACGGACCTCCCGCTCACGCCCGCTCACGCCGCCCCTCCCGTGCGCAGAATGCCTGCCGGATCGAACGAGGCGCGCAGGCGGTCGGCCAAGCCGGCCAACTCGCCGGGGGCGGTCGCCAGCGCCGACAGTTCGGGGGAACCCCCCTCGATCCGTGCGCTGCCTTGCAGCGAACGCGCCCGGGTCATCAGGCGCCGGACGGCCTCGACGCCGGAGTCGTGGGGAGCCATTCGAACCCGGCCCGCCATGACGTCGGCCGCGAACGCCCCGTCCTCACCCTCGGCGAGAAGCTCCGGCAGTCTACTCGGGAGAACCGAGAGGTGAAGCAGCAGCTGGTCGTCACTACACGCGTCACGGGTCCGCTCGAGCAGCGGCAGGGCCTCTGCTCCCTCGAACGCGTCGAACTCCTCACCGGCCCTCTCGGCAATCGTCGCCTGGTCGGAAGCAACGGTCTCGGCGCTCCCGTGGAGCCGCACGACCAGGCTCGCCGGCCCACCGGCCGCCAGCCGCGTGAGTACCGCAGACGCAGGCACCAGGGGGGCCGTAGTCACCGCTCGGGCAGCTTCGAGCAGCGAAGACACGTCTCCCTCCAGGACGAGGAGACGATCGACCGCTGGGGTCGGGAACACACGGATGCACGCAGAGACCACGACGCCGAGCGAGCCCCGACTGCCTACGACGAGACGCACGAGATCGAACCCGGCCACATTCTTCATCACGCGGCCGCCGAGCCGCAGGATCGTCCCGGCCCCGGTCACGAGAGTCACGCCCAGGACGTGGTCGCGCGGCGCGCCATATCCGGACCACAGCGGCCCGCCGAAGCCCCCTGCCACCAGGCCTCCCAGTGTCCGGCTCGGGGCGCGGGGCGGGTCGCACGGAATCCACTGGGCGTGCTCACCCACGACTCCCGTGAGGCTGCCCAGCGTCGTTCCCGCGGCGGCGGTGATGGTGAGGTCGGCCGGCTCGTAGATCTCCACTCCGGTGATTCGACTCGTGCAGAGCACGATACCCGACTCGACGACGCGCCTCGTCCGGCCTCCGGAAGGCGTCACCGGAGTTCCTTCGGCAGACGCGGCCCGCAGGATGTCCGCCACTTCCTGGACACTGGTGGGTTCCAGAACCCGGCCGGCGCTCGCCTCAGCGGACGGTACCGGAGTCATGCGCCGGTCTCGCCTGGGTCGGGCAGCACCTTCCCCGGATTGAAGAGGCCCTCCGGGTCGAAGGCATCCTTCACCCGGGACATGGCCGCCAATTCGTCGGCTCCGAACACCAGGGGCATGTACTTCCGCTTGTCGATGCCAACGCCATGCTCCCCGGTAATGGTGCCCCCGACCTCCACGCACAGCGTCATGATCTCCGTCGACGCGATATCGACCCGGGCCGCTTCGTCCTCGTTACGCCGATCGAACAGGATCTTGGGGTGCAGGTTGCCGTCCCCGGCGTGGAACACGTTCCCCACCTTCAGGTCGTAGCGCTCCGCGATTTCAAAGATCCGGTGCAGGACCTCCGGCAGTCGGGTGCGCGGCACCGTCGCGTCCTGAACGAGCATGTCGGGAGCGATGCGTCCCATCACTCCGAAAGCCTTCTTGCGGCCCTGCCAGAGAGCCGACCGTTCGGCGTCGTCCGCGGCTCGTCTGATCTCGGTAGCGCCGGCCTCTCGACAGCATGCCTCCGCCTTCGCTGCGTCTGCGTCGAGGCCAGCATCCGTTCCGTCGAACTCCACCACGAGGACAGCGCCGGCGTCAGTGGGATACCCCGCAGCGTACGCGCTGGCTTCCACTGCCTGAATGCTCGCCCCGTCCATGATCTCCATCGCGGCGGGAAGGAGGCCGGCACCCACTACGGCCGTAACGGCACGGCCTGCTGCCTCGACGCTGTCGAAGATTCCCAGGAGCGTGCGGACTCCCTCCGGGACAGGAAGAAGCCGGACCTCGATTTCGGTGGCGATGCCGAAGCATCCCTCCGATCCGACGAAGACCCCCACGAGGTCGAGACCCTCGTCGAGGTCGCGGCCCGCCCCGCCCAGCTCGACCAACCCGCCGTGGGGCAGCACCACTTTGAGGCCGGTGATGTATCTCGTGGTGACACCGTACTTCAGGCAGTGGGGCCCGCCGGAGTTCTCAGCGACGTTGCCGCCGATGGTGCAGGTAGACTGGGAGGAAGGGTCCGGGGCGTAGTACAGGCCGTGCGGCGCGACCGCCTCACCGAGTTGGGCGTTCACGACGCCGCACTCCACACGGGCAATCCTGTTTTCCAGATCCACGAGGAGAACCTTGTTCATTCTCGCCATGCCCACGACGACGCCACCATCCCACGCGAGCGCGCCTCCGGACAGCCCGGTGCCCGCTCCACGGGCGATGACCGGGACCCGTTCACCATGCAGGACCGCGACCACCTCCGCGACTTCACGGGTCGACGCGGGAAGCACCACCGCCTGCGGCAGCCGCCGATAGGCGCTGAGGGCATCCGACTCGTAGACCAGCAGCCGGTCGGGATCCGAGATCACATGCTCCCGGCCGACGATAGCTCGGAGCCGTCGCAGAATCTGGGGGGAGAGCGGCTCGGGCACGGTCCTCAGCTGGTGGCGCCGATGGTGCGGCGGAATGAAGGCCCCCCGAGGATACGCCGCGGGGACATTGGGCGGCAACCTGACGAGCCTCAGCCCGCTCCGGCTCCCCTTACGTACTCCACCAGCGCCGACACGCTCCTGGCCGCCGCGCCGTGAAGGCCGGTCGGGATCGCGTCGCCGTACACGACGCCCAGAAGCTCCTCGACGGAGGCGTCCGGGTGGTCGGCGAGGGCGCTCCGTACCTGTTCGATACGGCTGGCGCGATGGTGAGAGTATCGATCGAGGGCGCTCTCGACTTCTGTCAGGGGTGGGCCGTGGGCCGGATAGATCACCGCGAGGTCCATCGACCGGAGGCGCTCCAGAGAGCGCATGTAGTCGCCCACGCATCCTGGATACTCCGCTACCCAGGTGGTGTCACCTCGTCCGAGCAGCAGGTCGCCCGCGAACAGAGCGTTCCTCGCGGACCAGTGGAAGCTCAGGTGGCCCCGCGTGTGGCCCGGTGTACGGACCGCTACGAGGTCGCCCTCGTCGGTCGGTATGTGATCGCCGTCCTCGAGCACCCGGGTGACTCCCTCCACCTCGGCCGGGCCCCAGATCTCGGCACCCAGTGCCGCGGCGAGGGCAGGCGCCGCTGCCGAGTGGTCGGCATGCCGGTGCGTGAGGACGATGCGGACGGTCTCGGCGTCCTGGAGGAAAGCAACGAGGGCCCGGACGTGAGATTCCACGTCCGGGCCCGCGTCGATGATGGCTACTTCCTTGCTGCCCACCCTGTAGCTGCGGGTCCCGTCCAGCGTGAACGGGCCAGCGTTACCCGCGCTCAGATACTCCGGGTGAGGCTCCATGGCAGAGGGCCGGAAGGACTAGCGCCGCTCCGCCGCCATCTGCTCGGCCAATTTGTCCGCCACCAGCTGGACGGCCATTTCGTCGTCCTCGGTAAACGCGCCCTCTTCCTCGGATTCGACGTTGATGAGCCCGAAGACATCGTCGCCCGCACGGATCAGGACGACCATCTGCGACTGCGTGTCCTCGGCGGAAACCACTACATCCTCACCGTCGCCCACCGCGGTGACGGTCAGATTGGCCCCGTCGGCCGCGGCCTTGCCGCAGGCGCCCACGCCCAGGGGAATCCGTGGATGCTCGGTACCGGGACCGAGGTAGTTGTGGAGCCACACGTCCTCTCCACCCTCGTCCAGGCGGTAGACTCCCACCCAGCTGAAACGGTCATCCGACGGCTCGATGCCCCGGACCGCATATCGCAGAAGCGCGTCCGACAGGTGTCCGTCGTCCCGCATGGTCTGCAGTTCCTTAACCAACGCTCCACCATCCAGCATACTCGTTCAGTCCATCAAGACGTTGCACCCGCGCCAGCGCGAACCCGTGCGAGCTTCCTACTCGCCGGTGGTCGGGCGCCCCTCCGGATGAGGGGGTGTTTCGCGGTCCCCAGGGACCACCGGAGCCTTGAACGGTAGAGAAGCCGGCATGACGCGTCAACGGGCTAGAACGCTTGTGCCACAGCGTCTTAGCGACCTCCGGAAGCGCCCACGTGCCGGGATCTCGGCCGGAAGCCCTACCGGGGAATGAAGTCGGTGTCCGGGCCGAGTCGCCGCACGAACGCTGCAATCAGTTGAGCCGTGCGCTCGAGGTCGGCCAGAGCCACGAGTTCGTTGGGCGAATGCATGTAGCGGTTGGGCACAGAGACGAGGCCGGTGGGGACTCCGCCACGCGTCAGGTAGATGCCGTCCGCGTCGGTGCGTGTCGCCCTGGGCGACGCCTGCAGAGTGAACGGGATTTCTTCTTCGTCCGCCACCTGGGCCAGCATCTCGAAGACCCCGTTCTGTGAAGCCGAACCGCGGCTCAGGACCGGACCGCCGCCGACGAAGTGCTCCCCGAGTTCCTTCTTCTCGATGTCGGGAACGTCGGTACTGAACGTCACGTCGACCACGATGGCCACGTCAGGCTCCAGGGCATAGGCACTCGTCCGCGCTCCGCCGCCCGAGTATCCGATCTCCTCCTGAGCCGTGGCCACGGCCGTGACGCTCGCTGCCGGGAGAGCTGCCGACTCCGTCAGGAGCTTCAGCGCCCTGAGGACCACGTACGCCCCGATCCGATTGTCGATCGCCCGGCTCACGATTCGGTCCCCGGCGAGGTGCACCAACTTCTGATCCAGCACCATGGGATCCCCGACCCGCAGGCCCAGTTCCGCGGCCTCTCCGGACGACGAGGCGCCCACATCGACCCAGAGCTTCTTGGTTTCCGCAGCCTTGGTCCGATCCTCCGCGGTCATGAGGTGGATGGCCTTCTTTCCCACTACACCGGAGACGTCGCCGTCCCGGCCGAGGATCAGGACACGCTGGCCCACCAGCACCTGCGGATCCCACCCCCCGATCTCATCGACGTAGAGAAAGCCCTCCTCATCGATGTGGGTCACCTGCAAGCCGATCTCGTCGATGTGGCCGGCCAGCATGACGCGTGGTGATCCACCCGGATTGACCGTAGCGAACGAATTGCCCCCTACATCGACGGAGACATCGGTGGCGAACGTCTCGGCTTCTTCCCGCCATACGCGGGCGGGTCGGACTTCGAATCCTGAAGGACCGGGTGCGTCGAGAAGGCGCTCGAGAAAGGACGTGTCGTAGCTCATGGCTGGCTCCGGGGGACACATATCACGGCGCCGGGAAGCTACTCCGATTCGACCTCGATGCCCATAGACGGATCCAGCGGTGGGTCGGCTGCTGGCGGCCCGCCCGTAGGCTGCCATCCGTGCGGGCCCATGACCACCATGTTCAAGCTCCCCTCGAGGACCTTCTTCTCGAGACCAGCTTGCACGCGACGCTGCATCCAACGGCGCGTAAAGGGCAGCAGGAGGGAGAAGCCCACGACGTCCGTAAGCACACCCGGGGTCAGCAGGAAGGCACCCCCGATGAGAACGCTGATCCCGTCCAGCAGGGCCTGGCCGGGCAGTCGCCCGCTGGCCAACTCCGACTGGAATGCATACAGCACTCTCAAGCCCTCCGAACGCGCCAGGGCAGCCCCCGTGATACCGGTGAACATGACCAGGGCCAGCGTGGGAATGAGGCCCACGAGCTTGCCGAGCTCGATCAGAAGAACGAGCTCCACGATGGGGACGACGACGAAGAGGAGAGCAAGGCGGCCCAGGATGTTCATGGAGACGTCTACCCCCCCTGGCCCTTGCCGGGTCCGGGCCACGGGCCGGGCCGGGATCCGGAGCGGCTGGCGGGGGTAACCGTCGGACCCCACTGTGAGGCTTACGTCATCGAAGTATCCGCCAGGGCAGCGTCGCCATGGAGCAGACATATTTCCGCAAGGGCTTCGGCCTCAAGAAGGAACTCAAGCCGGTCATCGATGCCGAGTATGGCTCGGCCATCGTCGAGAGGATCCAGGCTCGGGGCTACATGGATGTCTTCGGCGACATCACCGTGCGGCTCGCCCATGATTTCGGGTTCTGCTACGGGGTGGACCGGGCAGTCGACTATGCCTACGAAACCGTCCACCAGTTCCCGGACAAGACGATCTACCTCGTCGGTGAGATCATCCACAACCCGCATGTGAACGGGCGCCTGACGGATCAGGGGATCTCCTTCATCTATCCCACACCCGACGGCACGTTCGACTTCTCCCGTATCACCGAGGACGACGTAGTCCTCCTCCCGGCCTTCGGAGTCACTCTCCACGACTTCGATGCGCTGCGGGCCATCGGGTGCATTCTCGTCGATACGACGTGTGGGTCCGTCCTGCACGTGTGGAAGAGAGTGGAGAGCTACGCCCGCGACGGCTACACCGCTGTCATCCACGGCAAGCACAACCATGAGGAGTCTCGAGCCACCGCGTCTCAGGTGAACAAGCACGAGGGTGGCAGCTTCATCATCGTGCGGGACATGGCAGAGGCAGAGCTCCTGTGCTCATATGTCGCCAAGCGGCCCGGGCGCCTCACCCGTGCAGCCTTCCTCGAGCACTTCAGCGAGAAGGTATCGGAGGGGTTCGACCCCGACGTTCACCTGGAGTACGTGGGGGTCGCCAATCAGACCACGATGCTGGCCAGCGAGTCCCTGGCAATCGGCATGAAGATCCACGGGGCGATGGTCGAGGGGTATGGAGTCGAGTATGCAAAGGATCACTTCCGGTCCTTCGGGACGATCTGCTCGGCGACGCAGGAGCGTCAGGACGCCGTAGCAGAGCTGATGAAGGAACCGCCCGACATCATGCTCGTCATCGGTGGATACAATTCGTCCAACACGAACCACCTCGCGCACCTGTGCCGGGGACACACGCGCACCTTCCACATCGAGGACGCGTCCTGCATCGACGTGGACACCGGTACGATCCGGCACAAGGAGAAGCTCGACCCGTCCACACCTGAGACGCTGGACGAGGAGTGGCTGCCGGAGGGTCCCTTCAACCTCGGCATCACCGCAGGTGCGTCGACCCCCAACAACAAGGTCGGCGAGACGCTGCTACGGGTGTTTCAGATCAGGGGGATCGAGTTCGAACTCCAGTCGGAGCCTGCGGCACCCGCCTAGTGTCGCCCGGCCCCGGCTAGTGTCGCCCGGCCCCGGCTAGGGGTGTTCGCGACCCAACTCGGTGATTGCGATGGCAACGCCGAGCTTGCGAAGAAGGTTTCTCAGTTCTTCCTGCTCACCTATCTCCAAGTGACCCGCTAGCTGCTCGATGAAGGCTGCATGACTGGGGAACACTTCGGAGATCACCCGCCGGCCCTCCTTGGTCAGCCGGGCCTCCACCACGCGCCGATCTTCGGGGGACCGGGCACGCACTACCAGTCCCTGTTCTTCGAGGCGGTCCATGACATAGGTCACGTTACCACCGGTCACGAGCAGCTTTTCCGCGAGGGTGCCCAGGGGCAGCGGCCCCACATGGTACAAGGCCTCGAGAACGCCGAATTGGGGGGTGGTCAGCCCGTGTTCCACCAGTCTTCCCGCCACAGCACGCGAGTAGGTCGAGTAGCACCTGGCCAGCGTGATCCAGAGCCTGAGCGAACGCTCGCGGTCGTCTGACCAATCCCGGGCAGCGGGAGCTGTGTCCGACGGAAGATCGCCCGAAGCCCCCTTCTCGATTGGCCCTGCCATCAGATATGTATCGCCCGACCCAGAGAGGCCAGAGCAGCCTCCGCCACGCCCTCAGAGAGGGTCGGATGCGGATGGATAGCTCTCTCCAACTCCTCTACTGTGGACTCGAGATGTCGACCCACGACGAACTCGGCAATCAACTCCGTGGCGTGCGGACCGACGATGTGGGCGCCCAGGATCTCCGAGTATTTCTTGTCGCGGATGACCTTGATGAAACCGTCGGTGTGACCCGCTGCGACGGCCCGGCCAATGCCCACCCACGGGAACTTGCCCACTTCGAAGTCGTGGCCCTGCTCCTTGGCCTGCTCCTCGGTCAGCCCGACCGAGGCGACCTCGGGATGACAGTACGTGCAGTTGGGGATGTTCCCGTAGTCGACCGGGCCGTGTCCCTGGCCCAGGATGTGCTCGACGCAGACGATTCCCTCGTGGCTCGCCTTGTGCGCCAGCAGCTGCCGGCCGGCCACGTCGCCCAGGGCGTAGATGCCGGCAACGTTGGTGCGCTGCTGGTCGTCGATGACCAGGAAGCCACGGTCGTCCTTCTTCACCCCGGCCGTCTCGAGACCGAGATCCTCGGAGTTCGGAACCCGGCCGACCGCAGAGAGCACCCGGTCGACCTTGACCTCGTGGGTCTTTCCCTTTCCGTCGGAGAATGAGACCAGAACGCCGTCCTTCTGGACTTCGGCCTTCTCGAAGCGGGCGGACGTGTGGATGTCCATGCCGCGCTTCTTGAAGGTCCGGTGCATGAACTTGGAGACCTCCGCGTCCTCCAGCGGAAGAACCCTGTCGAGCGCCTCGACGATGGTGACCTTGCTGCCGTAAGCCTCGTAGATGTCGGCGAACTCCATGCCGATCGCGCCCGCCCCCACGATGAACAGGGACTCCGGTGCCTCTTCGGCCATCAGGGCTCCGGTCGACGACCAGATCCTGTCCTCGTCGATCTTCAGCACCGGGAGGTCGCGTGGACGGGAGCCGGTCGCGATGATCACGTGGTCAGCTTCGTAGACCGTCTTGGCGCCCTTCCTGTCCTCGACCTCGACCTTGCCACGGCCCTTCAGGCGACCATGCCCGACCAGTGGCTTCACTTTGTTCTTCTTGAAGAGATGGCCGATGCCCTTGTTGAGCTGGTCTGCGACCGCGCGGCTGCGCTTCTGTGCCGGCCCGAAGTCGAAATTCAGGCCATCTGCGGTGATGCCGTGCTTCTCGCCCCCCTTCATCTCGTTTACGAGGAGTGCGCTGGTGAGGAGGGCCTTGGTGGGTATGCACCCGATGTTCAGGCAAACGCCGCCCAGCTTTTCAGCCTCGACACAGGCGACGGTCATCCCCAACTGCGCTGCACGGATGGCAGCGACGTAGCCTCCCGGGCCGCTGCCGATGATGATCAGATCGAAACGCTCGTTACCAGCCACCTGCAGCCCTCTCTCGCGTGAGGGGCGAAACCGCCCCGAATGACCTCAAGACCGTGGAGAACCGTCCCCCCCGGTTTGCGCCAGGTTTAGGGTAAACCCCGGTCGCATTGGGCGGTTCCGCGGTGCCAACTTCGGCGCCGGTGGCTAGAATAGGACGCAAATCGGGCCCCGTCACCCCACTTCGTCCGGGAGGTCTGTCATGTGGGAGTTGATCATCGTCGCAGTAGTCGTCGCCGTCGCCGTGGGCGGCTACAACTCACTCGTCAAACTCAGGGAGATGGGTGAGGCTGCCTGGGCGGACATAGACGTCCAGCTCAAGCGACGGCATGACGTCATTCCCAACGTGGTCGAAACCGTCAAGGGATACGCCTCCCACGAGTCGGAAACGCTCGAGGCGGTCATCCGGGCGAGAAACAGCGCCATGTCGGCACAGGGGCCCACCGAGCAAGCGGCGGCCGAGAACATGCTGAGCGGGGCGCTGAAGTCGATCTTCGCCCTCGCCGAGGCCTACCCCGACCTCAAGGCGGCGGGTGGATTTCGGGATCTGCAGGCCACTCTCTCCCAATTGGAGGAGAGCATCGCCCAGGCTCGGCGCTACTACAATGCGGTCGTCCGGGACTACAACACCAAGACCCAGTCGTTTCCCAGCGTGCTCATCGCCAAGATGTTCAGCTTCAGCCAGAGGGAGTTCTTCGAGGTGGCGGAAGCCGAGAAGGCTGTGCCCAACGTGAGCTTCGGCGACAGCGACAGCTAGCCCAGGTCAGGGGCGCGGCGGGTACGCGCCCCGGATTCAGCTCCTCGGAAGCCCTGTGAGGCCACTCATGAAGCCATTATCTCCGCTCCGCAACGCGCCGCGGGCTGCTGCGGCCCTGGTCACGACCCTCGTTCTGCTGGCTGTCCTCTCCGTCCCCATCTCGGCGCAGAGGTCCCTCGAGATCACCCACTTCGACGCCACGGTCGAGGTCGAGCCCAGCGGTTGGATCGACGTTCGCGAGCAGATAGAGGTGCGGTTCGAGGGGTCATGGAACGGGATCTTCAGGATGATCCCAGTGGAATTCCGCACGGAGCAGGGCTTCTCCTACCGCCTCCGCCTCGACGACGTATCCGTGACCGGGCCCGACGGTGAGCCCTATGAATACTGGTCTTCCCGCCAGCGGCACTACCGAGAACTGAAGATCCGGGTGCCCGGTGCGAGCAACGCCACCCGCACGGTGGTCATTCACTACCGCGTCCCCAACGCGCTCAAGTTCTGGGACGAGTACGACGAACTCTACTGGAACGTCACGGGAGACGAGTGGGAGATGCCGATCCGCGCCGCGACGGCCACGATCATCCTGCCCGAGGGGGCGGACGGTACCCGCACGGCCTCCTGGACCGGTGGCTACGGAGCCACGGAAAACGCCGCCACCGTACGCACAATAGAACGTGGATTCTATTTTGAGAATCAGCAGGGCCTCAACTTCCGGGAGGGAATGACCATCGCCGTCGCTTGGAACCCCGGAGTCGTGGCGCGCCCGACCGCGACCAGCCGGATCGTGGCGTTCCTGAGGGCCAACTGGCTCTTCGCGTTGCCTTTTCTGAGCTTCTTTCTCATGTGGAGATTGTGGTACCGGAAGGGCCGGGATCCTGCCAAGCGCCCCATATCGCCGGCATATGAGCCCCCCGATGGACTCACGCCCGCGGAGGCGGGAACGCTGCTGGACAACCGCCCTGACATGAGGGATCTCACGGCGGGATTGGTGGACCTGGCCGTGCGCGGCTATCTGCGCATCGAGGAGGTCGACGCCGAGGGCGTCCTGGCCGGACTCCTCGGAAAGCCGGACTACGCCTTGGTCGGCCTGCGCTCTCGGGAGGACTGGAAGGAACTCAAGCTCCACGAACGGGAGCTGCTCAGGGGCGTGTTCGGGGCCGGTTCCGGGCAGCCGGGTAGGGTCCTGATGTCCTCTCTCCAGAACGAGTTCTATGAGCACCTCCCCGACATCAAGGAGGAGGTGTTCGCAGAACTGCTTTCGCGCGGATACTACACGCGAAGCCCCGACGGTGTCCTGGCCATGTATATGGCTCTCGGGGTAGCCGTGCTCGTGATCGGCATCGGCGGAGGCATCCCGCTGGCCGAGTTTCTTCAGATGTCGCAGCTCACAGCGGTGTTGGCCGGCATCTTCACTGCTCTTCCTGTCTTCGGGTTCGGCGTATTCATGCCGGCCCGGACCGAAGAGGGCACGCGCACCCTGGAGCGCATTCTGGGCTTCGAGGAGTTCCTGAGCCGAGTCGAGACCGAACGGTACCGGCGAATGGTGACATCTCCGGAGATGTTCGAGAAGTACCTACCGTACGCGATGGCCTTCGGCGTCGAGCAGAAGTGGGCCTCGGCCTTCGACGACATCTACAAGGAGCCTCCGGACTGGTATCGCGGACGGTGGGACCGTGGCTTCCGACCGATCTACTTCGCCAACAGCATGTCCAGCATGTCGTCGTCGGCCGCCACGACCCTCGCCTCGCGGCCACGCAGCAGCGGTGGCTCCGGCTTCTCCGGGGGTGGCGGTGGGGGCTTCAGCGGCGGCGGGTTCGGCGGTGGTGGGGGCGGTGGCTGGTAGGACTCAGCCCCCGACCACGGGCAGCAGCACCTCCAATCTTCCGTCTGCCTCAGGGTTGGCTTCCAACCCCAGAAGATGCGTGATCATCGGATAGACGTGCACGGCCTCGAACATGTCGATGGTCTGCCCCGAACTGATGCGCGAACCCTGGGCGAGAAACACGCCCCACATTTCCGGGAAGTCGTTGTCCCATCCGTGTGTGTAGTAGGTGTTCTCGGGGATGCTGCTCGGAGTCACGACCGTGCGGCCGCTCGGGGCGACGATGACGATGTCACCCACGCGCGGGTTCGACGAGTAGTGAAGCCGCTCGGGGACGTCGGCCCGCAGGTAGACACCGTGCCCAGGCAGCATCGCCTGCAGTGAGTCCCTGACCTGTTCCGCCCGCCCGGGCGTGTCGTCGTCGACGAAGATGCTGGCATAGGTGCCCATCGTGACGAAACTGACGCCCGGAAAGAGCGTCGGGTCGACGGGATCGGCCCCGTCGGCGGTGGCCGCGAGCATGCCGTGGTCCGAAACGACCACGACGTAGACGTCCTCTTCGTGATCCAGCTCGGAGAGTCGGTCGAGCAGGCGCCCGAGACTTCCGTCGACCGCGGCCACGGCCGCGCCCACCTCGGGACTGCCCGGTCCATAGCTGTGGCCCGCGTTGTCCACATCGGAGAAGTACAACGTGATCATGTGCGGACGACTCTCGGCGGGAAACTTGAGCCAGTCGATGACCTGGTCCACGCGATCGTTGTTCGGGATGGACCCGTCGTAGCGGTACCAGTAGCTGGGAGTAACACCTCCGACGGCCGCCTCGGAGCCGACGAAGAAGTACGATGCGGCCACCATCCCCTGCGTCTCGGCGGTCACCCACAGCGGCTCTCCGCCGTACCAGGTCCCGTCCTCCACCGCCGATCGGTCACCCATCGAGTACGCCTCACCCCTGTCCGGGTCCCAGAACTGGTTTCCGACCAGGCCGTGGTTCTCCGCATACATGCCGGTCGCGATGCTGTAGTGGGTGGGGAACGTCTTTGTGGGGAAGGTCGGCTTCATCGCCTCCGCACGCACACCGGCCGCGGCCACGCGATCGAACGCCGGGGTGGGATACATCTCGAGATAGTCGTGACGGAATCCGTCGAACGACACGAGGATCACGTACGGCGCGTCGAGGTGGGCCGGGTCATTGGTCGGGCCCAGCGGGCCTCCGACCTCAGAGCCACCGCCCGAACATCCGAGGACGAGGACGAGAAACGCAGACACGGCCCCCGCATGGAGGAAGAAGGTCCTTCGCAGCATCCTGAGCTCCCATTGACGTCGGGTGGAACAACCACGGCCTCAACACTCTATGCCCAGCCGCCGGCCCGCAAGGACGCCCCCTGAACCCTTTGTCCCCGGGGCTGCGTAGGTCCTTAGTGTCAGACGACCGGCATCCCGGGGGCGGGCACCGGCGCGGCGACCGTGGCACCCCAGTGTCCAAGTACCACGCAAGTTTCGCCTCCCTGGGCGTTGGCCTCGACCACACTCAAAGCCTGAAGCCAACGCTCATGAACGATCTCTTCCGCGACCTCCAGTACAGCTTCCGCATGCTGGTGAAGAATCCGGTATTCACGGTAGCCGCTGTGCTTACGCTGGCACTCGGAATCGGCCTCAACGCCGCCACGTTCTCGGCCGTACGGAGCATCCTGCTGCGGCCCCTCGGGGGAGTGACACAGCCGGACGCCCTCGTGCAGGTCTACCGCAAGTGGCCCGGCATGGACTTCGGCTCGGTTTCGATCCCACACTATCAGGACCTTCGGGATCGCACCGGGGATGTCTTCGAGTCGCTCGCAGCGTACAAATTCGCGCCCATGGCGCTGGCTGTGGATGGACAGAGCGAACGGCTCATGGGCATGGTCGTGAGCGCCAACTTCTTCCAGACCTACGGCGCACAGCCGGCCCTCGGGCGGGCGTTCATTCCCGGCGAGGAGGCCGTCGGGCCGGGCGCTCACCCAGTGGTCGTTCTGGGCCACGGCTTCTGGCTGACTCGTTTCGGTGGGCAGCCCGACGTCGTCGGGCGTACCGTGAACATCAACGGACACACCTTCGAAGTGGTGGGCGTTGCACCCCCTGCCTTCAAGGGTCCGGTCAACTTCGCGAACGTCGAGTTGTACGTGCCCATCATGATGCAGCACGAAATCCAGCCCGGGTACCAAGCCATCGAGCTGCGGGGCAGCAACAGCTTCACGGGCATCGGCCGGCTTCGGGACGGAGTGACCGCAGGACTCGCCGAGCAGCACCTGGACGCCGTTCTGCTCCAACTCCGCGAGGAGTACCCGGACTTCTACGACACCCAGCTCGGCCACACCCTGGTGCTGCAGAGCGAGGCCGGTATCCACCCGATGTTCCGCGATGCCCAGGTGGGCATGAGCGCTGTCATGATGGCTGTGGTAGGCCTCCTGCTGCTGATCGCCTGCGTCAATGTGGCCAACCTGTTCCTGGCGCGGGCCCGTGAGCGACGGCGGGAGATGGGTATCCGGCTGAGTCTCGGGGCAGGGAGGGGGCACATCGTTCGCCAGCTTCTCACAGAAAGCCTCGTCTTCAGCGTCCTGGCCGGAGCAGCGGGCCTCGGCCTGGCTCGGCTGACCATCAAGGTGCTGGACAACATTCCCATGCCTATGGATGGGCCTTGGGACTTCGGGCTCACGCTGGACGGTACGGTCCTCATGTTCACCGCCGGCGTGTCGCTGTCAGCCGGATTTCTCTTCGGGCTCGCGCCGGCGCTTCAGGCGGCGAACCCCGATACGGTCTCTGCCGTGAAGGGTGAATCGGACAGTAGCCGCTCACGATCGCGGGTAAGCAGCGGCCTGGTCGTATTCCAGATGTCCCTCTCGCTTCTCCTCCTCATCAGCTCGGGTCTCTTCCTGCGGAGCCTACAGGGCGCAACACAGATCGACCCTGGCTTCGACGAGCCCAACAACCTCGTCATGGCATCGTTCGACCCTGCGCTGCAGGGATATGACGAAGTCCGCTCGCGAGAGTTCCTCGACCGCATCGTCGAGAATGTGCAGAGCCTGCCGGAGGTCACGTCGGTGGCGATCACCGATACTCCCCCGCTGGGGCTCAGCGGGAGTGATCGCGGAGTGAGCATTCCCGGATACGAATTCACCGAGGGCGAACCGCGAAGCATCCTGTATGCGAAGGTCACCGAGGGTTATCTGGAGACCATGGGAGTCGAACTACTAGCCGGGCGCACGTTCACCCGTCAGGACGACGAAGCCGGCCCACCGGTGATCATCGTGAACAAGCGCTTCGCCGATCGGTTCTGGCCAGGCGAGTCCGCCTTGGGCAAGATCGTCGAGACCGCCGGAGCAGAGCGTGAGGTCATCGGAGTCGTGGAGACCGGCAGGTACCGGAGCCTCGGTGAGGCTCCGACGGAGTTCATGTGGTTCCCGCAGAGGGAGCTCTTCACGGCCGGTGTGACCTTGGTGGCTCGTACCCCGGCGAGCCCACAGGCGGTGCTGTCCGAAATCCGAGGCATCGTGCGCAATGCCGACGCCGACATGCCGGTGTACGACGTGCGCACCATGGAAGACCACATGGGAATGGCGCTTTTGCCGGCGCGCTTGGGCGGGTCTGTTCTCGGCCTGTTCGGCGTGCTCGGTCTGCTGCTCGCAGCCGTGGGCATCTACGGTGTCATGGCCTACTCCGTGGCCCAGCGAAAGCGGGAACTCGGGATCCGGGTGGCCTTGGGCGCCGATCGAGGCTCCGTGCTCAAGCAAGTGCTGGGTGAAGGCCTGAAGCTGACAGCCATCGGCACGGTGCTGGGACTAGGGGGAGCCTTTGGCGCGGCGCGCTTGCTGGAGGGACTCCTCTATAACGTGAGCGCGTTTGACCCGGCAGCCTTCTTCGGCGTACCGACGGTGCTGGTGATGGTAGCGGCGTTCGCGGTCTACCTGCCGGCTCGGAGAGCGGCGGCAGTCGATCCTATTGCGGCGCTCAAGAGCGAGTGACGGGGGAGTCTCCGATTTTCGGGGGGCCTCGGAGCAATCAGCCTTCGGGCTTCGCTCGTTCTAGTCTCTTGGCGCGATGAAGCGCTCGAAGGGCGGGTAGCCCCGGAGCGCCTCGAACTGTGGAGAGTTGTGTAGCCACATACCGTACGACGCACCATGGCCATACGCCTCCCGCAGGGACTCCACCGCTCGGTCCCGGTCGCCCAGCTGCGCCGCGATGAGCGCCTGCCAACTCGCTGGTCCGCCGAACACGTACGGCTGCGCCTCCAGCTCCAGGAGCCTCGCCTCCATCTCCAAGGCAGTGTCACGATCACCCAGTGCTGCTGCTGCCGATCCGAGAATGCCCATGAACACGGCGCTGTTCGGATCCTCGTCCAGGCCGTTCCGACAGAGGCCGAGTGCCTCCTCGAAACGTCCCAGGGCAAAGAGCGCGTTCGGGAGTCCGTTGCTCGCGGGGTCCTGATCCTGGTACCAGCGGACGGCTGCCTCGAGGATCTCGTTGCCGACCTCCCGCGCTCCGTGAGCGCGAAGCTCAAACCCGGCCTGTCGGAACACCGTGCCCACCAGGAAGTCGCCGGAATGGGTTTCGGCGTCGGCGAGGAGTGCTCTCAACTCGTCGGTCCGCCCAAGGGCGGCAAGCGCACGAGCCTCGAACCTGAACGCCGCTCCTGAGGTCGGGTTGAGCTCCCGAGCGATGCGGGCCTGTTCAAGCTCCGTCTCGTGCTCGCCCAGCATGTGCAGCGAAGTGAGGTAGTCAGACCAGAAGAAGTCGACCATACCGGCCTTGTCGAAGCTGGTGTCGTACCAGTCCAGGGAAGCCTCCATGGCCTCCCGATAGTGCCCTGAGAGGAGGGCACCCCGGGGATGACCAGGGCCACCGCGCACAGGATCGAGCTCGTAATATCGAAGTCCTGCACGGTAGATCGCCTCACGGTCTCCATCGAACCAACCCTGAAGCCAGTCGAAGCTCGCGAGATCCCACGGTCCCATCTGGCTCCGGTGCGCGCTCGCCATCTGGAGGATCGTGTCGGCCTTCGCGATATCTCCGAGGTTCCATTCCGTGGTCGAGGCAAAGATGATGGCCTCCACGTAGGTAGAGTCCGCATCGATGGCCCTGTAGAAGAGCTCCAGCGCTCTCTCGCGTTCGCCTTGAACCCAGAGCTCTGAACCATCCATGTAGTCTCGA
>JBDHIL010000062.1:0-13924 GCA_039587465.1 Gemmatimonadota bacterium | reverse complement strand
CTCCGGGATGTCGTGGACGGGCTGGCGGCGGCTCATCAGCTCGGCGTAGTGCACCGGGACATCAAGCCGGAAAACGTGCTCATCGCAGGACGGCACTCCATGGTGGCGGACTTTGGTGTCGCCAAGGCCGTGAGCGAGGCGACGGGCCGCCCCAAGCTCACCAAGCGGGGCATTGCCCTGGGGACGCCGTCGTACATGGCTCCCGAACAGGCGGCGGCCGACGAGACGATCGACCACCGGGCCGACATCTACGCCGTGGGTGCCTTGGGTTACGAGCTCTTGGTAGGGTGGCCCCCCTTCCACGGCCGCACACCGCAGCAGATCCTCACGGCCCAGGTCATGGAGAAACCGCAGCCCGTGTCGAATCTGCGGCCCTCGGTGCCGCCGGCCCTCGAAGCTCTCGTCATGCGCTGTCTTGAGAAGAAGGCGGCGGACCGCTGGCAGAGCGCCGAGGAGATGCTGCCGCACCTCGAGGCGGCGGCCACGCCGAGCGGCGGCATGACGCCCACGGACATGGAGCCCTTGGCGACGTCGGTGAACCGGGCCCGACGCCGATGGGCCGGGTGGGCCGGATTCGGTGTGTTGGCTGTTGCGGGGCTGGCCGCCGGGTACTTCGGGCTCAACGGGCCGACGGATGGAACGATCGGCACGGGTGAGGCTGGAGTCGTCGCCCTGCCGGAGGACTATGTTGCAGTGTTTCCATTCGAGAACCTCACGGGTGACCCCGAGCTGGACCAGATGGGAACCCTCGCCGCCTACGTGGTCACGGACGGGTTCGGGTGGGTGGATGGGTTACGGGCCGTGGCGACGACCACAGTCGCGCAGGCGATACAAGGAAGGCGGGAGGACATGGGGGTCCTGGAAGTGGCAGAGGCCCTGGGCACCGGAACGGCCGTGACGGGGATCTTTACGCTGACCGGGGCGACCCTCGAGTTCAGAGCCGAAGCCCTGAGGGTGGCGACCGGGGAGCTAATTGGCACCGTCCGGTCCTCCGGGTCCTCGTCGGAGCCCTCGGTCATCGTGGAGGACCTCCGGGCGCGGATCCTGGGGATGTTGGCCATGGAGGTGCTGCAGTATTCCTTTGCACCCGCTCTTCCCAGCGGATCGCCCAAGTTGGAGGCCCTTCGGGTCCACCTCGAGGGGCTGCGGACCTTCTGGAGTGGCGCCTATGATGCCGCTCTGCCTCAGTTCCACCGGGCTCACGAGTTGGACACCACGTTCCTGGAACCGTTGGCTTGGGCATTAACGGCCAACCTCAACATGGGCCGGTGGGCTACAGGCGATTCGTTGATGGGGATTCTGGAGTCGCATCGCGGAGCGCTGAATGCCGACCTGCAGGTCAGCTTCGATTGGGGGCGATCGCGGATACGGGGTGACAGGGAGGGGGCGCTGCGGGCGGCGCGGGCACGCGCACGATCCGACCCCAATTCCACGTGGCTCTACCTTCATGGTCTGGCGGCGCTCCACACGTCCAGGCCAGCCGAAGCCCTTCAGACGCTGCAGCAGATCAAACCAGAAAGCTGGGCAACAGTTGGCTGGACTCCCGGGTGGGAAGTCACGGCTCGGGCGTACTACCTCAACGGCCGCTATCTGGAGGCCCGAGACGTGGCCCGCCAGGGACGGGAGTTCTTTCCGGAGGCCCTGGGCGTACGGTGGCATGAAATCCGGTCGCTCATCGCCCTCGACCGGCTGGATGAGATTCAACCCCTCCTGGACTCCGTCGAGGTCAAGGAGCCCGGACGCGGTTGGACCCCCGGCTACGTCTTCCGTCTGACCGCCGCGGACCTGGCGCGCGCCGGGCGCGTCGAGGAGGCCCGCGTGACGGCGGACCGCGCGGCTGACTGGTATCAGGTCAGGGACCCGGAAGGGTACGATTGGTCCACAGCCCAAGCACTCGTTCAGGCCGGCAGGGTGCAGGAGGCCCTCGCGCTGTTGGAGCCCATGGTCCTCGAGCACCCGGACGACATCGACGTGCGGGGCCTCAACGGCGTAACCCGGGCGCTCGCCGGGGATGCGTTGGCCGCGGAGGCCGAAGCGAGATGGCTCGAGGAACTCGACCGGCCATATCTGCATGGAGCGAACACCTACTGGCGCGCCGCAATCCTCGCGCACCTGGGGCGGAAGGATGAGTCGGTACGGACGCTCCGGCAGGCTTTTCAGGAGGGACACCCGCGCCTCGGAGTTCCGGCCGACCCCAACCTCATGCCATTGTGGGGCTTCGGACCCTTCGAGCGGGCGATCGCGCCACAGGGTTGAGCGCGGCAAGAGGTGGTTGGGAGCGTCCTTGATGAGGCCTCGGACCCACTCAACTCCGAGGCCGCACTGCCCGACTGCCTCACACCATTTCGGCGCGCTGCTCCCGAGATGGGGGGGCCGCACAGCGGACCTGCGACGCCGCGTAGACGCTACCTCGTCCGGTACGGGTCAGCTCTCCCGCGCTGACACGAGGGCAGACGAGCCGGGCGAACTCGCTTCCCGCTGTTCAGACCCGGCAGCTTCCGGCATCGCCTCACGGCAAGTGCGGCATATGGTGCAGTCCATCAATGATTTAGACGGTTTCTTGCCGTGATTCGGTATCTCCCGTCGGCGTCCGGACGGGCATCTGCAAGGCCACGCCGCAGCCCTGCTGCCAGTTGCCCTCGCACCGCAGAAAGCCCTTCGGATCTCCTATCCCTCCTGATGCCCCGCAGAAACTTCTCGCGGCCAAGCTGCTTGCGTGACATAGTAGGACACGCTGGACGCAGACCGTCGTCTCAGGGTTGGCCTGCCCGAGCAGGGCTGTCTGCCGTACTCTCGTCATCGGTCGGAGACACATCATGCGCATCGCACCAGCAACTTGCCTGGCTGCCGTCGTCGCAGCCTTGTGGACAGTTCCCCCAATCCTCGCTCAGGACGTCCCCGAATCCAGTCCCGACGCCATCACCGCCCACGCGGAGGGACTGCGCCTGTATATCCAGCAGGACTACCGGGAATCCATCCCTCTCTTGTACCGGGCTCACGAGTTGGATCCCACGTTCTATCTCCCGCTCTTCACTGCGGCCCTGAGCGCCGGAAACGCCGGCATGGCGTCCGTTGCCGACTCGCTCTGGGGGGTGGTGAAGGAGAATCGATCTCAATTCAGCGACTACTACCAGCGCCTGATCGACATCTACACCATGCGCAGGGAGGGCGGTGACTGGGGCGAATCAATGGTTATGGCCCGCTCCCTTGCAGAAGACTACCCCGGCACCAAGGCCAACTACAACTACGCTCTGTGGAGTAACCAGGACGGCAGACCAAACAACGCTCTGACCGCACTCGCTACGCTGGATCCGGACCGCGAGCCGATGAAGGGCTGGTTCGGTTTCTTTTCAGTCAAGTGCAGCGCCCTGCATTGGACGGCACGCCACGACGACGAACTGGCCTGCGGTCGGGACGCGTCCCTGCGATTTCCTGATCGTGCGGCACCTCGCTGGCAAGCGGCACGGGCCCTGGCGGCCCTGGGGAGGGTTGAGGAGGTCGCGACGGCCATGGGAGATGTCGCAGCCCGGCGCGAACAAACGGCAGCGTGGAGCGACGGCGGGATGAACGGCAACATCGGATTGGAACTGTGGGCGCATGGGGGTGATGAGGCCGCGGCCCACGGCTACCTCGAAGAGGCTGTGGCGTGGTACGAGGGCCTTCCGGCCGCGGAGATGCAGCGTCCCGTCATGCGGAGGCAGCAGGCATACTGGCTCTACGCTTCGGGGCGTTACGAGGAGGCCCAGGCCAAGCTCGAAGGGATCATCGAGGACCTGGGATCCACCTGGGACCGGGGCTACCTGGGAATCACTTCCGCCATGGCTGGCGACCATGATACGGCCCAGTCCATAATCGATGGGTTCATGGCGGGCGAGATCCATCCGAATCCCTCGGTGCAGCACTATTGGGCCGGATTCATCGTCCTCGCGATGGACGACGTGGATGGTGCGATGGAGCACTTCGAGCACAGTTGGGCGAATGGGAGTGACCACCGGGAGCCCGTGCTTCTGTTGAAGGCTGGCGACCACCCCGGTATCCAGGAGTGGATCAGGCCACGGGGCTGAAGCAGCGGTGGCAGTCCCCCCCGCCCTTGAACACAGGCGCCCCGGCCATCGTGATGATGGCCGGGGCTCTCCCTCGGATCTCGCAAGTTCGCGAAGTCTGTCCTACCCCAAGTCTCAGCCCATGGGCAAGTCGTGGACTTGCAGCGCGTTAGGCTGGGAAGTGCCACGTTGATCTCGACCGACGGGGCGCATTATGAAACCGACGAGTTGAGGGACGTTGAACACTGTGGGAGACGCCAACCCAGGCGCTGGGCTATTGACCCCGATATTCCCGCTGTTCAGACCCGGCAGCTTCCGGCATCGCCTCACGGCAAGTGCGGCATATGGTGCAGTCCATCAATGATTTAGACGGTTTCTTGCCGTGATTCGGCCTCTCGTGTGAGGGCCTGATAAGCGTGAGGTCGGTAGTTCAAATCTACCCAGGCCCACTGAGAGCCCCGCTCGGTCTTACGAGATCAGGCGGGGCTTCTTCGTTATCGGACGCTCTGGTTTCTGCTCCACCTAGGGTCCTTGACCCTGACGGCTCGCCTCTGTCACATTTCTTCGGTGGCCGCGGGGTCCGGTAGGAGCCTGTAGATGCCGATTCTTCGACGGTGGAGACGACGGGCTCCCGTTCTGGAGAATCAGAGCTGCGGTTCGAATAGCCCAGATGTGACGTGGGTGGCTTGGGAGTAGGGGGTACGGGTGGGGGGACTGTTTAGGCCATGGCCCGGAGGGAAGGGCCGATTCCGGGCATCTGCGACCGCACTCTTCATTCTCGCGGCCTGCTCCGATCCCAGTGCGCCGCCTGTTCCATCAGGTGACCCACCCGCCGGCTGGTCCAGGATCTTGCTGGTTTCCATCGCCGTCGACCCAATGGTCGTGACCCGCGGTGCCACCAGCCGGCTCCTCGTCACCGTGAATGACGCCGGGGGACCCACGCTACAGCTCGGACTGCAGCCGGGAACGGACCTCCTGCGGTTCGGAGAGCGGGTCGAAGAGCTCCTCCTTCGTGACGACGGTACCCAGGGTGACGAAGTGGCCGGGGACGGAGTGTTCACGGTGGATGGGCTCTCCCCTCCCATTGGGCCCACCGGGATCGGTTCCACCACCCTGGGAACGGTGACTCTCGCCGCCCAGGCGGGGGAATCCACGCTGGGCATCGTGGCAAGACCGCGCCTTTCCGTGCGGGCTATGGATACAGCCCTCATAGCTCGACCGGTCATCGATACCGTCTCTTATGAGGACATGCAGCTGACCTCCCGCTTGGCCGTCATCGTCACCGATACCCTGGACTTCACCGGTACCGCCAAGGGGGAAGTGGTGGGCCGGTTCTACGAGGCATTCGCCGACGATCGTGATTGGCTTGTGGTCATGAGGGCCCCTACCTCTGAGGAGGCCTTCGACGGGCAGGCCATCCGACTGGGCAATACCATCGGCGGGATCGGCATGAGTCCAATCGACGCCCGGAGTTCCTTCGGGTCGGCCGGGCGCCTGGACCTGGTGGTGGAGTTGGTAAGGGACTTCTACTGGCCCAGGGGCGAGTTCGACGGTGCGTTCTGCCTGCTCACCCACGAGTTGGCCCACCGCTGGGCCGCGGAGCTGGGCCAGCCTCTGGCCAGCGGGTCCCACTGGGCCGCCGCCTTCCGTCGCTCCCAGTCGGCCCTCGGACATGAGGGCAAGTGCCGCTTCAACCGCCTCGAGCTCTATTTGGCAGGGCGGCTACCGGCCGATTCCGTGCCCGAGGCCCTCACCGACAGTGGGATGACCATTGGGGACCTGGTGGCCACACATGGGCGGCGGCGCCCTACTGCTAGCAGGGACAACTACAGGATCGGATTCATCGTGGTCACGCCCCGTCCCCTATCTCCAACGGAGATCACCTATTTCCACCACCTGGCCGGGGAGTACGCCGCGCCCGAGAGTCCTCTCGGTCTGACCTTCGAGGGCGCCACAGGAGGAAGGATCCGTCTCGATGGGGTGCTGACACCGCGGGGAGGATTGACGGCCAACTGAACCGCTCCGGCTCAACCAGAGACCTTTCGAGCGGTGTCGGTTGGGGTGTCGGTTGATCCCGGCAACCTGCCGTACCCAACACCCCCGAACCCTGCAGGATGACGCCATCCGCCGTGTAGGTACTGCAGATTGTCGGATTCCGGGCCTCTGAACGCCTTCTGATAAGCGTGAGGTCGGTAGTTCAGCCGAGGCCGCAGGGCGGCCGAGACGACCGAGCGGCGGAGCCGCGCAGGGTCCAGCCGGAGCCCGAAGGGCGGAGACCAGCGAAAGCGAAGCCACAGCTCCATCTCCCAGGCCCACCGAGAAAGCCCCTGCAGTCGCAGGGGTTTTCGTCGTGTCAGACACTGTTTGGGCTCGGGGGACTTGAGTATACAAATACGACTGTATACATTTACGACACTTGCCTGAAATGACCCGGAGTGGGTTACGCGCCGCGCGGGCGCTCGGTCGGAGACCATCCAAGAGGGAGGAGTGCACGTGGGACGGGAATCGATTGGTGAACTCGAGCATCTTATCCTACTCGCCATCTTGGCCCTCCGGGAAAACGCGACCGCGATCCGGGTCCGGCGACGGTTGGAGACCGAGGGGCGTGGCATCACCCGAGGGGCGCTCTACCGGTCGCTGGACCGACTCGGCGAGAAGGACCTCATCGAATTCAGAGTTGAGGAGCCCTCGGCGGAGCGGGGCGGGCACGCCGCTCGCCTGTACAGCGTGTCTACCGCCGGACTCGACGTGGTACGTGAACGCCGTGCGACCCTCGAGCGACTCTGGGCGGACGCGGCGGAGGCCGCTCGATGAACGCACCGAAGGGAAGGGTGGGGCCGCCCCGACTGCTCCAACGGTGGCTCGGAGCCTGCATCCCGGACGGGGCGTCGGGACGCGACAACGTTCTGGGTGACCTCCACGAGGAGTACGTCGACATCCGCGAACGAAGCGGTGACTCCGCAGCCGACGCTTGGTACGCCCTGCAGTTGCTCCTGCTCGGCATACCGTGGATCGGGAAGAGGGCTCTGAGGCGTGTTGGCAATGACTTTTTCGGCATCACGCTGGACGCCCGTGCGAGTTTCCGGGGACTGCGCCGTCAGCCGGCGTTGGTCGCGGTCTCGGTTCTGTCTCTCGCGTTCGGCACGGGTCTCGTCTCTGCGGCGGTGACTCTCGTGAACGGCGCATGGTACGCTCCCCTTCCGTGGGCGTCCGCTCACCGGATGGTCGACATCAGTGACACGCACCCGACCGAGCTTCGGCCCGGTTTCACTCCCGGAGCGTCCCTCCGCGCGTGGGAGCAGTGGCGGGCGGACCTTCCTGCCGGTGTCTTCGAACGCCTGGAGGCGGGACGGCGTGAGTGGATCCCCATCCGCATCGGCGCCGGAGCGGCCTCCACGCTGCGAGCCCAGTGGGTCTCGGGAGGGTATTCGGATCTCTTCGAGTTTCAGCCGCGGATCGGCCGGCTCGTCTCGGCGGCCGACGTCCTTCCCGGTGCCGAGCCAGTGGCCGTCCTGTCCGAGGGCTTGTGGCAGACGGTCTACGGCGCATCGGCCGACGTCATCGGGACGACCATCGAGGTCGACGGGACCCAGCACACCGTGGTAGGTGTGCTGCGGGGCGACGTACGCACCGTCGTCGACTCGGAGGTCATTCTCCCGCTTCCGCCGCTCTCTCCGGATGGGGTCTTCGGAGATCGCGGCGTCCAGGTCATCGGCGTGTTGGCCGAGGGGGTTTCCGTGGACGCGGCGGACGAGGCTGTCTCGGCTCTGGCTTCGGCCATGTATGCCGAGGCCGAGGACCTCGAGGAGGGCTGGTCTGCCAGGGTTATTCCTCTTCGGACCTTCCTCGCCAGCCGTGGCGTCAAGCCCTTGAGCGCCCTCAGCTTCGTCCTTGTGTGCACCATCGTCCTCTTCGTCGCGGCCCTGAACCTCGCCTCGCTCCTGCTTGCCCGAACCGCCAATCGCGCCCGTGAACTTGGCGTCAGGGCAGCCTTGGGTGCCGGGGGCGCACGGATCGCCCGGGCCGCCCTGATGGATGGGCTCGTCCTCGCCGCTGCCGGGGGCCTGCTGGGTCTGGCGGTGGTCGTCGTCGCCCGGAACTTCGCTTTGGCACGCTTCGCCGCCGAGATTCCGTCATGGGCCAGCTTCCCCATCGACTTCCGGGTCCTCGCCGCGTCACTGGTCGGGACCACCGCGACGGCGCTAGTCGTCAGTCTTCTCCCAATCGTTCGCGCTGTCGCCATCGGGCGGGAAGCGGGCCTCGCCAACACAGCCACCGGTCATAGCCGGCAGAGCACGTCCCGGGGACAGAACCTTCTCCTGGGCGGCCAGATCGCGCTCGCACTGGTGCTGGTCACGGCGAGCTACGGCACGTGGGCGACCTTCGCGACCGCGAGGGATTTCGATCGCTTGGGCTACCGGTGGGAAGGCATCACCGGAGTCATCGTCGAGGTGGACCAAGAGGGGCCGGATGCCACCGCCCTCGCGGCTGAGCGAGTGCAGTCAGCGGCGCTCGCCCACGCCCGGATCCTGGATGCCGTCGTGACACGCTCGATCCCGCTGGTCGGCGGGGACCGGAGCGAAGAAGGGACCACGGTGAGCAGCGGCGGCGCGGCCGAACTCCTCTTGGGTCCGTCTGTGCCCCGTTCCTCCCTCGCGGTTGGTCCTGGGTACTTCGAGCTGAACGAAATCGAGATCGTAGCTGGTCGCCCCATCACCTCCGCCGACCATGCGGGTGCTTCCCCCGCGGTGGTGGTGTCCGCGGATGCGGCTCCGGCGCTCTGGCCCGGTGAGGCACCCGGCTCGGTCCTCGGCAAGACGGTCGAACTCGCTCGCGGAGGCGTGTCGGAGTTCTTCACTGTGGTGGGGATTTCGGCTCCGGTTACCGACGACCCGACCTTCGAGGCCGGCCGGCACGAACCCAGGCTCTACCTTCCCATCCTGCAGACTCCAGACGCGCTCTACGGGGAAGCGGGCCCGGCACTCCAGCTCCGCGTTGCTACTGGCGGGACTCCCCTCACTCGGGATGAGTGGGTGGCCTGGGCGTCCGTGGCCCTTCCCGGTGCCCGGATATCCCGTGTGTTCCAGATCGAGGAAATCCTTCGCCAGTGGGTCCAGCCGGTCCTGGTGATCGGCACGGTCCTGGCCGCACTCGCCCTGCTGGTCCTCGCGCTCGTGGCTATCGGTATTTACGGGACCGTGTCCTACCGCATCGCCTCAATCCAGCATGAGATCGGAGTCCGTATCGCCCTCGGGGCTGATGCGAGACAGGTCGTTCGGGCGGTGGTGGCCCCCCTTACCCGTGTGGTGGCCATCTCGGTGGCCTGCGGCTCAGTCTTCGCCCTCGCGACCGTGCCGGTCCTGGCTGCGGGCGGGCTTCCCGTGACGACCACCAATGGCGTTGCCCTCCTGGCGGTGTCACTGATGACGGTCGGGGCCACTGCGGTGGCCGCATGGGGCGGACCACTCCGCCGGGCACTGCAGACCGACCCGTCTCTCTCGTTGCGAGCGGAGTAGAAGACACGCGACGCTGGGGCGTCCGTGATCGTTGCTGAGGTGGCCCCGAGTGCGCCACCACCGCCCATGATAGACCTGCAGCCGTCGGCGGTCCCGGAGTTTGTGCATCAACAGACGCGCCCGGCCTCCTGGGCGAGTGGCGCCTCGACGCGTTCGTGGGGAGCGAAAAGCAACTCGCTTCACCCTACTACGGAGTTGGGAACGCCTCGGCCTACGATGAAGACCTCGTGACCGCCCAGAACCCCTACTACTATCGTTACGGGCGCACACGGCGCAGTATAGCCGCGAATTTGCAACGGCCCGTCGGCTCGTCGCCGCTCCGCTTCCTGGTGGGGGTCGGTGTCAATTACGGGTCCATCGAGAGGGTGCCCTATGGGGAGGGAATCACTCTTCTGGGTCAGGAGTTGGGCGAAGCAGGAGCGACCGCCGACGAGGGGTGGGTGAACTACGCACGGGTGGGCCTCGTCTACGATACGCGGGACCGGGAGACAGCCCCTCGTCGGGGTACGTGGTCGGAGTTCCTGATCCAGCGCTTCGACAAGGCCCTCGGAAGCAGCGAGAGCTTCACGCGCTGGACGGCGACCGATCGGCGCTACGTGTCGGCAGGTCCTGTCACGCTCGCCAACCGGTTCTTCGTCCAGGGGACAGCGGAGGGCGTGCCACTGTTTGAGCTCCACCGTATCCAGACCTCGTTCAAGCAGCAGGAGGGTCTCGGGGGTGCGCAGTCCATCCGTGGGGTCCGGAAGAACCGGATCGTAGGGCGGGGCATGATGCTCTGGAATGCCGAGGTCCGTCTCCGCGCGCTGGACTTCGGCATCGCCGGAAAGCCGTTCCACCTCGTTCTGTCGGCCTTCGCGGACGCCGGGAGGGTTTGGGTGGAGGGGCCACAGCTGGATGAATTGCTCTCCGATCTCCACCGGGGGTACGGCGGCGGCCTGCGCATCGGCATGGGGGAAAATTTCATGGTGGCCTGCGACGCAGGAACTTCGGCGGAGACCGGGATGCAGCTGTACATCGGGCTTGGGTATCTCTACTGATCGGACTCGACAGCGGCGCGCCGTCCTCCCCGTTCGAGTAGCGCAGCAAGGTCAATGGATTGGGTGAGGCACCCCGAGGACATTTCAAACTGAGCGGACTGTTCGGCTCTGATCGTGGTCACGCCATGAGCCTGTCGCAGATTCTGCAAGGGACTCATGTTGTTCGCCATGTCCACCGAAAGCATGGATCGCCTGACCGCGGCTTTAGCCGACCGATACCGCATCGAGAAGAAGCTCGGTGAGGGCGGGATGGCCACGGTCTGCCTCGCCCAGGACCTCAAGCACGAGCGCCAGGTGGCGCTCAAGGTGCTCAAGCCCGAGCTCTCCGTCGTGCTGGGGGCCGAGCGCTTTCTGAGCGAGATCCGCACGACCGCCACCCTTCAGCACCCGAACATCCTTCCCCTCTTCGATTCCGGCGAGGCGGACGGGCAGCTCTTCTACGTGATGCCCTATATCGAGGGTGAGTCGCTCCGCGAGCGCATCGACCGCGAGCGTCAGCTTCCGGTCGACGAGGCGGTCGCGCTCGTGTGCGACGTGGCGGAGGCGCTCCAGGTCGCGCACGAAGCCGGCGTGATCCACCGCGACATCAAGCCGGCCAACATCATGCTCCGCGCAGGCAAGCCGGTCGTGGCGGACTTCGGCATCGCCCTCGCCGTCAGTGCGGCCGGAGAGGGTCGCATGACCGAGACGGGCCTCAGCCTCGGGACGCCGTACTACATGAGCCCGGAGCAGGCCTCGGCCGATCGGGTCCCCACTCCGGCCAGCGACGTCTACTCCCTCGGGTGCGTGGCGTACGAGATCCTGACCGGTGAGCCCCCCTTCCCGGGGAGCAGCGCGCAGGCCGTACTCGCCAAGATCCTGACCGGCGACGCCGCACGGCCCACCGAACTTCGGAGGTCGATCCCGCCCCACGTCGAGGCGGCGGTGATGAAGGCGATCGAGCGGCTGCCGGCCGACCGGTTCACATCGCCCCGCGAATTCGAGCGCGCGCTTCGGGACCCGAGCTTCCGGTGGGGTCGAGCCGCGGAAGCCGTCGCGCCGGCGTCCGTCGGGCGATGGCGGGCCGCGGCGCTGATCCTGGCCGTGGTGAGCGTCGCGTCCCTCACGGCGCTCTTCGCGGGTGGGCCCGGCTTGAGCGAGAAGACGGTCTCCATCGCCGACAGGACCGCCGGCAGCCTCATGGTGAAGCACCGCGATCGGCTCGACCCGATTCCCCTGGCCGGCGCCGAGTTGGCTGGCGACGGGAGCCTGAGCGCACCGGTGTTCTCACCGGACGGCGAGTGGATCGCATACTTTGGCGCCTCCACCCTCAACAAGATTCCGGTCGGCGGCGGAACCCCGATCGAGTTGACCGACTCGGTGTCCACCGGGAATCGGGAAGTCGCCTGGCTGGACGACGGCAGCTTGGTCTACAACGGGCCGGGATGGACCCTGAAACGCGTCTCAGCAGAAGGTGGGCCCTCCGAAACTCTATACGAGTCTTCCAGCAATTTCGTGGTGGGTCTGACCGGGCTACCGAAAGGGCGTGGGGTGCTCTTCAACAGCTGCGACAATCAGTGTCCCAACCCCACACTCTGGGTATTCGACTTGGAGAGCAAGGAAGCGCGCGAGTTGCTGCCCGACGTCGTGCGTGGATACTACGCCGCTGAATCACTCCTCTACGTTTCCGGCGCGGGAGCGCTCTTCGCGACCCCGTTCGATCTCGGTGACCTGGACATCCAGGGCTCCAGCGTCGCGCTCATGAGCGGAATTCGGGTCCGTTCCCAGCACGCCGATCTCAAGCTCGGTGCATCCGGTTCCCTGCTGTACGCCACGGGAGATGCGATTGGGGTCGAAGGAGGCTATCACCTGGTCTGGGCGGATCGGTCGGGGAGTGTCGAGGTGATCGACGGCACCTGGGGGGGAGAAATGACCGTTGTGGCGCTCTCCCCGGACGACCGACACGTCGTGGTCGACCTCGATCAGGAGCTGTGGGTGCGAGACCTCCGGGACCGAACCGTCACGCGCCTCGCCACCAGTCCGGTGTTGGACCAGAGGCCACAGTGGTCCGCCGACGGCAGGGAGGTCTACTACTTCGACACGACGGGTGTCGAGGAGGGCCGTCGGGCGCTGCACCGCCGGAGGGCGGACGGAAGTGACGAGTCGCAGATCTACTTGCAGCTGGGGCCGACCGCATTCGAGGAGGTGGCCTGGTCAGAGAACGGCGAGGTGGCAATCGCCCGCCTCGGAGACCGCCTGGCTGCCACGCCCGAGAACTCGTTTCGACTGATCAGGCACCCGTCCGATTCGGTTCCAAAGCAGCTGCTCGAGGCCGACTACCGCTTCTGGGCGCCCACCCTCTCTCCGGATGGTCGATGGGTCGCGTACGTTTCGGTCGAGTCGGGTGAGCCCGAGGTCTACGTGCGCCCGGTCCCGGACGTCACGTCGGCGCGATACACGATCTCCGTCGGTGGCGGATTGGAGCCGCTTTGGTCACCGGCCGGAGACGAGATCTTCTTCCGGAGCGGGCCCTCCGGTAGAGTCTTCCGGGCCGCCCGTGTGCGCACGTCGCCGACGTTCGAGGTCGTCTCTCGCGACTCGCTGTTCGCTCTTCGGTCTCTCCGTACCAGCGTGGCCCATAGGGCCTACGACGTCACCCAGGACGGCCAGCGCTTTGTTCTCATGCGTTCCCAAAACGCGCTGATCCGCGAGGAAAGTCGGGAGGAGGAGCGTTCGTTGGTGCTCGTGGAGAAGTGGTTCGAAGAGCTGAGGGCGATCCTCGACAGCCGTTAGTCGCTTCCGCCCGGAAGCGCTCAGAGCGGATCTTCCGATCCGCTCGACCGCCTGAAGACCGCTGTCGCATCGTAGAGTCGATCGGTGAAGGCGGGATGGCGACGGTCTACGTGGCCGAAGACCTGAAGCACGATCGAAAGGTGGCGCTCAAGGTCTTGAAGCCAGGGCCTCCGTACAAGCAACCTCTCCGACGCATGTCACATAACGTTCTTAAGTGGCCGAACTGGCCATACCAGAGCCGGCCATTACTGCACCTTCCTTCGTCCACATAGTTCGCATATCAACGACCGCGAGTTCACAGGCCAGTTGGGACGGAGGCCGCCCACAGCGCGGCCGTAGCCGGCCACGGTGTGCTACGCGGCGTCTTCACCCGTTCCCTCTCCCACTGGATCGCGCCTCAAGGATGATGGTAACCGGCGTCACTTGGCCCACCATGCCCACGTGCGCCCCCTACCGCATACCCCGGTGCTGGCCCCCGTCTATCGAAAGGCACTCACCCACGACCCAGGCCGCCCTAGGTGAGACGAGGAAGACGGCGACATCGGCGACCTCCTCC
>JBDHIL010000033.1:0-34172 GCA_039587465.1 Gemmatimonadota bacterium | reverse complement strand
TCCTGGGCGGCGTCCGCGTCCTGGGCGGCGTCCGCGTCCTGGGCGACGTCGAGCACCTGGGTGGCCTCACGGTCCGACCCGTCTTCGACGTCCACCACGCCCGGGCCTGGCTCGACCTCCTGGGTGGCCTCACGGTCCGACCCGTCTTCGACGTCCACCACGCCCGGGCCTGGCTCGACCGAGTCCGGAATACCGACTCTCCCGACGATCGTCGCCCCGCTCTCGGTGACGACGGCGGGCACAGCTTCGTTCTCTCCCGAAACGACGAGGATGTGTGAGGCCTCCACCAGAGCAGCAGCGGCAGCGGCCGGATCGCTTGCACTCACGTAGACAGCCAGAGTCACCCCGGCGTCGCGGAAACCGGCGCACACTTCGCTCCAAGCCTCGCTCGCCATGACTCCGCCTGCGTCCGCGACGATGGTGCCGGCGGGTACGGCCAGATACGTCAGACCCTCCGGACGATGTGCGACCCGTCCCACGGACACACCGAACTGGAGAACATCGGACAGGCCCTCTCCGTTCTCGATCCCGAACTCGGTGTGGAGCGCGGGTTCGCTCAGTGCCGCATCGACCAGGACGAGCCTCAGCCCGCCGCTGCTCCACGCCGCGGCGGCTTCCCGGGCTACTCCCAGGCTCCAACCAGCCCTGTGCGCTACCTCGGTGGCCACGATGCCGATGACACGGCCGCCGGGGGCCAGTTCACCGGCCCCGGGTGGGGTCTCTGGATCAAGAAGGGTCCAGTTGGGAAAGTCAGTCATGGACGGGAAGCCGGTCTCCCTGGAAGGTCCGATCCGGAGCGGCACACACACCGATCCGTGTCCCGCTGTCGCGGCGAACTGGAGACAACCTAAATCGGCGCCACGATGCGGGCAAAAGCGACGTCACTTCTCCTCTGGAACCCATCGGGCGGCATCGCCCCACAGATTCTCGAGTTGGTAAAACTCTCGTGCCTCAGGGTGAAAGACGTGCACGACGAAGTCGATGTAGTCCAGTAGGACCCAGCGCCCTGTCTGTCTTCCCTCGACGTGGCCGGGTCGGACGCCCTCCTTCTTGAGTTCGTCCGTGACATGACCAGCGATCGCCTTGACCTGCACGTCGGAGTTGCCACTGGCGATGACGAAGTGGTCCGTCGCGCTGGAGATGCCCTTCACATCCAGCACGACTACGTCGTGCGCCTTCAGCTCGAGGGCCAACTCCGCAGCGCGCCGTATCACCTGCGGCACGTCCGCTGTCGGGACTTCATGCGTATGCAAAAGCGGTACCTTCAGTTATTCGATGAACCCCCTGCCTCTCCCGTGGCAACGCAGCGCGGCGCCCGTCCCCGGTCGAGGAACGCTCCAGGCCCCCGGCAGAATCCACCGGGGAAGGAGCGCGTCAGGCCTCTTCCCGCTCCACTCGGACCTCGATCTCCACGTCGACCTCGGCGTCGAGTCGTACCGTGACCGCGAGGACCCCCAGAGCCTTGATGGGCTCGTCGAGGACCACGGCGCGCTTGTCCAGCTCGAAGTCCAGGCTCCCTTCGTTGGCCCGATCGGCGATGTCCGCCGCGGTTACCGACCCGAAGAGCTTGCCGTCTTCACCAGCGAGGGCATGGAACGTAATCGACAGCCCAGTGAGCTGCGACGCACGCCGACGGGCTTCGAGGTAGTCATGCCGGGACCGCTCGTCCAACAACTTCCGCTCTTCTTCGAGAAGGCGCACGTTGGCCTCGCTGGCCTCGTACGCCAGGCCCTGAGGGATGAGGTAGTTCCGGCCGAAACCCGGCTTGACGTTCACCACCTCGCCGACATCGCCGAGTTGGTCCACACGTTCCTTCAAGATCAGCTTCATTTGATTTCTCCTGCGTTTTCTCAGGTAGCCACGGCTTGGGACCTGCTCCGGATATCGAGCCAGGTATCTCCGATCCCGATCAACATCGCTGCGCCCAGCACCGCCGGGGGAACGAAGATGAGCCCGAAAGCCACGAGAACGTATCCCATGACCGACAGGCCACTGCTCACGAACATGACCACGGCCGCTCCACGCAGGGCGTAGAGCAGGCCCATGAAGACCACCGCGTTGATGCCGACGCGCGCGTGCGCATCTCCCCAGTGGAGCATCAGGAGCATCAGCCCGCCGATGAGCACCCACACGAGGTGGTCGTTGAATCTGAAATCCTTCAAGGGGCCGAGCCCCTGATCGCTTCCTTGCGTGAGTCGGACATACGCCCACCACGCGACCCCGAGGCCCGTCACAGATCCGATGGCGAGCATCGCCGGAAAGATCGTAGCCTGAACGTCCACGGCCTGGTACACGGCCGCGACCAACGCGGGAGAGAGTGCCTGTCCGTCCCTGGACACGAGCTCCAACGCCGTAGCCACGCCTGCCCGCATGCGGTCGGCCAACGCCCAATCGACCGCGCTCCAAGCGTCCGCGCGCAAGGCCAGGAGCCCTGCTGCGGCTGCCACAGAACCAGCCACGGCCCCCAGCGCCCTCACAGAAAAGCGCGCCATCGGCCACCGCAAGCTCAGTGCGGCGAACCAACCACCGAGGAGTACTCCCCAGCCCCGCTCCACGTACCAGAGACCTTCTCTCGCGCCCCCGAACCCCACGACGGCAGCCAACACGCCCACAATCAGTAGTCCCGGCTGGCGGCCACCCATGACGAGAACCAATCCCACGAGGGGGATGGCCACGAGCACGGACGGTTGAATCACCGACACGGCCAAGGTGACCGCGAACAGCGCAGCTGCCCGCGGCCAGCCGCGGCCCGGGGGGGCCTCCGGCACTCCTGACATGGGGCGGTCCGGCACGAAGCTAGCCTTCGTGACGCCGCGTGTAGGGAACCAGCGCCAGATAACGCGCTCGTTTCACGGCTGATCCGAGCTGGCGCTGGAACGCCGCCGTAACCTTGGTGGTGCGCTTCGGGAGAATCTTGCCCTGCTCGGTCAGGAATCGGGAGAGCGTCGACACGTCCTTGTAGTTCAGGAGCGTGATCGGAGGGCCCTCCATGCGGCGACGCCGACCACCCGAGCCCTGGAACTCGGGCGGAGTGTCGGAGGCGGGTCCGTCGTCGTCGTCGTCGTCATCGTCGTCGTCGTCGTCGTCGGCCTCGCTCTGCTCTCCGTCCTCGGAGATGGGCTTGGTGCTCTCAGCGACGGAGGAAAGTCCAGAAGTCGGCTCGCCCTCGTTGAGGACCATGAGATACCGCATGACTTCGTCGTCCAGCTTGAGCAGTCGCTCGAACTCCGGCAAGGCCTCGGCAGCGGCCGTGAGATGGGCGACCACATAGTAACCGGTCGTCTGCTTCTGGATCGGATACGCCAACTGTCGACCACCCCAGTGGTCCACGGCCACGACCTCGCCGCCGTTGGCGGTGGCCAGCGCATGGAAGGTGTCGAGCTTGGCGGTGACGGCGTTCTCGTCGAGCGCCGGGTCGAGGATGTAGACAACCTCGTAGAGTCGCATCACTGGTTCCCTCGGTCCGTAGGTTTGACGGGCCCCGTTGCCCCGGGCGACCTGAGATGCACCAGGTCTTCCGAAACGGAGCGGGATAAATGTGCTCGCACCGTGCGAGAGCAGAAAAAGCTAGTGGAACAATGGGCCTTCTGGAAGCCGAGCCTAGACGTTGAAGCGGAACAGGAGCAGGTCACCATCCCGTACCACGTATTCCTTCCCCTCCGATCGAACCAGTCCGGCTTCCCGCGCCTGTTTCATGGATCCCGCCTCCACGAAGTCTTCCCAGCCGATCGCCTCGGCCCGTATGAAGCCCCTCTCGAAGTCGGTGTGGATGCTCCCTGCTGCCCGGGGCGCCCGGGTGCCGCGCCGAATCGTCCACGCCCGTGTTTCCTTGTCGCCGCTCGTGAAGAAGGTGATCAAGCCGAGCAGATGATACGCCGCATGGATCAGACGGTTGAGGCCGCTCTCGCCGACTCCGAGGTCCGCCAGGAAGTCGCTCTGGTCTTGGGGGTCGAGTTCCGCGAGCTCGGCTTCGATGGCCGAGCAGACCCTGACCAGCTCTTCCCCACCCTCTTCCGCGATCACATCGCCGACCGCCTGCGTCCATGGGTTGTTCCCGTCCGGGAGATCGGCCTCCCCCACGTTGGCCACGTAGAGCACCGGTTTGAGCGTCAGAAGCTGGTGACGCTGGAGGATCACGTGCTCGTCGTCGGTGAGTTCGAGGCGGCGGACAGGATTCCCGTCCGAGAGAGGCCCAAGCGCCCTGCGGAGCGCCGCAGCCTCACGCTGTGCCTCCTCGTCGCCTGACTTCGCTTTCTTGTCCACCTTCTCGAGGCGCCGCTCCACAGCTTCCAGATCGGCGAGCGCAAGCTCTGTCTCGACGATGTCCCGATCTCTCAGAGGGTCCACATGACCGGAGACGTGAGCGACATCAGGGTCTTCGAAGCAGCGCAGAACATGGGCGATCGCGTCGACCTCCCGGATATTCGCGAGGAATTGGTTTCCCAGACCCTCTCCGACAGAGGCGCCCTCCACCAAGCCGGCGATGTCCACGAAACGGACGACCGTGGGGACCAGCTGTGGGGTACCGGCCACCCTGTGGACGGCATCCTGCCGTGGATCAGGGACGTGGACCGTGCCCACATTGGGTTCGACCGTGCAGAACGGGTAGTTCTCGGACGGGGCTCCTGCGGCCGTCAGCGCGTTGAACAGCGACGACTTCCCGACGTTGGGGAGTCCGACGATGCCGACTCTGATCATGCGTGGAGTCTTCCCTGGAGGGGACCCCCACGGACCGTCATCCCGGCAGCGCCCCCTGGATGGCCGCGATCAGGTGGGGATAGCGTTCGAAGCCCCAGCGTGCCTCTTCCACGTCCAGCCTCTCACGGTTGGTGTGGGCGAATCTCTCCTCGCCGGGTGCGAAGCCGAGCGTGGGAATCCCGAAGACGCCCTTGGACCATCCTCCATCCGTGGCAAAGGCCCAGGGGCGAACCGTCGCGGGGGTCGCCGGATCACCCCTTCGACCCACCGCTGCAGCCGCAGCCAACACCACGGGATCGTCGGCATCCATCAGAAAGCCCGGGGTGAGCAGGTTCTTGTCCTCTTCGAGGCCCGTGTACGTTCTCTGGGCCTCGGTCGCCATCACGACCTCCACGCCGAATCCTGCGGGAATGTCGGGCAAGCGGGCGCCGATCACCGCCCGCAGGCGGTCGAGAAGGCTCTCATCGGTGTCGCCGGGCAAGATCCGCCAATCGACTGTGACCACCACCTTGTCCGGGATCACGTTTCTGCTCTCGGGCAGAACGTCCACCATCGTCGCGACGGCGCTGTCCGCCCCCAGGACGGGATCGAGATGATGAGCGAGCCCCAGGTCGCCGACCGCAGCCAGCACTCCGCCGAGCAGGTCGAGGGCGTTTCGCGCTCGATCCGGCACGCTCGCGTGGCCCGCCAACCCGGTGATCACCACCTCGACCTCGGCCCGGCCTCGGTGCCCGATGCACACGTCACCGTGAGTGGCCTCGCCAATGATGACCGCAGCCGGGGCGACCTCCCCGGATTCGAGGAGTACCTTCATGCCCAGTCCACCCCGCTCCTCGAGAACGGTGTGCGCGACGAGGACGTCTCCCGACGCGCGCCCGATCAGAGACGCCGCCGCGTATGTCTGAAGCGCCAGGGGACCCTTGATGTCCATGGCACCCCGACCGTGCAGGAACCCGTCCCGCACCTCCCCCGAGAATGGGGGGACCTCCCACTCGCCATGGTCGCCCTCAGCAACCACGTCCAGGTGGCAGTTGAGGAGAACGGGCGGGGCCTCACCCCGGCCGCGGGCGACGCCGATGACGTTCCCCGCCCGGTCAATGCGGACGTCGTCGAGCCCTAGGGCCTCCATCTCCTCGCGGAGCCGATCAGCAACCGCTCCTTCGCTTCCGGGGAGACCAGGTATCCGGATCAGGTCCGAAGCGAACGCCAGTGCGTTCTCGAACAGGGGCTGCTTTGCCACGGCGACTCCTCCGCTTGCTCCTCGTTGCGATATGCGAAGGGGCCGGACCCGTGAAAGATCCGACCCCGCCGCAGCTCTTCGTTCTGGATCACTTCGGCCTAGCCGAAGATCCCCTGCAGCAGGTTGCCGATCCAGGAGGCCGCCGCAGTGCTCTCCACATCGAGTCCGTGGACCCGTGCGAACCACGGCGCGAGCACGAGGGAAACCACACTCATCAGCTTGATCAGGATGTTGAGCGAGGGGCCCGAGGTGTCCTTGAAGGGGTCACCGACCGTGTCTCCCACAACCGCTGCCTTGTGCGCGTCCGATCCCTTTCCACCCAGGGCTCCGCCCTCGATGTACTTCTTTGCGTTATCCCAAGCGCCACCGGCGTTGGCCATGAAGAGAGCCATCAGAACACCGGTAACCGTTGCCCCCGCCAGCAGGCCACCGAGCGCCTCGACGCCCAGCACGTATCCGACCACGACCGGGGCGAGTACGGCCGTAACGCCCGGCAGGATCATCTCGCGCAGCGCCGCCTTGGTGGAGATGTCCACGCACCGAGCTGAATCCGGCTTCCCGGTCCCATCCATGATCCCGGGAATCTCACGGAACTGCCGACGGACCTCTTCGACCATGCCCGCCGCGGCACGGCCCACGGCCGTCATCGTCAGCGCGGCGACGAAGAAGGGCAGGATTCCCCCCAGGAACAGCCCGATCACGACGATCGGTTTCGTGATGTCGATGCCCGACTCCTGCAAACCGACCTTGGAGGCGTAGGCGCTGAAGAGAGCCAGTGCAGTCAGCGCTGCCGAGCCGATCGCGAAGCCCTTTCCGATTGCAGCAGTGGTATTCCCGATGGCGTCCAGCGAGTCAGTGATCTTTCTCGTCTCCGGACCCAGGCCCGCCATCTCGCTGATACCGCCGGCGTTGTCGGCGACAGGCCCGTAGGCGTCCACGGACATCGTCACGCCGACAGTCGCGAGCATGCCAACCGCAGCGATGCCGATCCCGTACAGTCCCGCGAACTGGAAAGCGACCCAGATGGCAAGGCTGATCAGGAGCACCGGAATCGCTGTGGACTCCATACCCACCGCGAGACCGGTGATGATGTTCGTGGCCGAGCCGGTTTCACTGGCCTCGGCAATCCGGCGAACGGGGCCGGCGGCGGTGTAGTACTCGGTAACCAGCCCGATGAGAATGCCCACCAGGGTTCCGGCGACCATAGCCACCCAGGGTCCGAAGGTCGGGTAGATCTGCCCGGACTCCGGGCTCGTGAACGTGATGCCTATGCTGTTCACGACGAAATACATCACGCCGAGGAAGAGACCGGCGGCGATGAAGGTCACATTCCGCAGGGCGGCCGCCGGATTGGTGCGCTCGAGCACCTTCATCATCCCGATGCCGACGAGTGAGGCCAGCAACCCGAACATGACGGTCAGAATCGGCAGGGCGATGGCAGCAGCGCGTTGACCGGCCAACGCAGGCGCCGTCGCACCGATCGCTACGGTGGCAACGATGGAGCCCACGTAGGACTCGAAGATGTCGGCCCCCATTCCTGCGACGTCGCCCACGTTGTCGCCCACGTTGTCAGCGATCGTGGCAGGATTCCGCGGATCATCCTCCGGGATGCCGGCCTCGACCTTCCCGACGAGATCGGCTCCGACATCGGCGGCCTTGGTGAAGATCCCGCCACCGACCCTGGCGAAGAGGGCGATGGAACTGGCGCCCATCGCAAACCCGGATACGACCTCGGAGAAGAACGAGAACTCGCCCTCCCCTACCGCACCGGACCCGAACAGGAAATACAGTGTGCCGATACCGACGAGGCCCAGGGCAGCTACGGCCAGGCCCATCACCGCGCCGCCGAAGAAGGCAATGCGCAGAGCCTTCCCCGCCCCCTCCTGGTTGGCCGCGGCGGCAGTGCGACTGTTGGCCCTGGTCGCGGCCTTCATTCCGAAGAAGCCGGCCGCAACGGAGCTCAGCGCCCCGAAGACGTAGGCGATGGCAGGCGTGGTGCCGATGGCCAGAGAGAGCAGGACCGCGACGATCGCCACGAAGCCCGCGAGGACGGTGTACTCCCGTCGCAAAAAGGCCATGGCCCCATCATGGATCTGATCGCCGAGGTCGATCATGAGATCGTTTCCGGCGGGCTGCTTCTTTACGTAGCCATAGATCCCAGCAGCGATGCCCAGCGCGAGCACCCCCAGAATCCAGGCCCAGTCGGTCATCGCGACGAGGTCGGTCATCGGTTAGCGTTCCTCTTGTGGTCATGCAGACCCGTCCCTGCTCGCGCAGGGTCCGCGCCGGCGTGGCTTTTCTAGCGATTGAAGCGGTTCATCGCCGCTTCCACTCCCTGTTCGATCCAAAGCTCCACGGCCCCGGTCAACTCGGGCAGGAGCCCCACCACCACGTCTTCATCTTCTTCGGGCATCGGCGAGAGAACCCACTCCGACAGGTCTTCCCCGTCGGGCTTGGTCCCCACCCCGATTCTCAGGCGGGCATAGTCATGGGATTGAAGCGCCCCTGAAACCGACTTGAGCCCATTGTGCCCACCTGGACCCCCCTCGGGGCGAAAGCGAACCCGCCCCACTTCGAGAGCGGCATCATCGACCACCACCAGCAAGTCCTCTGCTGGATCGAAGTCTTCGAGGTCCCGAAGTTCCCGAAGCGCCAGGCCGCTCCGGTTCATGTACATCCGCGGCTTGAGCAGGCGAACGCTCTCCGCACCCACGGTTCCCTCCGTGAGGAGGGCCTTCCCAGCCCGCCGAAAGAAGTCGAAGCCCCAGTCGTGCGCCAGACGGTCAAGCACCCACCAGCCCACGTTGTGTCGGGTGGCATCGTACTCCGGCCCGGGATTCCCGAGCCCCATGACCACCTTCACGGAACGAAACGGGAGACCAAAGCCGATAATCTACTCGTCGGTTGCTTCGCCCTCATCGACCTCAACTTCCTCAGCCTCGCCCTCCAGGAGCTCACCCTCTTCGACCTCGGCCACTTCCTCGGCACGCGGCGCAGCCACGGCGCAGACGGTCTGGTCCAGGTCGATCGTGACCTCGACTCCCTCCGGCACGGCAATGTCTGAGACGTGGAGGGAGTCACCCACATCGAGTTCACTGACGTCGACATCGAGCGTCTCGGGGATCTTGGACGGGATGCAGCGCACCGGCAGCTGGTGCACGATCTGCTCCAGGGTACCGCCGGCCATCTTCACACCGACCGGAATCCCCTCGAGGTTGACCGGGATCTCCACGTCCACCATGACACCCTTCTGGATACGCAGGAAGTCGATGTGGATCAGATCTGCCCTCACGGGATGTGTCTGGATCTCACGCACCAACGTCTGGAAGGAGCCCTTCTCACCCTTGACCTTCAGCTCGACGATCGTGTTCTCCACTGAAATCGCCTGGAAGAGGTGTCCGGCTTCGTGGGCATCGACAGAGAGGCTGATGGCCTCCATGTCCTTCCCGTACAGAACAGCCGGGACCCAACCGCTCGCACGGAGCTTGCGCGCGACTCCCTTTCCGGATTCGGCGCGCTTTACCGCGCCCAGAGCATTCGTGTTCGTCATGGATTCTCTACTCTAGCTTTTGGGTCCTGAGGACCGTTGGGAGCACTTCGGCCCCGGTTCATCAGTCTTCCGGAAGAGCCTCGAACAGCTGGCTCACAGACTCGTTCGAATGAATGTGATCGATAGCCTTCGACAATAGCCCTGCCACCGACAGGATCTTCAGATTCGGGAACCTTCTCTCTTCCGGTACGTGGATCGTGTTCGTCACAACCATGCCCTCGAGGGGCGCCTCGCTGAGTCGCTTCGCAGCGTCTCCTGAGAACAAGGCGTGTGTCGCGCAGGCGTAAACCTTCTTCGCACCCCGTTCCTTCAATGCGAACACCGCGTTGGACAACGTCCCCGCTGTGTCCACCATGTCATCGGCGAGGAGGCACGTCATTCCATCCACCTCGCCAACCACGTTCAGTACTTCGGCGACGTTCGCCTGGGGACGCCGCTTGTCGATGATGGCGAGGCTTGCCCCGAGTCGCTTCGCGAACCCGCGGGCCATCTTCGCCGAACCGACGTCCGGTGCCACGACCACCAGATCCTGCAGCGCCATGTCCCGGAAGTACTTGGTCAGAACTGGAGCCGCGTAGAGATGGTCGACCGGAATGTCAAAAAAGCCCTGGATCTGATGTTGGTGGAAGTCGATGGACACCACCCGGTCCGCCCCCGCAGCCACGATCAGATTGGCAACGAGCTTGGCGCCGATGGCGACCCTCGGCTGATCCTTCCTGTCCTGCCGCCCGTAACCGAAGTACGGCACGACCGCCGTTACCCGCGCCGCCGATGCACGTTTCGCGGCATCGATCAGCAGCAGAAGCTCCATCATGTTGTCGGCCGGCGCGCTCGTGGGCTGCACGATGAAAACATCCCGCCCCCGGGCATTTCGGTCGATGCGGACGAATGTTTCGCCGTCCGCGAACTGCTTGATGGTGGCCCCTTCGGGTGACTTCCCGATCCGCTCACCGATTTCCCGTGAGAGCGGCCTGTTCGCCCGCCCGCTGAGGAGGAGTAGAGGCCCTCGACTGAAGGTATCGTCCATTGGTGGCCGAGTTCGGGATGTCCAGCTCTTCAGGACACGATCAAGACAGCCTGACAAGCTAGAAAAGACGCTGGTTAGCGTCAACGATGGCGGGGGGTGTCGCAGCTAGCCCTCGATGGTGAATCGGCGGACTTTCGACAGTCCCGTGCGTCCCGGAATCGAGAGGAGAATCCTGAGTTCATACTCGCCAGGCTCTGCAGTCTGCAGGTCCAGCGTGAGCCACCGCAGGAGTGGTTCCGGGCGTTCCGGGCCTTGCTCCAGCCAAGCGAGGGACAGCGGTCGGTCCCGATCCAGCAGGCCCAGGGCCTGCCCGGCCCGCTGCAGAAGGTTCCGACCGGCACGTTCCACCGAGAGCTCGAAGTCCAACTCCTCCGGTCGCCAGCCGAGTCCCGAAACTTCGAAAACGATACCCAGCGGCTCACCCGAGCGGATGCTCGGCCTCACGAGCGCGCGGGACAGCGCCGCCTCCAGACTGCCCGGATCGCCACCGCCACCTCTGAGCAGGAGTATGTCGGAAAGGGCGGCGACATCCTCTGGCACCGTGTCCATCCGCAGTCCGAACCGGTGACGTCCCGCACGACGGTCGGGGGGACTCCAGTGCTCCACTGAAACCACGTACCCTCCTGCGGGCGCCCGAAGTGCCAGGGCTCCCTGCGATCTACCGCGTGTCCTCCTCGCCCAGACACCCTCTCCCGACTCTGGAATCAGAAAGAGGCCAGCCTCGTGGGCCCGCCCCGTCTGGGCTCCAGGATCCATCCAGGGGCGGGGACCATCGCTGGAGCTGCGGTCGGTCGTGTCCTCGGGCAGAAAGTGGGTGGCCACGACGATGATCTCCTCACCACGTGGGAAGAGGGCCACCTGCCCCTCGGCCGGCAGAAGCAGAGGCGCGTACGCCGGAGCGTAGAGGCTGCGTGGGCTGACCCGATCGGCCCTCAGGTCTCCGGGCGAAGCCCCGGCTGGATCCATGAGGCCACGCCCGCTCGGCATGAAGTCCCGACCCTCGGGATGCTTGTGGCCCACGACCTGGTCCGCCGCGGAGCCGCCGCGTCCCTGATCCCGCTCCCACCCGAGTTCCCAACCGTTGCGCACCGTGAGTTGGTCGAGGTCCCGACCCCACGAGATCTGGAGGGGATTGCGGGCTCGTCGCCGAATGTGCGCCAGCGTCCACCGCGAATAGTGCGCCGTAATCCGGTCGTTGCCGGGCACCAGGTAGAGGGGGTCGGCAAGGACCCACAGTCGGGACAGGACCGCATCGAGCGAGTCCGGATCAGCATCATCGATGTACCTGCGGGCTCGGCCGTCGATCGGCCATTCCGGAACCCGCCAGCGGCGGGCGTCGGCGTCATCCATGAGCTCGAGGGCCTCCTCGAACGCCCTCAGGGACTCCTGATACCGCCCCAACCCATGCAGGGCGAATCCCTCGAGAGCGCTGCACCACCACGGGTCAACGCCGCCACACCTCCGGGCGGCCGCGAGGCCCACGGCCCATCCACCCCCCTCCGCCCAGTAAGCCACGCGCTGGCCCAGGATCCAGGGATCGCCCGGCGCAACCCGTCCCAAGCTGTCGAGGGTCCGCACCAGCTGGGTGCGGAGCCTGGCAAGCTCGTCACCCTCCGGTTCTGGCCGCCAGTCGGCTCCATCATCCCAGGAGCACAGCCTTCCCACGCGCTCGTCGCAGGACCCCGCGTAGGATGCTCGCACCACGGGAAGAAGCCGGACCCGATGCCGTTCGAAGGACGCCTGCGCGCGCCGTGCAGCGCCGAGAACCTGCGCCGAGTCGGGCTCGAGCTCAGCGCTCTCTTGCGGGGCACTCTGGACCGCCTGGGCCTCAGCTGCGTCCACGGAAGAAAGAAGAAGCGCGGCAACAAGGGCGAGATGTCGACGCATCGGCGCAGTGTGAGAGGAGGGATTGGCCCGGGTGGATTCGAACCACCACCGCCGGTTCCAAAGACCGGTGTCCTGCCATTAGACGACGGGCCAGCTGCGGAGGGGCTTCACCACCGGCCCCCCATCCTACCCGGACCCACCCCCTCGGTTCAAGGTGGGGAAGGCCGAAAGTGTCCGGACTGCGACACAGGGAAAGCCCAGACGAGCCGACAGCGCCTGAGCAGTCGACGTAGCGACGCCCTGGTGGCGGACCCGTCCGAAGCATGCCCCACCGCTCCCGGACAGCAGCACCGGGTCGGCCCCGGCTGCCTCCAACCCCTCCAGGGCCTCACGGACTTCGCCGTGCATCTGGGCTACTACGTCCTGGAAGTCGTTGTGAGCCAGGGTGGCGACCCACGGCCAACTGGCCGGTGGGTCTCCCAGGCGACGGCCGGAATCAGACAGTCCCCGAGCGGACAGCTTCTGATAGGCATCACCGGTGGCGACGTGGACGGGCGGCAGAGCGAGCACGAGGTGCGTGGGCTGCAGCGGAGGGATGGACTCCAGCACTTCTCCTCGTCCGCGACCCACGGCCAGCGTGCTGTCACCAAGGAAGAATGCCACATCAGACCCGATCCGACTCCCGAGTTCACGTAACTCAGCCGCGCCCAGGGGCCTCCCGTACATCTCGTTCATGAGTCTCAGCACGGCCGCAGCGTCGGACGAACCGCCCCCCAGCCCGGCTCCGGCAGGTATGCGCTTTTCCAAGCCGACCAGGACCCCCCCGGCAACAGCGATCGCGTCCATGAAGAGACCGGCCGCACGGAAAGCCAGATTCTCGTCTGGCGGTCCGAGGTCGGGGCCGTCCATTTGAAAGCGGATCTCCGATCCCGATGTACTCTGCACGGTCACGGTATCTGCCAGGTCCACTGCCTGAAAAAGGGTCTCGATCTCATGGAATCCGTCTTCCCGCTTGCTCAGGACCCTCAGGAAGAGGTTCACCTTCGCCGGAGCAGCCAGCGACAGGACCTCTCTCACACAGAACCACCTGGACGGTGGACCGCGTCCGGATGCTCGCGTTCGATGTCGATCTCGACAGATTCCTCGGCGCCGCCGATCTCGCTGAGCGACAAGCCCAACCTGCCCGCGTAGTAGAGCCCGATGACGGTGATCGGAATCCACCCGCCGAAGTGGTAGCCGAATGCGAACGCGAGAGACCTGGCCTCATCGACGCCATACACCGAACTGAGGGCGAAGCCGGCGGACGCGTGGAAGGTGCCGAAGAAACCCGGGGCGGCTGGAAGGGCCACGCCAAAGCCGACCACGGCTTCCGTGAAGATCGCGGATACGAAGCCGGTATCGATCCCGAAAGCCAGCATTCCCAGCCAAAAGGAGAGGCCGTGCCAGGCCCAGAAGCCCACGGTCCAGGCCAATCCGAGAAGAAGCAGCCGGGGATTCCGGAGGATCGCGATCGAGTCCATGAATGCCTCGAGCCCGTCGACGATCGGTCGGGACAGGGCCCGCGGAAGAAACGAGGCCAAGCGCTGGGCAAACCGCACGAATCCGCGGGGCCAAAGCGCCATCATGATGAGAGCCAGCACCACGACACCCACCATCGTGACGGCGCTCCGAAGGGCGAGCGCGCCCGCACCTTCCGACATCGCCTGAGTCGAAGGAAAGCCTGGCAGGAGCACCGGTATGAGCAGGAACGACAGCAGCACGATGCCGTCGAGCACCCGCTCCACGACGAGAGAGCCGAACGCGGCGGAGGCCGAGACGGGTTCCAGCTTGCTGAATGCGAACGCGCGCGCGAACTCACCGACCCGCGCGGGAAGAATGTTGTTGGCCATGAACCCGATGCTCACGCCGGCAAACCGGGACCGGAGACGGGTGTCGGGCTTTACCGGAGCCAACAGAATCTTCCACCGCAGGGCGCGAATGAAGAAGCCGAATGTCGCGACGAAGACCGAGGCGGACAGCAGGAGCAGGTTCCCGCTGCGGATGTTGCCCCAGACCTCGGCGAAATCCACCCCCTGGAGAATCCACCAGAACAGGACAACCGTGACGGCCAGTCCGATCAGCGTCTTCCCGAGGTGCTTCTTCAAGTCTTCGACCTCGCACGCCGGAGAATGTCCGCCATCTCCCTGACGGCCGCCTCGATGCCTGAGAACATCGCGCGGGCCATCACGCTGTGGCCGATGTTCAATTCTTCGATCTCGGGGACGGAGGCGACCGGAACCACGTTCTCGTAGGTGAGACCGTGCCCCGCGTGCACCGCCAGGCCCAACTGCCTGGCCAACGAGGCCGCGCGACCCAGTCGAGCGAGCTGCTCCAGGCGTTCGGCGCCCCGGGTGTTCGCATACTCTCCCGTGTGCAGTTCGACCGCGTCCGCGCCCAAGTCGAGTGAGGCCTGTATGACGTCCGCCTCCGGATCAATGAAGAACGAGGTATGGATCCCTGCCCCGGCGAGCTGCTCCACTGCATGGGCATGGACCTTCCTGCCCTCGGCATGCGAAAGATCCAGTCCTCCTTCGGTGGTGATCTCCTCGCGCTTCTCGGGCACCAGGGTCACCTGCATGGGCCGGAGCTCACAGGCGATCGCCAACACCTCCGACGCGGCCGCAAGCTCGAGGTTGACCCCGGTGCGGACGGTCTGCATGAGGAGGGACACGTCCCGGTCCTGGATATGCCGGCGATCCTCCCGCAGATGGACGGTGATGCCGTCCGCACCGCCCAACTCCGCAAGGACGGCGGCCCGAACCGGGTCGGGTTCATCGGCCCGACGCGCCTGCCTGAGCGTCGCCACGTGATCGACGTTGACATAGAACCGCATGATCAACTCCCCTCTTCCTCTTCGAATCGTTCCATGAGAGCACGCTTCGCATCCTCGGACAGACCGGGACCCACCAAACGCGTGAGTGCACGGCCGAACGTCGTATACAGCGCACGATCCTCACCTTCCAACGCCCTGAGGTGGAGCCCGATCGTCTCCACATCGCCCCTCGCCACCGGACCTGTCACGGAAGCCTCGAGGCCCAACTCCCGGATATTGGCCAACGACCCCTCCGCCAGCTTCAACAATGCCGGAAGAGCCTCCTCGTGTGATACCCCAGCCCCCTCGAGCATGCGACAGGCGGCATCCAACAGTGGGGGCAGGTAGTTGGCCGCAGTCACGGCCGCGGCATGGTACTGGGCCCTCCACTGCTCGGGCACGTGCATCACCGGGCAGCCCATCGACGAAGCGAGGCCCCGTGCCACCGCCACAGCGCTGGGGTGGCCTGTTACGGCCACCCATGAACCGGGGAGCCGCTCGGCCCCTGTCAGGGGGTGCGCGATGGCCTGGAGCGGATGAAAGGATCCTATCGAGTACCCCGCCGCATGAAGAGGAGCGAGTACCTCGGTCGATTGGACGCCCGAAAGGTGGAAGGCCGCGCATTCCTCCGCCGGCTCGCCCAACGCCCCCAACGTGGCCGCCACTTCAGCGATCGCGTCATCGGAAACCGCCAGAAAGACAGCCCGCACCCCGGGATCGGGCGTGCGCACGCCGTAGACGTACTCAGCCAGGCCCTGGGTGAAAAGCGGGTGAGTGGGCGCTTCCGATCTCCGACCGCAGATGGTCAGGCGGTCGATGGCTTCGGCCTGCCGGAGAGCGTACCCCAACGCGAGCGCCACTCTCCCCGATCCGATGATCATCACGCCGGGGGTCATCGTGCATCCTCGACTTCCACGCCCGCACGTGCCTGCAGACGGCCCCGGAGGGCGGGCTGCACCCGGGCAGTCACAACCACTACGCCGTCCTCGTCGACCCTGGAGAGGACTTCACCCCCCCTGTATATCGAAGCGAGCGCTTCTCCGTCTGCCATCGGTACTCGGACCACGACGTGGGCGAGGCGTCCCTGCACCCGCGCACGCACCGTCTCTCGGAGCGGCTCCAGGCTGGAATCGTCGAGAGCGGAGACGAACACCGCGGGGTGTGGTTCGAGCGCCCGGATCCGGCCGAGCAGCACCTCCTCCTCAGCGTGCGTGATGCGATCCGTCTTGTTGAAGACGAGAATCTTCTCCTTCCGGTGAAGGTCGAGTTCCTCGAGGACCTCGAGCACGACCTCTCGCTGTTCTTCCCAATCCGCGTGAGAAGCGTCGATCACATGGAGAAGAACATCTGCCTCCCGCGCCTCCTCCAGGGTGGACCGGAACGACGCCACCAGGTGATGGGGCAGCTTCCTGATGAACCCGACCGTATCCGTGATCAAGGCCGAGTAGCCGCCGCCCAGATCCACGGCCCGAGTCGCCGAATCCAACGTGGCGAAAAGCCGATCCTCCACGAACAGGTCGGTACCGCTGAGAGAGCGCAGAAGCGACGACTTCCCGGCGTTGGTGTAGCCGACCAGGGCAGCCCTGAATTCCCCCGCCCTGGCCTGCCTTTGGACGGTGCGCGCCTTGGCCACCTGCTTCAGTTTCCGCCTCAGGTCCGCGATCCGCGTCCCGATCAGCCTGCGGTCGGTCTCCAGCTGTGTCTCACCGGGTCCGCGCAATCCGATGCCCCCCCGGATCCGGCACAGGTGGTTCCACATCCGGCGCAGCCGGGGAAGCAGGTACTCCAACTGAGCGAGCTCGACCTGCATGCACGCCTCGTGCGAACGCGCCCGGGTCGCGAAGATGTCCAGTATCAACTCCGCCCGATCCATGACACGCACATCCAGGAGCTGCTCGAGGTTCTTCCCCTGAGCCGGGCTGAGTTCTTCATCGAAGATCACGAGGTCCGCGTCGGTATCGTCGACGAGGTCGTGCAGCTCCTCACCCTTTCCCTTTCCGATGAAGAACCGCGGGTGAGGCCGATCGATTCTCTGCTGCAGCGTACCCACGACCTCGGCACCGGCCGTGTCCGCGAGCCGCCCCAACTCCAGCACGTGCTCCTCAGCCAGGCGTGAATCCAGGCTACGGTTCGGCGCGCCGACGAGAATCGCACGGTCGACCGGAGTCCGGATGTCGATGAGCTGGGTGGGAATTCTACACCTCCCCGGGGGCCGCACCTCGCAACGAGCGATCCGCGCTCGCAGACCGGCACGGGATCACCCCAAACGGGCGAAGGAAACGTGATGGATGCTGAGCAACGATACTCAACCTGACCCGGCCGAAGAAGGCACCCGGCGCCACAGTCGAGAACCGTTCAACCTGCCCCGGCTTCGCCCTGGTCGTCCGCGTCCTCGTTCGAGTCTCTTTCGGCAGCCTCCCGGCGCCGCTCCGCCCACCACCGCAGCCGCTCCTCGACCGTCTTCTCAAAGCCGAAACGCCCCGGCCGATAGAACGTCTCACCACTCAGTCCGTCCGGCAGATAGGTCTGCGCCGAGACCCCGTCCCGTTCGCCATGGTCGTATCTGTAGCCCTTTCCGTACCCCAGATCCTTCATGAGTCGGGTTGGAGCGTTCCGAATGTGTGGTGGGACCGGCTCACCCGGGGTATCTCGAGCCCGTGACAACGCCGCGGACCATGCTTCGTAGGTCCTGTTGGACTTGGGCGCGGTAGCAAGGTAGACCGCCGCCTGCGCCAGGCAGAGTTCGCCCTCCGGCGAGCCGAGAAAGTGGTAGGCATCGCGTGCGGCCACCGCCACGCCGAGTGCGGCCGGGTCAGCCATGCCGATGTCCTCAGACGCCATCCGGACCAGGCGACGCGCGAGAAAGAGGGGGTCTTCACCTCCGTCGATCATCCGAGCCAGCCAATACAGTGCCCCGTCGGCGTCACTTCCCCGCACCGCCTTGTGCAGCGCGGAGACGAGGTTGTAGTGCTCTTCGCCGCCCTTGTCGTACGTCGCATAGCGATGCTGCAGGGCCTCCCGCACGGACTCGACCGTAATGACGTGCCCCTCTCCCACCAGGCCGGCCGCCGCCTCCAACACACCCAGCGCGCGTCGCGCGTCGCCGTCCGCAGCCTCACCCAGGAACTCGACCGCTTGCTCCTCGGCCGTGACCCCGGTTCCCCCCAGGCCCCGCTCTTCGGACTCGAGTGCCTCGAGGATGATGGCTGCCAGATCTTCCGGGGATAGCGGGTTGAGCACGTAGACCGGAGCACGAGACAGCAGGGGCCGGACGATCTCGAAGGACGGGTTCTCCGTGGTGGCCCCCACGAGGATGACCGTGCCGGCTTCGACGTGCGGCAGAAACGCGTCCTGCTGCGCCTTGTTGAAGCGGTGGATCTCGTCGCAGAAGAGAATCGTGCGGCGCCCGGTGGATCGCTTGCGTGCATCCGCCTGCTTGATGATCTCACGCACCCGGGCGATGCCCTCTGTCACCGCGCTGAACGGGACGAACAAGATGCCCGTCTCGTGCGCGATGAGCCGCGCTAGCGTCGTCTTTCCGCTCCCCGGGGGCCCCCAGAGGATCATGCTCGAAGGCTGCCCTCCCTCGAGCATCGCCCGAATCGCCTTCCCGGGGGCCAGCAGATGCGCCTGCCCCCGGAACTCGTCCAGGACTCTGGGGCGCATGCGCGCCGCAAGGGGCGCGCCGGGATCTACGATGGAGTCGTCCCGCCCCCCGTCCTGGGGAGCCGGCGCAGATCCGGGCTCGGGAGCACCGCCGAACAGGTCGAGGTCAGTCACCCTGCTCTTCTTCCGTCGCGGCGACGATACGGCCGACTTCCGACTCCAACAGGTCGGTGCGGTTCCGTGACGGGTCATCCAGCACCCACGCGAGAAGTTCATCCAGAATCTCGCCGAAGCGAGGGCCCGGCTTGAGTCCCAGGCGAATCAGACCCCTTCCGTCGAGGGCCAGGTCCGCCACGGTCAGGGGCGGCCGCGCACGCCTGACCCGCCGCGCCGCCCTCCAGGACGCGACCACCGCCGCTGCGTCCCCACCCGACGTCACGGCGCGGGCCAGCTCGAGCCGACTCAGCGCCGAAGCCCTCTCAGGACCCACGGTACTCAGCCATACTCGGAAGGCAGTGTCGTCGGCATCGGGTTTCGGCAGCGAAGGCGCTCCGACACGCAGGGCGGTCTCGTCGACCTGGGCGTTCGACAGCCGCAGGCGGAAGAGCACCGCGGCCACATGCGCCGCGTCGGCCACCGGCCACAGGAGCGCCGCCAGCCGCAGCATGGGGTGCCCCACCGGCAGCTCGTCCAGGGCCGCGAGAGTAGCCGACCACACCTCGCTCTCCACGGCGGCCAACTCCGGATAGAGCGCCTCCAGGACTCCCGAGCTCCGGTACAGGTCCAGAGAGGCGGACGGCGCCGGATCCGTGTCCAGAATCTTTATGAGTTCTTCGCGGATCCGCTCGGGAGAGAGTTCCTGGAGATACCCCGTGACGGAGCACAGGGCGGACCACGTAGGCTCGGCAATCCCGAATCCGAACCGGCCCGCGAACCTCAGGGCCCGCAGCACGCGAAGATGGTCCTCCGCGAACCGGTCCCCTGCCACGCCCACGGTACGGAGGACTCCATCACGGATGTCCGCGACACCGCCGAACGGGTCGAGCAGCTCGTCGCGGAGCGGATGCCACGCTATCGCGTTCATGGTGAAGTCCCGGCGGGCCAGATCGTCATCCACCCGGTCGGCAAACGCGATCACGGCGTGCCGGCCGTCGGTTTCGACGTCCTTCCGGAATGTGGTGACCTCGTACATGGTGCCATCCCGGGCCAGAATCCCGACCGTTCCGTGTTCGACCCCAATCGGCACCGTGCGCTTGAACAGCCGGCGCATGTCGTCGGGCCGGGCGAGGGTCGTGAGATCCCAGTCCCCGGATGGCTGCCCCCGCAGAGCATCCCTGACCGCGCCGCCCACGGTCCACGTTTCGAACCCGGCATCTTCCAGGGTTCGCGCGATCCAGTTGACCGCCGGAGGTGCGAGAAGGGGGGCGCCTGTCATCCCACCAGAACCGCGCCACCGTTGACGTTGAGAACTTCGCCGGTGATATGCCTGGCCAACGTCGAACAGAGGAAGACGATCGGCCCTGCCACGTCGTCTGCGGACGCCACCCGACCGATCGGAATCCCGGCCTCGATCCCCTCTCGCTCCGGACCGCCGAGCGAAGTGGCGGACATCTCTGTATCGATCCACCCAGGCGCCACGCAGTTCACCGTGATGTCCCGGTGGGCCACTTCCACGCAGAACCCCTTCACGAGAGAAATCATGGCGCCCTTGGTAGCCGCATAGTCGCCATGGAAGGCTTCTCCGCGCTGCCCGGCCGTGCTGCCGACCAGGACCAGGCGTCCGCCATCCCGCAGACGCTTGGCGGCGGCACGGCTGGTGTAGAAGACCGAGTGCAGGTTGGTCCCGATGGTGCCCAGCCATTGCTCATCGGTCATCTCGGCGATCGCCGCGCCCTCTGGCGGCCAGATACCGTGGTTCCCGACGAATATGTCGAGTCCGTCGAACTCGTTGTCCCCCCGTTCGAACAGTGCTTCGACGTCTCCAGGCCGGGCCAGGTCGCCGGCTTCGGCCCAGGCCTTCACGCCGAGACCCTGGAGTTCCCGGACCACCTCGCCCGCGGCATCGTGCCGGCTGCGGTAGCCCAGGCCCACGTTCGCCCCGGCCTTCGCCAGAAGGACGGCGGTAGCCCGCCCGACTCCGCGCGATCCGCCCGTGACGATCGCATTCTTGCCTCTGAGGTCGATGAGACCGCTCATGACTGCTCCCGTTCCTGGATGGCTCGCTCCACCAGATCACAAACCACGTGGCCGACCAGGACGTGGATTTCCTGCGCCCGGGCCGTCACGGACGTAGGCACGACCAAGGCCTGATCCACCTCCGTCTTCAGTCGGCCTCCTCCCCGTGCGAGGAACGCTACGGACCTCATCCCGATGTCACGAGCGACGGCGACCGCCCGGATCAGGTTCTCGGAGTCTCCGCTCGTGGAGTGAACGACGAGCAGGTCGCTCCGAGTCCCGAGGGCTTCCACCTGACGTGAGAACACCGTCTCGAAGCCATTATCGTTGGCCTCCGCCGTGAGGATGGACGTATCCGTCGTCAACGCCATTGCAGGAAGAGCCCGGCGCTCTCGGCTGAACCGAACCACGTATTCCGCCGCCAGATGCTGCGCTACTGCAGCGGATCCCCCGTTGCCGGCGAAGAGCAGCCTGCCTCCATCGGAGAAGGTATCCAGAATCTGGTCCACAAGGACTTCCAAGTCGTCCACCATCTCGTGCGAAACGGCCAGAGCGAGCTCCGCGAGGTCCCCGAACTGAGCCTGGATGTCAGCCCTTCGGTCCGTCGCCACGCTCATGACCTCCTGGGGTCGAGGATGGCCTTGATGCGCACCCAGAAACTCTCTTCCTGAGGCATGAGCGGTACTGGCAGGGGTGGTTCGTCATTGAACACACGAGTGGGATTCGTGACCCCCATGTGAATCAGCGCCTCGTGCCCCCCCAGCTCCTCGAGTTGCCGCCAGACGTCCGCCGCGTAGGGCTGACGGCCTGGCCTGGGGTGAAAATCCGAGGACAGAAAGTCGACCCAGCCCCGCCTCAGAAGACGGAAGGCCACGGCCCGCGCCTCATCGCCGTAGCGTCCCGCCAGCGATCCGTAGTTGACCTGAAGGTACGCACCGGCATTACGCCACTTGAGGGCCTCGCCGAGGTCACTCGCGATTCCTACGTAGCGTTCCGGGTGAGCGAGAATGGGACGATAGCCACCAGCGACGATGGCCTCGATCACAGGGGCTGTCCCCGGAGGAATGCTCAGCCTGGGCCATTCGATCAGCACGAAGGAGGTCCCTCCCAGCCGGACTCTGGGGTCGGACAGGTCGACATCCGGCACGTCGAGGCGGACTTCATGGCCGCGACGGAAGTCCACCTCCGGAAAGTCCTTCCCGATGGCCTCGGCGGCGCGCTCCCACGCCTCGGTCACATGGGACAGACGCTCTTCCAGCTCCTCAGGATCGCGGGTCAGGCTCGCGTCGAGGTGCGGCGTCGTAATGATCTTGCGGATTCCCTGCCGGGTCATCACCTCCACCGCGTAGAGAGAATCCGCAACATCCCTGGCACCGTCATCGACGCCGGGGACGAGGTGGCTGTGAATGTCAGCCAACGCATGGGGGTCGTCGTACGTCACCTGTTGGCACCCGCCCCTTCGAGGATGCGCGCGAGCGCGGCACCGGGATCGGGCCGTTCGAGCGCCGCCTCGCACGCGTACGTCAGCAGCGCGTCGGCTGTGAGTAGCTCGAGGGCGCTCTCGCGCACCCGGCCAGTCGAACCCCTGGCCTGATCAAGCGCCTCCAGCGCTTGCTCCAGCAGGGGTTCCAGAGGCTCCGCGGCGCCGACACGCCCTCCCGGGTCCATACGATCCCTCAGACCCTTCGGCGGGGGCGGCTGCCTGGTGTCCAACCAGCCCCGTACGTCGGTCACCCCACCGCCTCCTCGAGAAGTCGCTTCACGATGTCGGCTCCAGCCTGGACCGCCTCGTCCACCCGACTGGTGTCTTCGACTCCGGCCTGGGCCATGTGCGGCCGGCCCCCTCCTCGGCCACCGACGATCGCAGCGACTTCACGCACCACGGCATCGGCCCGGATTCCCTTCCCGATCAAGTCATCGGTAACGAACGAGAAGATCGTGTGCTTGTCGCCCGGGAAGTCAGCCGCCACGACGGCCACGCCTCCCCTGGTGCCCGAGAGGAACGCATCGCCCCAGGCCCGGGCATCATCGGGACCGCTCGCCTTGAGGCGCAGTCCCCGGTATGCGAGCGATTCCTCGCCGACCTCGAGGGTAACCGAGACCAGATCGGCTTCGCTGGACCCGCCATGCTGCCGCAGCTCGGCCAACAGCGCCTGCAGCTCGTCCCTTTCCGCGAGTAGCTGCTCGACCCGATGGGTGACGTTGCCCGTCTGGGTCTTCATGAGTTTCGCGGCGTCTTCGAGCTTCGCCTCCTGCTCTCGGAGATATTCATAGGCGCCGCGGCCGGTGAGAGCCTCTGCACGCCGGACGCCGGCGGCGACCCCGGTCTCACTCACGAGTCTCATCAGGCCGATCTCGCCCGTGTGCCTCACGTGAGTGCCTCCGCAGAGTTCCATGCTCACCCCGGGGATGCTGACCACACGCACCTCGTCCCCGTACTTCTCCCCGAAGAGGGCCATGGCGCCGGCCTCTACGGCCTCTGGATAGGTCGAAGTCCGGATCTCCACGGCATGACCGGCCCAGATGCCCTCGTTGACGATGGCTTCGATGCGGGTCCGTTCGTCTTCCGTGATCGGAGCCGTGTGGGCAAAGTCGAAGCGCAACCGGTCCGGTGCTACGAGAGACCCGCGCTGCACCACGTGCTCACCGAGCACGGAGCGAAGGGCCGCATGCAGCAGGTGCGTTGCCGTGTGGTTTCGTTCCGTGTCGAGCCGCACGCTTCGGGGCACCACGGCGTCGACGCCCACCGGAGAGCCAGGCTCCGTTGGGAACACCCCGGTCAGGGGGCCGAACACCGCCCCCTGGCCAGAGACCCGTCGGACGTCCTCCACGGAGAGTGTCCAACCGTCCCCTCGCACCTCGCCGCGATCGGACACCTGGCCCCCACTCTCCACGTAGAAGGGACTCTCCCGCAGGCGCAGACCCAGAAGGTCGCCGTCCCTGCGAAACGCCAGGACCTCGGTGCTCACGGCCACCGTGTCGTACCCGACAAACTCCTGGTCCGCATCCGACAGGACAGTCCAACCCTCGCCGTCGTCTCCAGCGTCAACGCCATGGCCGGCAGCCGCCCGATCCGCCCGGGACCGCTGCCGCTGCGCGTCCAGGGCAGCTTCGAATCCCTCCACATCGACCACATAGCCGCGTTCCGACGCCATGAGCTGAGTCAGGTCGAGCGGGAAGCCGAACGTATCGTAGAGCCGGAAGACCTCGTCTCCCGAGATCGGTTCGGCAGATTCCCCGGCAACACCCGGAGCCAGTTCGTCGAACCTCGACATCCCGCCCTCGATCGTCGCCAGAAAGCGCTCCTCCTCACCACGGGTCGTCTGAAGGAGGTGCTCCCGACGCTGAATCAACTCGGGATAGGCGTCGCCCATCGAGGCAATCACGGCATCGACGACCTCGACCAGAGCCGGCTCACGCATGCCCAGGAGCCACGCATGCCGGACCGCACGGCGCAGAATCCTGCGGAGTACATATCCACGTCCCTCGTTCGACGGAAACACCCCGTCCGACAGCAGGAAGGCGACCGCCCGCGCGTGATCCGCGAGAACCCGGTAGCTGACACTCTCGGCGGCCTCAGCGTCATAGGGACGGCCTATCACCTGAGCGACGCGGTCGAGGAGCGGCGCAAACAGGTCCGTGTGATAGTTGGAGTCCACACCCTGCATCACCGCTGCAATCCGCTCCAGCCCCGCACCAGTGTCGATCGAGGGCGCGGGAAGCGGATGAAGCTCCCCCTCCGCGTCGCGATCGAACTGCATGAAGACCAGGTTCCAGAGTTCGACGATCTGGCCCGCCTCGCTCGCGGCCTCAAACTCCTCCGTCGTCATGGACGCGGGGAGCTCGGTCCGGATGTCGAAGTGGAGCTCCGAGCAGGGTCCACATGGGCCCGTGTCCGCCATCTGCCAGAAATTGTCTTTGTCCCCGAGGCGGTAGATGCGCTCGGCTGGCAGCCCAGCTTCCGTCTCCCAAAGCGATGCCGCCTCGTCGTCCGAGTGGTGCACGGTCGCGTAGAGCCGCTCCCGATCCAGCCCGTAGACCTCGGTGAGCAGCTCCCAGGCATAGCGGATGGCGTCCCGCTTGAAGTAGTCGCCGAAGGAGAAGTTCCCCAGCATCTCGAAGAAAGTGTGATGCCGCGCGGTGCGTCCGACCTCTTCCAGATCGTTGTGCTTTCCACCTGCGCGCACGCACTTCTGGGACGTGGTCGCGCGAGCGAACGCCGAGTCTTCCTGACCGAGGAACACGCGCTTGAACTGGACCATGCCCGCGTTCGTGAACAGCAGCGTCGGATCATCCGCCGGTACCAACGCGGAGCTGGGGCGAATCTCGTGGTCTCGAGCGTTGAAGAAGTCTAGGAACTGCTGTCTGATCTCGGCAGCCTTCATGGGGCCTGTGGACGGGTTCGGGTAATCGCCGCAAACACCAGCAAAAATGCGGGAGAATGCAAGATAACGGGAGATGTCCGCCCGTATAGCCTCTGATCCAACCCGGGCCACAAGTCGAAATTCCCGGGGCGGATTACGCCCCTGGGTTGGGGCCGGAATCACGTCGGCGATTCCGGTGGCTGAGAATCACTCCGACTCCGCGCTGTCCTTCGCGCCGTCCTTCGCGCCGTCCTCCTCACCTTCGTCGGTGGACTCGCCGTCCCCGGACAACCCAAGACCTGTACGAAGCCGGGCCTCGATCTCCTCGGAGATGTCCGCATTATCGATCAGGAATTGGCGGGCGTTCTCCTTGCCCTGGCCCAGCCGCAGGTCCCCGTACGAGTACCAGGAGCCGGACTTGTCGACGATCTCGTTCTCCACGCCGAGGTCGACGAGCAGCCCGTGGTGGCTGATGCCGACGTTGTACTGAATGTCGAACTCAGCCTGCTTGAACGGCGGCGCACACTTGTTCTTCACGACCTTCACCCGTGTGCGGTTGCCGACGATGTCCTGCCCGTCCTTGATGGCTCCGATCCGTCGGATGTCCATGCGGACGGAGGCGTAGAACTTCAGGGCACGGCCACCGGAAGTCGTCTCCGGGTTTCCGAACATCACACCGATCTTCTCCCGGATCTGGTTCGTGAAGATGACCGACGTCTTTGACCGGTTCACCGCTCCCGTGAGCTTCCGGAGAGCCTGGCTCATCAGCCGCGCCTGAAGCCCGACATGGGAGTCACCCATCTCGCCCTCGATTTCTGCTCGCGGCACCAGCGCAGCCACCGAGTCGATGACCACGACGTCCACCGCGTTGCTCCGTATCAGCACCTCGGCGATCTCCAGCGCCTGCTCACCGGTGTCGGGCTGCGATACCAGAAGGTTGTCGACGTCCACTCCGAGCTTGCGAGCGTAGACTACGTCGACGGCGTGTTCGGCATCGATGAATGCGGCGATGCCACCCAGCCGCTGGGCGTTGGCGATGACATGAAGACACAGGGTGGTCTTGCCGGACGACTCCGGACCGTAGACCTCGGTGATCCGGCCCCGTGGCACCCCGCCGATCCCGATCGCCGCGTCGAGGTTCAGCGCCCCCGTTGAGATCGCCTCGATCTGCACCAAGGCCCCAGGCTCGCCCATGCGCATGATCGCTCCCTTGCCATGCGCGCGCTCGATTTGGCTCAGGGCCGTGGTCAGGTCCTTGTTCTTCTGCTCGCTCTGCTTCTCGCTGATCTCAGCCGTGGCCATCGTCATCCTCGTTCTCGCCTGGGGCCTTCGCGGTGTCGGTCGGCACCAAAGTACAGAACCCGAAGATAAAGCGAAAGTCCCCTGAATTTCCGTGAATGTCCGGAGAAGCTAGCACCCGGTGCCGCACTGCGGACAGCGGCGGACGCGCGTTTCGCCGGGGAGGCGGAGAATACCCTCGAAGGCGGGACGCATGAATGTCTGAGGAGGACGGGTTCTGCCTCGGGCAGAGGGGCAGCTCAGGCTCCCCAGCCGTGAGACCGTCGGGTGCCCTTTGCACCCGCCCCGAACAACCGATTCGTCGCGTCGAGAACCGCCAGAACCGCCTGGTTCGGGAGCTCCTCCTCCGCCTCACACGAAGCGGCCCCGAGCAGGCGCATGTGTTTCCCCCCGGTCTCGGCATTGAGTCGAGCGACCACGACCCAGCCATCGAAGGCACGAACAGCCTTCACGCCGATCAACTCGGCATGCATCTCCTTGCCGGCTGCTGCCATGGCGGCCTTCAACATGGCGCCTGCACCCGCCGCAAGACGGCCCTGATGGGTATTGAGGCCTTCACAGTGATCTTCGTGGAACCGCCCGTACCACTCGAGCCGCACACGGACCCCGTAGTGTCCATCGGGTGTCGTTTCGTGGGCAACGGAGTGGAGCCGCAGTCGCTCCTGGACAGTTGACGCCATGTTCTCAGTGGATGGGCCTGGGGGGGGCCTTCACATTTGGACAGTTCCGCCCCGGACCGCAAGACAAATCTTCGCCTGCCCCCGCCCGGCCTGCAGGAATCGGCGCTCGCTCGGACCGCTTTTCGACTCGCCCGCCCCGCCTCCCGCTCTCGATTCGGTAGACCCTCCAGATTCCGGGCGTTACCGGTACGAGGAGAGTCGAAGGCACTTCAGCCTGTGGGCGCGGCGAGAAGACCGGAACCCCCCGATGCTCACCCACCCGCTGGACCCCGATGCAACTATCGAGCCGCTCGTTGGCGCCAGGGACGAAGGTCCTCCCCCCGAAGTCGATCGGTCGGCGGTCCAGCAGCCACTCGGCTTCGGACGCATAGGCACCGGAAGCCACCAAGCCGGGTCGAAGAGAGCGGAGTGAGGCCCCATCGGGCCCCACCAGCGTGTCTCCCTCCTCGGTCACACGGACCCGGACGCTGCTACCATCGGCCAGGCACAACCCGTGAGCCGCCCCATCCGCTGCCGGAGGAACACCGTCGCGGATCAGGATCACCGTGTCGGGCGGCGGCGGCGGAATCCAAATGGTGTCGGGGAGAGACCTTTCCGTGAGTCTCGGCTTGCACGTCGACCTGCTGCCGAGGCACAGAGCGACGGAGGCCATGATGCCGAACTTCGGGCTGCGGTACTCACTGGCGTACCCTTCCTGCGGCTCAGCATGGTTTACACCGAGAACGTGGGCGCCCAACCGGACCCCACGAATGTCCATCTGGGCGCCCAGATTCACATCGAATCCGTTGTACTCGCTCATGAACGTGACCACAGCGGCATCTCCCAGACCGATGTGGAGGGCGGATCCAGCGAACCAACCATTCGAATCTGTGGTCTTGTAGAAATCGAACTGTCCCCCATCCTTGAACATGCCGCTGCCGTAGCCCAGGGAGAGCGTCATGGCGTGGTCGGGAAGCCAGCCCCCGGAGAAGCCAGCGACATTCACCGAGGCGACGCCGTAGACACTCAGATCGGTGCCGAGGTCGCTCTTCCCCGAATATCCGTCGCGCAATCGCCGGTCGGGAAAGCCGAGCCGTCCAGGACGGTACGTGGACCCATCGCCGAAGCTCGGAGCGCCGACGTAGCGCGCCCCCACCGCGAGTCCCAGACCCTCGTCGGAAGGTCGGAGCAGCTGGACTCGCCCGAACAGGCCCCACATGGAGCCTCCGTCCGACTCCTCTCCCAAGGCCTGGATCGTGGTCCCCACTTCAACCCGGTCGAAGAGGCCCAGGGTCAGGGAAGCGTCACCGTAGAACTGCTCAGAACCTGGGCCGAAGCCCGCGGGGTCACCGCTGCCGTCCACCTCCGACGTCTGCTGCAGGCTCACGAAGAAGCCCGAGAACGAGGTAGCGACCCCGAGATGAGGAAGCACCCCAGCCACGGGCACGTCCAGGAGCCCCGACCCGTAACGGAGCGTGCTCGGCATCGTGGTGCTCTGCGCCTGGAGCGCGGAGCAAGCAAGCAGCGTGCTGAGCACGACACCGTCGATCAGCCCGAACACGCGTGCGTTCATCGTCCGCAGTCAGCCCCTCTGAGCGCGACGTTCCCGAGGAATGGCCTCCCTCAGTCCACGATCCGCTTTTCGAGGGACGCCAGGCGTCGAGCGATCGAAACGACCCACCCGAGAATGAGCAGTACGGCGATCGCATAGGCGATGAACACGTGCCAATAGGGCTTCAGGCTCTGTTGGCCCATCGCGGTCGCCTGGGGAAACTGCGTGGCCTCCTGAGCGATTCCAGTGGAGGAAAACACGAGGAGCATCAGCAGGGCGACGAGGCCAGACCGGATGACAATGGATCTCTTGGAGAGCATGATTCCGTCCCTTCAGGTGGTTGCCCGGCGCTCGCGGGCATCCGCGGCGTCCCGGAGGGTCTCGAGTGCGTATCGGAGCAGGAACAGTCCGAAGAAGAGTAGGGTGAAGGCCAACAGGCCGAGCATCAGCAAGGAGAGCATGTCGCCCGGCAGGCTGGGCGCGTCTGGCTTCACCACGACGGGCTGTGGGTGGAGCGAACGGAACCACACGACGCTCAGGTGGATGAGCGGGATGTCCAAGGCTCCCACGATTCCCACCACGGCCGCGAATCTCTTTCCGCGCTCCGCGTTTTCGGACGACGAACGCACCAGGAAGTAGCCGAGGTAGATGAACCAGAGCAGGAGCGTAAGGGTCAGCCTCGGCTCCCAGGTCCAGTAGGTCCCCCAGGCGATCTTGCCCCACAGCGGGCCGGTGGTGAGCATGATCGTTGCAAAGATCATCCCCCCCTCGGCAGCCGCCAGCGCCGCCCTATCCAGTCGGTCGTCCCGCAGCCACAGATACATCGCGCTCGTGAGCGCCACGATGCCGAAGGCCAGAAACGCCACCCAGGCGGCCGGGACATGGATGTAGAATATGCGCTGGGCGATACCCTGACTCGCCTCCGTGGACACCCAGAAGAACGACAGACCAAAGACCAGTCCCACCAGGAGCAGTCCCAGCACCGCCAGAGAGGTGCCGCCGATTCTAAGACCTCTAACGGACATCAATCCTCCACCACGAAACGAAAGAGCCCGGCGCCGGCGAAGATCGCTACCAGTGCGAACGCCCCCAGCATCCGGAGATTACCGGCAACTTCTGCTACGGGCCGACCGCCGAGCAGCCTCCCCGTGGCAGTGGTGCCGTAGATCACCATGGGAACCAGAAGAGGGAACACCAGGATCGGCAAGAGCGTCTCTCCCATGTGGGTTCCCGAAGACACCGCGCTGAACAGGGTGCCCAGCGCCACGAATCCGAGCGCCCCGAGTGCCAGGGCCCCTGCGAGCGCGAGCGGGCTGGTGCCCAGATCGAGACCGAAAAAGAGCATGAAGACCCCTACCACGAGGATCGCGACCACGTACAGCAGCACGAAATTCGCGATGGTCTTCCCGAGGAAGACCGCATCCTTCGGGGCGGGACTCATGAGGACACCCTGCATCGCACCGTCCTGAGCCTCGAGGTTGAACGTCCGCCCAATGCCGAGCAGCCCCCCGAACACGATCGTCATCCAGATCAGGCCAGCGGCGATGTTCTGCGGACTCACCAGGCTCTTGTCGATCGCGTAGTTGAACAGAACGGCGGCAAGTACGGCGAACGCGGCCATCGCCGCAATGCGTTCACGCGTTCGGAACTCCAGCAGGAGATCCTTCCACACGATCGCCCGGATCTGCCCCAGATAGCCCCTCATTTCCACCCCTCTACCACTTCATGATAGAGGTGCTCGAACGTATCGGGACTCACATCCGACCGCTGAGCCTCGAACGCGAACTTCCCCCTGACCTGGATCGCCACCCGGGTGGCCAGCTTCAGCCCCTCCGAGAGGTTGTGGGTGACCATGAGCACCGTCCGCCGACCGTCCCGAAGTGTGGAAAGGACATTCCGCAGCACCGAGGCGGCAGATGGATCGAGACCCGTGTAGGGTTCGTCCAGCAGCACCAGGTCGGGATCGTGAAGGAGCGCACGGGCCAGCGACAGACGCTGTTTCATGCCGTGCGACAGCTGGCGGACGAGGAAGTGCCGCCTGTCCGTCAGGCCCACCTGTTCGAGCCGTTCGGGAATGAGGGTCTGGAGGTCACGCAGTTCGAACAGAGACCCGAAGAACCGGAGGTTCTCCTCGACGGTCAGATGCCCGTAGAGAAAACCCTGGTGGGAAAGCACCCCAATGTGCCGCCTCCAGTCGACTTCACCGAAGTCCAACTCCTTCCCTCGCACGCGAACGACACCCTCACTGGGCCTTACGCCTCCGGCGAGCACACGAAGGAGCGAAGTCTTTCCGGCACCGTTGGGCCCGAAGATGGTCAGGAACTCCCCCTCGCCCAGGCTCAGGTCGATGCCATCCACCGCCACGACCGTCCCGTACTCGCGAACGAGACCCGAGGCCTCGAGAACCGTTGGCGCCGCCGTGGCTACCGGGGCGGCCACTTCGATCGCGGTTTCCATGGGCTGTGGAGCTACCTGCTAGCCTGGCACGGAGGACTCGAGAGCCGCCCCGCAGGCCGAGCAGAACCGGCTCCCCTCGTCGTTCGAATACCCGCACTCGGAACACGTGGTGCCCGCCTCGAGTCCCGAACGCACCCTGGCGATCTCCGCTTCGAGATCGCCCGCGGCGTCATATTCCTCCTGTGACCCCGACCGGTCGGCCTCATCCGCCTCGAGCGCCGCGAGCGCTTCGGCGGTCAGTTCTGCCTTGTGGGACCGATAGTCGTCCTCGTCGAGCTTGCCGGCCAGAAAGTCGTACTCGACATCCCGCAAAGCCAAGAGCGCCACTCGCTTGCGCGCCTCGGTGTCCGTCAGCTCGCCTTCAGACCGTTCGAGGGAAGCCTGCAGTCCCTTAACGACCGGCTGAATGAGAAAGAGGACCACTGCGGCCGCCACCACGGCGGCGCCGAGGAAGGTGGTCATCGTCAATCACCCACCGCTTCTGCGGGTACCGGCCGCTCCGTGCGAGCCTCCTTGGGGACTGTCCTGCGTTCGACGCTGGGCCACAGCGCGAGGAGACTCCCGACAGCTAGGATCAGAGTACCGAACCAGATCCACCCGATCAGCGGCTTCACCAGCACTTGGAGGTCGATCCCCTGGTCGGACGCTTCCTCACTCAGCGCCCCGTTGAGGTTGTCTATCGCAGAGAGAATGATGTACAGGTCCTCGACCGGCGTGGAGCGAATTCCGACTTCGGTCATCGGCTGGTCGGCCGTGACGTACTGGCGCTTCTCGGTCGTGAGGTTGCCGACCGGGTTGCCGTCCTTCTTCACCGAAACGAGAGCAATCCACTGCCACGCCAGATTCCGCTGGCCCCGACCCGCGGAAATCGAAAGCCCCTCGTAGGTCAGCTCGTACGAGTGTCCGAACGGAGACTCCACCTCCACGACATCGCCAGGCACCATGTGCTGGCGCACGTCCACGTTGTACGCAGAGCCGGCGAAGCCCATGAAGATCATGACCATGCCGACGTGGACCGTGTAGCCGCCCCAGCGTCTGCGGTTTCGGGTCACGAGGTGGTAGAACGCGAGGAAGATCCCCTCGCCCTCGATGCGCGCCCTGGCGCGCGTCCCCTTCCAGAATTCCGTGGCCAGGATCACCAGGACGAAGACCCCGAGGGACCACGTCGTCAGAGCGAGCGGATGGCGAGCCCCCAGGGTGAACAGCACCGCGGACGTCACCATACCTGCCAAGACAGGCCACACGAAGTTCTTCTGCAGGTTCCGCTTGGAAGCCCTGCGCCAGGCGATGACCGGACCAACTCCCGTGAGCGCGAGCAGCATGAGCCCGATCGGCAAGTTGACCTTGTTGAAGAAGGGAGGCCCGACGCTCACCGGCTGACCCGTAATCCCCTCTGCGATCAGCGGGAAGAGGGTGCCCCACATGACGGCGAAGGCCGCACCGAGGAGGATGAGGTTGTTGAACAGGAAGGCCGATTCTCGTGAAACGAACGACTCGATCCGGTTCTCACTCTGAAGACTCGGAAGCCGGTAGATGATCAACACTATGCTTCCGGCGAGCACCGTCCCCATGAACGTCAGGAAGATGTATGCGATCGTGAGTTCCTGGGCGAACGAATGCACCGACTCGATCAATCCAGATCGGGTCAGGAAGGTCGCGAAGATCGTCAGAAGGAACGTCAGAACCACCAGTGACATGTTCCAGACCTTCAACATGCCCCGGTTCTCCTGAATCATCACCGAATGCAGGAAGGCCGTCGCGGTGAGCCACGGCAGCAGGGACGCGTTCTCCACAGGGTCCCAGAACCAATACCCACCCCAGCCCAACTCTTCGTAGGCCCAACGCATGCCGAGCACGATGCCGATGGACAGGAAGAACCACGAAAGGAGGGTCCATCTCCGAGTGAGCACGATCCAGCGCGCGTCGAGGCGACCGTTCAGAAGCGCCGCAACCGCGAAGGCAAAGGGGATCGTGAACGCAGTGAACCCGAGGTACAGCGTCGGGGGATGGATGGTCATCCAATAGTTCTGCAGCTGAGGGTTCAGCCCCTGTCCGTTGGCCGGTGTGAAGGCCAATTGCTCGAACGGGTTGACCCCAGCGAACAGGAGCACGACCACGAAGAACGCGAGAATCCCCAGGAGGACGCCCGCGACGTAGGGCATGAACTCGCGGTTCCGCTTCCGGTTGATGAAGACTGTGATCGAGGAGAAGCCGCTCAAGAGGAGAGCCCAGAACAGCAGAGAACCCCTCTGACCGGCCCACAGGCCTGAAACCTTGTAGAAGGTCTCGAGCTCTCGATTGGAGTAGCTGGCAACGTACCAGTATTGGAACTGGTCGGTCAGAAAGGCCGTCATGACCCCGGCCGAAGCCAGGATCAGGAGCAAGGTGACAGCGTGGATACTCCGCTCCGCGCTCAGGACCAGATCACCCCTCTGACTGCGACCACCCAGAAAGCCCATGGCGGTCCCCCAAAACGCAACCGGCAGAGCAATCCAAAGAGCGAACTCCCCGATAATGATCACTTGGCGAGATCCTCCGGAGCCGCTTCGTACCGACTTCCACACTTGGTGAGAAGCGTGTTGGCTTCGAACACGCCGTCAGCCCTGAGCCGACCCTCCAGGACGACTTCGACGTCATCCGAGAACGTGTCGGGAAGCGCGTCACGGAATTCCACGGGGAAGGTGAGAGACTCGTCGACGAGGTCCCGCACCACGAAGGTGTGGAGCAGCTCGCCCTCGACGCGGGCGTAGGTACCCGCGACCACCTGACCGCTGACCTTGACCCCGACGTCATGGAAGGTGGGATCCGCCTCCACCCTCTCCACGAGCTCGACCGGAGTCAGATAGTAGATCATCGTCTCACTTACG
>JBDHIL010000032.1:0-34220 GCA_039587465.1 Gemmatimonadota bacterium | reverse complement strand
CTGCCGGGGTTGCCCGGTGGGAGAGTACGTCGCCGCCGACTCATCCATCAAAACGCCCGCTCCTGCACCACGCCGGAGCGGGCGTTTTGCGTCCCACTCCCAAAACCACTCCCGCCCTCATCCCAATCTACGCAAGCCAACCGGCCCTCTTGGACACGAAGCAATATTGCCAACCCATACCCGCGCGACGAAGTTCTGCCCCATGATCCCCCCCGACACGAAAGTCCCCCCAGCCGGGGATACAAAGACTGGCTACGTAACTCTCCTGGGCCGCCCGAACGCCGGGAAATCGACCCTATTGAACCGGCTGGTCGGCCAGCACCTCTCCATTGTTACTCCGAAGGCCCAGACCACCTGGCAGCGGGTCACGGGCGTCCTGACCGAGCGCGACGCACAACTCATCTTCCTCGACACCCCGGGCCTCCTGGAAGCCAAGGATCTCCTGCAGCGCTCCATGCTCGGGGCGGCCCTGGAGGCCCTTCACGAGGCAGACCTGCTTCTGATCGTGATCGACGGCGGTGCTCCACCCGATGCTGCGGCCACGTCCCGCCTCGAGGCTGCACTCGCCGAAAACCGCGTTCCCGCCTTCGCTGCACTCAATAAGGTGGACGCAGCGAGCCCCGGTGCTCTTCAAAGCTGGGAGCAATGGCTCGATCGCCAGGACGGTGTCCAGGTCCACCGCATCTCCGCCCTGACGGGAGACGGTACGTCCGAACTCCTGGACTCACTCACGGAAGCCCTGCCCAAGGGGCCGTTCCTGTACCCGGAAGACGATGTCGCGTCCGAACCCGTCCGATTCTTCGTCGCGGAGCTCGTCCGCGAAACCATCTTCGAGCAGTACCGACAGGAGATCCCTTACTCCGTCTTCTGTCATGTAGAAGAGTTCCGGGAGAGCCAGGATCCGGTCTACATCCAGGTGATCGTGTACGTCGAGCGCTCGTCGCAGAAGGGCATCGTCATAGGTAACAAGGGGGCGGCAATCCGGGACCTCGGAAGCGCCGCTCGAGAGAAGATCGAGCACTTTCTGGACACCCGCGTGTACCTCGATCTGTGGGTGAAGCCGCTCAAGGCATGGCGGAAGAACCGCGCTCACCTTGTTCAACTGGGCTTTAGAATCCCTGAGGACGAATGATCCGCACCTTCCGAAACGCCGTCCTCGTCCTGGTCACGGCATCAGCGGCGTTTCCGCTGCAGGCCCAACAGAATGGGGACCCGTCGTCCACCGAAGGTGCACTCTTTCTACTTCTTCCGGTGGGCGCGCAGGCGGTGTCTCTCGGCCGGGCGATGACAGCGATGGAGGGCCCGGAATCCGGATTCTGGAACCCCGCTGGAATGGCGGACCTCTCCGAGAGCCAGGTCGTCCTCTTCCGCGGTGACCAACTGGCGGGTACGGCCACGGCGGTTTCAGCACTCATCGCTGGGAACTCGCTCGGGACTATCGGCTTCTCGTACCTGCTTCTCGACGCGGGCGACCAGGAGCTCACGGGCATCGATGGCACCATCCTGGGAACGGTGTCGGTTCGCAACCACCTGGGCGTGATCTCGGCTGCCTCCAAGATCCTGGATCGGGTGAGCCTGGGCGTGAACTTCAAGGCTGTCCAGTTCCGTTTCTCCTGCAAGGGCATCTGTCCGGATGCGGGAACCACGGCGACCACGTACGCCGTAGACGTCGGTCTCCAGTTGACCCCCAGCGGCGGGTCTCCCCTCCGGCTGGGAGCGATGGTCGCGCATCTCGGGCCCCGACTGCAGGTCCTCAACGCAGAGCAGGCTGATCCGCTCCCGACCAGACTGCGTGTGGCGGCCGCGTACGACATCGTCGGAACCCTGGTTGATCGCGAGGGCCTCGGGGGTTGGCTCACGCTCGAGGTTCAGGACCGGCTGCGTACACCGGGGTCGCTGTCGCTCTACATCGGCTCGGAATTGACGGCCGGCACCAGCGATGCGCTCGTTCTCCGGGCGGGTTACGTGTTCGGCGACCTGGACCAGGAGGACGGCGGACGCGTGGGGCTCGGCATCCGCTTCGAGCGATTCGACCTGTCCATCGCGAAGTCGCTCGCCGTCTTGCCCCTGACGGGCGAGACAGAGCCGGTGCACGTGACCTTTTCAATTCTCTTCTGATGGCCAGGACCGCCAGGGCAGGGATCTCCTGCGCTCTCGCGTTCGTCCTCGCCGGTCCTGCGCTGGCCCAGGACCTGCCGCAGTCGAGCTTCGCCTCCTGGGACGAGGTCGTCCAGGCCCGGGACGCGTCGACGATGGGAGGCGCGCCCCTGCGCTCGCTGGCGCTGCCAGGCTGGGGTCAACTCCACCTCAGCCAGCGGCGTGGTTGGATCTACCTGGCCCTCGAGGCCACGGGGTGGGCGCTGTGGGCCAATCGACGCATGGCTGCTGCCAGCTTGAGGGACGAATACCGGGATCTGGCATGGTCTTCGGCCCGCATCCGCACCGGGGCAAGACAGGATGGTGACTTCACCTATTACGAGCGTCTCGCCACGTGGACCCGATCCGGAGCCTTTGACTCCAACCCCGAGCTGGCCGGCATTCAACCGGAAGAAGACGTCAGCACATTCAACGGGTCCGCGTGGGCCTTGGCGCGCGACATCTACGTGACCCCAGGCACCACGCCCGGACCCGGCGACCCGGCATACCAGAGCGCACTCGCGTACTACACCGGACGCTCGTACGGGCCAGGGTTTCTATGGGACTGGTCCGGTGCGCTCGCGGAGAAGGATCGTTTTTCGGGGCTCATCACGAGGAGCGACGATCGGTTCCGGCAAGCGACCACGGCCTTCGCCGGCCTCATGGCCAATCACCTCATCAGCGCGGCAGACGCATTGGTCTCCGGCGCGCAGCAGCGACGGGAGACCCCGCTCGCGGTATGGGCGGAGCCCACAGGCGGCGGCACGCGTTGGAGCGCTTTCCTCCACCTTCGGAGGCGCTAGCGGTGCCACGGCGATCGGCAGATTTGGAACGGCGTGTCATCGACGCGCTGACGGGGTCTGACCGGGGTCCACTGAAGCCGAAGGAATTGGCCCGTGCTTTGTCTGTACCGGCCTCCGAGCACAGGAACTTCAAGCGCCTCCTCTATGCGCTCGAGAAGGCCGGGAAGATCTACCGGGTCAAGGGACACCGCTACGGAGCTCCGGAGTCCATGGACCTGGCGGTCGGGCGTGTCTCGCTCACCCGGAGGGGAGACGGGTTCGTGCGGGCGGACTCGGGAGCGGGTGAGGTATTCGTACCCGCCCGCGATCTGTCCGGGGCGATGGACGGCGACCGGATCGTGGTCCGCATCGAAAGTCGGCCTCGGGGACGCAGCCCCGTGGGACGAGCGATCAAGGTCCTCGAGCGGGCCCGCTCCTCGGTGGTGGGCACCCTTCACCGTGACCGTCAGTTCTCGCGTGTCACCCCACTCGATCGACGCCTGACGCAGGATGTCATGATCTCGTCGGCCGGGAGTGGGATCCTGGACGCGGAGACAGGTGACATCGTGGTCGTTGATCTCGTGTCGTTCGGCGGTTCGGGCGCGGCTCCAGTCGGAGAAATCCGGACGGTCCTGGGCAAGCTCTCTGACCCGGGTGTGGACATCCTGGCCATCGCGCATGGGTACGGCCTCTCCCTGGAGTTTCCTCAGGAGGTCATGGAGTCCGCCGAGGCCGCCGCCCGGGACGGACTCGAGGAAGTGGGCGATCACCGGGTCGACAGAACCGACCTCCTGGTCTTTACCGTGGACCCGGTCGACGCCAAAGACCACGATGACGCCCTGTCTGTGATGAAGGTCGACGGGGGCTGGGAAGTCGGCGTGCATATCGCGGACGTGTCGCATTTCGTGGAGGAGGGGGGCGCCATCGATATCGAGGCGCAGGCCCGCGGCAGCAGCGTGTACCTGGTCGATCGCGTGATCCCCATGCTTCCAGAGCAGTTGTCGGGCGACGCGTGTTCCCTCCGGGAAGGGAGCGACCGCCTCGCTGTATCGCTGTGCCTGACCCTGGACTCTTCCGGCGCGGTGCTTTCCCGCCGCTATGAGCAGACTCGAGTCCGCAGCCGACGACGGCTCGCGTACGAGGAGGTTCAGGACGTTCTGGACGGACGGCGGAGCCTCGGTGTCGAGATCGATGAGGCCGTGCGGTCCCTCGATGACTTGGCTCGGGCAATCCGTGCCCGAAGAATCGAACGAGGGGCCTTGGACCTGGATCTCCCCGAGGCCAGGGTCCTGTTGGATAGTGAAGGGTCCCCGGTGGATATTCAACGGGTGGAACGACTTGAGAGTCATCGTCTCATAGAAGACTTTATGATTTTGGCCAACGAAGTGGTTGCCCGTGACCTGGAGGCCAAGGGGATCCCGGGGCTCTATCGGGTGCATGAGCCTCCAACCCGGGAGAAGGCGGAGGAGTTGGGTGAATTCCTCGCGCGCTTCGGCTATCGGCTTCCGAAGAGGAAAGCTCTGAAACCCACGGACGTACAGCAGCTCCTCGACGCCGTAAGGGGCCGGGACGACGAAAGCCTCATATCCACCGTGGTTCTCCGGTCCCTCAAGCGAGCCAGATACGACCCGGAGAACCTGGGTCATTTCGGCCTCGCCTCGTCTGCCTATCTTCATTTCACCTCACCGATCCGGCGCTACCCGGATCTGCTGGTCCACCGCGCCGTCGTTCGCTGTCTCGTCCGGAAGCAGCCTCCCCGGGATTGGGAACCGGATGAGCTCCGCACCGTCGCGGAGCTGACCAGCGACCGGGAGCGTTCGGCGGACCAGGCTGAGCGTGATTCCATCGCCATGAAGAAGGTCGAGTTCATGGAGCAGCACCTCGGTGAGGAATTCGAGGGACGGATCTCAGGGGTGGCCGCGTTTGGGTTCTTCGTGACCCTGGACGCCTTCTTTGTGGACGGCCTTGTCCACGTGAACTCCCTTAGGGACGATTTCTACCATTTCCAGGATCGGTCTCACGCGCTGGTGGGCGACAAGAGTCGAAGAAGTCACCGGCTGGGGGACCGCGTCGAGGTACAGGTGGTTCGGGTCGACAAGGAGGCCCGGCACGTAGACTTCCTGTTGCTTCGTAAGCTGCAGAAACAAAAGGTTTGACCCGCACTATCCGGGACCGTTAACCTCCTCCGTCAAGGCTCCCTCCCCGCGAGATCGTATGGCATCGGACAAGACCGTCCTTCACTTCGGACAGGCCGCAACAGGCCCCTCCGAGCTCGTCTCCAGGTTTGCTCGGGAGAATGGACTCGAGATCGTGCCGGTGGATCAGGTAGAAGAGGTCCGCGCACTCCTCAACCGCAGGTTTCCGGCGTGTGTCATCCTGGAGTTGGAGGGTGACTCGACCGATATCCTGACCCTCACCAAGACATTGAAGGGCGACGCCTTCACTGCGATCGTCCCGCTGGTCGTGCTGGTGCCCGATGGACAGGAGTCGCTGGCAGGCGACTGCCTTGGGGTGGGGGCTGACGAGGTCATTCACTCAGGCCTTCCGGCTCGCGAGCAGGAATTGAGGCTGGAGCAGGTTCTGGCCCGCGCAGAACGCGACGTGAGCGTGCACCCGTCCACGCGGCTCCCGGGAACCAACCACATTGCCCGGGACATGGCGGGACGCCTGGCTGTGGGGGAGCTGTTCGGGGTGTGTTACGCCGACCTCGACCACTTCAAGGAATTCAACGATCGCTATGGCTACGCCTTCGGAGACGGAGTCATCGGGATCCTCTCGAAGATCCTTCGGGACATGGTCCGGGGTTTGGCTCCGGGCGGCTTCGTGGGACACATCGGGGGCGATGACTTCATCTACGTCGTGCCCCTGCAGTATCTGGAGACCACGTGCGACGAGGTTATCCGGCTCTTCGACGAGTTGATCCCTTATCAGTACACCGAGGAGGACCGCCGTGCCGGCTACTTCCTCGGGAAGGACCGAAGAGGCCATATCCATCGAATCCCATTGATGACCTTGTCCATCGGCGTGGTCACCAATCAATTTCAGACATTCGAGCACACGGGCCAGATCAGCGAGTTGGCGGCAGAAATGAAGACGTACGCCAAGTCACTCCCTGGGTCGGTGTACGTGGTCGACCGGCGGCACGAATCACCCGCCCTCGAGACGGCTTCGGCACGGGAAGCCGAGATGCTTACTGAATTCATACCGTCACTCCGGTCGACAGACGTCAACAAGAAACCCTGAACCCAGAACGCACGATGGTCATCACGATCTCCTGCCCGTCATGCTCGGCATCCTTCCCCGTCGATCCTGCGAAGATCCCTGAAGCCGGGGTCAGCGTGCGATGCAGCTCCTGCAGCCACGTCTTCCGGGTGGAGCGCCCCGCAGCGCCTGAACCGGCGCCTGCGCCGCCGGAGGAGACATTCTTTCAAGAGCCGGCGCCTGCCCCTGAGCCTGCGCCCGAGCCTGCCCCTGAGCCCGAGCCTGCCCCTGAGCCTGAGCCCGAGCCTGAGCCCGAGCCTGAGCCCGAGCCTGAGCCCGAGCCCGAGCCCGAGCCTGAGCCTGAGCCCGAGCCCGCGCCTGAGCCTGAGGCTCCCAAACCACAGAGCTTCTCCTTCGGGCAGCGCGACCCTGTTGAGAAGGCCAAGCGCCTGGCGCGTGTGCTGGTGTCCGACATGATCATGTACAACCCGGAACGCCACGAGCGGGCCCTGGCCAACGGCACCCTCAAGGAAGACTTCGAGGACGAGGTCGAGAAGTCGTGGAAGGAGTTCGTCGATCAGGTCGGCGACGAGATCGCACACGGCACTGATTTCTGGAGAGAGGCACTCAACGACGTGCTGGCCAAGGGGGAGCAGGTCTTCTAGGCCCCAGCACACGGAAACGTCAGGGGTTGCCCTCGGGGTGGCGTTGATGACCCCAAGTCGCACCGGTATACTTCAGGCCTGGGTCCAGCGAGAGGGGCCGTCCTAGAGGGGCGGCCCCTTTCGCATCATTTCGTCTTCTGCGCCAGACCACACACGGACGTGCAATGAACAAGGAGCAGCGACAGCGGCTGGCGGAGCTCGAGGAGAAGATTCGAGAGCTCAGGGGGTACCTTTGACCTCGAGGCACGTCAGAAACGGCTGAAAGCGCTGGACGAGCAGATGGTCCAGCCGAGCTTCTGGGACAATCAAGAGGCCGCGCGGGAGACCATCGGCGAGTCCAACCGACTCAAGGCGTGGGTCGAGCCGTGGTTGAAGCTCTCCAGTGACGTGGAGGATGTGAGGGCACTGGCCGACCTCCTCGAGGAGGAAGAGGACGCGGAACTCCTGGCCGAATGCGAAAGCGGGCTGGCTGCCCTGGTCAACGGGGTGGAAGCCCTGGAATTGAGGACGATGCTCCAGGGCGAGGACGATCACCGCGAGGCAATGGTCACCATTCACCCAGGAGCCGGGGGCACGGAGTCCCAGGACTGGGCAGAGATGCTTTCGCGAATGTACACGCGGTGGGCGGAACGCCGTGGCTTCGAACTCAATGTGATGGACCTGCAGCCCGGAGACGAAGCCGGCATCAAGAGCGTGACGCTCGAGATCAAGGGCGAGAGCGCCTACGGCTTCCTCAAGGCGGAAGCCGGTGTTCATCGGCTGGTCCGGATATCGCCCTTCGACGCGCAGTCGCGACGGCACACATCGTTCGCCAGTGTCTTCGTCTACCCGCTTATCGACGACGACATCGAGATCGAGATCGACGAGTCCGACCTGAGGGTGGATACGTATCGCGCGTCCGGAGCGGGAGGACAGCACGTCAACAAGACCGACTCGGCCGTCCGCTTCACGCACCTCCCGACCGGGATCGTGGTCGCGTGCCAGCAGGAGCGCTCCCAGCACAAGAACCGTGCGACGGCTATGAAGATGCTCCGCGCTGCCCTGTATCAGCATGCGCTGGAAGCGCGGGAAGAGGAACGGGCCGCCCTCGAGTCCACGAAGACCGACATCGGCTGGGGCAATCAGATCAGATCCTACGTGTTCCAGCCCTACACGATGGTGAACGACCACCGTACCGAGTTGAAGATCGGCGACGTCCAAGGCGTGATGGACGGAAACATCGATCCCTTCATCGAGGCATTTCTAAAGACGTTTGGCGCCGGCACGGCGGCCTGAACCCGACGATTGACAACGAGTGACATGGATGATCTGAACCAGGTGCTCAAGATCCGCCGGGAGAAGCTGGACGCGCTTCGGGAGCGGGGGATCGAGCCCTTTGGATACAACTTCGACGCGAGCCATCGGTCCACCGAGGCCATCGACGCCTTTGGGGCAGCCGAAGCCGCGGGGACCCTGTCCGAAGACGGCGACGGCGACACCATTCGCATCGCCGGCCGCGTGGTGGGGTGGAGAGGGCACGGCAAGAGCGCTTTCGCCCACGTGGAAGACGGAATGGGACGCATTCAGGTCTACTTCCGAAAGAACGTCCTGGGCGACCAATCCTTCGAGGACTTGGATCTGCTGGACCTGAGTGACTGGATCGGTATCGAGGGCCCCCTGTTCCGGACAAGAACCGGAGAGGTCACTGTGCGCGTGGAGGGATGGACGCTGCTGTCGAAGTCCCTGCGCCCGCTGCCGTTCGGGAAGGTCGAGCAGGACTCGGAGACGGGTGAGCGCATCTACCACTCCGGTTTTGCCGACACGGAGTCTCGCTACAGGCAGCGGTACGCCGACCTCGCGGTACACCCAGAGGTTCGGGACGTCTTCCGGCAGCGGGCTCGGATCGTGACTGAACTGCGCTCCTTCATGGATGGAGAGGGATTCACGGAAGTCGAGACGCCGGCGCTGCAGCCGCTGTACGGCGGAGCCTCGGCGAGACCGTTCGTGACGAAGCACAACGCGCTCGACCAGACGATGTACCTCCGCATCGCCGATGAACTCTACCTGAAGCGTCTCGTTGTCGGTGGCATGGATCGGGTATACGAGATCAGCAAGGACTTCAGGAACGAGGGACTGAGCCGTTTCCACAATCCCGAATTCACCATGCTGGAGTGGTATCAGGCGTTTTCCGACTACGATGACCAGATGGACTTTGTCGAGCGGATGCTGCTTCATGTCGTGGACCAGGCAGTTGGAAGCCGGACCCTCGAGTTCGAGGCGCACGAGATCACGTTCGAGGCGCCGTTCCGCAGGATCCGCCTCGTGGACGCCCTCTCGGAGGCGCTCGGCGGCGACGTCGCCGGTCTGCCGGAGGCCGAACTGCGCGAAAAGGCTCAGGACATGGGCCTCTCCGATCTGGACGGCGCCGGACGGGGCAAGCTCATCGACAAGCTCTTCGGCGAACTCGTCGAGCCCGGATTGGTGCAACCGACGTTCGTTCTCGATCACCCCAAGGAGTTGTCGCCGCTCGCCAAGCCGAAGCGGGGCGACCCGGAACTCACAGAACGCTTCGAGCTGTACATCGCCGGCATGGAGATCTTCAACGGCTTCTCGGAGCTCAACGACCCGCTCGATCAGCGGGAACGATTCGAAGCCCAGGCGGGCCTGAGGGCCGCCGGAGACGACGAGGCTCAGCAGATCGACGAGGACTACATCCGGGCGCTGGAGTACGGCCTGCCGCCCACGGGCGGTGTCGGGATGGGGGTCGATCGACTCGTGATGATCCTGACCAATCAGGTGTCGATCCGGGACGTGATTCTGTTCCCCATGCTGAGGGCCGGGGAATGACCCCTGCGGCCCGTGCCTGAGGGGCGGATGCGCAGCCTTCACTGGTTCATCGCCCGGCACTACCTCGGGTCCAGCCGTGGCAGAGGGCTGCTCTCGCTGATCACGTGGATCGCACTCGGGGGCATCACGGTGGGAGTCACCGCGCTCATCGTGGTCACCGCGGTGATGGCAGGAATGCAGAATGATCTGCGCGAGAAGATCCTGGAGTCGACACCCCACGTGTACGTGCTTCAGCAGGGGACAGCCCTGCGCATGAACGACTGGCAAACCACGCGGGACAGCATCATGTCCGTGGATGGTGTGGTCGGTGCGGCCCCGTTCGTCCTGAGCAGCGTGGTGATCCGGAACAAGGCGGGATATCCGGCGTCGGCAAACCTCTACGGCATCTCGGTCGACACGGTCGGCACCACCGCCACGGATATGGAGCGGCAGATACTCCAAGGGGTCCTCGACCTCGAGCCGACCGAGTCCGGGGTGACCCCCATTCTCATGGGCAGCGGCCTCGCCGATCAGATGTTGCTGTTCGAGGGCGACTCGGTGCTGGTCATCGCCATGGAGAACCTCCGGACCGACATGTTCGGCGGCCTGGTTCCGACCATCCGACAGTTCGAGGTCACCGGCACCTTCACCACCGGCATGTACGAGTACGACACCAAGAACGTCTACACCACGCTGGCCGATGCGCAGGAGCTGCTCGGACTGGGACCCGGCGACGTGAGCGGCATCGGCGTCCGGACTCGCGACGCTGAAATGGCGACTGAGGTCGCCGAGGAGATCCAGAACCGGGTGGGCTTCGGGTACTCGGTGGTGAGTTGGATCACGTGGAACCGGGCGCTCTTCAGCGCGCTCAAGCTGGAGAAGATCGCGATGACCCTGATCCTCTCCCTGATCGTCGTGGTCGCGGCCTTCAACATCGTCAGCACGCTGGTGATGGTGGTTGCAGACCGCACACGGGAAATCGGCATCCTCCGTGCAATGGGTATGACGCAGAAGGGGATCCTGCGGGTGTTCGTGATGCAGGGGCTCTGGATCGGAGGCGCGGGGACTGTCGCCGGCGCTGGGTCGGGGCTGTTCCTGTGCTGGCTGCTCGATCGGTACCAGATCATCAAGATTCCCCCCGACGTGTACTTCGTGGACCATCTCCCGGTTTCGCTGCAGCCGATGGACCTCGTGGGGATCGTCAGCATCAGCATTACGATTTCATTTCTGGCCACGCTCTACCCAGCATACAGGGCTTCCCGCCTGGAGCCCGTAGAGGCGATTCGACATGAGTGACCGGGTCAGGGACGCGGACTCGTCTGCACGGCACCCGTTGGAGGCGCGGGAGATCACGAAATCGTACGTGGCCGGCGACGGAAGTGAACTCGATGTGCTGCGCGGGGTGAGCTTGACGGTCCGGTCTGGTGAAGCGGTAGCGATCACCGGCGCCAGCGGTACGGGTAAGTCGACGCTCCTGCACATCATCGGCGCCCTGGACCAGCCAACATCAGGCCAGGTCAGACTCGGGGGTGACGACGTCGCCCACCTCGATGACGAGGAGCTCGGCGTCGTGCGGAATCGCCACGTGGGGTTCGTCTTTCAGTTCCATCACCTTCTTCGCGAGTTCACGGCGATCGAGAACGTGATGATGCCGGCCCTCGTCGCCGGCGTGGATCTCAAGCAGGCGCGAGAAGCCGCCCGCCAGCTCCTCGGTTCCGTCGGGATCACGGGACGAGACGATCACAAGCCCCGCCAGCTCTCCGGCGGTGAACAGCAGCGCGTGGCAGTGGCCCGCGCCCTCGTCAATCGCCCGTCCGTCCTACTCGCCGACGAGCCATCTGGGAATCTGGATACTCACACCAGCGAGCGACTCCACGACCTCCTGTTCGAGCTGAAGGAAGAGCACGGACTGTCCATGGCCATCGTTACGCATAGCCCGGACCTGGCCGGCAGAGCGGACCGTCAACTCGACCTCGCCGACGGACGGCTCCATCCTGGCGGTGCGGGGTAGGGGAGGGTCGAACCCCCCCAAGGAGAGTACTCGGAGATGGCGGACATGGTCTGTGGCAACTGTGGCTCCGGCGATGCCGTGGTCCATCTCACACAGATCGTCAACAATCAGATGTCCACGGCACACCTCTGCGAGAAGTGCGCGGCGGAGAAGGGATTGGAGACGGCTCCCGAGCCCGTGAAGTTCCCCCTCACGGACTTTCTGGCCCAAATGGGGGAGAAGAGCGCCGACGAAACCGTCGAGCCGGTGACCCCGTGCGGATTCTGCGGCCTGACGTTCGCGGACTTCCGGGAATCAGGACGGCTCGGGTGCCCTCATTGCTACTCCGCCTTCGAGCCGCATCTGAAGAACCTCCTGCGGCGCATACACGGTGGGACGGCGCACGTCGGCAAGGTGTACCTCCCCCCGGATCCGTCTGCAGGAGAGATGGAGAAACGGCTCCACGGACTCCGGCGCAAGCTGCAGCGAGCCGTAGATTCCGAGGACTTCGAGCGGGCCGCAGAACTCCGCGACCAGATCCGCGCTCTCGAGCCCGTGAGGTAGCCGCTGTGGACAACTTCGCCACCGTTCCGGACTATGGCCTGAGTTGGCTCGAAGCCAGCGGGGAGCACGCCGACATCGTGCTCAGCACACGCGTTCGCATCGCCCGCAATCTTCAGGGCCATGCGTTCGGACCTCGCGCACGCGCGGCCGACAGGGAAGCCGTACTCAACAGGTTCAAGGACTCGAGCACACGCTCCTCGAGCCTCGGGCACGGGACCTTCCTCGAGTTGCCGGAGGTCGACACGCGCACCAGGCACATCCTCCTGGAGCGGCGTCTCGTGTCGAGGGAGCTTCTCGGCGATCCGAACCGGGAACCGCACGGGGGAGCTGCCGTCCTCCTGGCACCGAGCGATCCGTTGAGCGTGATGGTGAACGAGGAGGACCACCTCCGCATGCAGAGCCTGGTATCGGGCCTTCGCATCCAGGAGGCCTGGAGCATGGTCGACAAGGTCGACGAGGAGTTGGGCCAGGAACTCCCGTATGCCTTCCACAACGAGTTCGGTTTCCTCACGAGCTGCCCGACGAACGTGGGTACGGGCCTGCGTGCCTCTGTGTTCATGCACCTGCCGGGCCTTGTCCTGACGAAGGAGATCGGGAAGGTGCTCCAGGGACTGTCGCAGGTGGGGCTGACGTTCCGAGGGCTGTACGGAGAAGGATCGGAGGTCGTCGGCAACTTCTTCCAAGTCTCGAATCAGACGACTCTGGGCAAGACGGAAGAGGACCTGATCGACCATTTGGACCGCATCGTGCGGCAGGTGATTCAGTATGAGACGCAGGCGCGGCAGGTGCTCCTCCGGGACGCACGCGCGGTCACCGACGACAAGATCTGGAGGGCCTACGGCCTGCTCAGGTACGCGCGCACGCTGCCCTTCGAGGAGCTCATGAATCTGCTGTCCGGGGTCCGCCTGGGTGTGAGCCTGAAACTCCTCCCAGACCTCCGTGTATACACGCTGAACAAGATGATGATCTTTACTCAGCCAGCTCATCTGGAGCAGGCTGCCGGCCGCGACTTGTCGCCGTCGGAATGCGATGCACACCGCGCGGCTTTCGTGCGTCGCATTCTCGCGACGGAGGGCGATGTCTCGGCCGATTCCGTGTCGGACGACGAAGTCGTTGACTAACCGCCAGTTGAGGCTCGCCCGCCGAGAAGCGCCATGAACTACAACTTCACCGACCGCGTAAGAAAGGTGCTGGCGATGGCCCGCGAAGAGGCCATTCGTCTTCAGCACGATTATGTGGGGACGGAGCACATCCTTCTGGGCCTCATCCGGGAAGGGGAAGGGGTCGCCGCCGCAGTGCTCACGAACCTGAACGTCGACCTGGAACAGATCCACGAACGGGTCGAGGAGTCGGTTCGGAAGGGCAAGGCAACCATCGCCCTCGGAGAACTGCCCTATACGTCGCGTGCCAAGAAGGTCCTCGAGTTCGCCATGTCCGAGGCCCGTGACTTCAGCCATTCCTATGTGGGCACGGAGCATCTTCTGCTGGGCCTGCTCCGAGAGGAGAAGGGCATCGCAGCACAGGTGCTCAACTCGCTCGGCGTGACACTCGAAGAGGCCCGTGCCGACACACTGAAGGTGCTGGGGTCCGACGTCGGCCCCTCCGAGCCGGTGGGCATCGGTGGAGCCACCCCGGGAGCGACCGCCAAGGCCGGCGACAAGAAGTCGAAGACCCCGGCCCTGGACCACTTCTGCCGCGACCTCACGGAACTCGCCCGGCAGGGCGAGCTCGACCCCACGATTGGAAGAGCCACGGAGATCGAGCGGGTCGTCGAGATCCTTTGCCGTCGCAAGAAGAACAACCCGGTCCTGATCGGTGAACCCGGCGTCGGCAAGACGGCGATCGTGGAGGGCCTCGCTCAGCTCATCGCACGCGGGGAGATCACGGAGGCACTGAAGGACTACCGGGTGCTGGCACTCGACATGGCTGCCGTGATCGCAGGCACCAAGTATCGCGGCCAGTTCGAAGAGCGGCTCAAGGCGGTCATGAACGAGATCCAGCAGAGCCGCTCGGTGATGCTCTTCATCGACGAGCTGCACACGCTGGTCGGGGCGGGGGCCGCCGAGGGAGCTATCGACGCCTCCAACATGCTCAAGCCGGCGCTTGCCCGGGGAGAGCTGCAGTGCGTAGGCGCCTCGACGCTGAACGAGTACCGGAAGTACATCGAGAAGGATGGGGCTCTCGAGCGCCGCTTCCAGCCGGTAATCGTCGATCCGCCTGCCGTGGATGAGACGGTGGAGATTCTGAAGGGACTGCGCAGCCATTACGAGGAACACCACCGTGTCATCATCCCGGATGATGCCCTCGAGACCGCTGCGAAGCTCGCGGATCGCTACATCACGGACCGGTTCCTGCCCGACAAGGCCATCGATGTCATCGACGAGGCCGGATCGCGGGCACGGATCGCCAGCCAGGTGCCGCCGCCCGAAGTCGAGGAGCTCAAGGAGCAGCTCGCCGAGATCGCCCAGCAGAAGGAAGAGGCCATCGGCGGTCAGGACTTCGAGCGCGCCGCCGAGCTCCGGGACGAGGAGCGGGAATTGGGTCAGGCTATTCGCGAGCGTCAGGAAGCCTGGGAGGAGGAGCGCAAGCGCCACCGTCCCGAGATCGGTGAGGACGATGTGGGCTTCATCGTGAGCCGATGGACGGGCATTCCGGTCATGCGGATCAGACAGACCGAGTCGGAGAGGCTCGTCCACATGGAGGACGAGCTCCATAAGCGCATCGTGGGGCAGCACGACCCGATCGTGGCCATCTCCAGGGCGATTCGACGCAGCCGTGCGGGCCTCAAGGATCCGCGGCGGCCCATCGGTTCGTTCATCTTCTCCGGTCCTACCGGCGTGGGTAAGACGGAGTTGGCCCGGGCTCTTGCTGAGTTCCTCTTCGCGGATCGCGACGCGCTGATCCGTGTGGACATGAGCGAGTACATGGAGAAGTTCTCCGTGTCCCGCCTCATCGGCGCGCCTCCGGGCTACGTCGGCTACGAAGATTCTGGAGCCCTGACCAAGGCCGTGCGGCGGCGTCCGTATTCCGTGGTCCTCCTCGACGAAATCGAAAAGGCCCACCCGGACGTATTCAACATCCTGCTGCAGGTGTTGGACGAGGGCCATCTGACCGACAACTACGGACGGGTGATCGACTTCAAGAACACCGTGCTGATCATGACGTCCAACCTGGGCGCCCGGGAGATATCGAAGGGCGGAGGCCTCGGCTTCCAGTCGGCGGATCCCAAGAGCAGCTACGAGATGATGCAGGACAAGGTTCGGTCCGAGATCGAGCGGGCGTTCAACCCCGAATTCCTCAACCGCGTGGACGATACCATCGTCTTCCACCCGCTCACGAAGGAGGAGATCGCCCAGATCGTGCACATCCTCCTCGCGGAGGTGAATGCCCGTCTGGCAGAGGACCAGATGACCCTCAAGCTGACCGACGATGCGGTCACGTTCTTGGTGGAAAAGGGCTACGACGTGAAGTTTGGAGCCCGGCCGCTCAGGAGGGCCATACAACGGTATTTGGAAGATCCGTTGTCTGAAAAGATATTAGTGGCTGAGTTCTCCGAAGGCGACGAGATCGAAGTCGGCGTCGACGGTGAAGGCGCCGGACTCACCCTGCAAGCGGAATCGAAGACGAAGACGTGAGGATCCGAAAGAGATACGGGTTGGGGAAGGCCTCCGCTCTGGCGGTGGCCTTCTCCATGGTAGGCGTGCTCGTTACTTCCGAAGCCATCTCCGCCCAGGCTGGCCAGGCCGGGCCCCAGCGGGTCGACAGCGTGCTGGTGGAGGGTGAGGATCGTCTGGCTGCCGACAACATCCGGGGAATGTTCGGCATTCAGCCTGGGCAGGACATCACCTATCGGGATATCCAGCGAGGCATCAAGGCCCTGTTCAGCACGGGGCAGTTCCGCAACGTCACGATTCGGGCCCGTGGGGCCCCCGGCGTGACCCTGATCGTCCAGGTCGACGAACAGGCCGTGGTCCGAAGGGTGACGATCCAGGGCCTGGAGAACCTGTCTGCGCGTGAAGTCCGCGATACCACTGGACTCAGGCCCGGATGGCCGTACAACCCGCAGAACGTGATGGAGGCAGAGGCCTACATCCGTGAGGAACTGGCGGCTGAGGGGATTCCCTTCGTGCGTGTCGAGCAGCGCATTGCCGCCGTGGAGGGCGAAGACAACGAGATCGATCTGTTCCTGGATGTCTCTGAGGGGCAGCGAGTCACCGTCGCCGACTTCGTCATGGAAGGGAACGAGTTCCTCAGCGACGAAGAGGTCCTGGGAGCCATGCAGACCAAGCCCGAAGGGTTCTGGTGGTTCCGCTCAGGCAGCTATGACGAACTCAAGTTCGAAGCCGACATCGCCGAGGGGATTCCTGCCCTCTACCGGTCCAAGGGGTATCTCGACTTCGAAGTGCTGTCGGACACGCTCGTCATCGATCCGACCTCGGGGAAGGCGCGCCTGGTCCTCGAGGTGGACGAGGGACGGCAGTACCGGATGGGTTCGTTCACGATCGAAGGGAACGAAGCCTTCACCGACGAGTCCCTCGAGGGCTACTTCATCGAGGAAGAGGGTGGCCTTCTCAGGAGCCTCGGACTTCGTGGCGGGGGGGAAGAGGAGGCAGAGGACGACGTCTTCGATGCCGAGGCTTTCGCCAACGCCATCCTGACCGTCCGAGAGCGCTACGCCAACGAGGGCTACCTCTACGTCCAGGTCAATCCGATCATCAATCGGAATGAGCCCGACGAGGAGGGCGGGGCCCCCACGGTCGACGTCGCCTGGAACATCATCGAGGGCGCGCCGGCCATCGTGAACCGGGTCAACATCGGCGGCAACGAGTACACGTACGAGTGGGTGATCCGGAACCAGCTCTTCATTCTGCCGGGTGACGTGTACAGCCAGGACCGCGTCTTGAGGTCGTACCAGAGCATTTCTTCTCTCGGCTTCTTCGAAGCTCCACTGCCGTTCCCGGACATCCAACCGCTCGAGAACGGCGACGTGGACATCACGTTCAACGTCGCGGAGAAGCAGACGGGATCCATCAACTTCGGCACTTCCGTCGGAGGCGGAGTCGGGCTTTCCGGCTTCGTGGGCTACGAGCAGCCGAACCTATTCGGTCAGGCCAAGTCCGGTAAGATCCGCTGGGACTTCGGGCGCTATCTGAATAGCGCCGAGATCTCCTATTCCGATCCGGCCCTGTTCCAGAGCATGGTCTCCGGTTCGGTCTCGCTCTTCAATTCGCGAGACAGGTTCTTCCAGTTTTCGACGGGACGCCGAAAGCGCCTGGGAACGAACTTTCGCTTTGGATTTCCGTGGCCGAACTCGAGAATCACTCGGATCTTCCTGGGTTACGGGCTCTCGCGCACAACCTATGAGCAGTTCACGAACGTAGACGACAACTCGCTGTTCGGACGCCCTCCGGGCGTGCAGAGCCAGTTGTCCGTCGGCATTACGCGTCAGACGCTCGATCACCCGTTGTTTCCGACGATTGGCTCCAAGCTCAATGTGAACATCGAGGGCAACGGTGGGCCGCTGGGCGGCGACGGCGACTTCATGCGCATCATGGCCGATGGATCGTGGTGGATCCCGACCGGCGGCTTCGGCGACACGGGAGCAGGGGGCATGCCGGCGGTCCGGCTGGCCCTCGGGCTGACGGTCAAGGCCGGTACCGTCTTCGGAGATGCCAGCGCTTTCCCGTTCGAGCGGTTTTGGATGGGTGGCGTCCAGTTCGGGCAGAACCTGCGCGGCTACGACGAGACCACAATCACTCCCCGCGGTTACTACCCCGAGCGATCGACGGAAATCAGCGACATCAACCGCCTCGGAAACGCATTCCTCAGCGTCACGGCGGAGTACGCGCTGCGTCTGAGCGACCAGATCTCGCTGGGGGCATTCTTCGACGTGGGGAACGTTTGGGAGCATCCTTCCGAGATGGACCCGACACAGCTCTTCCGGGGAGCGGGTTTCGGCGCCCAGTTGGTCACGCCGTTCGGCCCGATCGGGTTGGACTACGCCTACGGCTTCGACAAGGCGAACCCGGGCTGGCAGATCCACTTCCGTATGGGCCCGGGCTTCTAGGGGCGGGCTTCGAGAACTGGGCAGCACAGGGGGGCCGTCGGTGGACTTCCCGGTCGGATAGCTCGATTTTATTTGCTTCCTCCGGGAACACTGGAACACGGGAACACGGGACCCTTTCGGGGCCTATGGACTACGAACAATCGGTAATCAGACGGGCGGCGATGGCCGCAGCCCATGACTCGCAGGACTTCGGAAGACGACCAAGGCATGAACATGCGACACATCGCCCTCGCACCCCTGGCGCTCGCCACCCTCCTCTTCGCAGGCGCAGTGGAGGCCCAGACGCTCAAGCTCGGGTACATCAACAGCCAGCAGCTTCTGCAGAACGCCCCCGGTGCCGCCGAGGCCGAGGCGGCCTTTCAGGAGGATCTGGCCACCTTCGAGGCAGAAGCCCAGCAGCTCCAGGACGAGCTCGTCCGAATGCAGCAGCAGCTGGAGCAGCAGCAGTTGACGCTGTCCCCGGAAGCCCGTCGCAACCGTGAGCAGGCCATTCAGCAGAGGGCCCGCGAGGCCCAAGCACGGATGGCGGAACTCGACCAGCAGGCCAACGCACGCCGGGCTCAGCTGGTTCAGCCCGTCATGGACCGGATCTCCGAGGTCATCGAGCAGATCCGTGAAGAGGGGAGCTACTCCCTGATTCTGGACGTGGCCGCTGGTTCGATCATCGCCGCCGATCCGACGCTGGACCTCACGGACGAGGTCATCCGGCGTCTTCAGGCGGCGCCGACCTCGCCCGGCGGTGATCGCTAGTCGCTCAAGTCTGAGTGGCGGGTAGCGAGGCCCACGGGCGTGCCACGAGCGCGCCCGTGGGCCTCGCTTCGTTTCCCCACGATCGGTGACGGAGGCGTAGATGAGAGAGTTCCGGACCTTCACGTTGGTTGAGATCGCCGAAATCGTCGAAGGCAGCGCCGCGGGCGATCTCGATGTCCGGGTGCGCGATATCCGTCCCGTCGACGAAGCCGACAGCGAAAGTCTGGCGTTCCTTGCCTCGAAGAGGTACGTGGGGCATGCCGAATCTTCTCGCGCCGCGGCATTTCTGGTGGCGAAAGAGCTGTCGGGCTTCCTGCCGGAGGGATCGCCCCATGTGTCCGTGGACGACCCACACGCAGCCCTCCAGCTGCTGCTGAGCCACATGCATCCGGAGCCCGGCATTCCGGCGGGCATTCACCCGACGGCCGTTCTGGGACGTGGCGTAGTCATCGGTGACGACGTCGGGATCGGTCCCTACTCCGTGCTCGGAGACCGCGCTGAAATCGGCGCTGGAACACGCATCGGAGCCCAAGTGGTCATCGGCGCCGACTGCCGCGTCGGACGGGATGCGGTGTTTCATCCCCACTCGACACTCTACGATTCGACGATCGTGGGGGATCGAGTGACAGTCCATTCGGGCGCTCGCCTCGGATCGGATGGCTTCGGATATGCCCTTGTGGAGGGAGAGTACCGCAAGATCCCGCAGCTGGGCGGCTGCATCGTGGGTGACGACGTCGAAATCGGGGCGAATGCCTGCGTCGATAGGGGATCGATCGGCGACACCGAGCTGGGCTCCAAGGTGAAGCTCGATAACCTCGTGCAGGTGGCCCACAACGTGAAGGTGGGATCGGGAACGCTGGTGGCGTCCCTGTCCGGGGTGGCGGGCTCTACCCGAATCGGGGAACGAGTCTGGATTGGGGGACAGGTGGGCGTGATCAACCACCTCTCGCTCGGCGATGACGCCCAGGTAGCGTTCGGTTCCATTCTCTACAAGGACCTGCCGGCCGGCGAGACCGTATCTGGACATCCCGCGCGATCGCATAGGCAGGAACTCCGGACCCGGGCTCAGACGCGACGCCTTCCCGGCCTTGTGGAGCGGGTGAAGGAGCTGGAGCAGACGGTGGCTGAGCTGCGCGGTCGGCTGGAAGAGTCCTGACCAGGCGCGTACCCGAGCATTCGTTAGATCCGTGGCGATCTTCTGATTAGTTTGTCAGGGTTCCCAGGTCGACCTAATCACCCGATTCACCGGCGTAACGCATGACAGGGCCGAAGCAAAGGACGATTGGTGCAGAAGTGAGCCTCGAGGGCATCGGAGTGCACTCCGGCGAGTCCTCGACACTCACGTTCCGTCCCGCTGAACCGGGAACGGGTGTGCGCTTCCGTCGCACCGACCTGGATGGAAGTCCGGAGATTCCGGCGACGCTCGGAAATGTGCTGGCCACTACGCTCAGCACCACCCTGGGGGCCGGGGAAGCAAAGGTCCTGACCGTCGAACACGTCATGGCGGCCACTCGGGCGCTCAACCTCGACAACCTGCTCATCGAGGTGTCGGGGCCCGAAGTTCCAATTCTCGACGGCTCGTTTCAGGACTTCGCGGCGGCGCTCCAGGGGGCGCACCCGGTCGAGCAGGATGCCGAGGCCAGGACGCTTACAGTGCCAGCGCCCATGTCTATCGAGGGAGAGGCCGGGGCCTCCTATGTGGTGGCGCCGGGAGCCGGGCTGCGGATCTCCGCTACGATCGACTTCGATCACCCTGCCATCGGACGGCAGTTCGGGTCGTTTCCGGTCGACCCGGAGTCTTTCCTGACCGAAGTGGCGCCGGCGCGGACGTTCGGCTTCCACAGCGACGGAGACTCTCTGCACGCGCGCGGGTTCGCGCTCGGCGCATCGCTGGAGAACAGCGTGGTGCTCGATGACAAGGGCATCATGAACGAGGGCCTGCGATTCCCCGACGAGTTCCTACGGCATAAGGTCGGGGACCTGCTCGGAGACCTCGCCCTGCTCGGAGCCCGCATCGATGGTCACGTCGTTGCCGAGCGACCCGGACATGAGGGGAACGTGGCGCTCGCGCGAGCATTGGCAGAGCACATCCGGCGCTCCGGACGCGAACCGTTCGCCGATATCTCCCAGATCATGGAGTTTCTGCCGCATCGGTACCCGATGCTCCTCGTGGACCGGGTCCTGGACTTCCAGCCCGGAGAGCGCATCGTCGGCATGAAGAACGTCACGATCAACGAGCCGTTCTTCCAGGGCCACTATCCGGGGCACCCGATCATGCCTGGAGTCCTCATCGTCGAGGCGATGGCCCAGTGCGGGGGACTGCTCCTCATGGACCACGTCGACGACACCGATGGCAAAGTCGTGTACTTCATGTCTCTCGACGCAGTGAAGTGGAGACGGCCCGTGACTCCTGGCGACACGCTGATCTTCGAGTTGGACCTGGTCCAGTTCCGGCGAAAGATCTGCAAGCTGAGGGGGAAGGCCTTCGTGGACGGAAGACTGGTGGCCGAAGCCAACCTCATGGCGACGATCCAGGACCGATGAGCGACACCCTCTTCACAGCGCGCGGCGCGACAGTCGTACATGAAACTGCGATCGTCGATTCCAGCGCCGAGCTCGGTGAGGGGGTGGAAGTAGGTCCGTGGGCCATGGTCGGCCCGGGAGTCAGGGTGGGTGACGGAACCGTACTGGGCCCACGGGTCTTGATCGAGCGTGACACCTCGGTGGGCGAAGACTGCCGTATCGCGAACGGCGCTGTCCTCGGTACCGATGCTCAGGACCTCAAGTATCTGGGCGAGCCTTCCGTGCTCAACGTGGGTGACCGCACGGTCATTCGCGAGTTCGCGACCCTCAACCGGGGCACGGCTCACTCCGGGCAGACAGTGGTCGGCAGCGACTGCCTTCTCATGGCCTATACGCATGTGGCCCACGACTGCGAGTTGGGGAACCACGTGATTCTATCCAACGCCGTGAACATGGCCGGGCACGTGGTGATCGAAGACTGGGCGATGATCGGCGGGATGACCCCGATCCACCAGTTCGTACGAATCGGCGCGCACGCCTTCGTGGGCGGAGGGTCCCGGGTGGCTCAGGACGTCCCCCCCTACTGCCGGGCGGCGGGGAATCCCCTCAAGACGTACGGCCTCAACACGGTGGGCCTGGAACGCCGCGGCCTTTCCTCGGACGTGCGGCGCTCCCTCAAGCGCGCCTACCGGCTGGTCTTCAACTCCAAGCTCACGATGTCTCAGGGCCTGACTCAAGCGGAAGCTGAGGTGCCGTTGATCCCTGAAGTGCGACACTTCCTGGAGTTCATCCGGGCGAGTGAGCGCGGCATCACCACATAGGGCAGAAGATCATGTCCCTGATCAAAGTCCGGCGCAGACGGAAGAAGAACTGGATCGACGCCAGGAAGGGAATGAGTTCAGGAAAGCTCATGGGCCTCTTCCTGGCGGTCGTCGTCCTCATCTGGTATCTCGGCTGGCGCTTCTAGCGGCCCGCCCATCGGCGACTTCCCACCTGTGGCTCGACCACCCACGATCCTTCTCCTGGCGGGAGAAGCCTCCGGTGACCAGTACGGCAGCCGGCTCGCGCAGGAACTGAGAGCACGTCTGGGCGAGGTACACCTCGTCGGCCTCGGCGGGCCTGCGATGGCGGCAGCGGGCGTGACGCTGCACGCCGGTCTGGACGAACTCGCGGTCATGGGCATCACTGAAGTCGTTCGGCACCTGGGCTTCTTCCGTCGCCTCGAGCGGCAGGTGCGGAAACTGCTCGAGTCGGGCGAGATCGACCTGGTCCTGGCCATCGATTTTGCAGGCTTCAACATCCGTGTCGCGAGGGCGGCCCATGCGGAGAGAATCCCCGTCCTCTGGTACGTTGCGCCAAAGGTCTGGGCCTGGAAGCAGTGGAGAGCCAAGGCCCTGGCGCGTCACACGGACGAGGTAGCCGTAATTCTGCCCTTCGAGGAGCCCTTTCTGAGGCAGCGGGGCGTCAACGCTTCCTACGTCGGTAACCCTGTCGCTGACCGTCCCGCACTCGAACAGGACCGGGGTACGTTCTGCGCGCGGTGGACCCTCGACCCGGACCGGCCGATCGTCGGCATCCTTCCTGGCTCCCGTCGGCAGGAGATCGAACGACACCTGGCACCCTTCGCGGAGGCAGTCGCCGGTGTGGCCGCCGTCCGCCCCGACATCCAACCGGTGATCGCCCGGGCAGCCCACCTGCCGAAAGGAGCCCTCGAGGACGCCGGACTGCCGGTGGTGGACGACACGAGAGGAGTGCTGGCCTACTCCGCAGCGGCGCTGGTCAAGTCGGGCACCGGAACCCTCGAAACCGCCATGGAGGGAACTCCCATGGTGGTCGCGTACGAAACCAGTGCACTCACCTGGTGGATCGTGAGCCGCGCAGTGACCCTGGACCACTGGGCCCTCCCCAATCTTGTCGCGGGTGAGCGCATCGTACCGGAGTTCATACAGGGCGACATGAAGCCTCACGTCCTGACGGAGGCTCTGATCGATCTCCTCGATCCGGCGTCACCCGCCCGCCGGCGGCAGCTCGAGGGTTTGGCGCGGGTCCGGGAACTTGTCGGGGGACCCGGAGCCGCCGGACGTGTCGCAGAAATGGCCGTGCGCCTCCTGGGAGTGGACGCATGAGCGAGATCATGTTCGAGAGCGGAGGGGTGCTCGGGGCCGGCCTTCTGAGCACACTCTTCCTGACCACGCGAGCGGAGCGTATCGGCGAGGATCACTACCAACGCTTCAGGGCACAGGGCAAGCCCGTGATCTTCGTGTTCTGGCACGGTCAGCTGCTGCCGCTCATTCACTACCATCGGCACGAGGGAATCGTCGTCCTCGTCAGCGAGCACGACGACGGAGAATACATATCGCGTGTCATCAAGCGGAACGGTTTTCGGGCTGTCCGTGGGTCGAGCACGCGCGGGGGCACCAAGGGGCTCCGGGCGCTGATCCGTGAGGCGCGGCGGGGCAGGGATCTCGCCCTGACGCCCGACGGGCCCCGCGGACCCGTGCGCGTGTTCAAGCCGGGGGCCCTGGCAGCGGCACGAGTGGGTGGGCTGCCGATCATCCCGATGGCCGTCGGGGTTTCCTCCGGCTGGCGCCTGCGCAGTTGGGACGGCTTCCTGGTGCCCAGACCCCTGTCGTCGATCCAGATCGAATACGCGCCTCCCGTCCATGTGCCCCGCGACGCAGGACGCGAGCAGCTGGAAGTTCTTGGGCGCAGTATCGGCGAGACATTGAACGCCATGACGAATCGCCTGAACGCCGAGGGAATTCCCGCGGAGGGCGAAGGCTCGTGAGAAGGGCGCTCGAGCGGTTTCTCCGGGTCCTGTGGAACGGTGAAGCAGGTCGCCTCGGCGCCCTCTACTCGACCGCTCTCTCGCCGCTGGCCGGAGCGTACGGCCTTGCGATGAAGGCACGAAACCGAAGGCATGATCGCCGGGATCCCGCCCGCGTGCCCGGGGTGCGCGTGGTGTCCGTCGGAAACCTGGCCGTGGGTGGTACCGGCAAGACGCCTCTGGCCGCCCATCTCGCGCGCCGACTGGCCGAGCAGGGGCAGCGGCCTGTATTGGTGAGCCGGGGTTACGGCCACGACGAGACCTTGCTCCACACGCGCTGGAATCCCTCGATCCCGGTGTTGGTCGGAGCCGACAGGGTGCACGCGGTGCAGTCGGCGGCGGTGGGCGGCGCAACGGTGGCCGTTCTCGACGACGGCTTCCAGCACCGGGCGCTCGCCCGAGACCTCGATCTCGTGCTGCTGGCGGCCGAGGACGAATTCCCCGGCCATCTCCTGCCGAGGGGCCCCTACAGGGAGCCGACCGCGTCGCTGGCCAGGGCAGACGCGGTCATCATCACCCGTCGTACGGCGGACGCGGCCCGAGCTGAGGCGCTGGCCCAGCGCGTCGGCGCCGAGTACCCCCACCTGGTGGTGGGCCGCCTGCATCTGGCTCCCGGTGGGTGGCAGACACTCGACGGGAGGGCCGCCCAAGCACCGGTGCCGCCGGTCCTCGCCGTGGCAGGAGTGGCACGGCCCGACGCGTTCGCCACGAATGTCGAGGAAGCCGCGGGTGGGCCGGTGGATCTCGTGGGGTACGAGGACCACCACCAGTTCACGGCCGGAGACGCCGCGGACCTTGCCGCGCGGGCCGGTACGCGTACCGTGGTGGTCACCGAAAAGGACGCAGTGAAGCTCTCGGAGTTCTCGGAGCAGCTCCCGTGCGTCTCGGTCCTCGTCCAGGAGCTGCGCTGGGAAGCCGGCGAGGACCGGATCGAACATCTCCTCGACAGCCGGGCAGGGGGACTCCGAGAGTGAGAGTGGTCGTCGTCGTGGTCGGTCGCGTCAGGGGAAGCCTCGCCGAGGCCGTGGAGGAATACGAGAAGCGGGCCGCGAGGTACTGGAAGCTCGAGGTGGTCGAGGTCGACGCGGCCGGCGGCGGACGCAATCCGGATCCGAACCGGGTAATGGACGCAGAGGCAGACCGGATCCTCTCGCGCATCCCGGCCGGTTTCGACGTGGTTCCTCTCACGCGTACGGGAAAGGCGATGGGCTCACGCGAGCTTACCAAGTACCTTCAGGGCCTCGCCGTCCAGTCCCGTCCGGGTGTTGCCTTCGTAATCGGGGGGGCCTTCGGCCTCAGTGAAGAAGTGCTGAAGCGCGCGAGCACGAAGCTGGCGCTGTCGGCGATGACGATGCCCCATGAGATGGCTCGGCTGCTGATGGCGGAGCAGCTATACCGTGCGGGGACGATCAGCCGCAACGAGCCATACCACAAGGGAGCCCGCTGAAGGGCTCAAACAGTCTGTCGGGCCACGATAAGGAGCAAGAGTTGGCGAACGCCCTGAAGCTGGAACTCTCGGTCGGCTACCCTTCAGGGTCGGCCGTCGTTCAAGACTATCTGGCCCGCGAGGAACAGGCCGTCGCCTTCTACGGCGGGCACTTCAAGGATGCCGAAGCCTTTCGTGCGAAAGCGGCCGAGGTGGACACGCGGTTCGACGAAGAAGCGCGCGCCCGGGCCGCACGAGCCCTGCGGGTACCGGAAGGGGGCGATCCCCGGAAGCTGGAGCGCTTCGTCGCAGAAGGCGGCTACGTGGTCACCACGGGCCAGCAACCCGGCCTTCTCGGGGGACCCCTCTACAGCGTGTACAAAGCGCTGACGGCGGCCCGGTTGGCGGAAGCGCTGGAGCAGGTTGTCGGGAAGGTAGTACTCCCCGTGTTCTGGGTGGCCTCCGAAGACCACGACTGGGCGGAAGCGGACCACACGTTCGTCGTGGGGATCGACAACGAGCTCCATCGGTTCGAGGTCGCGCCTCAGGACCGGGACAGCCATCCCCCGATCCACAGAATACCGCTTGGGGAGGACGCCGACCTGGCGGTCGCCTCATTCTTGGAAGCTCTTCCCAATACGGATTTTAGCGGACCCTACATAGAGTTGATTCGAGATACGGTACTGAAGGGCACGACCCTCTCCGGTTCGTACACGAGACTACTCGAGAGGCTGCTGGCGCCCTTCGGGCTCCTGTTCACCGACGCTGCCGACCCGGTGGTAAAGGAAGCGAGCCGGGAGGTGCTGTTCGAAGAACTCCACCGTTCGGAGGAGCTCGAGGCGGTGCTGGCGAGCACTGGCGACTCGCTCGGCGCTGCGGGATACTCGCTCCAGGTGGCCCTCATGCCGGGAGGTGTGAACCTGTTTCTGGAGGGCCCCGCGGGCCGTGAGCGCCTGTACCGATCCGAGGACGACTTCGAACTGCACACGTCCAAGACCGGCCGCACGGGCGAGGCCATCGAGGCAGAGGCCACCGCCGATCCCACGGTCCTCAGCCCCAACGTGCTTCTGCGGCCCGTCGTGGAAAGCGCAGTCTTCCCGACGCTCAGCTACGTCGGCGGACCGGGCGAAATGGCGTATTTCGCCCAACTCAGGGCCTACTTCGAAGCCTTCAGAATCCAGATGCCCATCATTCACCCCCGTTTCTCCGCCACGGTGGTCGAATCCAAGATACGGAAGGTGATCGACAAGTTCGGCCTCGACGTGGAAAGCCTCCAGAGACCGTTCCACGAGGTCGCCGGGGACGTGGCGCGAGAGGAGGTACCCGACGGCGTCAAGAAGGCACTGGGCTCCCTTCGCGGGGCTATCGGGAAAGGCGTGGGTGAACTCCAGACCGAGATCAAGGAGATCGACCCGACCCTCAAGGGGCCGGTCCAGAACGTTCGTGCGCAGGCCTTCGCCGCGATCGACGAACTGGAGAAGAAGATCCTCCATGCGCTCAAGCGAGAGAACGAGATCGCGCTCGCTCAGCTCGAGAAGGCTCAACTGCACCTGTATCCCGAGGCCAAGCCGCAGGAGCGGGTCATGAACCCGTTCTACTACGTGACCCGCTACGGTGGCGCGTTTCTTGAAGCGGTATACGACGAGTTCAAGGTGAATATCGACTGATATGTGTTCGTATTTGTGGAAGGCACCCTAATCGCAGCCGAAAAAGGCTCTGCTCCCGTTGCTGAATGGAGACTCCGCTGTCTAAGTTCCGACCATGTTTCTGCAACTGATCCTAGTCCTCGTCCTTCTGATTCCGCTCCTGGCGATCGTGCTCGATTCCCAGGTCGGGCGGGCTCTCGCATCCCGGCTGGAGGGGCGGACCCTGAGCGAGCCCCAGGACCTCATGGCCGAACGCATGGCCTACCTGGAGGGCGAGGTGGAGCGGCTGACCGGAGAGCTGGGCCGCCTGGGGGAGGAAAGCCAGTTCCTGCACCAACTCCTCGCCGACCGGCAGCCAGAAGAAGGCGCCGCCCTGCCGCCGGGTGACGAGCCCGGCTGACGCACCCCCGGCCGCCGGCGCCGGCGGCTCCCGCGCCGCAGCGTTCGTGGGTGCGGGGATATTCCTGAGCCGCCTTTTCGGTTTCGTTCGGGAACGTGTATTCGCCCACTTCTTCGGGACGTCCGACTTTGCGGACGCGTGGCGGGCCGCCCTTCGCCTCCCCAACGTCATCCAGAACCTCCTGGGAGAGGGAACGCTCTCGGCATCGCTGATCCCCGTCTACGCGTCGTACCTGGAGGAAGGCAAGGAGAGGGAAGCCGGGCGCTTCGCCGGCGCGGCTCTTGGGATCCTCACGGCTCTCGCAGGCGCCCTGGTCGCTCTCGGGGTTCTCCTGGCGCCGCTGCTCGTCCAGCTGTTCTTCTCGGGATGGGACCCGGACAAGCAGGCACTTACCGTCGACCTGGTGCGGATTCTCTTCCCCATGACGGGCGTTCTGGTGATCTCGGCGTGGGCTTTGGGAATCCTGAACAGCCATCGGCGCTTCTTTGTCTCCTACGTCGCACCGGTCTTCTGGAACATCGCCCAGATCGCCGCCATGGTCGCTGGCGGAGCCTACCTCGCCCTGGGGCAGAGGGACGTCGTCATGCTTCTGGCATGGGGAGCACTCGCGGGGGGCGCCCTGCAATTCGGAGTCCAGGTGCCCTTTGTCGTCCGCCACCTTCGGGGCTTCAGGCTTTCTTTGGGCCGGAACGTGGAGGGAGTGAGCGAAGCGGTCCGGAACTTCGGGCCGGTCGTGGCTGCTCGAGGGGTGGTGAACCTGAGCGGATGGCTGGACCTCATCCTCGCTGCAAAGCTGACGACGGGGGCGATCGCGGTGCTGGGCTACGCTCAGACCTTCTACATGCTACCCATCTCGCTCTTCGGGATGAGCGTGGCCGCCTCCGAACTCCCCGAGCTCTCTCGGCTGCGCGACGAGGACCGGCAAGCGCTTGCCGGACGGGTCTCCGGGGCGCTTCGGAGGGTTTCGTTCTTCCTCGTCCCGTCCGTGCTGGCGTACTTGGCCCTGGGCGACGTTCTGGTCGCAGGACTCTATGAGACGGGGGAATTCGGCCCCGCCCAGAGTCTCGTGACCTGGGCTGTGCTGGCCGCCTATTCCCTGGGACTGGCCGCCTCGGCGCGCTCCAGGGTGCTTTCGTCTGCGTTCTACGCCCTGCGTGACACCAGGACGCCGGCCAAGGTCGCCTATCTCCGCGTAGCCGTGTCGGCTGTGATCGGCATCGCCCTCATGTTCCCCCTGGACGGGTATGGGTTCCAGGGACTGCGCCTGGGGGCCGCCGGGCTGGCGCTAGGGGCCGCAGCGGGCGCCTGGCTGGAGTATGGCCTCCTCAGGCGCGCGCTCGCCCGCCAAGTAGGCCCGCACGGCCCTGGCCTGGCCCCCATCATCCGCATGGGTCTCGCCGCATCGCTCGCGGCTGCTGCCGGGGTGAGCGCGCAGCTGCTGCTCCCTCCGGCGCCTCCTCTCCTACTCGTCCTGGAAACGCTGGTGCCGTTCGGTGTAGTCTACCTCGCCGCCGCCCACCTCCTGGGAGTCGGCATCTCACTGCGCCGAGGGGATGACGCCTAGAGTGTCCCCGACGCCGGCACCCCACAGTCCGTGCCCGTAGATCGCGAACTTCTCACCCAACTCTCGACCAAGCCCGGGGTCTATCTCTTCAGGGACCCGGGTGGAGCCGTGCTGTACGTGGGAAAGGCAAAGGCCCTCCGCCCCAGGGTCAGAAGCTATTTCCAGCGGTCGGCCGATCTGTCGCCCAAGAACCGGGAACTCATGCGGCAGGTCGATGCCGTCGAGACCCTCGTCGTGGGCTCCGGGGCCGAGGCGCTCATTCTCGAGGCCAACCTCATCAAGGAGCACCGGCCGCGCTTCAACATTCTGCTCCGGGACGACAAGCGTTACCCGTACATCAAGGTCACGGTTCAGGAACCGTTTCCCCGTGTGTACGTGACCCGGCGGGTACGGGACGACGGGTCCCGGTATTTCGGACCGTACACGTCGGTTGGGCCCATGAGACAGGCATTGGAGGTCATCAAGAGACTCCACACGGTCCGCTCCTGCAGGTATGACCTGCCGAAGGAGGTCCCGGACCGGCCCTGCCTCGACTACCATATCGGGCGATGCCTGGCGCCCTGCGTCGGCCTCCAGACCGAGTCGTCCTACCGCGCCATGACGGACGAAATCCTTCAGATCCTGGCGGGTGACACGGAGGAGCTGCGCCGCGACGCGGAGCGGTGGATGCGTGAGGCGTCCGAGTCTCTGGACTTCGAGCGGGCGGCCCGCATGAGAGACGTGATGCAGGGGCTGGACACTCTGGCGCGTGAGCAGCGAGTGCACCGGACCCAAGGCGGCGACATCGACGTGGTCGGGCTCGCCCGGGACGGTGAGATCGGCGCAGGGGTTGTGCTCAAGGTGCGGTCCGGGCTTCTGCTCGGACGCGAATCCCAGCGTTTCGCTCAGATTCGGGACGAGACCAACGAGCATCTCATCACTTCGCTCGTGTCCCGGTACTATCTGAGCGGAGGGCAGGGCAGGCTGGGAGAACTGCCCCGAGAGGTCCTCACGCCCGCGGATTTCCGGGACCGCGAGCTCCTGGAGCAGATCCTCACCGAATCGGCTGGAAGAAAGGTCCGCGTCCACGTGCCCAGGCGCGGCGAGAAGGCCCGGCTTGTGGAACTCGCCGACGAAAATGCCAGGCAAGTGCTCGAAGACCGGGTGGTCGCGATGGCCTATGCGACCGACCGGGCCGAAACCGCACTCTTCAGCCTTCAGGAGGAACTCGACCTCAAGATCGTTCCCAGACTCATGGTCTGCTTCGATATCTCCCACATGCAGGGCACCGAGACGGTCGCCAGCGCAGTCGTGTTCGAGAACGGCGAACCACGCAAGGCAGGGTATCGTCACATGCGCATCAAGGGTGACTGGGGCAACGATGACTACCGCTCCATCCACGAAGCCGTGGGACGGTACTTCAGGAAGCTGCACGAAGCTGGGAAGCGGCTGCCCGACCTGGCGGTGATCGACGGGGGAAAGGGACAGTTGACGGCCGCGATCGAGGCGCTGCAGGAGCTGGGGCTCAACGATGTGGCAGTGATCTCGCTGGCAAAGAGGGAGGAGGAGGTCTTCGTGCCCGGCGGGCGCCAACCGGTACTGCTGGACCGCCGAAATCGGGCCCTGCACCTTCTGCAGCGCATCCGGGACGAGGCGCATCGCTTCGCGGTCCGCTACAATCGGAAGCTTCGCAGCAAGCGTACCATCCGCAGCGACCTGGGAGACATCCCCGGAATCGGGCCGAAGAAGCAGCGGGAGCTGCTCACGAGGTTCGGGTCGGTGAAGGGGGTCCGGGAAGCCACAAGAGACGAAATCGCCAGGGTTCCGGGCTTTTCCGAAGCTCTGGCCAGCCGAATCCTCACCTACCTGGGACGCTGAAGGCCCCATGACCGTTCGAACCAGATTCGCCCCGAGTCCCACGGGCCGCCTGCACCTCGGGAACGTCCGCGCAGCAGTGTTCAATTGGCTGTTCGCCCGCCGGCACGAGGGAGCGTTCGTGGTCAGGATCGAGGACACCGACGTAGACCGCAACGTCGAGGGGGCTGAAGAGGCCATCCTCGAAGATCTCCGCTGGATGGGCCTCTCCTGGGATGAGGGGCCCGATGTGGGTGGACCGCACGCGCCCTACAGACAAAGTGGGCGGGCGGCCCACTACGACTCGGCCGTGACGAAGCTCCTGGAAGAGGGCAGCGCCTATCCGTGCTACTGCAGCGACGCCCAGCTCGCTCTGGACATGGCGGTGGGGGCGGACGGCCGCGAGATCCTGCGGTATGCCGGCAGGTGCCGTGACCTCGGCGTCGAGGATCGGCGGGCCCGGGAGGACGCCGGCGCCGTGCCTCTCGTGAGATTCCGCGTGCCGCGGGACGCCGACAGTATTGATATTATAGATGAAGTATACGGTCCGATATCGTTTCCTATCAACGATATCGATGACTTCGTGATCCGGAGGTCAGACGGGCGTACCACCTACAATTTCGGTGTCGTCGTGGACGATATCGACATGGAGATCAGCCATGTGATCCGGGGCGCTGGGCACCTGTCAAACACCCCGAAGCAGGCGCTCCTGTTCGACGCGTTCGGACATGAGCGGCCCCGTTTCGCTCACCTGCCGACCGTCCTCGGCCACGAGGGAGGCAAGCTCTCGAAACGTGCTGGCGCCGCCGCCGTTGCCGATCTCCGTGCCCAGGGATACCCGCCCGCCGCGGTTCTCAACTATGTGTCCCTACTTGGTTGGTCGCACCCGGAGGAGCGTGAAGTGCTGACCCGGGACGAACTCATCGCATCCGCATCGCTGGATAGAGTGGGCCGGAGCGATCCCCGGATGGACCCGGAGAAGCTCGTCTGGATGGCGGCCCAGCACGTGGCAGGCGAAACGCTGGACGAACTGGCGGCCCATGTGGGACCGTTCGTAGATCGCCAACGGTACCCGATGACGGACCGGAGCCTTGCTCTCACGGTCGAGGCACTCCGGAGCCGGCTTTCAACCTACGGCGGGATCAACGACCACCTTTCGCTGCTGCACCCCACGGAAGGGCCGGAACTCAAGGCCGCCAGAGCCGAACTCGGCGCCAACACGGAGCACCGCAACCTGCTGGAAGCCCTCCGGAAGGCGATGGAGGGGCTCGCCGACTGGGACGAGGATACGACCAACCGACTGGTGCGAACCGTCGGCAAGGAAGTCGGGGCGCGCGGACCGGCCCTGTTCCATCCCGTGCGGATCGCACTCACCGGATCGGAGCAGGGTCCGGACCTGGGCAAGGTTCTTGCTGCCCTCGGAAAGGATGAGACGATCCGCAGGCTGGATCTCACATTGGACCAATCCGGGGTTTGACTCGATTTTCGGGCGTTTCTAAGTTATTCGGTCTACCCATCACCCGACCCCAATGGAGGTTTTCCAGGATGAAGAGCCGCTTCGGTCTCGTCCTCGCTTCGGCCATCGGCCTTGGTCTCTCTGCGTGCGCCAGTGGAGGCACCGGTTCCTCTTCTGCAGGCACCGCTCCCGTAGTCCCCGGTGGCCAGGTGCTCGCCCAGGGTGAGCGCCCGCGGCCCGACGACAACACCCGCTCAGCCGATCGTGCGCTCGAGGCCGCTGGAGGCGCCGCGGACGAGGCAGCGGCAATGTCCTTCTTCGAGGAGGCCTTGACGGCAGCACAGGCCGCCGTCGCTGCCGACACGCTCAACCCACTCCCATACCGACAGGCCGCGACCGCCCTCATCGGACTCGAGCGGTGGGCCGAGGCGGACCAGTACATGACCCGTGCCGAGGAACTCCGTCCCATCTATCAGTTCGAGACGGAGACAGTGCGCGAGCAGGCCTGGATCGGGCTGTACCAGGAGGCCATTCCGTTGGTGAACAGCGGTGCCTACGAGGAGGCGGCGGTCGTCTTCGAGAACGCCAACCACATCTACAGGCGTCGCCCCGAGGTCATGGTGACCCTCGGGCAGATCTACGGGCAACTCCGGCGCCATGACGAGGCACTCGAGCAGTTGGACAACGCCATGGAAATCCTCGGGGACACGGCACGCATTGCCGCGATGGACAGCACGACCGCTCAGCAGTGGCGCGAACAGGGCGCTGATATTCCGCTTACCCGGGCTCAGGTTCTCGCCGACGCGGGTCGCTTCGAGGAAGCGGTGGTCGCATTCCGAGCGCTCCGTGCGGAGGATCCGGAGGATATCATGATATCCCGCAACCTCGCGGCGATTCTCGTCCAAATGGGGGAGACCGAAGAGGCGTTCTCGGTCTACGATGACCTCATGACCCGCCCGGACCTCACGAGTCAGGAGTTATACTCGATCGGCATCGGCTTCTACCAGGGCGACGACTGGACTCGCGCCGCCCTGGCATTCCAACGCGCGGCCGAGCGCAGCGTCAAGGATCGCGATGCGGTAGAGATGTGGGCGCGGTCGCTCCAGCTCGATTCGGCTTTCGCGGAGATGGCCGTTCCCGCAGAGGAGTGGATTGCGCTGGATCCGTACAATCAGAACGGCTTCCTGATCCTGGCGCAGAGCGTCAACCTCGCCGGGGACGATGACCGTGCGCGCGAGCTCATTGCCGCGATCGAGGCCATGCCTGTCCAGATCAGCAACCTGCAGATCACCCGTTTCATGGACGGCGGCGCCGCATTGAGCGGCAGTATGCTGAATCAGAAGCTGGAGGAAGGGAGCGCCGTGGCGTTGACGTTTACGTTCTACGACGACGCGGGCAACGCGCTAGGCGACACGGCGACCAGCGTCGTGGCGGGTGGCGAGGGCATGGCCACCGTCTTCCAGATCCAGTTCGCGTCCGACCAGGCGGTCGGCGGCTACGGCTACCAGGCGGCCTTCAACTAGCCGCGAGACACAAGGGTCGGGGAGACCAGAAAGGGGCGGTCCGGAAGGTCGGGCCGCCCCTT
>JBDHIL010000031.1:0-34301 GCA_039587465.1 Gemmatimonadota bacterium | reverse complement strand
GCAGTCCACCGGAACGCCCGAGCTCGAGTGGTACGGGTACGTCAAACTCGATGCGTCGTGGGACGAAGCCTTGGTGGACGTAGGGAACTTCGCGCGCTGGGTGGTCTCGCCCGACACCGAAGACGCCCACGACAGCTTCAACATGACGGCCCGACAGACGCGTCTCGGATTTCGGGCCACGAGCAGCTCGGGTGACCTGCGGCTGGCTGGCCGTTGGGAGGCCGACTTCTATGCGGGAGTGGGCGAGAACAAGAACGGCCTCCAACTGCGCCATGCCTACGTCGACATCATGTTCCGCTCGGGGTGGATGATCACCGCCGGCCAGACATCGGACGTCATTTCTCCGCTCGTGCCGGCAACGCTCAACTACACTGTGGCCTGGTGGGCTGGAAACGTGGGATATCGACGCCCGCAACTCCGTGTGAGCCGGGAGGTCCGGCTGGGGAAGGCCACGCTTCTCCTCCAGGGAGCGGCATCGCGCACCATCGGGGACGACTTCGCCTCTTCAGACCCGGGCTGCAGCGGCTCGGCGTCCGGCGTCCCCACGGTCCAAGCGCTGGCGGGCATGTCCATTCCTGTGGGGGACCAGTCGCTGATCCTCGGAGCCTGGGGCCATCGGGGCCAGGAGTTCATCGGCGACGACCTGGGCGGAGAAGACCTCGAGGTCGAGTCCACCTCCCTGGGGGTGCATGCGCAGATTCCGATGGGTCCGGTCACCTTGTCCGGAGAGGGCTGGCTAGGCTCCAACATGGACGACTACTTCGGCGGCATCGGTCATGGGGTGGCCATCAACCGCCCGGACCCCCGGGCCGTGGATGGCCAGGGTGGTTGGGTTCAGCTGGGATTGCGCGTGCAGGATACGCGGCTCCACGCAGGGCTCGGCCTCGATGACCCCGACGATGACGACCTGTGCCCGGGCGCCCGCACCCGGAACGTTACGGGTTGGGGCAACCTGATCCACGACGTGGGGGGCGGACTCCAGTTGGGCCTGGAGTATTCCTACTGGCAGACGCGATACACCGACCTTGCCGAGGGAGCCAGCTCCAGAGTGCAGGGAACGGTGATCTACAGATTCTGATCGCCGGCGGGGGCTGATGGACCCGGTCCTGAGGATCTTTCCGTTCGGCGTGAACCCGCAGAAGACCCCGGGGCGAGGGCTTTGGCGACCTCGGCCGGACCGGGTCCCTAGCTCCCCACCGCCGGAAGGATGTCCGTGTAGAGGAAACCAATGGGTCCGCCCTGCTCCGCAGGCTCCATCCAGCCGGTCACTACGACCACCATGTCGTGTTCGGGAATCACGAAGATGTACTGCGCTCGATACCCCGCGGCTGCGTATATGTCCAGGCTTCCCGCACCCAACGGATCGGGAGCCAGCACCCACCAGAGATACCCGTAGGCTTGCGTCTTGCCCGCCGATCCCCGGGGAGGCGAGAACGTCTCCCGCCGCAGAAAGGAGGCGTCCACCCAGGCCTCGGGAATCAGCTGCTGGTCTCCCCAACGCCCGCCCTGCAGAAAGAGCTGCCCGAACTTCACCATGTCCGACGCCGTGAGGAATAGACCACCACCGGTGTGGGGATGTCCCTCGGCGTTCCTCGACCAGTGTGACTCGGAAATTCCCAGCGGCCCGAAAAGGAACTCGTCCGCGTAGGCGTCGGCGTGCATACCCGTGCGCTCCTTGAGGATGCTCGACAACGTGACGACGCCCCCGGAGTCGTACCGCCAGAAGGTCCCTGGATCGTTCACCATGGGTCGCTCCAGCCAGAAACGATCCCAGCCGGTCAGCAGTCTGTTGAGCTGGGCATGAGGAGAGTCGGTGCCACTCTCGTGGTAGTCCGTCCCGGTTCGCATCGTGAGGATGTCCTCCAGACGCATGGCCGCCCGCCGTGGGTCCTGCACGAGCTCCTCCCTCCATTGAGGGAAGAAGTCCACCACCAACTCGTCCACGCTGCCGATGTCGCCACGCTCGACGGCTATGCCGATGAGAGCCGACGTGACGCTCTTGCTCACGGACTGCAGCGTGTGCAGCTCCTCGCGTGACGACGTGCCGAAGTACTCTTCGAGGACGAGCACGCCATTCCGCTGTATGAGGAGACTGTGCACACCCGGATAGGCACTCCCCTGGTGAATCCGCCCGACGAGGCTCCTGATCCCTGACAGGTCGATGCCCTGTGCAGTATCAGGCGGGACAGTTCCAGGCCCTGACCGGTCGAGGTCAGTGAGCTGTGTCTCCTCCCCGCAGGCGAAAGACACAGCTCCGAGCAGCACCACAGCCGCCGAGCCCGACGCAGTCCTCATCAATCGCCTCATGACGCGGATCGGACCACCGCCGGAGATACATCACTGCGTGCGTGTCGGGGGTGTGGGCAGGTCAATGGGCGGCTCGAGGCAGGAGGGTATGTCATCAAAAGTACGCAGCTTCGACGTCCGTCTTTCAATAGACGGCGATACGGACCATCACTGGCAAACTCTGCTATCGCACGGTGGATCTCGAGGAAGACGCCCTTGCTCAGCGCCAGCCGAACTCCGCCACACGCTGCACGACGGCGGGATCGGGAATCGGGTCCAGCCGTCCCCATATCCTCACAAAGCCCCCACCCGGCGCATCCGAATACCGCCTCACCCAGGCGGTCGCCCGCCCACGCTCCTCCACGGCAAGAACGGTCGACACGTCCCCCGGATCCACACCGAGCCCGCTGCTCCAGGTCCGGGGCAATCCCCATGCCGATCCTGCCTCGGTCGCCCGTGCTGCGTACACGTCGCCCGTCGCAGCTGAGTGATCCACGCCGAGAACGGCTCCCGTGCGACCCATGTCCACCCTCACGAAGGCGCCCGATTCAGGTTCGCGCACGATCGAGTACGGCGGATACCCGAGCCACACGATCCTGCCGCCGGCATCCAGATACCGCCGAAACAGCACCGTATCCGCCGCCGTGGCTCCCATTGCATCGGGAACCTGATCGACCGCGAACACCACGACGCTGGCGTGGCTGCCGTCGGTACGCTGCGTCATGAAGTCGACGAGCCCGTCCGAGTCCAGCACCTCGTAGCCCGAGCCGGCGAGGTGATCGCGGAGCGCTTCGTGGCCGCGGTAGAGGGCCGGCACGTCCGCGTCCCAAAAGACCGCTCGGCGGACCGATTGCCCTTGGGTGCCGGCGAGCGCATAGACGAACCCGTCGTCACTACCGACGTAGACAACGCCGTCGGCGACGACGGGAGACGACTGGATCGCCTGACCCACCCGAAAGCGCCACCGCTCCGCACCCGACCCTCGGTCCATCGCGAGCAGAACGCCGGCATGATCGCCCACCAGAACCGTTTCACCGGACAGGGCCGGCGACGCGAAGACCCGTGATTCGGTGGGGGTTCTCCACAGCTCTTGTCCACTCGACGCGTCGAGCGCATGGGCGAAGAGCCCGTCCGAGCTACCTGCGAAGACGACGCCGTCCTGGAACGCTGGGGACGTAATGCACCACGAGACCTCATGGTCGAAGCGCCAGGCCAAGGCCCCAGTCTCGGCGTCCACGGCGTATACGAAACCATCGCGCGAACCGAAGTACACGCGCCCTTCGCCCACCGACGGAGATGACTGCAGGGTCCGTCGGTCGAATCCGAAGTCCGCCGACACGTGCGATCGCCCCTCGGTGTCGTATCGCCAGCGTGCGGTGCCAGTGCTCACATCGACGGCGTGGAGACTGCCGTCGGCGCTCCCGATGAAAGCGGTGCCTTGGAAGACCGCCGGGCTCGACCAGATCTGACCCTCGGTGGCGTACCGCCAGAGCTCGACACCTGTGTCGGCCTCCAAGGCATACAGTGAACCGTCCCGACTTCCGAAGAGCACCACCCCGTCCACGACCGTCGGTGAGGACGTGTAGTAATCCCACCCCTCGTTGCCCCAAGGGAGCGGGATCTCCTCCCCTGTCTCCATCTGCCAGCGAACATTGCCATCGGTGCGATCCAGCGCACGCAGGACACCAGCCCGGTCGGTGTAGAAGACGAGCCGCCCATCCACGGCCGCCGTCGAGGTCACCGCGCTGCCGCCGTCGAAGTGCCAGAGTTCCGCACCTTGGAGAGCATCGAGGGCATAGAGCCGCCCGTCGGTACTCCCCACGAACACGACGCCGTCGACCACGGTCGGGCTCGAGCGGACAGCGCCCCCCGCGTCGAAGCGCCACTGCAGGCCGGCAAAACCATCCACCCCCGCCGGGTAGACGCCCGTGTGCGCCGGGTCGCCGCGGAACATCGCCGCGTCAACGGGACCCGCCTCGGGCGAGCTGCACGCTGCCAGAAGAATGCCCAGGTGGGCGACCGCCGAGCCGATGTGGCTGGACTTCATCGGAAGCTCCGAGTGGTGGGACCGTGGAGAGGATCGAGTCCCAGCTGCTGCGCCATGAACGTGACCTCACGGGTGCTGTCCTCGATCCGGAGGTTCAGAGTCCGACCTCAGGCGCGGCCCGTCAAGCAACGTTCGCACCGCAGCGACGGAGCAATGTCCTTGCCCACGCGAACTCCCGCGGCGACTGTCTTGCGACGGTCGGCCCCCGGTGCCGTCCCGCGGTGATGAAGCAGCAGCACAATTGACAAGGAGCAGGACATGCGCACTGCCCGAGCCTGGACGCTCTTCGCGACAGCGGGTCTCGTGGGGATCACTGGATGCGGCGCCGCGGAGACGGCAGAAAGCACCGCCGGCCCGGATCAGGCAGTGCTCGGACCCGTCGACGGCCAGGATCTACCCGGAACCGACCTCGATCGTGTGAAGGACGGTGATCTCGCGCCCGACTTCTCCCTCGCATCCTACGCTGGGCCCACGGTGACGCTCTCCGATTTCCGGGGCCACATGAACGTGGTCCTGGTCTTCTACCGAGGCCACTGGTGACCGTACTGCGCCAGTCAGCTCGGTGAGCTGAGAGACCTCCTGGACGAGGGCATGCTGGCCACCACCCAGCTGATAGCGGTCTCGTCCGACGATCGTGAGCATCAGCAGATGATGGTGGACCGCGTCGCTGAGGAGGACGGCCGCGCGATCGACTTCACCATGCTCGCCGACCCCGGGGCCGCCGTAATCAACCGCTACGGTCTCTTCAACCAGCAAGATCCTCGCGGACGGGCCATTCCCCACCCCACGACCTACGTCATCGACATGGACGGCAGGGTCCGGTGGCACATGACCGAGGTGAACTACAGAATCCGGCCGGAAAACTCGGACATACTGGCGGCGCTTGAAACGCTGAGGTAGGAGCCCGGCATCCGCCTCCGATGCCGGGAGCCATCACGCTCGGGAGACCGGCCCTGGCGTGGAGTCCCGACCCTCGAGGAACGATCCCGTCGAAGGCTAGGTCAGCACTCCCCGCTCGACCATCGCCCGCGCATAGAGCCAAAGCCCCAGGGCGAAGACGAAGATGAGTCCGGTGAACAGCAGGGGTCCAAGGCCTCCCATCGCCTCCATGCCATTCGACATGATGAAGCTGTAGATGCTGTTGATGACCATGGAAAGCAACGACACCAGGAGGACTACCGCGGCGATCCGCTTCCGCAGCAGCAGCAGGAGCGTTCCCAGGACCTCGCCCCAGACAGCCAGGGCCCAGAACGCCACAGCCCAAGCTGGAATGCCGTAGAAGTAGTCCAGCTGCTCCGGCGTGAAACGGCTCATGTACGACTCGTTCCGGGTCTGTGTCATGAGGTAGTCGAAGGCTCCCCCGACACTCCACAGCAACCCCAGGACGCCTACGACCCAAAGATGCCAGGGTGGGCGCTCACTGCTGACGGCACCTTCGTCGGACATGAAGAATCTCCTATCGGTGTCAGGGCTCAGGGTCACGGACAGGGCTCAGACCCGGCGGACATCCACCACCCCCCATTCAGCATCGCGGAGGGTCGAAGACCCATTAGGCGCTCGGGGCAGGCACAGTGTCAAGGACGACCAACCGATGCGCCACCCTCTACTCCTCATCCCGCGTCGGGCAGCAAGCAACGGCACGCCGTGGAGACCCCGGTCCGATGATTGGACGAGCGATGCGTCCAGGTCTGCTGGCTGGCTTCGTCTCGGGCGATCATCCGCCGTCGAGCAACTCCTGGGCCTCATCTCCGGTGAGCCCGACCTCCGCCACTTCCGCACTGGAGTCGAGTAATTCCCGATCCTCCGCCATTCTGGCGACCATCAGCGAACCCGAGGCCGAGGCCGCGCTCATCAGAGTCGCGATAACGACCGTCACGGCGGCCTGGGCCACACTCACCGTCGCCTCCACAGCAGCCCCGACCGCCGGAAGCAGGCTCAACAGCAGACCACCGATCGCGCCCCAAGCGGTGAACTGCGGGAGGGAGAGCTCATCGAACCGGCGACGGCGCGCTGCAATGCCGAGCACGGCCGAAAAGACCACGCCCCCGGCGAAGGCCGGGAACAGAATCACCATCAACAGCTCATCATCGGCTGCCTCGAAGATGATCTCCAACCCGGCGCCCGGCAGGAGGACCGTGGTAACACCCATCAGCACAACCACGAGCGCCCACCCGGCGGCCCAAGCCAGGCCCATCCCGACGGCCCCGCGGATGGGTCTCAGCCACTTCCTCATCACCATCTCCCGGTTGGTTGGATGCACATGGGGCGTCTAGCTCCCACCTCCAAGGAGTTCACCCGCCTCGTCTTGGGTAAGCCCCACCTGGGCGACATCCGCGCCGGCATCGAACAGTTCCACATCCTCGGTCATCCTGGCGAGCGCCAGCGAACCGGCGGCCGAGGCTGTGCACAGGAGTGTCACGACGCCGGCAACGATGAGGGACGGGGGTGACACACCCATGACCGCCAGGATGAACGCGGACAGAAGAAGGCCGCCCAGCGCACCCCAAACGGCGAACCCGGGCAGCGACATCTCATCGAACCTTCGACGGCCGCCCGCGATCACCAGCACCGCAGAAAAGACCATGCCCCCAAAGAGAGCCGGCACCGCCAGCGTCATCGGCCAGATATCGACCAGAGCACCGTTCCAACCAGGCACGAACTCCGTGATCAGCTCTATGAACATTCCAACGAGCGCCCATCCGGCTGCCCAGGTCAGGCCCATTCCCAAAGCGCCACGCATGCGCCTCAGCCAGTTCTTCATCGCTACCTCGCCGGGTGCTGGAGTCTTCTCTCGATCACCGATGCTGCCTGTCCGGCTCAAAGATGCAAGGGTTGGGCCGGCGGCGCGCCACTGTCGTCACAGGAGCGACGTTCATCTTGCCCTCCCTCGGCGGTGGCTTCGACGATGTGCGCCGTGCCCCGGACTATCGATGCAGGAAGAGCACCCGCCCCTTGTGATCGGATCGGTGGCTGTTCTCGATGATCCGATGCTGGGAAGCCCGGGGGCCATCCTCCGCACTCCGGACGAACAAGTGATCCGTTGGGAAAGGACCGCGGGTGTTGCGTCCGTCCCAGGCGGGTGACTCTGGGAATGCGGTCCGCATGAGCAGCACAGCGGTCTCGTTCGGTGCCCAAGTGTTGAGATCCACACCGACGACGGTCGCAGAGAGGTCAGGGCGACGGTCTTCCAACAGATCGATGCCTTCGATGAGGCCGGCGGCCTGCCGCGCCCGGGTCTGGTTCCCCGTCATCAGGGTCCGGAAGAGCGTCGACGCCACGTCGAGGTGCGCGCTGACGACGCGCACTACGCCCCCCGCTGCGACGACATCGGCGCCGACGGCGACTCTTCTGCCTGCCTCGAACGGAAGATCGATCGCGAAGGGGTCGGCGAGATCGAGATTCGACAGGATGGCGTTGCCCTTGTCTTCACCAGGCCGCGATCCGGTGTCAGGACCATTGCGGGCAGACGGGACGTAGACCAGCGACAAACCACAGAGACCGGCGATCTCGACAATGTCCAGCGCCTCGTCCGGACGGGGCTGGGGATCGATCGTCCAAGGCACCCGACCGCTGGACTCGACCACGGGTAGCCGGTCCGACCGGCGAAAGACCTCCTGGACCAACAGCACAAAGGGGGCCGCAGTCGTTTGCCGGCCCGGCCTCAGGTCGCTGCACGTCAGTCCCAACTCGTGGTCCAGGAACGCGATGAGGTCACCCCCGCCGACATGCATGTTCCAGGTGACGAACGCGACGGTATCCTCCGGTGAGGGCGTCGGGAATCCGGGTCCTGGAACTGGCACTATCACCGCCCCGCCGACGGTCTCACACCAGTCCGCAGAGCGGTTCCTGTCTCGCTCTTCGGCGGAGCGAACCCACTCCAGACGGGGTCCCCGCGACTCCCCCCCGGCCGGGGCGGGTGAGGTCAGGGCCTCGTCGCGGCACCCCGGGTCGATACCGGCGTGGCGCATGGAGTGCGAGAACGCACAGCCCGCCAGGAGCACTGCCAGCGTCGCCGCGGCTCGAGTCTTCACCATCGCAGGCGGACCTGCAGCGGAACCATCATGGGCCCTGAACCGGCCTGGGCGACGGCCGCACCGTGGACCCAGTCGAGCAGGCCGCCCAGGGCGAGTCCGGCGAGTCCGATTGCGACTACATCCGGAATCCCCTTACCGGGCACCGTCGCCCACAGCACCGAACCCACCGTGAGACCGAGACCGAAGCCGAGCCCGGCACCGACCGGCGAGGCCCCGATCGTCGCGCCCAGAGCGGCCGCGGCACCTACATCGGCCCAGGCGTACTGCCGGATTCCGACCTTGAGGCCGAGACCCACAGCGGCTCCTACGAACGCTCCGACTCCTGCCCCCTCGATGCGGTCTGCGAGCGCTCCGGGTCGGTCGTAATACCCCAGGACTGCTCCGCTCGCCGTGCCCACGGTGGTGCCCACGAGGGTCAGAACTCGCGCACACCGCGTGCCGTCAACCGAGCGATTACAGGGCGACAGCCCCCCGATGAGCCCAAGCCCGGCTCCCGAAAAGGCACCGAGTCCCGCCCCTGCGAGCAACGCAGTCGTGGCGCCGTCGCCCTGGGCGAGACAGGCGCGGGGAGACAGGACCCACGGGACCAGAATCACGAGAGCGAGCAGGCAGTGACTCCGCCCGCGGGATCGGGTCTGGATCAATGGCCGTGGACGGTCACACCACGACTCGGATCAGTCGACTGATCCGGCGTTGGAGGCCTTCGTAGCGGGGGAACAGGGCTTCAAGCTCATCCAGATCTTCGATCCAGCGGCACAGCCCGGTGATGACGAGGAAGTCCGGAAGGCCGAAGAGGGAAGACCACCCGGCCACGACGAACGCGACCTCGCCGTCGAGCACCATGCTGCGGTTGTTCTGGTTGTGTGACCCCATCGAAAAGAAGAGCGCAGCCCGGTCCCTCTCGGGTTGCGACAGACCCTCCATGTAGTCGATCAGAATCGCGTGAGTCGGAGGGAGTAACTCCCTGAGGAGCAGGCGGTAATCCCTGAACTCCCCGGCCGCCAACGCGCGATTCTGCAGGGCGACCTCCCGGAAATATATCGCCATCGACTCCGAGATATCGGGCCGGGAAAGCAGACCGTCCCACGCCTCCCGCGTCGCGAAATAGTTGGCCTTCAGGTGGAGCTTCGGGGGATCCCGCTGTTCATCGACCGTGTAGTCGTGACCGAAACCCTCAGCGGACAGCGCCCGGGCTTCCGCGGTGAGGCCATCCACGGTCTCCGGGGCGAGACCGTACAGGTCCCCCAACCAATCGGTCTCGTTCAAGTTCGCCAGGAATTGACGGAGCTTGCTCGGCACGTCACCTACGCTCGTGTTCGACGCGTACAGCCCCACCTTCAGGAGTCCGCCCTGGCCCTCGATCCCGTCCTTGTGGATCTGGCCGGCGACGACCAGTCGGCTCAGGATCTCCTGGGCCCGGGACATCTGGGCGAAGCCCGGACTGGGTGCGTTGTCGATCGAGGGGGCCATCACCAACGAGCGTCCCCCTCTCAACGCGTGCCCCAGAATCATCGCCCCCCAGAAGTGAGAGCCCCAGATCGAGTCTGGTGCCTTGATGACCGACCCGGGCGGCATCAGGGAGTAGAGGGTCGCCTTGAAGACGGTGACTGCCTTGAACCGGAAACCTATCTGGTTGTGGAGCTGCATATCCTGGCCCCATTCACCCAACGCTTCGAGGCTGTCGGCGATGACTTCGTAGTAGTCCGGGGCCCTCTCTTTGGGCTTCAGCTCCCAGGGAATCTGGTCTTCGTCGTATCCCTGGTTGAGGAGGAGCTGGCGGGCCGAGTTCTTGAGAGACAGGAGAACAGGACCTCGGGCCATCATCGCCCTGTCTTCCCACGAGGCCCCGACATAGTGCTCTCCAACGCCCATGCCCGTGTATATGGCCATGCCCTTATAGGGATCGGACTCACTGACGTCATAGAACGAGATCTTGCGATGGTCACGAATCACCAGGTCCGGGAGTCCCATGAAGAAGGGGAGTACCTCACCCGTCCAGAACGACGCGTCCGGCGGATTCGTGATGCTGACGTGGACCTTGACGACGTTCTCGATCCAGCCCTTGTCGAAATGGAGCGCCTGAGACTGCATCAGGTCCGAAGAGGCGACTGCACTTCTGAGTTCTTCCTGGATGCCGGCGATGGAATCTTCCCACGCCTCGAACCCCTGAGGAAGGTCGATGCGATGATGCAGGGGGTCCTGCAGCAGGTCGATCCAGAGCTGTCCCCCGTTGGCCTCGAAGTACATCTGGTCCAGAAACATCAAATACTGGGGGAACTTCCCCCTCGAGTCGTACTCCCGCACGCTGTTGATGAGCGCGGGCATGTACGCCTCCACGACCTGCCTGAAGGCCATCTCGTCGGGCGCGCCGTCCGAGTCATAGCCTCTGAAGTCGTGGATCCAGAGGACGTGATAGTCCTCGGCCTCGAGCACCATGCGAGACAGCTCGGCCTGGAACTGCTCGTTCTCTACATACCAGTGCATGTTGCCGCGAGTGAAGTCTCCTCCCGTAGCCCGCTCCACGAGGTCGTTGAGCTCAGTCTGCTCGTCGTGCTGGTCCGGCTTGAGGGCCAGCTGAAGCGGGATCCACACGAAGCGAGAGTCACCCCACTCCGCTCGATTGTAGCGCCGGGCATCTTCTACCATCTCCAGCACGCGAGCGAAGGTCCAGGTCGTGGCACGCAGGCGTTCCCCTGCCACGGGGGTTTCACGTGTCAGCCATTCGTAGAACCCCGCCGAAGCGGCCGTGCCCAGGCCACGCGTCGAGTCGTTCCGCTTCTTCTGGCCGAGGAGACGGTTGTAGGGCAGGAGGATCTCCTCGAGGATGATCTCCCGGGCTCTCTGCGCGGTTCTCCGCCCGAGCATCGTGGATTCACCCGCGGCCACGGCCTGTTCGGAGGTCGCGATCGAGAAGGCCCGATCCAACTCTGTGTGATACGCTTCGACCTCCATCTCGGGAGTCCGAAGACCGCCGGCCCCTTCGCCCCCCGGGTCCGTCATATGGTCGCGCAGCTCTCCCATGGCGAGCACGAATTCGTCGAGTGACTCGTCCGGGTCTCCGTCCCACTGATCCGTGAACGGGACCGTCATGCGGTTGATCCAGTGCGCCAACTCACCCGCGTGTTCAAGGGCCTCGGTCAGCTCTGAGCCTGGATCGAAGGGGATGATCGGAGGTGTCGGATTCCTCATCAGTACGTGGTCGCGCCGTGGGCGCGTGTTCCCGACGAAGTCCTGGCCGACCGGCAGGCGCATGCCGATGCCCACCGAGTGCTCCCGGCCCGGCAGATAGTCCAGACGAAGCGCGCCCGCCCCTACGAATACGCCACCGCGCCTGAGGGGGTGGATCATCGAGAGGAAGAGATCGAACTCCTCGTCCTTGGCGTTGTAGTCAGCTCCGATGGCGAGGCGGGCCACGGGTGAAAACAGGCCTAGCCGAAGGCCGCCGTCTAGACCGCTGGAGGATCCCGCGAAGGAGCCGCGGATGCCGGCGTACCCTTCGCCGAGGATCCCAAGGCCAGCCGTCATCGGATTGATGATGTCCTTATAGAAGCCTCCGACCCCGTAGAACGTGACCTCGGACTCAGGCCTGCGGTGGACACCCGTGGAGAACCCGAGGGACCACCTCCACTCCGGGGGTACCCCCATGGAGACCGTGAACCCGCCCCGGTTGGGAGGGGGAGCGTGCTGGGCGGACAGAGGGACTGCGCAGACGCCTAAAGTGCCGGCAACGAGGATGAGCGAGAGAGAGCGGGCTCGCCGGTGGCTTCTCGCCCATGCCGTGGGATCGCCAGACTGTGACCGGTGGCTTGGACAGTACCAGAACACTCAGCCCCTCCTTCGTTGCCCGGCTCCGGCTCGGTGGGAGGGGCCCCGAGCGACCGGTCGCTACACATCCTGGGTGATGATAGGAGCATACTCGCAACCACTGCAAGGTGATCCGGGAACAACAGGCAGCCGGCCCGAGGGGAGACGCAAAGCAACTCGTCTGGCCGGATGTTGGCGCCCGGGACGGTCGACAGGACACCAAGTGGTCGCTCGTTGCTGCCCGCCCTTCCCGCCGTGGGAAAACCCCCGGCGCTCGGCACCTTCCCCTTGTCGCGCCGGCGCCCCTACCCTACGGTGCTGCCGACCCCCGGGGGCTGATTGGACAACCTATGCATGATGATGAAGCCCCGTCGGCCGTCGGAGTTCGACGGATGACCCCAGCAAACGACGACCAATGAATGAAGACCTGACCCTCCTCCAACGCCTCAAGAAGGCCCGCATCGTTCAGGTGCTGGCCGTCTACCTGGGCGCGTCCTGGGTCGTGCTCCAGATTGCCGACGTGCTGCAGGACGCGGTGGGGCTGCCGCAGTGGGTGTCGGCGCTGGCCGTGCTGCTCCTCCTGATCGGGCTCATCATCATTCTGGCTACGGCGTGGGTGCAGTCACTGAACTCGACCACGGCCAAGGAAGAGGCCGGGGAAATCCCCACAGACTGGGAGATCGCCCCCGCGGAGGCCCTGGCCAGCCTCAAATCGGGAAAGCTCCCCCATCTGACCTGGGGCCGGGCGATCATGGGCGGTGTGGTGTCTCTCTCGCTGCTGTTCGGCGGCACCGGACTGTATGTGGGCTTCGCCGGAACGCGGGGTGTCATCGGTCCCCAGGAAGCGGGCGCGGACGTCGCCGCCACCGGTATCGCTGTGGTGCCCTTCTCCGTGTCCGGCGGCGAAGACCTGGAGCTGTGGCGTGAGGGCATGGTGGATCTACTGTCCACAAACCTCGACGGCATGGGCGGCTTCCGGACCATCGACTCGCGGACCGTGCTGGCTCGCTGGGGCGAAGAGGTCGCGGAGGGCATAGACCCGGATCTCCGCACCGCGTTGGAAGTCGCCGCCCGGACCGGGGCCCGGTACGCCCTCGTGGGGTCGCTGGTGGGGAACCCGGCCGGTGTCCGACTGGACGCCGACCTCTATGACCTCTCCTCTGGGGATGAGGTGGCTCAGGTCTCCAGGGGCGGGGCGGCAGAGGAGGTTCTGGCGCTTACCTCCGCGCTGTCCGTGGACGTGACGCGCGAGCTGCTCAAGGCGACCGGGCAGGGCAGCATCCAGGAGCTTCGCCTCGGCGCCCTCACCACCACCTCCCTGCCGGCTCTCAGAGCCTACCTCGAGGGAGAGGCCATCTTCCGAAACGGGGACTTCGCCGGAGCCGTGGCAGCCTACGAGCGCGCAGTGGAGCAGGACTCCCTGTTCGCCTTGGCTTGGTCGCGTCTTTCATCGGCCTACGGATGGCTCGACGACATTGGCAGTCCTGCCGGTGCTGCAGCCGGGGAGAGGGCTGTATCTCTGGTGGACCGCCTGCCGGCCCGTGATCGCATCGTGATTCGCGGAGGTGAGGCGGCCCGCATCGGCGACGCCAGCTACTACGGCGAGATCCAGGAGGCCGTGCGCCTCTACCCCGACGATCCCGACATCTGGTTCGAGCTGGGCGAGTACATCTACCACGTGGGAGTGGAGCTGGGTATCGCCTCGCTGGACCAGGGCATTCAGGCCTTCGACCGGGCCATCGAGCTGGACCCCGGTTTTGGGCCGTACCGGGTGCACCCGCTGGAGCTGTCCGTGGCCACGGGTGACCGCGCAGCAGCCGACGCTCGCCTTGCAGCCTATCGTGAAGCGACCCAGGACGTGCGGAACGTAAACGAGGCTTCGCTCGCCATTCCCCTGATCCTCGGATCCGAAGAGGAAGCTGCCGAGGTTCTGCGGCAGTCTCGAAGTCACGATATCGGCACGATGGCACGCATCCGGACTGCCTACACCAACCGCAGCAACCGCTACGACCGTCTCTTTGAACTGATGTGGGTGAACCGAGACCGCGCGGGAGCGGATCATCAGTGGATGCAGTACAGCCTCATCGCCCAGGGCGCACTTCAGCGGGCGAACCGGCTCATGGATTCCCTGGAGATTTCCGTGGGCAACAAGGGGCTTGCGATGGGGTGGGCGTTGGGGCAGTGGCCCTCGGCCCGAGACCTTTCCAACGCCCAGGTCGCCTTGCCCCAGAACTGTGAGGCGCCCGAGGTGTCTGGGCAGTGCCAACTCTTCGTAGGCTGGGGGCGTGCCCGTGCCGGAGACCTGACGATCGCCCGGGAGTCCGCACGCATCCTGAGAGGCCAGGAGGCTGAGGGCAGCGCATTTTCCGGCCGATCGGCGGGTGTCGTCGAGGGGACCATTGCCTCCGTCGAAGGAAGGGTGTCCGATGCTCGGCGCCTATTGGCTCCGGTCGCCCACGGGGTTGGGAACGAGGCAGCTCTGGCCCGCATCTCGCTGGCGGACCTCGAATTGTCGGAAGGAAATGTGACGGAAGCGATTCGATACTATGGCGGCGGCCTCTACGACTACAATCGCTTCAACACCGCGCGCGCGCTGGCACGGATCTACGAGCAGCGCGGCGATACCGAGCAGGCAATCGAGTACTATCGGACCTTCATGGAGATCACTCGGGCCGGAGATCCGGATCTACCGGACATCGTCGAGGCCCGTGAAGCCCTGGCTCGCCTGGGAGGCTGAGCCGGCACCGCCATCGCCGGCTCGCGACCGTCTCCCGGTCGTGCAGTCCCTCACTGGGGCGTCGTCAACCGGAAGCGCACGATGCTCGCCACGTCCAGTTCGTCCCTGGTGACGGCCCACACATAGTCGCCCCGCACCACCGGCTCCGGCTCCACGGTGAAGGCCTCGGGCACGCGCACGTGGCCAAGGAAGCGGCCCTCAGGGTCGAAGACATCGAAGGCCGGCGGCTCTTCGAAGCGGAGGGCGGGACGTCCCGACATCTCCTCCTCCCGCCTGGCCTCCGCCGCTGTCATGACGGGCAGGCTCGCTGTATGGCGGTGAACCCACACGTTCCCTTCGTCGGTGGTGAAGATCCCCTTGAAGGGCGGCTTCATATCCGGCACATCAGGTCCATTCCAACGCCAGGCCCCATACTGCCGCTGGAGTCCCATCGTGATCCTGCGTCGACGCTCCTCTGCCTCATCAGGCAGGACCGGCACCGACTCCCAGTCCCTTTCCATCCGGAGAACGGATCCGTCCGAACGGTAGAAATCGATTCTGTAGTCGGTACTCAGCCCCCCGACCATGACACCCAAGGGACTGAAGCCCCACTCGGTCTGGGGCGTGAACGGGACCCGGCGCATACTGCTGCTGCCCTCGCTGCTCGCGGTCACGCGGGGGTACTCGTAGTCCCATGTGGGGGTGAGTAGCGTATCCAGGATCTCACCGTCCGCCGAATACCTGACGAGACCAAACGTCCACTCCCAGGGGGCGACCCCAGGCTCCATCAGCGCGGTGACGTAGCTCTGGTCGGCGTTGTCGACGTAGAAGCGGCGGTTGGTGCTGAAGCCGCCTCCCAGACGCCACTCATCCAGGTACGCGCCGTCGGGTCCGTAGACGGTGATGCGCTGGTTCGCGGGATCCCGCACCAGGATGCGACCGTCCGAGAGCGCCGCGAGGCCGTCGGGGCTCTCGTACTCCCCGGGACCGTTGCCCGCTCGCCCCACATCCCGAAGGTGGGTGCCGTCGGACGAGTACATACGCAGAACGGGAAGCTGGCTATCGAGCAGAAGGATGGTCCCGTCCGGGGCGACCGTCAGGGCCCTGGGCTCGCCGATGATGTATTCGTCGGCACCGTCCAGGACGCCGATGCTCACCTCGGGAGTGAGGGTGACCGTATCGCCCCACACGCTGCCCGAAAGAGTGCGAACGGTGATGGTGTCTGCCACGGTATCCACCACGACAGCCCACCGCGCCTCGCTGCCCACGTTATCCCCTTCCCCGCACGCGGAGGCCGCGCCCGATACAACAGCGAGGCATACCATCTTGCACCACACGATCCGGTCCATGACCACACTCCGGCGAATAGGCCGGGAGGGCAAATAGTTCGACCCATGGAACCGCCCATTGGTTGCACTCCCCGCCTGACTCCGCATAGTCAGCGAAGTGCTCGAGAAGGCATCACCCAGGGCGACGCATCCTTGGACTCGGGGCCTGCTACGCATCGCGGGTCAGCAGCAAGTCCCTCTCAAGACCTACCGCCGGTCATCGCCAGAAGCCGAGCGTAGGAAGGTCATTGAAAGCCTGTACGATCTGCCAGGAAAAGACGGCTGCGCCCGCGAACTGGTGGTATCGCCGGGAGCAACCCGACCTACCGCGGGCCACTCAGCCTACCGCGTCAAGGACTATCATTCGCCAGGAGCTGCACCGGCCGTCCTGTGCTTTTCGATCCATGCCGCCCATGGAGGCAGGAGCCAGGAGACGAGCGCGCCCCAGGCCACCGCGGTGGCGGTTGGGGGGACCGGCGTCCAGGGTTGGGTCACCCAGATCAGTCCCGTAAGCCCGACCAGAGCAACCAGCGACCACCGCCCCACCCCGTCGCGCCGGTCGGTCACCCCGACGTAGAGCCAGAGCCCGATAGCCAGGAAGGCGGCTTCGACCAGAATCGTGCCGGGCACTGAGTTCCAGAGTCCGAGCCCCAGCAACGGGCCACCAGGCCAGAGCGGTAGATCAGGTCGGTGCGTGATGAGGTCCAGCACCCAGTGACTCAATACCAGGCCACCGAGTACGGTACCCACCCTCAATGAGCCCCACAGTCCGAGTCCCACCAATGCCCCGAGGCTCGACCACACCATCACCATGAGGAGGCTGTGACTCCAGGGGTATGAGTCGAAGGCCAAGTTCGTGAAGGCAGTATCGCCGGGGCTGACGCGGACAGACTCAAATCCCAGAAGAAGGAGAATCGGCCACAGCAAGTCGAGCGCGAAGGCTGCAGCGACGGATGCAGCCAACGGCATCTGGGGCTCCAGCCTCTTCGCACCCAACGCAACTGCAAGGTGTCCGACGAAGATGGCGCCACCCCCGGTAATTGATCGGTCAGCCCAGCGTGTCGCGATTCTGCAATGCAGCCCGCCCGCACACAAGCGGCAACGGCACATCTGCGTCACGGGCAGAGCCTGTCAGCACGCGTGAATTCCGATTGGAGCGCAGTGACCCGGGCCCACTCGCGACCGCGGTCGGCTACTCCCTCACGCCACACATCGATGGAGATCGCGATGAGCACTCCGAGCACCACGGCAACCAGCTAGGCTCCCAGCCAGCGTGCCTGGCCTCTCAGTGGCTCCATCCACTCCCCTCCTCAGGCACGCCAGCCGCATGGAAGGTCGGCAAGGTGTCTGGCTTCCCGCTCGATGTCCGGGTCCGGCCACGAATCGACAGAGCGAAGCGAGTCGACGTAGTCCGGAGGGAGACGCTGGGACGCGGCACCGGCTACCACGAGGCGTTTGTACCACGAGTACGGCTGGAGCGACTCGTCGATGTGAGTCGACGAGGCAACGTACGTCAGGGCTTCGGACACACATGATTCGCCCTGCACTCGAACCACGACCTCGGTGTAGCCGACGCCCAGTCCCTCGACCTGGTCGAGCTTCGGTTTCGAAGCCCGAGAGAGTCGATAGAGAACCCCGTGGACGGCTGGCGTGGAGGATGTGGTGGGCACGATGCTGCACTTCCCCGAACCGTCCAGGCTGCGCTTATGCCAGCGCAGCTCGAAGCCGGATATCCAAGCCGGCCAGAGCGCGTCCGCACCCGGAGCTCGACCGGCAATCCGAGCATGACACAAGTTCGATCCGTACGCGAAGTAGAGGATACTCAAGGCGATCGTCGAGGTTTGTCCAACGACTCTGGAATGCTGCAGTGCGACTACAATGCTGGGGCAAGGAGGCACCTGCAAGCGCCGCGAATAGGTCGCGCACGAGGCGCGTCCACCTTCACCTTCTCCCCTTGTGCTTGTCGTGGTACTTGAGCGTCCGCATCGCCGTCTTGTGGTGTGCGAGATGCTCGGCCCGAGCCCGAGGATCGACCTTCCTCCGCTCATAGGCCGCCTCCGCTTCCAATTTCTGGTAACTGGCCAGCCGGTCAGCATCGAGCCGGTTCTCGCTCGCCGCCAGGAGAACGGCACACCCAGGCTCCGATGAGTGTGAGCAATCCCGGAAGCGACATTCTCCCGCCAGCGCCTCGATCTCCGGGAACGTGTGGCCGAGGCCCGCGTTCAGGTCGAGGACTCTCAATTCGCGCATTCCCGGCGTGTCCAGGAGCAGCGCTCCGTTGTGGATCGGGAAGAGTTCACGGTCAGTGGTCGTGTGGCGTCCCTTCTTGTCCCCGGGCCTGACTTCTCGGGTGCGCGCAACCTCAGAGGCCGCGAGATGATTGACGAGCGTCGACTTTCCAGCACCGGATGGCCCGAGCAGAGCTACGGTCAGGCCGAAGGACAAGCTGTCTCGAAGCTCGCCCAAGGCAGCCGCGTCGGTGACGCTCACCACCCACACTCGGGTCGCGAATGAGATCGCAGTGACCGCTTCTACGGCCCCCTCGAGATCCTGGGCGAGATCTGACTTGGTCAAGACGATCTCAGGAGGGGCTCCGCTCTCCCAGGCTACTGCCAGGTAGCGCTCGAGACTCCGGAGATTCGGCGGCGTGTCGAGGCCCTGGACGATCCAGAGCCGGTCTACATTGGCCGCGAGCACCTGCTCGGACTGTGACTCGCCCGCGGCTCCTCTGCGCACGCTCGAACGACGCGGCAGAACGCACAGGATAGACCATGGATCCGACTCGTGCGGTCCTGGCGAGCAGCCCACCCAGTCGCCGGTTACGGGCCGTACGCCTGCAAGGTCTGTGCTGGCGAGTCGAGCGGCGTGCGTGCCCAGCCCGGCCTGGATCGTCCACCGGTCGCGATGTTGGACGATGACGCGGGCCGGTCGTACACCTCCGAGGGTCAACTCTTCGAAGGCCGCGGACCAACCGCTGTCCCAGCCGAGGACTTCAAGTGCTTCCGTCACGATGTCTCTCTGAAGGGCCACCCAACGTCACGCGATTCCGGTGCACGGCCGACCCCTGGTCAAGCTCGCAGAACGCGCCCGCCAGACCCTACCGCATCGGAAGCAATCGCTTGGTATGAGGCCCGCCCGGAAGATGGAAACCTAGTCGGTAGTTCTACGGGCCGCACTCGTGGCCTCGCCGCGTGAACTCATGCGTCGCTGCGAGCCATATGTGCTCGACGTGCTCGAGGCCGGCGGCGGCGCTGCAGGCCTCCTCGGGGACCGCTCGACACTCGCGTTGGACCAGGTCGCTCGCAATATTCGTCGGCGCAGCGGAAGCATCACGCCACAGACGGAGAACTCCATGCGGCTCGTTCCCTCGACGGTATCCACCGTCTTCATGCTATGCCTTACCGGCGCCTCGGCGGCGGCCCAGGAGATCACGCTGGCGTTGACCGGGGATGCGATCATCACCCGGCGCCTGTCGGTCTACGACGAGCCCGACTTCCTCGAGATGATCGAACTCATCCGTGGCGCAGACGCGGCTTTCACCAACCTCGAGATGCTGTTTCACGACTACGAGCCGTACCCGGCCCATCAGAGTGGTGGAACGTGGATGCGAGGCGATCCTGCGCTCCTGAGCGAGCTCACCTGGGCGGGAATCGACCTGGTATCGAGGGCGAACAACCACACAGGAGACTATGGAGTGGAGGGGCTGCGCCTGACGACGCAGTACGTCGATGAAGCCGGCCTCGTACACGCGGGCGCAGGTGAGAGCCTGGCCGAGGCGCGCGAGGCGCGCTTTCTGGAGACGGCACGCGGCCGGGTCGCGATCATTTCGATGGCCTCTACGTTTCCGGACCATTCACGAGCTGGCGAGGCACGTGGCAGCATGGCCTCTCGCCCGGGGCTGAGCCCACTACGCTACACGACGACGCGCGTGGCATCAGCCGAGCAGATCGACCGCCTCGGAGAGGCGTTGGACGCAGTGGGCATCCGCTTCAACCGCACCGAGTCGGGTGCGCGTGCCCTCGGTGTGGTGTTTGCTGAGGGCTCTGAGCCCGGTGTCATTACGAGGCCGGACCCGGACGACCTGGCCGAGATCGCCGCTGTCGTGAACAACGCGAGTCGGTTGGCCGATCACGTGCTCGTCACGATCCATGCACACGAGAGCAAGGACTCGAGGTCCGTACCGGCCGACTTCATCGTAGAGTTCGCGCGTGCGATGGTCGACGCGGGCGCGACGATGTTCGTCGGCCACGGGCCGCACGTCTTGCGGGGAATCGAGATCTACAGGGGAAAGCCGATCTTCTACTCCCTCGGCGACTTCGTCTTCCAAAACGAGACGCTGCTTCGACTCCCGGCCGAGAACTACGAAGCCTACGAGCTGGAGACCGACAACCACGTGGCCGACTTCAACACGATGCGCTACCGCAACGAGACCGCCGGCTTCCCGGTCAATCCCGAGATCTGGGAGTCCGTGGTCGCACGACCCACCTTCTCCAACGGAGAGCTTACGGAGCTGGCACTCCATCCGATCACGCTTGGATTCGGTCAGCCCGCCTGGGTACGAGGCCGTCCAATGCTCGCTCGGGGAGATCTCGCGGAGAAGATCCTGGCCGACCTCAAGGAGCGTTCGGCACCATACGGAACCGAGATCGATGTCAGGGACGGTGTGGGATACGTCCGGGTGAGGTAGCGCGGGCTGCGAGCAGCCAGTGCTTCGATCGTCAGGCCGCAGCCTCCTCGACACCAGCTGTCGCCCCATCAGGTCGAGTCGCCCAATAGGCCCAGGCGATCAGCGGGATCTGAAGAGGAAGCCGAACGTAAAGAGCAGCTGAGCTCATACCGGGGAACAGATCCGGATTCACGGCCATGTGCACATTCGCCGGGAAGACCGCAACCAGCAGCAGGACAAGCCCCCACCCCGACCGGGAACGCAGGCTAGGGGCCAGTACCGCGGCACCGCCGAGGCTCTCGAGCAGCCCGCTCAGATAGACCAACTCTAGATGGGCCGGCAGGTACGGAGGCATCATGTCGACGTAGAAGTCCGGGTTCAGGAAATGGTTGGCCCCGGCCAACACGAAGAACAGCGAAAGGCCGAACAGAGCGAACCGTTTCGGAAGACCGGCAGGAGGCTTGAGCATACGCCCTCGGTTTGGCGCCTCACCCGCATCTCGGAGGTGCGCCTCAATAACCCTGGAATGATCGTGCGCGACCAGAATGAGTGACTCGAGTTGCGAGTCGCAAGGCGGGCGAAGCGGAACCTCTGCCCCCTAACCCGTCAGCAGCAATCCCTGCCTGTCATTGCCTGGTTGCCACCCTCACCCTACCGTGCACCCTGACTCCAAATTGCGGCTGGTTTCTGCCCCTCCCCGCGGCCTTCGCGCGGCGCTTCGCGCGGGAGGAGCCGAGGATATCGGGGATTTGATGACCCAACACGACGAAGACTACCAGGAACTTCTCGGCCTCGTCGGCGCTGACGCCGCCGACGCGCTCATGGCCGTGGCGGGAAAACTCACCAAGGACGTGGACATCATGGTGTTCGTCTCTCCCGGGTGTGGTGCCTGCCCGCATCAGATCCGCTCCGTGGCGGCCCTCACCATCGCCGGTCCCACCGTGGCAGCAGAGATCGTGAACACCGCGGAGGAGCCTGAGTTGGCCGGGCAGTACGAGATCCGCGCTGTGCCCACGACCGTCATCGACGACGAACTCATTCTGGTCGGCGTCACGGCTCCGGTTCAGCTGGCGGAGACACTCCTGGCCCGTGAAGGCCCGGAAGGCGAGCGGGCCCTCTTTGCCCGCTGGATGGAGGCCGCGCGCTTCGGTGATGCCGCCGACCACCTGACCTTCGGCCCAGATCCGGACGCCGCGGCGCAGTTATTCGCAGAGCTGTGGGCCGCGGCCGAGCACGAGGAGCGCAGAGGCTTGAGGAACGTCGTGGACGCAGCCCTCGATCGGAATCCAGAGGGCCTTCCCGCTCTGGCGGCCTGTTTGGCAGCGTTGGGAGAGGATTCTCCGACAGATCAGGAGTGGTCGGAAGATACGCGGGAGTTGATGGCGCTCTGCGGCCGCTAGGTCGGCTTCCCGCCGCGGAGCGCGGCAGCCGGCTCCAGCATCCGGCACAAGCCCCCGAGGAGCCCGAGCAGGACCGCTGAGAGCTCTCGGGGGGAGGGGTTCCGCGCTTGCTTGCCCGGGCCGAAGCATAGAGCCCATGTTCCCCCAATGCCTCGACAGCCCCCGGGATCCGTGTTGTATCCATTCCCCACGAGTTGAGAGAATGAGAATCATGAAGCGTGCCTTATCCGCCAACTCATTCGGTCTTCTGATCGCCTCATGCCTCATGGTGCTGGCCGATGCCGGGTACGCCCAGGAGGCGGACCACGTCTACCTAAACGGCACCATCTACACGGTCGATGAGGACTTCAGCACGGCGTCGGCCCTCGCCATCGCCGACGGAAGATTCATCTACGTCGGGGATGCTGCTGGAGTCGAGGCGCACATCGGGCCACGCACCTTCGTCATCGATTTGCAGGGAAGGACTGTAATGCCCGGCCTGCACGATGCGCATGTCCACATCCGGTACGGCGAGAGGGAACTCTATCCGCGAACGCCGGACATCAGAGCTGGGCTGGGTGAGTGGGCCTCGGTGGAACGAATGCAGGAGGTGATCCGGCACGCATTGGCGACCGGAGAAGGCGTGCGCCCCGGGCCGGAGCCGCGGTGGGTGGTCCTCAGTGGTTGGATGTCCGATGTCTGGGATCCGCCAGTATTCCGGAAGGAGCTGCTCGACGCGGCGGCGCCGGACAATCCGGTCTTCATCAGCCGGTACACGCATGGCAGCGGAGCCAACAGCAAGGCACTGGAGCTCGCCGGCATCACCCGTGACACTCCCGATCCAGCGGGAGGTCACATCAAGAAGGACGAGAACGGCGAGCCCACCGGCGAGTTCGTCGAGCGGGCTCCTCCACAGTTGTCGAGGCTGATTCCGCCCCTGCCTCCCCTGACCGACTACGAGAGGAGCCGCAACCTCATCGAAGGGACCGAACTGGCCCTGGCAAGCGGGCTCACCACGGTGCACGGCGCCGGCCGGACCGGCTATGAAGAGGTGCAGCGGCGGATCAAGCTGTACGAGTTGGGGCTTCTGAGGATCAGAATCAACGAGATGGTCAACGAGGACGCAGCGAGAATGCTGGGCGAGCCGTTGAACCACGAGGACAAGTACTTCGTGCAGTCGGTGAAGGCGTTCGCCGACGGAGCCCTGGGATCCAGGGGGGCCCTGTTCGTGGAGGAGTACAGCGACTACGCAGGCTACCACGGGGAGCCCCGCCGGAGCGAAGACGAACTGACCGGACTGGGAACCGAGCTCCTGGGCATCGGCTTCAACCTCAGGGTCCACACCATCGGTGACGGGGGGAATCGCGTAGCCATCAACGCCTTCGAAAGGGCTCTGGAGGCCACCGGCATCGACGGGAAGGACGCACGCTTCGCGCTCGAGCACGCCCAGATGTTCACCCCCGAGGACATCCCCAGACTACTCGATTTGGGAATCGTCGCCTCGATGCAGCCGCTCCACGCCACCGAGGATATGCACTTCGCCGAGGCCCGGATGGGCCCCGAGCGCCTGAAGTCGGCCTACATATGGAGTGACCTCCTGGACCTCGGCGTACCCCTGGCCACGGGCACGGACTATTCGGTCTCCCCCTACAATCCGTTCTACACGCTGCATGCTGCCGTGACACGCCAGGACCGGACCAACAACCCCCCGGGTGGCTGGCGTCCGGAGCAGGCCATGACACGAGAAGAGGCGCTGCGCGCCGCGACCATGGGTGGCGCATACGCCATGCACGCGGAGGACGACCTGGGCTCCATCGAAGCGGGGAAACTGGCCGACTTCGTGGTCATCCCAGTGGACTACATGACCATCCCGGCGCAGGACATCTGGCGGATCACGCCGGACATGACCGTCGTCGGGGGCGAGGTGGTGTACACGAGGCCGGTGCCCCTGGGAGACTGACCGGGGTCCGGACTCTCACCCTCCCGCCGAAGCGGGCTGCCCTCAGGAACTTGGCTCGGCGGCGAGACCTGCCATGATGAAGCGGGTGACCGCCTCGAGTTGCTCGCCTTCGTCTTCCGCGGAGAGAACTCCCGACCTGATCAGTCGGATCGTCCCATCCAGCGTGGCTCGGGCCATCATGGCCAATGGGGGCACCGCCCCGCCAGGGAACAGCCCCGCCTCGATGCCCTCCTGGATCGTCGCGAAGATCCGCTCGTAGATCGCTGACTCGGTCTTCTCGAATTGGAGGCGCAGGTCGGGTGACAGCCGCCTGCGAAACGCATCGGCTTCGCAGTACTCCACCACATGGTGGCAAATACCGGGCTGCGTGTGGACGTCCCAGTACACCTGGACCATTGCCCGCAGGCGCTGCTCCAGGGGCAGGGCCGGGTCGACGCCCCTCAGAGCATTCAGGTGGTCCGAGCAGTGATCGAGCGAGAGCCGGGCATAGAGCTCGTCCTTGCTGGCGAAGTGCTTGTAGACCGTTCCCTTCCCCACCTCCGCACCCTCGGCGATCTGTTCGATCGTCACGGACAACCAGTCGTCACCGTCGAGAAGCCGCAGGGCAGCGTCTAGGATCTCACGCTCCCGGCGGTTGAACTCTCTTTCCCTGCGCTCCTGGACCCCCACGCACTCCTCCAGTGACTGACGGCCGGACTATCACGCGACGCACAATAGGTGAGTGACGGTCACCCGCCAACGTGCCTCGTTATGAACCACACGCATGAGGATGCGAGGGGCCGGCGCCATCCATGCCGGTCCGTGCTTCAGGAACCGGAAGAACGCCTAAGCACAACCCTCTTCCTTCGAGAGCCGATAGCCCGCTCTGACCCCCGCCTCCAACGTCCAGAAGAACACCATCCTGTTTCCGGTCATCGAGTGCAGCGGCCCGCAGGTCGCCTGAATCCGATAGATGTTCGTGGCGCCACTCGTTCTCGCCACGAACACAGCCCCCTCCGGCACGGCAAAGGGCAGTTCCTGTGGGCTCACGGCCTGAGCATCTGCGACGGGACCGGGCTGGGTCGGAGCCACCTGCTTCGAGCATGAGGCCAGGGCAACCGCCGCGACCGCGACGACGACGAAACGCATCTTCAACATGACAATACTCTCTATATGACCGGGCTGACGCCCGCGTTCTTGACTGACAGCCATCTCGTGACTGTCAGTCACAATAAGACCAAGCGCCTGCCAAATCAAGAAGCCAGGAGGAAGCGCGATCAGGCCGGCCATGACCGTCGTGGCGCGCGGCATGGCTTTGATCACCCCGAAGGCGATACCGGCCGTTTGGAGCCCAGTCGGGGCCGACGGATGATGCCTACGGCAGGGTCGGTGAGTGAGCCCACCCCTGCGACAGCGGAATCGCCAGGGCCCCGGTCACCAGAACGGCAGCTCTGCCACGTGACAGAGCTGCCTCCCGCCCTCTACCCGTCTCTAGGGGCCATGTCCCCTAGTTGGAGCTGGTGTCCGCCAGGTGGAGTGAAACGCGGACCTCGGTACGCTCCCACGAGAACACCAGGTCCGCGCCTTGGGGCGTCCGTTCGAGCTCGATGGTGAATTGGTCCACGACCTCTTCGCTCGTGTGGCTCGGAACCTCCACGCGCAGGACGTCGTCCTCCGGATCGAATGCCGGCAGGAACTGGCCCGTGGCCTCGTCCATGCGGTTCGTTCCGTCGAGCCCGAGCTCCGGACTGAAGTGGATGGACCATGAGGTCTCGCCGGGCACGCTGAAGATGGAATAGGTGCCGGCCTCGAGACGCATGCCCTCGATCCAGAGCGGGCCCGTGGTCGTCAGCTCCGTTGCTTCGTTCGCGCCAGTGCGCCAGACCTCGCCGAACGGGACCAGGTACGTGGTGGACTCCCCCGCACCGCCGAAGATTGCCCGGCCGCGCATGTACGGACGACCATAGGTGACCTTCACGTAGGTGTCTCCCATGAGAGCCTTGGCGATGCCCACGGGACTCGGCCGGCGCGACGAGTGCAGGTCCTGGGCAGCGACTGGGGCCGACGTCGCCAGTGTCACGGCCAGGGCAAGAACAGCGGCGCCGGTGCGGCCTGCTGTCCGGGTGGTTGCACGCTTCAGGCGCGCGGGCAGGTGCTGATTCATGGGTAGAGATCTCGCAGACGGGAGGGGTCCTGGGGCGCCGACGGCAGCCACGCGGAGAAACGATGGTCAAGGGCGAGGTCGTGGGCAAGCCGCGCGACCCTGACTGCGGACGTGGCTCAGGGGCAGGGCGTGACAAGCCAGATCGAGTCGGCCTTCAGCGGATCACCCGTGTGGCAGGCGGGGCAGATCGGGTCGCCGGAGCCGCGGGCGCTTCCCCGGGGGGGGGCAGCGGGTCGAGTGCCGGCGCGACCGGCGCCCCGCCCCCCCCGCGCCAGAGGGTGACGGCGCAGAGGGCCAGGATTCGTCCGCACTTCAGGACACAGTCCTTCTCCGGGGCGGAAGGGCTCCGGCATCGGTGTTCAGATGGAACCTCGAATCAGGCTTGCGGCTATCGTTATCCATGACTCGGAATCAATCGATCACACGAGAACGCGCTCTCGCCTTTGCGGCGCTCTTCGCCTTGGCTGGGTGCGGGACCGAGGAAGCGAGGGTCACCCTCCCCACCGTCCCCCCGACTCCGCCTTTCGCCGGGACGATCTTCATCGACCCGGACATCATCACTGCGGACGATCCGACGGCGTTCCTGGGCTTGAGCGACGCCGGAAGAGGATCGCGCACGATGTTCGATCGCCGGGTAGACGGGTGGATCACCGTCGAGGCCTTCCTCTTCGACGCGTCCTACGACGACGGCCTGAGCATCGAGGTGCAGGTCAACCCTGAGTTCGGGGTCGAGGCTGCCCGCCGGGAAGCGGGCCTTTACGCAGAAGTCATCGGCCGCCTGCCGACGGCGCTGCGCCAGGACGTCGAGACTGCGTGGATCCATCAGGGCGACGAGCTGTTCGGCGGGGGTAACAACAACCTCCTCATCCACGTGGGACAGGGCGCCCGCTACCTGGCCGACGGTATCCTCGAAGAGACCTTCGTGCACGAGGCCGCGCACACATCCCTCGACGCGGCTCACGCCACGGCCCCGGGTTGGGCTGCGGCCCAGGCCGCCGACCCCACATTCATCTCCACGTACGCGCGCGAACACCCCCAACGCGAAGACGTCGCAGAGACATTTGTGCCCTATCTGGCGGTCCGGTATCGCTCCGACCGTATTCCCGCACTCCTCAAGGCGACCATCGAGGCCACCATTCCAAACCGCATGGCGTACTTCGATGCTTTGGCGTTGGAGATGTATCCCATCGAGTAGCGACAGCGTGGCGCCGTGGGCGTGACAACTGCGACGGGCTCCCCTTCCCCCTGTGGTGCGGGGAAGATTCCGACCCTGCGATGTCTACCGACGGCGTCTGGTCTACTCCTCTCTCAACGCGACCAACGCGTCCATCTTCGCCGCCCGCCGAGCCGGCCGGTACCCGGCGACCATCGCCACCAACGTCAAGACGAGGGCGGCCATCCCGATCAGGCCCACATCGTTGGGCGCCACATCGTAGAGCAGGCTGCCCACCGCAGGTCCCACTGCCAGAGAGACCGGAACGCCCACCGCCAGACCGAGGGCCACCAGTCCCAGCACCTGCCGCAGGACGAGCCACTGCACGTGGTCCGGTGCGGCACCCAGGGCGACACGGACACCGAACTCCCCCGTCCGACGTGCCACCGTGTATGCCGTCACGCCATGCAAGCCCACGCTGGCCAGCAGCAGGGCAAAACCCCCGAAGAGGGTGAGCAGCTGGGTGAACATGCGCTCACGCGCGCTGGCCTCTGCCAGTTGGGCGGTTTGCGTCCGCATCTCCGGAACCGGAAGGTCCGGGTCCACCTGCGCGACGGCGCGCTTGATGTCCGCCTCCAGCCGACTCATTGGAGCCGAGGTTCGCAGCACGACATGATGGCCGCCGTACCCGCCGCGTTGGAGGGCGGAGGGGTAAAACGTAGCCGGTATCTCGCCCCTCAGCCCGGCGTAGCGGCTATCGCTGACGACACCCACTACCTGGATCTCCCGTGGGCCCGTGTTCAGCACACGCCCAACAGGAGACACTCCGCCAAAGAGCTGGGCGACGGCCTTCTCGTTCAGCACGCCGACTCTGGGAGACCCGGGGCCGTCCTGGATACCCGGCATACGCCCGGCCAAGAGCTGCATGCCCGTCGTCTCCAGGAAATCCGGGCCCACAGCGTTCATGTAGACACTCTGCTCCGCCCCGTTCACGGTGATACGGGAGTTCGACGTGATGCCGGCCAAGAAGGCGTTCTCCATGAGCGTGGCCGATGTCACACCGGGCACCTCGCGCACGCTGGCCAGAATCTCCTGGTAGAGCTGGCTGTGTTGATCCGCGGGCCGCTGCGTGTACCCCGGATCGACCCGGAAGATGACCATGCCCTGCGGATCGAAACCGAGCTCCACAGCACCGAGGTTGGAGAGCGTGCGGAGGAAGAGCGCGGCTCCCACTATGAGCGGGACCGACACGGCGATCTGGAGCGCAAGCAGCGCGCGACCCAACCTGAGCTTCGGGGTGGTCCCAGCTGCCCGATGCTTCAGCCATGCCATCGGGTCCACGTTGGAGAGCCTCAGCGCCGGCAGCAGTCCGAAAAGCACAGTAGCCCCTGTTCCGAGCGCTGCAGCCACAGCGATCACCGCCGGCTCCACCGATCCCTCCACGGTCATCGTACCGAAGCCTGATCCCATGCTGCTGCTCACCATGAAGGACAGCATGTGACGAGTGACGAACGCGAGCAGCAGGCCAGCCGCCGTCCCAGCCGCTGCCAGGACCACGCTCTCCAGGACCGTCTGCCGCACCAGCCTGGCCCGACCGCCACCGAGGGCCTTCCGAACAGCCATCTCCCGCTGACGGGCCACGCCACGGGCAAGCATGAGCGTGGCCAGATTCACGCAGGCGATGAGCAGCACGATGCCCACCACGCCGGAGAGGATCCACAGGTACCGCGCCCGGTTGCCTTGGACTGGCTGGGCACCTCGTGCGCCAGGAAGAAGGCCCACCTCAGCAAGCGGCCCCTCGGGTTCATTCGCCGGCGACGCCTGCGCCAGGAAGGCCCCTCGCAGCGCCTGTTCCACCGAAGGCCAGGAAGTACCGTCCGGGATGCGCGCCATGACGCGCAGCCAGAAGACTTCCCGGGTCGCAGCCATCGCCTCGAGACCCTCTGTGCCCGTCGGGTCGTCGATCTGGACCTGAGCGGACAGAGGGACCGTGACCTCCGTCTGCGGGAAGAAGCCCCCGCGGGACATCCCCCGGAAGCCCTCGGCGGTGACCCCCACCACCTCCGCCGACAGGCCGTTCACACGGACCGTGTGCCCGACAATGTTCGGATCGCCTCCGAAGGCACGCATCCAGAACGCATGGCTGAGTACCACCACAAGCGGAGCGCCGGGCTGGTCGTCTGCATCCATGAGGGGACGACCCACGGCCATCGCCACGCGCAATGTGCGGAAGTAGGCTCCGTCCACGAGCAAGCCCCCAGCCACGAAGGGAGGCGAGTCCAGCAGACCCACGCTCACGCCACGGCGGAAGCTGAATGCGAAGAGTTGCACCCCTTCCGGTGCGCCTGCGCGCAGGCCTTCGTAGATGGGCCCGCTGAAGTTGCTGCGGTAGCTGCCGCCGCCCTTCGGGTCGGAGTATGAAGTGGAATTGTTTTGCCAGAGCTCGAGCTTCGTGTCCCGCCTCCAGGCCACCAGCGCAAGCTCTTCGGGCGCATCCACAGGAATCGGCTCCATGAGCAGATTCCGCACCATACTGAACATTGCCGCGTTGGCACCGATTCCAACAGCCAATGACAGGACCGCCACCACCACGAATCCCGGACTCCGCCCCAACACCCTGAAGACGTAGCGCAGGTCTGCCCCCCACCCCGTGTCCATCACATCCTCCAGCTGACCGTTACGTGCTTGGACAGGGCTAAGCAGGAGAGCGTTGCAACGGGTGGGCGGCGTTGCGAGGAGACCCATCGTGAAGACCGCTATCCCGTATCGCCTGCCGGCGCTACATGTCGGGGCATGGGCCCTCCGGATCCGATCGACTGCCTCACTGCGGGTCCGGGAGTCAGCCTTCTCACTGGCCCTGAAACCACTTCCCTATTGCTCCCGTAAGGGTCGTCAGCGATAACCTCACTTAGTGAGGCCAAGGCTGGGCAGTAGGCCTGACTCAGGGACTTCGGTCTGCAAGTAGAGAAAGAGGAAGAGGATCACATGAGCCAACAGCATCGAGGACTTCTCCCCGGCACCGTGGACCTGGTAATCCTGCAGACGCTCACCCACGGGGCACTCCACGGATTCGCCGTCTCCCGGTCCATCCGCGCCCGCTCCGAGGGGATTCTGGAACTCCAGGACGCCGCACTCTATCAGGCCCTTCATCGCTTGGAGAACAGCGGCTGGATCGAGGCCGAGTGGGGCGTCTCGGAAAAAGGACGGCGGGCCAAGTTCTACAGCCTGACGGCCGCGGGTAGGAGGCAGCTCGAAGCTGAGACCAGCTTCTGGCAGAAGTATGCCGCAGCGGTCTTCAAGGTCCTCGAGCCTGCGGCGCAGGAGGCGTAGGCACCGTGGCCATGGACTTCAAGCGGGCATTCCGCCTGGACCGTGCGTCCGTCAGTGACGCACGCGGCGCGGTAAACGACGAGCTCGAATTCCACCTGGCATTGGCGGTGGACGAGTTGGTTTCGGCGGGGTGGAATCCAGAAGAAGCACAGCGCGAAGCGGTGAGACAGTTCGGTGACCTGGAACAGACCCGGAAGTACTGCTCGGACATGCAGGCGCGGAGGGGTCGGGTGGAGAGGAGAGCAATGTCCATGGAAGAGTTTCTGCAGGATCTCAGGTACGCGCTCCGCACGGTGCGCGGCGCGCCCGGGTACGCCGGGCTGGTGGTACTGACGCTCGCGTTCGGCATCGCTGCCAACACGGTGATCTTCAGCGTGATGAACCCCTACTTCTTCCGAGCGCTGCCATTCGGCGACGCGGACGAGTTGGTGCACATCACCCAGGTGGACCCCGTGGCCGGGTGGGATATGGACCGATTCTCCCTACCCATCTACGAGGACTGGAAGGCGCGCACGCGGGCTTTCGAGGATCTGGGCGCCTATACGTACAGCGGCGCCAACGTCACTGGTCCGGAGGGGCCTGAAGGCGTGAACCTCGGCCGCGTCACGGCAAACATGTTCGACATCCTCCAGGCAGAGCCGGTTCTCGGCCGGACCTTCCGGCCTGAAGAGGGCGGCCCGGGCGCCGAACCCGTAGTGGTGCTGGACTACACCTTCTGGCAGCGGCGGTATCTGGGCGATCCCGGCATCCTGAGCCGGGCCATCGCCATGGACGGAGTGGCGCACCAGGTCGTCGGTGTCATGGGGCCGGACTTCAACTTCCCCTTCGGAGGGGTGCGGCTCTGGACGCCCATACGGGCCAACCCCATGGAGGAAGACCGCTCATCGGCTCCGTACCTGTTGGTGGGGCGGATGGCCGAGGGGTGGGACGCCGAACGAGTGGATACTGAGCTGACGGCCATCCAGGTGGAGTTGGCGCAGACATACCCGGAAGACGATGGCCAGTGGGCCGGCGTTACCGTGCTTCCCCTCCGGCAGGCGCTCAACTTCGCATGGGACATTCTCAAGATCAGCTTCACGGTGTTGTTGGGCGCGGTGATCTTCGTGCTCGCTATCGCGTGCGTGAACGTCGCGAGCCTCACACTGGCCCGGGCCAGCGGCCGCACGCGGGAGGTCGCCGTACGGGCAGCCATGGGAGCGCGACGGGGCCGACTCGTCCGCCAACTCATGACGGAGAGCCTCGTACTTGCCGGCCTCGGGGGCGTGCTGGGTGTGGGCCTGGCCTACTGGGTCGCTGCCCTGATCGGGCCCGTGATCCCAGAGGACCTGTACAAGATCGGCGAGGTCTCCATCGACCGGACCGTGCTGGCATTCTCGGTGGTGGTGACGCTGGCGACGCCACTGATCTTCGGCTTGGTGCCGGCGCTCAACGCCACCCGTCGCGACCTCACTCTCGCTTTGAAGGAGGGGGCCAAGGGATCCGGCGGCCTGGCCACGTCACGGGGACGGCGAACACTCGTGGTGGTGCAGGTGGCCCTGGCGGTCGTCCTCATAACCGGTGCCGGACTCATGCTTCGGAGCTTCGCCAGTGTGCAGACACTGGACCTCGGCTTCGATGACGAGCACGTGCTGGTCGTGAGCGCACGCCCACCGCAAATGGACTACGCAGATGACGAGGTGCGCGCCTTCGCGACCCGGGCGGTGGAGGAATTGCAGGCGATTCCTGGAGTGCGCTTAGCGTCGGCGTCGCTCTACATCCCCTTGAACAACGAGACCAGCATCAGACAGTTCGCCCCTTCGGAGTCGGCGGGGACCATGCCCGAAGACTGGCCCACTGGAATCATCAACTACACCTATCCGGGTTATTTCCAAGCCATGTCGATCACCATGGAGGCAGGACGTGACTTCGCCACGGCCGACCATCAGGAGGCGGCCGCCGTCGTCATCGTGAACCAGACGCTGGCCGACCGGTACTGGCCCGGACTCGACCCAGTCGGGCGCACACTCCTCATCGGCAACCCGGCGAAGCCGAGTCCGGCGATGGTGATCGGCGTGGTGGCAGACGTCCGGCACGAGGACCTGCAAGGCAGCGGTGGGCGGCCCCAACTGTACAGGCCCGCGCTGCAGGCCACCTTCCGGCGACACTTCTTCGTAGTCCGAACCGACGGAGATCCCGCCGCGCTCGTGGGTCTCACCCGGCAAGCGCTCCAGAGCGTGGACCCGAACCTTCCGGTAGGCGTCCGTCCCATGTCGGACATCGTTGCAGAGAAGCAGCTTCAGTGGAGTATCGGCTCGATCTTCCTGGGCATCTTCGGTGCGGGAGCACTCCTCCTGGCGACCCTGGGCATCTACGGCCTCATCTCATATTCGGTGGCGCAGCGCAGCAAGGAGCTCGGAGTGCGCATCGCGCTGGGGGCGACAGGAACAGAGATCCGGAACGTCGTGGTAAGCGACGGGCTGAAGCTCACTGGCACGGGGCTCGTTGTGGGACTCGTCGCGGCGGCAATGATGGCGAAGGTGGTTTCGGCCGCCCTGTTCGGTGTGAGCGCCTTCGATCCGGTGACGCTGGGTGGAGTGTTCGTGCTCTTCCTGGTGACCTCTGCTGTGGCCTCCTACGTGCCTGCTGCAAGGGCTTCGAAGACGGATCCGATCGGGATCCTACGAACAGAATAGGAGAGCGCTGGCGGCGTGGGCCGCGTCGCTCGAGGAGAAGTCGCGCTTCACCAAGAACCTATCGGGCTTCGTGCTGGAGCACCGGGGTACCTGCAAGCGAGGCGAGCGGGTCGGGCAGCGGTGGGTCCGGGGCGCGAGGCGCACGCACAGGTGTCACAAATCTCTCGCTTATGCGTTAGAACCAGGGTGCCTGTGGCCACAAACTGAGAGACAGGAATGACGACGGAGATACACGGATGAGCGGCAATCGAGGAGTGAGAGCGTCGAGTTGCGCCGCGGTGTGCAGCGCGCTTCTGGCGAGCGCGACTTTCGCGGGCTGCCAAGACAGCGTGACGGGGCCCGAGCTCCAGAGCCAACTGCTCGTCGGCGGAGTCGAGTACCGTGTCACGAGTTTCGCCATCGCCGAGTCCTTCCCGGTCCAGATCGGCGTCACCGTACAGATCAGGAACGACACAGATGCCGCCCAGTCGGTGACCTTCCCGGACGGGTGTGTCTTGTTGATGCGTGCCTATGATTCGCGGAACGACCTGGCGTGGGATTTCGGCCATCTGGTCGGGTGCACGCAGGCGCTGGTGGAGGTCGACCTCTACCCCGGCGATACCAGAGAATTCCAGACCGGCCTGATAAGCGCCTACACGATCCTGGGCGATAGCCTTCCCGACGGGGCGTACCGGATCGCAGTTTATCTGCGACCAGACGGTCAGGCGGTGGAACTCGATGCGGGAATCGCGGATCTGGCGGTTCCGCGCAACTAGCCCCCCGTACTGCTTCCTCCATCGGTAC
>JBDHIL010000030.1:0-38718 GCA_039587465.1 Gemmatimonadota bacterium | reverse complement strand
GGCCGGTGGATGCCGCCCCCCCCCGACTGGACTGGCGTGACCCCCTAAAACGAGACCAGTGCGAATGTTAGGATCTGGCGCTGGTCAGAGATTCAGCAGGGAGGTCAGAGATGAGCAGGAGAAGGCACACGCCGGAGCAGATCATCACGGGACTGCAGGAGCTGTTCGGCCGCGGCAAATCCGAACGCGACCAACCCAGTTGAATTTCCGACACGGCCCGCCCTATTCTGTTACGCGTTCGACTCGAAGGGCACCGGTCGGAGTTCAGCTATCGCGACACCGCGGCCCGTTGGGAACCGGACCTCAGCAGTCCTTTGGGGTCCGGAGACGCAGCCGCGCGGGGGGCCTGCCCACCCTCCACGTAAGGCGCTTTGTTCGAGGCTTTCGTGGGAGGTATCCAGATGCGTTGGATTGGCCTTGTAGGCGGAGTCGCCGTGGCGGCAGGCGTCGCTGTGTATGACGATGGGAAGCTCGCTGAGGATCCGAGGGGCCCGCAGGACGAGGTGGACGTTTTGGTCTGGGTCCTCGAAGGGAGGTCGATCGAACTGACCGATGAGGTCTCCTTCGCACTGGTCGAGCCCACAGCATTCAGGGCCCAGGCGCGCTTCCCGAATGCCACCCGCCCCGGAGAGGCGAACCTGACGTACGGTGACTTCCGACAGACCGGCGAGCACCAGGTGAGCTACATGTGCCCGACCCTGGGGACGGTCACCTTCCAGATCTCCGAGGACTCCATACGGTGGCAGATGAACCGCCTCGGGCGGAGCGTCATCGAGGGCATGTCGGGCGAGGAGATCGGAGCCGGGGGCAGCGTCGCCTGCGGTTCCCGCTGCGCCCGGGCCCTCGCCGAGCTGGAACGCAGAGCCCGTTAGAAAGCCTGGGAGCCGGTCGGTACGTTCGCCTAGTACCCGAGCCCCACCCTCCGCCGGACGTGCCGCTTGGCTGTCATCTCCCCGAGCAGGAAGTCGGCCACGTCCTCGACCGAGATGCTCGCCGTGCCTTCGGGGAGCCGTTCGTCCAGGCATCGGTAGATACCGGTGCGCTCGCCCGGAACGATGTCGGGCGTGCAGACCATCGTCCACTCCAGGTCGCTGTCCTTCATGGCGAGCCATGCCTCCTGATGGCGTTCGCTCACCTTCCTGAAGATGGCGGGGAAGGTCGGCTGGTCGTGCCGCAGCCCCCCGTGCTCCGAGTCGAGGATCCCGCCACCGGCGACTCCGAGCACGCGCGTCACGCCGTGCTGGGTCATGGCGGCCACGATGTTGCGCATCCCCCGCGACTGAGCCTCACCCGGGTCCCCGAGACCGGCCCCCCCGAGCCCGGAGAGAACCGCGTCGGTTCCAGCGATCGTCCGCGCCACCCCGTCAGCATCCAGCACATCCCCTTGGAGGACCTCGAGTCCCGGGCGTGCAGAGAGCTTGGCCGGATCGCGCACGAGCGCCCTGACGGCATGGCCGTCGGCCAGAGCGTACTCGAGAAGGCGTGATCCGACGCGACCGGTCGCTCCGAACAGAGCGATGTGCGATGTATCCATCAGTTGGCTCCGAAGTGGAGAGTGGTGGCTCGCTGAATCGGGCAACCTAGGCGCCGCTGTCTCGATCCCGCACCGGCGCGCGACCCGTCAGCCGGCGACCCGCTCGAATCGCATGTCGTACACGCGCTCGACGCTCAGGCTGAATCCTGTGACGCCCCCATCCTCTCCGTGGAATCGCAGGGTCATCCCGCCAGCCCGAAACCCGTCCTCATAGGTGGGCACCATCTGCCAGGTCTCGTCCGGTCCTCGGAACAGGGTGAGGGCCCCACCTTCCATGGAAACGACGAACGTCACGGCCGCGTCCGGGCTGTAGTAGGACCCGACGTACGACGCGAGCCGATCGGCGGCGGGAGTGACACGCTCCACCGGGTCCCAGACCTCCTCGATCGTTTCCCAGGAGTGGACGCGAAGCGTGGGCCGCGTGCCGCCCGAGGCATCGAACACGAAGCGCACCGTCTCGGCACCGGGTGACAGGGCGGTCTCGGCCGGAGTGAACTCCCTGTCGGACAGTGCGGCCAATTCCTGCCGCTGGCCCGCCCACAGTGTGCCGCGCCGCAGGGTGATCTCCCGCGTCTCGCCGGTGAGACGTTCGCGGTAGAGTCCGGTCAGCCGGTCGAGCTCGGCCTCGGGCACGTTCACGGAGGCGACCCTCTGGGGAAGGCGCACTTCGTCTGCGAGGAACGCGAGCGCCACCGCGGTTCCGGATGGCCTCGTGGGAGCGTTGGACGCGTTGCAGAGCATCGCCACGCGCAGCCCCTGATCTGGGAACCGACCGAGGAACGCCCGATAGCCGGCGGTCGAGCCGGTATGGCTGACCACCCGGAGGTTGCCCATGGTCCACAGGCGGATCCCCGAGGCATAGACGATGCGCGACCCATCGTTCAGAACGCCCTGCTCCTCCATCATGTCCACGAAGGCCTGCCCGCCGAGCCCACGCCCGTCGGTCGCCGCCGCGTCCCAGATCAGCAGATCGCCCACGGTCGTGAGGATGCCCCCGTTCCCGTGCACGAACTCGATGGGGCGGTTGATGCGCACCCGACCGTCTCTCAGCACTTCGTATGCGGTGCTTCGCCCGGGAACGAGGCGCCGGTAGTCGTCCCGCCACTGGGTGTGCGCCAGCCCGAGAGGCCCGAAGATGCGCTCTTCGGAGAACTGGGCGAACGGCATCCCGCTGACCCTGTCCACGATCATGGCGAGCAGATTGTAGCCGCTGTTCGTGTACGAGTATCGATCTCCGGGGGGGTAGTTGAGCGCCGTCTGACGTGAGAGAATGTCCAGAACGTCGCCGTGATCGTGGCTCTTCTGCTCCCGTCCCCAGCCGGTGAGCGCGGCCACGCTCCCCCAGTCCCGAAGCCCGCTGGTGTGATTCATCAGCCTGCGGATCGTGATCGTCTCCCCGTAGTCGGGCAGCTCCGGGATGTACGTTCGGACGTCATCGTCGAGGGAGAGGTCACCTTCCAGCGCAAGGAGCACGATGGCTGCGGAGGTGAACTGCTTGGAGAGAGAACCTCCCTCGAAGATGGTTTCCGGGCTGTTGGGGATGCCCCACTCGAGGTCTGCCATCCCGTAGGCACGGGCGAGGACGGTCTGCTCGTGGCTCGAGACGCCGACGGCGCATCCAGGCAGCGCCTGACTGTCCCACCTCGAGAAGATGGAGTCCACCTGCCGGATCACCTCCGGCGGCGCCGGGGGGACTCCCTCCTGCGCGACCAGGTGCCTGGCTCCGGGCACGAGGATCAGGGTCGTGACGAGCAGCGCGGGAACGGAGGAAGTACGTCGCGGCATGATTTGGAACTCCCGGAGGCCGGATCCTTGGACCGGCCGAATGGACCGGCCCCCGCGCTTCCCGTCAAGGACGCCGACCGATGGTGATGGCGGTCCGCTCCTAGCCGCCCCCACCCTCCATGAACTCCCGGAGCCTGTCGTCTTCGGACATCCGCTTCCTGCGGCCGTCGTCGGTCGGGCGTTGGATCCGGTCGCCGCGCAGGTGGGCAGCGAGTCGATCTTCTTCCGCCTTGTCGAAGAGCCGTGCCTGGTCATCGGCGGCGGCAGCCCGGGCGTTGACTCGCCGCATCAGCCACAGCAGCCAGGCGCCCACGGCGAGCGAGCCGATCATCGCGATGCGGGCGGCGAAGCGGAAGTTGGCGGCGATCTCCCGGTCCTGAGACAGCTTCCCGAAGCGCATCAGCATGTACGTCCAGTCGTGGCTGCCGGAATCGACGGGACCGAAGGGCGACACCAGGGGAAGGGCCTGAGCGCGTGCGTCACCCGCGTAAGCCGCAGTGTGCCAAAACGCCGTTCCGAGCCAGAAGATGCACACCGCTGCGCCGAACGGGAAGATGCACACCGCTGCGCCGAACGGGTCACGCTGCTTGATGAGGAGGTAGGCCGCTGCGACCAGGGGGATGCCCAACTCGAAGATCGTGCCCCCCGCCACCGTCAGGAGCCGGTTGCCCGACCAGCCGAACACGGCGTGCCCGGCCTCGTGGAACCCGAGGCTGATGCCATCGAAGATGGTGGTGTGCAATGGATCGCCGGGATATCCGGAGTACATCCACACGAGAATCAGCAGGAGCGGAGCGCGGTAGTACCACATCTGCCCGCTCATGCGCTCCTCGATCCATGCGAGCACGCCCGATGGGCTCGGACGAGCCTCTGGCGCGGGGGCTGCCCGTCCCGCGTCGGCCCTCTCCTGAGCGAGTCGCTGCGCTTTGAAGGGATTGGTCTCCATAGCGGCCGACGCTAGGGTCCCGGCGTCGGATCCGTCAACTGGCGCCGCTGCGCCGCGCTCGCCATCCTCCGCTCCATGAGCAAGGTCGCGTTTGTCACTGGGGCGTCGTCGGGCATCGGCGCCGGACTCGCCAAGCGGTACGGTGCCCGAGGCTATGCCGTGGGGCTGGCGGCCCGACGCGTCGACCGGCTGGAGCAGGTTGCCGCTGAGGTCCGTGCTTCCGGGGGGCGAGCCCTGGTATGCCCATGCGACGTCGGTGACCGGTCAGCCGTGCACCGAGCGGTTGCCTCCACCGTGGAGGCGTTCGGCCCCATCGAGCTGCTCGTGGCGAACGCAGGCGTGAGTGAATTGACTCCGGCCCGGGGTCTCGATGGCGGACACGTCGCCCGGCTTCTGAGCGTGAACTTCCTGGGGGCCGTGTATGCCGTCGAGGAGACCCTGCCGTCGATGCTCGACCGGGGCGACGGCCGCCTTGTGGCGGTCGGCAGCGTCGCCGGATACGGGGGCATCCCCAGGACGGCTGCCTACTCGGCGAGCAAGGGGGCGCTGCACAATTTCTTCGAGAGCCTTCGGGTCGACCTCAGGGGAACCGGGGTGTCCGTGACCGTCATCACGCCGGGCTACGTGAAGACGGAGTTGACCGAGAAGAATCGACACCCGATGCCCTTCATCATGGAACTCGACGATGCCCTCGACCTCATGGTCCGGGCGATCGACGACCGCAGGAGGCTGCTGCTGTTCCCGCGTCCGCTGTCGACGCTGGTGTGGCTCGCCCAGGTCTTTCCTCCTCGCCTCTATGATTGGGTTGCGTCGAAGGTGCGCCGGAGGAAGTCCCAGTAGGCTCCTAGGGGCCGCCGTCCTGCCGCACGACCACACCACCCTTCATGACGAGGGCCACCCTCCGCAGCGCGGAGATATCAGCGGACGGGTTGCCCTCGACCGCGACGAGATCAGCGAGCAGGCCAACTGCGATCTCCCCCCGATCGTCGAGCCCGAACATGTGCGCGTTCCCTGCGGTCGCAGCATGGAGCGCGGCGTCGATGGTCATCCCGTACTCGACCATCAGCTCCAGTTCGCGGACGTTGTCTCCGTGGCTGTACACGCCCACGTCACCGCCGAAGCACATGGGCACACCGGCCTCCAGGGCCATGCGGAAGCTCTCCTTCTTCCGCACGATGCGCGCAGGATCCGGGTCGACGCCTCGGGTCCAACCTCCGTACTGCAGGATGGCGTCACCGGCCGCGAGCGTCGGACAGAAGCCCACCCCCCGCTCGGCCATGAGCCGGAACGTCTCGAGGGTGCCGCCGTCGCCGTGTTCGATGGTGCGGACGCCCGCGAGGACCGCGCGCTCCATGGCTTCGGGCGTCGAGGCGTGCGCGACCACGCCCCTGCCTGAACTCTCGGCTACGGAAACGACGGTCTCCAACTCCTCGAGTGTGTAGGTGGGCCGGGCTTGACCGCTCGGTCCCCACCGATAGTCCGCGTACACCTTGACCCAATCCGCGCCCCGTCCGATCTGGTCCCGGGTGGCGCGAACCAGCTCGTCGAAGCCGTCCGCCTCCTCTGCGCCCTTGGGCAGGTCCCACTCCGGCGCGCCCTTGGGGTTGTACGATCCGGTCGCGACCAGAGCCCGTCCCGCGACCAACATGCGGGGGCCGGGCACGACTCCCTTGTCGATCGCGTCCCGCAGCCCGACATCCGCGTACCCGGCCCCTTCGCTCCCCAGATCACGGACCGTCGTGATCCCGGCCATGAGCGTGGCGCGCGCGTGCACCGTCCCCCTGGCGACACGTTCGGCGAGCGACTCCTGCAGCACCTGATCGGTCCAGGACACCTCATTGTACGGATGCAGCAGCAGATGGCTGTGTCCCTCGATCAGTCCGGGCATCAGCGTCGTCCCCGGCAGTGCGACTTCCAGTGCGCCCGAGGGCACCCGCACGGTCGGTCCCGCCTCGCTGATGAGGTTCCCCACGACGACCACAGCCCACCCCTCGTGCATTTCCCGTCCGTCGAAGACGCGATCGGGCCGCAGCACCGTCGTGTTCTGTGCCGCAAGTGGCCCCGCCGAAAGCAGCATCGCGGCGGCGGTGCATAGGTGGAGGGAGCGCATGGGAGGTCTCCGGAACTCTGAAGGTCAAGGATCGGTGGGCACGACTGCGGGAGTATCGGGACTGCCACCAGGGCGCGCCAGACGAAGAGAGGGTCCCACAGTTCCCTCGCGGTGAACCGGCGCATACTTTCCTCATCCCTCGACCGTATGTGCCAAATCATTCTGCTGGGGATCATCATGACCGATCGGGTCGGAATCCTGCTGGGAGGGCGCCGCGAGCGTCTGGAGCGCCTTCTCGGGCGGGAGCTTTCCGCGCCGAAGACGGGACCTCGTGGGACGCTCACGTCCAACGTGCGCACTCATCTTCTGAGCGAAGCCCAGGACTTGTACTGGAATGAGCTGGAGTGGGAGAACATCACGGACGAGGAAGCCCTCGAAAGCGGGCCGCTGGCAGAGCTCGCCTTTCCTGGGTTTCTGGCCTTCGTGCGCGGCCTTCTCCTGACGGAAGTCATGCCCGACGCGCTCGCGCCAGCCAATCCACGGCCCGAGGTGGTCGAAGACATTCTCGCGTTCCTCGGTGCGCGGGTCGTCGAACTCGAAGACGGCTTGGCGGCGCCTGACCCGTCGGATGGCGACGAACTGAGAGCCGAGTTGGGGCTCACGAGTCGCCTGATCGATCTCGTTCTCTACCGATATCACGAATTGGGCGGGGGCGACGTGGACGTCGTCGAGGCGGGTCGGCACCGCCCAGCCTAGCGATCGGTCAGATGGCGCCCGTGCCCTATTCACGCAGGCCTGGCAGGACGTACCTCGCGGGTGCCCCCCTCCTCGTCGCGCACCGCGGCGGAGCGAAGCTTGCCCCTGAGAACACCATGCCTGCGTTCCGGGCTGCGGTGGAGCATTGGGGCGCCGACATGCTCGAACTCGACGTGAGGCTGTCGCGCGATGGGGTCGTGATCGTCATCCACGACGAAACGGTGGACCGCACGAGTGATGGCACGGGGCCGGTCGGGTCGTTTTCCTTCGACGAGCTTCGGGACCTCGACGCCGGCTACCGCTTCGTCGATGCCGACGGCCGGACGTCCTTCCGTGGCTGCGGCGTTGAGTTTCCCGCCCTGGAGGAGGTCCTCTCTGCCTTCCCGGGCATGAGATTGAACATCGAGGCGAAGGAGCCCCGCGTTGCCCGTCCGCTCGTGGAACTCATCCACAGCCACGGGGCCGCAGACAGGGTCCTGCTGGCGGCGGGGTATGAGCGCTGCCGGTCGTCTGTGAGCGACTACCCCGGTCCGTGGGGAGCGAGTCGCCGCCAGGTCTTCTGGTTCTGGATCCTGCATCGACTCCCCGGCGGGAGCCCCTACACGCCCGGGGCCGATGTCCTTCAGGTTCCCGAGACCTGGAAGGGCGCGCGAATCGTCACGCCGGCCTTCGTGCAGGCGGCCCACCGCCTCAACCTGCCGGTTCAGGTCTGGACGGTCGACGACGCGAACGACATGCGCCGACTCCTGGCCATGGGGGTGGATGGCATCCAGACCGACCGCCCTGATGTACTCGCGCGGGTGCTTACGGAGGTGGCGGGTCGCCCGCCCGCTCCGGGCACGGGAGCGAGCGCGACGTGACCGTGCCGCTGCATGAGCTGGCCGTGCGCTTTCGGGAACATGTCTGCGGCGCCGGCGTGCTCGGCGCAGGGGATCTGGTCCTGGTGGCGTTGTCCGGCGGCATGGACTCCGTGGCCCTGACGCACCTGCTCCGCTTCACGCCGGGCCTTCCCGCCATCCGTCTGGCGGCCGCTCATGTGGATCATCGGATGCGCGATGTGAGCCGCGACGACGCTCGATGGGTTCAGGGCCTCACACAGGCCTGGCAGATCCCGGTGGCCGTGCACGCAGCCGAGACCTCGCCGGAGTCGGAAGAGGAGGCCAGGGTCATGAGGTATGCCTTCCTCGAAGAGGAGATGCGGCTCACCGGGGCGCGCTGGCTGGTGACCGCGCACCACGCGGACGACCAGGTGGAGACGGTACTCTTCCGGATCGCTCGGGGCACCGGGCTGATGGGTCTGCGCGGGATCCCGGAGTTCCGGGCCCACGGTCTCTGGCGGCCGCTCCTCCCATTCCGCCGGACTGAAATCCAAGCGTACGCCGAAGCCGTCGGTCTCGGCTGGCGCGAGGACGCGACGAACGCAGACGACTCGCATGGACGCAACGCATTGCGGAACCGGGTCATCCCGCTTCTGGAGGATCTCGTGGCGCCGGGCGCCGGCGCCTCCGTCCTGCGGCTCGCCCGCTTGGCTCGGGAGGATGAGAACGCCTGGGAGAGCCTGATGCCGTCGCTGGTGGCTTCGCTGGAAATCGATCACCACGGATCCGCGGTGTCATTCCTGCGGGAGGGAGTGCTCGGGTATCATCCTGCCGTGCGAGCCAGGCTCCTGCGCGCCATCGCCAGACAGCTCGGGGGGCGACTCGATGCGGCTGGAACCCGGATCGCCGTCGAGTTTACTAGCTCCGGCCGGAGCGGTACGGGAGTGACCTTGACGGGTGGTTTGGAGTTCCGCCGCGACTTGGAGCGGCTGGCGTTTACGGCGGGTTCGATGCCGCCGGACGCTCCGCGCCTGGTCAGCATCTCCGGCGATCCGGGGAGTGGAGAGGCACATCTGGGCGGGGCCCGGTATCTCGTCCAATGGGGCAGCGAAGAGGTCGAAGGCGTCTGGAGAGAGTCATTCGATGCGGAGTCGCTTCACCAGCCGCTCACCCTTCGGGCCTGGGTGCCCGGCGACCGGATTCGTATGTCGTACGGCAGCAAGAAGCTCAAGAAGGTGTTTTTGGAGGCGAGCCTCCCGCGGAGTCGGCGAGACCGGACCCCGGTACTCGTGGACGCCCGGGAGCAGGTTCTTTGGATTCCCGGACTCCTGCGATCGACCCTGGCGCAGCCGTCGGGGACCAACCGTGAATTGAACATCGGTGTGACGCATGCCAATACTGACTGAGAATTCTCAGCTGGGCGGGCAGGACCTGAAGCGGATCGTCTTCACCGCCGAGGAAATTCATGAGCGCGTCGCGGCAATGGGCGAAGAGATCACGGCGGCCTACGTCGCCTCAGACCGCTTGCTGCTTCTCGGCCTCCTGAAGGGTTCGTTTCTGTTCCTGGCAGACCTCGCTCGTGCGATCGATCTACCGCTCCAGGTGGACTTCATGGTGGCGTCGAGTTACGGCGCCGGTCAGGTCTCGACCGGCGACGTCCGACTGCTTTACGACCCGGAAGCTTCCCTGAAGGACCGCGCGGTGGTCCTCGTGGAAGACATCGTCGATAGCGGCACGACGCTGAAGCGACTCCTGCCCAGGTTGCAGGCACGTGAACCCTCCAGCCTCGACGTGTGTACGCTTTTGCATAAGCGGCTCGACAACGTTCAGGTAGAGACCCGCTGGGTCGGCTTCGACGCCCCGCACGAGTTCCTGGTGGGGTATGGGCTCGACTACGCCGAGGACTTTCGCCATCTGCCTTATATTGCCAGCCTTTGAGGTAAGTCCTCAGCTGGTTTGAGAGTGTATTGCCATGTCCAATCAGGATCCCATCAGCCCCGACCCGGACAGCCGCTTCGCCCGGCTGTCCAAGACTGCCGCGTTCTGGATGCTCATGGTGGTCATGTTCCTAGTGGCCACGCAGGTGATGGGGCGGGACAGCGAGACGGCGGTCGAACTGAGCTATACGGAGTTCCGCAGCGAACTCAGCTCGGGAAACCTGCACGAAGTCACCTTCGTGATCCCCCAGCGACTCGAGGGAGAACTCCGCGCTCCCATTTCCAGGGAGGGGCAGGAGTACATCAAGTTCTTCCTGACGCTTCCTCCGGACGTGGCTGATGAGCTGACGGGCGACCTCGAGGCCCAGAACGTGATCGTGAAGGCGAAGGCGTCCGACGTGGGTTGGGGGACGTACCTCCTCACCGCACTCCCTTGGCTCCTCTTCATCGCCTTCTGGTTCTGGATCTTCCGCAGCATGCAGGGGGGTGGGAACAAGGCCTTCCAGTTCGGTCGGTCCAAGGCCAAGCTGCTCAGCCCCGAGGCGCCGAAGGTGACGTTTGCCGACGTCGCAGGGGCCGACGAGGCCAAGGAGGAACTCCAGGAGATCATCGAGTTCCTGATCGATCCGGCCAAGTTCTCCCGCCTGGGCGGGAGACTGCCCAAGGGAGTGCTGCTGGTCGGACCTCCGGGGACCGGAAAGACGCTGCTTGCCCGGGCGGTGGCCGGTGAGGCCGAGCGGCCCTTCTTCCAAATGTCGGGCTCGGACTTCGTCGAGATGTTCGTTGGCGTCGGGGCATCGCGCGTGCGCGACCTCTTCGAGCAGGGTAAGGCACACGCTCCGTGCATCATCTTCGTCGACGAGATCGACGCGGTGGGCCGGCACCGTGGGGCGGGCCTCGGTGGTGGGCACGACGAGCGTGAGCAGACACTGAATGCGCTCCTGGTGGAGATGGACGGTTTCGAGTCCAACGAGGGAGTCATTCTCCTGGCGGCGACGAACCGCCCAGACGTGCTCGATCCTGCGCTGCTCAGGCCCGGCCGATTCGACCGCCAGGTCGTGGTGGACGCCCCCGACGTGAAGGGCCGCGAGGGCATCCTACGGGTGCACGCCAAGAAGCTCCCGTTGGCAGACGACGTCGAGCTGAGCTACATCGCGCGAGGCACGCCGGGCATGAGTGGTGCGGATCTGGCGAACGTGTGCAACGAAGCGGCGCTCCTTGCCGCCCGCCGGAGCGTGGACCGGGTCTCGATGGCCGACTTCGAACAGGCTAAGGACAAGGTCATGCTGGGCACCGAGCGCAGGAGCCTGGTCCTCACGGAGAAGGAACGGACGCTCACGGCCTATCATGAGGCGGGGCACACCGTCCTGGGCCTCAAGATCCCGGGTCTGGACCCGATTCATAAGGTGACCATCGTTCCACGAGGTCGCGCTTTGGGCATCACCGCGAGCCTGCCCGAGGAGGACCGCCACTCCTACACCAAGGAATGGTTGGAGGGCCAACTCGCCATGCTCTTCGGCGGCAGAGTCGCTGAGGAAATGACTTTCGGTCCCGAGGCGATCACGACCGGTGCGGGCAACGACATCGAGCGCGCGACGGGCATGGCCCGGCGCATGGTGACCTCGTTCGGCATGAGCGACATCATCGGGCTCGTTGCGATCGGCGACCCCGAGCAGGAGGTGTTCCTGGGCCGTGAAATCGGACACCGCCGGGGCGTGTCGGAGCACACGGCATCGCTGGTCGACCAGGAGGTGAAGCGCATCCTCGATGACGCTCACGAGCGAGCGCGGGAGTTGTTGGAGCAGCACCGGGAGCTCCTGGAGCGGATCGCCCAGGCGCTGCTGGAACGCGAGTCCCTTGGACGCGATCATGTCGAGGCCCTGGAGCGAGGGGAATCACTCCCCCCGGTTCCGACTCCACCGGCGCCTCCGACGAAGGCTCCGGAGGCGTCTGCCTCGCCCGAGGCCGCTCCGTCGTCGCCGTTGACGCTGCCTGGGGGTGACGGGCCGCTGCCGGGGGCCGCCCCCGGCTATACGCCGGCACCCGACGAGGAGGAACCGCTGCGGTGACAGGGCCCTCCTGGGCCATCCGGGGAGGCGAGGTTTCCCTCGCCAGTCCGGTCGTCATGGGCATTCTCAATCTCACCCCGGACTCCTTTTCCGACGGCGGCACCCTTCCTGACCTGGACGCGACGCTCTCACGGGCCGAGCACATGGTCGCCGAGGGTGCGGGCATGCTCGACATCGGCGGCGAGTCCACCCGCCCGGGGGCTGCGCCGGTCTCGCCGCAGGAAGAACTCGACAGGGTTGTCCCGTTCTTCGAAGCCGTTCGCGGGCGGCTCGACGTTCCACTGTCCGTAGATACGCGGAAAGCGGAGGTTGCGAGAGCGGCTGTCGCGGCCGGGGCCCAGGTCGTGAACGACGTGTCCGGACTGTTCCACGATGCGGACATGGCCTCCGTGGTCGCAGAGGCGGGAGCCGGCGTGGTGCTGATGCACATGCGCGGCGACCCTTCCACCATGGCCTCCCTGGCGGAGTATGAGCATCTGCTCGACGAGGTGGCGGACGAACTCGAGCGTTCGGTGCGCCGCGCGGTCGCGGAAGGGATACGCCGGGAGGCCATCGTGGTCGATCCGGGCATCGGCTTCGCAAAAACTGCAGAGCAGTCCCTGGCGCTTCTGGGCGATCTGAAGTCGATTCATGGCCTGGGGCTTCCCGTACTGGTCGGGCCGAGTCGGAAGAGCTTTCTGGGGGCTGTGCTGGACTCCCCACCGTCGGCACGGCTTCATGGGACGGTCGCCGCTTGCGTTTCCGCGTATCTTGAAGGGGCGCGGATCTTCCGCGTACATGATGTAGAACCAGTCGTCCAGGCGCTTCGGGTGATCGAGGCCATCTCCGCAGCAGCGGCGTGGACGGCGAAGAGGCAGGACGGGTAGGCCGTATGCAGGAGCAGCTGCAATTCCTGAGGCCCGGTTGGGGAGATGTAGCCGAGATCCTCATCGTGGCCTTCCTGCTCTACCGCGCGCTGGTGCTGATCCAGAGAACGCGGGCCATGCAGATCCTCCTGGGGGTCATCCTCCTCGGGGCTCTATACTTGGCAGCCCGCCTGATGGACTTCTTCCTGATCCGGAAGATCCTGGAGACGTTCTTCCAGTATGGCGCCATCGGCGCCTTGGTCGTCTTCCAGCCAGAACTCCGGGCCGCGCTGGCTCGACTGGGGCAGAGCCGGATGATCCGGCTGTTCCAGCGCATGGAGGGCAGCGACCTGGCCGACGAGATCGCCGAGGCGGTCAGCCGGCTCTCACGGGGCCGCATCGGCGCTATCATCGCGGTGGAGAGGGAGGTGCGCCTCGACGAGTACGCCGAAACCGGCAGTCCGGTGAGAGCGCGCGTTTCAGCAGAGATGCTGGCCACCATCTTCACACCCAACTCACCTCTCCACGACGGGGCGGTCATCATCAGCGGGGATCTGATCAGGACCGCGGGGGCGATCCTGCCCCTGACTCAGTCCAGCGTTCCAGATCGGTCATTGGGCACCAGGCACCGTGCTGCGTTGGGCCTCAGCGAGGAGACGGACGCCCTCGTGATCGTCGTCAGTGAGGAGACCGCTCAGGTATCCATCGCCACCGCTGGGCGGCTCGAGCGGGATGTGAGTTCTGAGCAGTTGAGGCAGATCCTGGCGGGTGCTGTGCCCATCGACGATGCCCCTGGTGTGGTTTCCCCCAAGCCGTAGGGGCCGTTTGCGTCACCGAGGGGGGCTGTAGTGCCTGAAAGAACGCGCCTGCACGCCCGTAGTCATTGGTAGGAAGTCACGTTGACACGTTCCGGCCGCGCGACCTAGATTCCGCGGGTTATTTCCCGGGCAGGAGCCCTTCGGGGCGGATTTTCCGAACAGGAGGGAGTCCTTCGTGGGCACCCAATACCAGCTACTGACACTGTTTGCCGATGGCGGGTGGATGATGTACCCGCTGATGCTGTGCTCCCTCATCGCCGTTGGCGTGATCATCGCCAAGGCTTGGACCCTCTGGGTGGCCCACCGGGGCACCGCAAGCGTCTTGGCAGGGGTCGAGGAAGCAGCCCGGGCCGGAGATATCGACGGGGCGATCGCGATTGCGGTCGACACCCCGGGCCCAGCGGCGGCGATTCTTCTCGCCGGACTCCGGCGGATCAAGACCGCCCGCATCGCCAAGGGTGAGTTGGAGAAGGCCGTTTCCACGACCGGTGCGATCGAACTCGGCTTTCTTGAGCGAGGGCTGGTCATTCTCGCCACCATCGCCAACGTCGCCCCGCTTATGGGCTTCCTCGGCACAGTGGCGGGCATGATCCTGGCGTTCAGCGCGATCGAAGCGTCGGGTGACGTGAATCCCAGCCTGGTGGCGGGCGGTATCAAGGTCGCTCTGCTCACTACGGCTGCGGGTCTCGTGATCGCCGTGCCCGTCAACATCGGGTACAACTTCTTCGTCACCCGCATCGACCAACTCATCGTGGACATGGAGCACGGATCGCAGCGCATCATCAATCTTGCGTGGGATCTCGAGAAGGAAGGCAAGATCGAGATCTTCCAGCCGCAGGAAGATGTGCCGACGCCCGCGATTGCGGTTCCACCCGCTCCGAGGTCCGTTCCCGCACCATCGACGCCTGCTCCCGAGGCATCGTCCGAAGAATAGTCAGGAACCTTTGCCCATCAGCTCCAGTACTTTCTTAATGAGCCCCTGCCTCCACGGATGAGCACATGGCAGTCCTAAACAAGAAAAAGTCGAAAGTCAGTGGCGAGGTGCCGATGTCCTCTACTGCGGATATCGCCTTCCTGCTGTTGATCTTCTTCCTCGTCACGACGGTCTTCCCGAAGGACAAGGGACTGGCCATCGTGCTTCCGGAGCAGTCGGAGGAGGTTCAGGTCAGCCAGAAGAACATCATCCACTTCATCATTCAGCCCACGGGCATCGTGGATGTGAAGCGCGGTGAGAGCCAGCAGGTGCAGCAGGTGCGGCCCCAGGAGATCGAGGCACTGTGGCGTGACGGAGTCGCTCAGAACCCGAATCTCATCGCGGCCGTCAAGACGCATCCCGACGCACCGTACAAATTCATGGTCGATGTCCTCGACGCGCTCCACCAGGCGAACGCCGAGCGTATCTCCCTCCAACTGTTGGAGGGCTGAAGCATGTCGATGAGAGGCGGCTTCGAGCGCAAGTCCAAGGCTTCCGAGGAGATCCCTTCCTCTTCGCTGGCGGACATCGCGTTTCTGCTCTTGATCTTCTTCATGGTCACCACCGTGTTCCCGTCGGACAAGGAGCGCCCGATTACGTGGCCTGAGGCCGAAGCGGCCCAGAAGATCGATGAGAAGGGAAAGAACATCCTCAACATCTGGATGGATCGGGACGGGGCGGTCTTCATCAACGATCAGTCCTACGAGATGACCGAGGTTTCCCAGGTGGTGGCTCCGCTGTACGCCGCCTCGGACAGGGCGTTGGTGATCTCGATCCGTGGAGATCGGGAAGTGCCGTATCGCTTCATCGATCTGGTGCAGCAGGAGTTGGTGGCCGCCGGGGTGGTCCGGGTGGTCTTCGCTGCTCAGTTGGAGCAGCAGATGCAGAGGGAGAGACGATGAACGCTAAGGCCGTGCCTTCGGGCGTGATCGCTGAGACGGCCAATGACCGTCTCAAGCGAAACTTCGGCTCCTGGTTCTGGGGGTCGATGATCGTGGCTACCGTGATGCATTTCGGGGCTTTCGCATACTGGCCGGACTTCACGGCCGAGGACTTCTCGTATACGGCTGAGGAGCTCGAAGCCATTGAACTCCCGCCGGAGATCGAGATTCCGCCGCCACCGCAGCAGATTGCGCGACCGGCCACACCGGTGATCGCAGAGGCGAACATCGACGAGGACATCACGATCGCGCCGACCACGTTCGAGGAGAACCCGGTCGACGAGTTGCCCCCGCCCCCCGAGGATATGGGCACGGATCTCTCAGCTGCGCCGACGTTCACCCCGTTCACGGTGGCTCCGGACATCCAGAACCGGAACGAGGTCGTGCGGGCCATGGAACGGGAGTATCCCCCGCTTCTCAGGGACGCGGGTATCGGTGGGACGGTGCGCGTCTACTTCTTCATCGATGAAGAGGGCCAGGTGCAGGATCGCCGTATCGACGTGACGTCCGGGCACCAGGCCCTGGACGATGCGGCGATGGCCGTGGCTGAGGTCTACCGGTTCTCACCGGCACTCAACCGAGACAAGAGGGTGCCTGTCTGGGTTTCCTTCGGGATTACCTTCCAGGTCAGATAAGCCTGCGCCTGGGAGCCTGATAAAGGGACCTCGCCGGTGCTTCGGCGGGGTCCCTTTCTTTGTCCAGTGGATACGACTGATAGACTAGACTACCGCGCTCGACTGGCTGGAACGCTGCCGGTCGTTCAGGAACGGATCGAGACCGCTGCGGCGGCCGCGGGCCGTGCCTCCGCAGAGGTGCGTCTCATCGCCGTTACCAAGGGCCATCCCATCGGCGCGTTGGAAGCTGCCCTGGAGGCCGGACTGTGTGATCTCGGGGAGAACCGCGTCGACGAGTTCGAGGAGAAGGTCGGCGTCCTGGGACGGGACCGCGTCACCTGGCACATGATCGGACACGTACAGGGCAGGAAGGCTGCGCGAGTGGCTGACCTGGCGGACCTCGTACATTCGGTGGATTCTATCAAATTGGCTGAGCGACTGGCCCGGGCCGGTGCAGCGCAGGACGGAGTGCTCAGGGTCCTCGTTCAAGTGAATACGGCCGGGGAAGAGCAGAAGAGCGGATTGGCCCTCGAGGGGGCGGAGGAGTGCATCCATCAGATCTCCGAGATGGCGGGACTCCAGGTCGATGGCCTCATGACGATGGCGCCGTTCGTGGAGGACGAGGTCATCCTCGGTAGGGCATTCCAACGGCTCCGCCGGACGCTGGAGGGGGTCAGGGAGCGGAGTGATCGGGTGGGCCATGAGCTTTCGATGGGAATGACGAATGATCTGGACATCGCCGTCCGGGAGGGGAGCACCATGATCCGGATTGGCACGGCACTCTTTGGAGAGAGGGTTCGATGATTGACCTCACACCGCTGGACGTTCGGAAAAAGCACGAAGACTTCAAGCGCATCATCCGGGGATTCGACCCTCAGGAAGTTCAGACCTTCCTTGAGATGGTGGCTGAGCGCATGGAGGAACTGGTGCGGGCCAACATCCAACTGTCAGAGCGATCCGAGGCGCTTCAGGGGCAGGTGAATGCCCAATCCGTACGCGAGCAGGCCGTCCAGGACGCACTCGTTACGGCACAGGAACTCCGTTCGGACATGCAGCACCAGTCTAAGCGGGAGGCTGACGTCGTGTTGGCCGAGGCGCAGACCGAAGCCCGTCGCATGCGCAACGAGGCGGAAGCGGAGGTTCGCTCGATGCTTCGGGACGCCGAGCGCAAGCTTTCCCAGGCGACGGCCGCGCTGCAGGAGATGGAGCGTCGCCGGGTTCGCTTCCTCAAGGCGTTCCGTCAGCTACTGGAACGGGAACTGGACGTGGTCGGCGTGGAGGAGGAACGCGAGCCCCTCGAGGACCGCCCAATCGAGCTCAGCCTCGGTGGCAGCCGCACCGAGGAGACCGCGGCCCCGGATGAAGCCTTCGCAGAGCCCGACACGGGCTCGGAATCCGAGGGCCGGACCGGAGAGGATCGGGACGACCGGGACGACGGCCACGGGGCTTCTCCAGGGCAACCGCCTTCGAGCCCTTCGCTCGATGCGCTGACGAAGGCGTACGGCCTGCATCCGCTACCGGGTGACGGAGCGGACTCCGAGGGTGAGGGAGTTGGGGCCGCGCAGCCGGAGAAGGCCGACGACGGGACCCTCTTCCTGTCGCTCGAGGCGCCTGACCCGGAAGACGAAAGCAGGTCCGAATGATGAGCGGTCTGATCGACGATCTGGAGCACGCGGAGAAGGTGGAGCCCCATCATGCCTGACGAGTCCAGGAGCATGCGTCGCCTGGGGGACGCCGTTCGTGCGGTCAGGGGCTTCACGGCGATGGAACCCCGTGTCGGGATCATCCTGGGTACCGGACTCGGCGCGCTGGCAGACCAGATCGACGCCGAGGTCGTGGTCTCATATGACGTCATCCCGGGCTTCACCAAACCGACCGTCGAGAGTCATGCCGGGCGTTTGATCTTCGGAACGCTGGCAGGAACGCCAGTCGTGGCCATGCAGGGCCGGTTCCACGTATACGAAGGGTATTCGCAGCAGGAGATCACCTTTCCGGTTCGCGTGATGCGGCTGCTCGGTGCGGACACCCTGATTGCCACGGCCGCCTGCGGTGGCATGAACCCACTGTGGGCGGCGGGTGAGCTGATCTTGTTGGACGATCACATCAACATGCTCGGCTCCAACCCGCTCATCGGCCCGAATCTCGACGAGTTGGGCCCGCGTTTTCCCGACATGTCGGAACCATACGATCGCGAGCTGCAGACGCTCGCGCTCGACGCGGCCATGGATCTCGGGATCAAGCTGAATCGAGGGGTCTATGTCGCGTGGACGGGCCCTGCACTCGAAACCCGCGCCGAATACCGCATGTTGCGCGCCCTCGGGGCCGACGCTGTGGGCATGTCCACGGTGCCGGAGGTGATCGCGGCCCGGCACGCGGGTATGCGCGTGCTGGGCCTTTGCATCATCACGGACGAGTGCTTGCCGGACGCGCTGGCGCCGGTCGACGTGCCGAAGATCATCGAAATCGCAACGAATGCCCAGCCCGATCTCACCCGAGTGGTGTCGCGGGTCGTGGGACAGCTATAGAGCCTACTGATGAGCTATCCTGAGCTGCCGAACAGTCTTCTGCGACTGGAAGAAGACATCCTTGCCCGATGGAGGGACGAAGACCTGTTTCGCCAGACCCTCAAGGCCACGGAGGGGGGAGAGCCCTTCGTCTTCTTCGAGGGACCTCCCACGGCGAACGGGCGGCCTGGACTGCACCACATCATCAGCCGGACCATCAAGGACCTCGTGTGTAGGCACAAGTCGATGGAGGGGCGCAGCGTCACCCGTATCGCCGGCTGGGACACGCACGGCCTGCCCGTTGAGATCGAGGCAGAGAAGAAGCTCGGCATCAGCGGAAAGCCCGAGATCGAGGCACTCGGCATCCGAGAGTTCAACCAGGCGTGCCGCGATTCGGTCTTCACGTACAAGGAAGAGTGGGAAGAACTCTCCGAGCGCATAGGCTACTGGCTCGAGTACTGGCGTCCGTACGTCACGTTCCATCCCGAGTACATCGAATCGGTGTGGGCGATCCTGAAGACCCTGGCCGACAAGGGCCTTCTGTATCGCGGCCACAAGAGCGTGCCCTACTGCCCGCGGTGCGGGACGACTCTGTCATCGCACGAGGTCGCCCAAGGGTACCGCGACGTCGAGGACCCCTCGCTCACTTTCATCGCAGATGTGCTGCTCGAGGACGGCACGCCGGATCCCGAACACAGGGCCTTTCTCGTGTGGACTACGACCCCCTGGACGGTGCCGTCCAACGTGGGGCTCGCAGTGCATCCCGGCCTGGTCTATGTGGCCGTGCAAGGCGAGGATCGTCGGTTCATAGTGGCTGAAGCCCTCGTCGAGGCGATCTTCGGCGAGGGTGCCGAGGTGGTGGCCCGCTACAAGGGATCAGAGCTCGCGGGACTCCGATACCGGCGGCCGCTCGATCTCGTCCCTGTGCCGGCGGACCCGATGAACGCGTGGACCGTGGTGGCGGAGGACTTCGTCAGCGCTGAAGACGGCACGGGCATCGTGCACATGGCGCCGGCCTTCGGGTCAGACGACTACGCTGCTGGTCAGCGTCACGGGCTACCGATGCTGAATCCGCTGGACGAAGCAGGCAACTTCGTCGAGGGGGTCCCCGTCGTGGGAGGCATGTTCGTGAAAGACGCGGATCCTCTCCTGGTGGAGGAGCTGCGGAGCGGAGGCGTTCTCTACAAGATCGATTCGGCCGTCCACAACTACCCCCACTGTTGGCGGTGCGACTCGCCACTGCTGTACATCGCACGGGATTCGTGGTTTGCAGCCACGTCCACGCTGCGTGACGAGCTGATCGCCAACAACGCCCAAGTGAATTGGTATCCGCCGGAAGTCGGGGACAAGCGTTTCGGCGACTGGCTGCGTGGCAACGTCGACTGGGCTCTCTCCCGCGATCGTTACTGGGGCACGCCTCTGCCCGTTTGGACCTGCGACAAGAATGTGGACCATCTGAAGTGGATCGGATCCCTAGACGAACTCGCCGGCGCTGCGGGCGGGCTGCCGGATGACTTCGATCCCCACCGACCCTTCATCGACGAAGTGCGCTGGAGCTGCGACGAGTGCGATGGGGAAATGCACAGGGCGCCCGAAGTCATCGACGTCTGGTTCGATTCCGGGGCCATGCCGTACGCGCAGTGGCACTACCCCTTCGAGAACAAGGACGAGTTCGAGCGCCACTTTCCGGCGGACTTCATCTGCGAAGGCCTGGATCAGACACGGGGTTGGTTCTACTCCCTGATCGCCATCGGCACGATGCTGGGTCACGGCCCCGTGTTCAGGAACGTCGTCGTCAACGACATGATCCTGGACGCCGAGGGTCAGAAGATGTCGAAGACCCGGGGCAACGCGGTCGTGCCGTGGGATGCCATCGGCGATCACGGCGCGGACGCGCTGCGTTGGTACCTCATCACTTCATCGAATCCCTGGGTCCCGAAGCGCTACGACCCCGCGGGCGTGAAGGAGGCGGCTCGGAAGTTCTTCGACACGCTGTTCAACACCTACAAGTTCTTCGCGCTCTATGCGGGCGTGGAGGGCTGGAAGCCCTCTGAGGAAGACCCGGTGCCGGCAGACCGGCCGCTCATCGACCGGTGGCTGCTTTCCCGCCTGGATTCCGTCGTTCACGGCGTCACCGAGAGCCTCGACGGATACCAGCTCACCCGGGCATACCGAGAACTGGCCGACTTCGTCGTGGAGGACCTCTCCAACTGGTACGTCCGCCGATCGAGGGCTCGCTTCTGGGGCAACACGGGCGAGGCCGATGGCCAGGCGGCGTTCCGGACGCTCTGGGAGGCCTTGCGGGAAGTGGCGCTGCTGGCGGCACCCTGCGTGCCGTTTACGGCTGACTGGCTGCATCGGGCCCTGGCGGGCGGCAGCGTCCACCTCGAGCGCTATCCCTCGGCCGCGCAGCTCGTGGACCGGCGGTTGGAGGAGGACATGGAAGCAGTGCGAGCCCTGGTGTCGCTGGGTCGTGCAGCCCGCGAGGACGTCCAGATCAGGGTTCGTCAGCCTCTGCGGCGCATCCAGGCTGTGCTTCCGGGCGGGAGGACTCTCGACGGCGAAGTACTCGACCTGGTGAAGGAAGAGCTCAACGTGAAGGAAGTCGAGTTCATGACCTCGGCCAGCGACCTCGTAACGCTCCTTCCGCGCCCCAACTACAGAGCGCTCGGGCCCCGTTTCGGCAAGAAGACCCAGCAGGCCGCCGATGCCATCCGTGAGCTCTCGCAGGAGGCCCTGGCAACCTTCCAGGGTGGGAGCCGCGTCGAGATCGAGGTAGACGGCGCGGTGAGCCCGCTCGAGGAGGGTGACTTGGAGGTCGTTCAGGAGGCGTCTGGAGAGCTGGTCGTGAAGGGCGAGGGACGCTTCACCGTCGCTCTCGACACGGATATGGACGGCGAACTCCTGGCGGAAGGACTGGCCAGGGAACTCGTGAATCGGATCCAGCGGCTGCGGAAGGATGCCGGCCTCGAAATCACCGATCGTATCGGCTTGGCCGTGTCGGGGCCGGAGGCTGTCCAGGAGGCGGTGGCTGCCCACGAGGCCTTCATCGCGGGGGAGACGCTGGCGGTCTCGGTGGTGGCTGGTGGCGAAGGGGCCCCGGAGGGTTACCCACACGTTCGGGAGGTGGATCTCGACGGCACGCTGGCTCAGATCGGCCTCCGAGTCGAGGCCTCCTGAAGAGGGCTGCCGAGAAGTGATCGACGGGGCGAAGGAGTCCGATCCCGGGACTCACGAGGAACTGCTGGTTGCGCCAGGGCAGGAGGGGCGGCTGGACCAGTTCGTGTCGCACGGGCTCAACTTGTCCCGCACCAGGGTCCAGGCCTTGATCGGTGACGGCTGCATTTCGGTGGATGGGCGCATCCCGAAGAAGTCGGAGAAGGTCGAGGAGGGGAGCCGGATCACGGTCCATCTCCCGCCGCCCGAGTCGGTGGAGATCCAGGCCGAAGACCTGCCGATCGACATCGTCTATCAGGACGAGTCACTCCTTGTGGTCAACAAGGCTTCCGGAATGGTGGTGCATCCAGCGCCCGGGCACCGGTCCGGTACGCTCGTGAACGCGCTGATGCACCACGTCAGGGACCTCTCCGGCGTCGGAGGTCGTCTGCGGCCCGGGATCGTGCATCGCCTCGATCGTGATACCTCCGGCCTCATGGTGGTCGCAAAGACGGACGCCGCGCACCGAAGCCTGTCGGACGCATTGAGGCTCCGGAAGGTCAAGCGCCTCTACTGCGCGGCGGCCTGGGGCCACCTCGACGATTCCCCCATTACCATCGACGCACCCATCGGGCGTGACCCTCGCGACCGGAAGCGGATGGCCGTCGTCGAGGGGGGGCGTTCAGCCGTCACCAGGGCTGTCGTGCGGGAGCGATGGAATCGAGCCGATCTGCTGGATGTGGCCCTCCGCACGGGTCGTACCCATCAGATTCGGGTCCACCTGGCCCACGTGGGTCATCCGGTGGTCGGAGATCCGGCGTATGGCGTCGGATGGGAGAGGGGCATGGGCGGGCCTGCACGAAGGTGGGCGCAGGAGTTGGCGCGAAGAACGCCGAGGCAGTTTCTGCATGCCAAGGAGTTGGTCTTCCTGCATCCTGACAGTGGAGAAAAGGTGCGCTTTCAAGCGCCTCTGCCGGAGGATCTCGCCGCGGCGGCCGCGTGGGCGACCGCTCCCAGGGAGAAAGCGTGATGCCAGCCCTTTTATTCGCGCCCGTCCGGGCCGATAATTACTGTCATCCTTCCGTTCTCTCCGTGCTCCGGTGTGGGGAGTCGCACCCCGAAGACATTCGGTCATGACGGATCTCGATCCGAAATTCACCTTTGACGCATTCGTCGTCGGGCCGGCCAACCGGCTCGCCGCGGCGGCTGCCCGTCGGGCCGCCGATGCGCCAGGAACGAGCTACAATCCGTTGTTCGTGTATTCGGCGTCCGGTTTGGGAAAGTCCCACATCCTCAGCGCGATCGCCCACCAGGCCCGGAAGACCGGGAGTGCGACGAACGTCCAGTACATGGCACTCGAGGAGTATCTGAAGGAACTCGAGGGGGCGTTGGAGTCGGGCCAGCCGGAGGCCTTCAAGGAAAAGTACGGACACCTGGACATTCTGCTCCTGGATGACGTGCAATTCCTGACGGGACAGCCGGAGGCGCAGGAGATGCTTCTCCGTACCCTCGACGAGCTGTCTTCTGCCGGTAGTCAGATCGTGCTGGCCAGCGATCGCCCGCCGGCGGAGATCAACGGCCTCGACGCCCGCCTCTTGTCACGCTTCTCGGGTGGGCTGCTCGTCGACATGGCTGTCCCTCAGTATGAGACCCGCGTGGCGATCATCCAGAAGAAGGCCACGGAAAGAGGACAGGTTCTCGAGCCCGGAGTGGCCGAGGCAATCGGGAAGTCGCCCTTCAAGAACGTCCGAGAACTCGGGGGTACCCTCAACAAGGTCTTCGCGACGCAGGACCTGGAGGGACGACAGGTCACCACGGACGAGGTTGCGGTGATGATCGCGGGGGGCGCGGCGGAACCGTCCGCCGGGGCTTCCGACGAGTTCGGATCGTTCCTCTCCGACCTGACCTCCACGCTCGAAGAGACGGTGGAAGCGCAGGAGGAGGAGTGGCGGAGTGCCTTCCGGGAAGCCGTGGACGCGGCCGAGAGGGAAGGGTACCTCACCGATCGGATCTCCGGGTACCTCAAGGGGGGCGAGCCCGAAGAGTGGGACGGTATCGTTGGGAAGTTCCTTCAGGACATCCAGAGGCTCCGCGAGATCGATTCGGAGTTGGATCGTTTGGGAAACCCCTGGCCGGATGCTGCCGAGGGTCTGCTGAAGGATCCCGACCGGCTCGATGAGGCGGAGACGCTGCTCACCTCGGTCGCGGAGCGGCAGCGGCCGTTCCCCAGGCTGGGCGACGGTCCCGATCTGGCGAACGTCGGGGATTTTCCGAACATGGCGGTGAATGCCGCGAAGCAGCTCGTGGCCGACGAAAGGCCCGAGTACAATCCCGTGTACGTGTGGGCAGACAAGGCCGAGCGGGCGCGCACGCTGATGGGCGCCGCCGGTAGGACCTTCCAGGCCGACCACCCCGAAGCGCGGATGGCCGTAACGTCCGTGGAAGGCTTCGCCCAGGACTTCATCCGTGCGTTGGGCGCGGGGGTGGCGGGTGCGTGGCGTGAGCGGTGGTGGACCGTGGACCTCCTTCTGGTCCATGGGCTTGAGGCGCTGTCGGAGATGGAACGCGCCCAGGATGAGTTCTTCCACCTCTTCGAGGCTCTGAAGCGGCGCGGTTCGCGCGTGATGCTGGCGGCGGATCGTCCCCCGGCCAACGTCGAGAAGATCGACGATCGCCTCAGGTCCCGCTTCGAGGGTGGCCTCGTCGTCGAGGTCGATGCGGGTGCCGGGCAGGGAGAAATCGAGCTTGTGGAGGCAGCCTCGCCGGTCGCAGAGGGACTCTGGGGTGAAGACGATGCCCAGTCATCCGCCCCCGAGACTGCCGGCGGCAAGGACACGAAGGGGGCGGAGAAGCCCGCACAGCCCGTGCCCATCGAGGTGCCTCCCCCCAAGAAGGGTGGCGCCTGGTTCCCCTCGTCCGAGAACGTGGTGATCATGTGGCCCCAGCTCCATGACCTCCTGCAGGAGGAGTTGGACTAATGGCCATCGAAGGCGCACTCCAGGACGTCAGCCTGGCGGACATCTGTCAGTTGTTGGCCATGGGGATGAAGACGGGATGCCTGAGCATCACGGACAGGTCTAACTTCGGCTACATCTACTTCGAGAAGGGCCGGGTCATTCATGCCTCCGTGCTGAATCGCCCCGATCGCCTGGGTGAACTGCTCGTGCGCAACCACGTCATCACCCGGAAAGACCTGTCCGCGGCGATGGAACAGCAGGTCCAATCGAAGGGCAAGAGGCTCGGTGAGATTCTGGTAGATCAGGACAGCATCACCGAGGAGAAGCTGCACCAGTTCATCCAGATGCAGATCGAAGAGGCCGTGTACAACCTCTTCGCCTGGAACCAGGGGTCCTTCCACTTCGACACCGACCAGATGCCGGACGAGGAGGGGATCTTCCTCGTGAGCATCCCACCCGAAGCGCTGCTGATGGAGGGCGCCCGGCGGGTGGACGAATGGAGTCAGGTCGAAAAGAAGATCCCCTCGTTCGATGTGGTCTTCCAGCTGGACAAGAACCCCGACGAAGCGGACGACGACGTCGAGCTCACGAAGGACCAGCACAAAGTCCTTCCCTTCATCGACGGCGTACGCACCGTGGGTGAGATCATGAACGAGGCCGGCCTGGTGGAGTTCGATACCGGGAAGGCCCTCTACGGGCTCATCCAGGCCGGTTTCGTCAGCAGGGCGGGGGAGAAGTCCACGGCTGCGGAGACCGGTGGGGACGAAGCCCTGCAGCAGCACCTCAACCTGGGCGTCGCATTCTACCGTTCGGGCATGATGGAGGACGCCGCCCGAGAGTTCGAAGGCGCCCTCACCCTGGATCCGAAGCAGGCCAGGGCCAACTTCATGCTGGGCTTGATGGATTTTCGGGCTGGTCGCCTGGAGGATGCGCTGCAGCGGTTTGGCGCGATGACGGAGACGCATGGCCAGAGTTACGCCGTGCAACGCAATCGCGCTCTCACGCTCGAACTTCTCGGACGGTACGAAGAGGCCATCGAAGTTCTCGATCTCGTCTTGGCCGCCCGTCCGGACGACCACACGACACATCTCGCGAAGGGTATCGTGCATCTGAAGGCCCGCGATGCTGCGAAGTCACTCGATTCGCTGCGCGCGTACCGGATGTCTCCGAAAGTCAAGAATCCCTCTGAGATGTACTACGCGTATACCGTGCTGGCGTCCGCGGTTGCCGGAGACCTCGACTACGCCGTCGCCGTTGGACGTGAGGGGATGGCCAACTACCCCGAGTCAGGCCCCATCCTCGTGAACGCTGGAGCCGTGCTCGAGCGTAGGGGCGAGATCGAGACCGCCGAGGCGCTGTACAAGAGGGCGCTCGCTGTCAGCCCGACGCCTCCCCAAGCGCACAAGAACCTCGGAGATCAGGCGTACGCCCGCGGGGACACTGCGGGAGCACGAATCCAATACGAAAAGGCGGTGAAGATCTCGCCACGCTTGGGTGACGACGTCTACATGCGTCTCGGTACCATCGTCTTCAAGGACAACGACCGGGACGTGGCACTCCTTCTCTGGCGCAGGGCGCTCGATCTCAATCCCCACAACGAGGCAGTCCGCTCCAACTTGGAGATGCTGGCCAGCGGGTGAGCCTGCTGGCGCTGATCACGTCGTTGGTGTTGGGAACCGCGCAGCTGCCGGTTCAGGCCGTGCCACAGTTGGTGCCCGACTCTCTCGATGGTGAGCGATACGGACGTATGTCTGTGACGGGGTTCACTCTGCGCTTCACCTCGCGGGACACGCTCGTGGCGCAGCGGGTCGCCGACTACCTCAGCGGGATGCCCCCCCTGCCGGCGCTCCCCGACACACTTCCCATCGACGTGACCGTCGTGCTCGCGCACAGCCCGGCCGCCTTGGACGCTCTCACCGGTGGTGCAGTGCCGGAATGGCGAGCGGGCGTCGCGATTCCCAGCGAGGGCCTCATCGTCGTGCCGACCGGAGAGGGGACACGGATTCTGGGGCCGGATGGTTTGCGGACGCTTCGGCATGAATGGGCGCACGTCGCGCTGCACCAGCGCCTCGGGGGTCTCAGGTCGCCGAGGTGGTTCGACGAAGGCTATGCGGAGTGGGCTTCCGGCGGGTGGGACGCGAATGAGTCCTGGAGACTTCGTGTGCTCATCGCACTCGGTCGGGCCCCGAATCTCGACTCTCTCACCTTGAGGTGGCCGCGGGCGCGGGCCGATGCCGACGCGGCCTACCTGCTCTCGGCGAGCGCGCTCACATTCTTGTTGGCCGACTCCGGAGATCGTGGATTAGCACTGTTTCTCGAGCGCTGGACCCGGGACCGCTCCTTCGAGGCGGCCTTTCGCCTCACCTTCGGAGTCACTACAGGGCAGTTCGAGGAGGACTGGAGGAGCCACGTGAAGACTCGCTACGGGTGGCTCTTCGTGCTGTCGCGTTCAGCCGTATTCTGGATGGTGCTCGCGCTCGTGCTCCTGCTCATGGCACGTGTGCGGCACAGGAGGAACCGGGAGCACATGGCTCGCCTGAGGGCCTCCGAGATTCCCGATCTTCCGTCTTTTTGGTACACTGACCCATGACCCAACGCATCCTCGTCGTCGACGACGACACCGACGCTCTCGAGGTCTACCGGACTCGCCTGGCCCACGCGGGGTTCGAGGTGGAGGTCGCCGAGAGCGCCGAGAAGGCGCTCTCGAGACTCTCGGCCTTCAAGCCGGGACTCGTCGTCACCGACGTGCGCATGTCTGGCATGACCGGGCTCGAACTGCTGGCACGGATCCGGGAGGCGATGACGGATGTGGACGTCGTCGTCATGACCGCCCACGAGGACATGGAGACGGCCGTCACCGCGATGAAGGCCGGGGCCTTCGACTTTCTCGTGAAGCCGGTGGACCCGAAGGTGCTGCAGGCTCTCGCGGAGAGGTGTTTTCGGGATCAGGCTCTCAACGTGGAGGAAGAGGGAGAGGCGGAGGCACCGGAGGTCCTGCCGGGCGCACAGCTCGTTGGAAGCGATCCCCGGATGATCGAGATCTACAAGACGATCGGCGGGCTATCGCGTAATCGGGCCACAGTACTCATCCGAGGTGACACGGGGACGGGGAAGGAGGTGATCGCCCGCGCGATCCACGAGTACTCGGCCCAGGGGGACAAGCCCTTCATCGCCGTCAACTGCACTGCTCTCGCGGATACGCTGCTGGAGTCGGAGCTCTTCGGGCATGTGAAGGGGGCGTTCACTGGAGCCACTTCCTCGCGAAAGGGCTACTTCGAGTTGGCTGGAGCCGGGACCATCTTCCTCGACGAGATCGGTGACACCAGCCCCGAGTTCCAGACCAAGCTGCTTCGCGTACTCCAGGAGAGACAGTTTCACCCCGTGGGCGGTGAGACTGCCTTGCTCACCGCGGCCCGGGTGATCGCAGCCACCCACCAGCCGCTCGAGGCACTCGTTCAGGCGGGCACCTTCCGAGAGGACCTCTACTTCCGGCTCAAGGTGGTTGAGATCCACGTGCCACCGCTGAGGGAGCGCGCGGAGGACATCGAGGCGTTGGCACACGCCCTCCTCGGCAGGATTCGGGAGGCAACCCATCGTGACGTGAGGCGGATCTCCGACGAGGCGATCGCCAGAATGAGAGCACACTCGTGGCCGGGAAATGTCCGGGAACTGGAGAATGCTCTGATGCGCGCGGCGCTGATCGCGAGGGGGACGGTCATTGGCGCCGACCACCTGGTCCTTGGTGAGGAAGTGGCATCGGAAACGGACCTGACCCTTGTCGCGGCCATGAAGAGGCACGTCCGCGAAGTCGTCAGCGGGAGTGGCGGCGACGAGGCGGCAGCCGCGAAGCTCCTCGGCATCACCAGGAAAGAACTCCGGGGCCACCTGGCCGATTGACCTGCTCGCTCGACGCGGGTAGCATTCGACCGATATGGCGAACAAGACCAAAGACTCCAAGACGACCCAGCCTGCCGCCCTCCGGTTCACGAAGGTGAACGCGATCCTGGGTGCTGCCGGGCTCCTGACCCTGACCCTGGGCTACTGGCTCTTGGCCCAGGGCTCCATCACGGCCGCCCCGCTCCTTCTCGTGCTGGCCTACGTGGTGCTGCTGCCTCTCTCCCTCATCCTCTGATCGTGACTCGGGACCGGCAACGGTCAAAGAAATAGGCCTGCCCGGAAGCGAATCCGGCCAAGCCATTGTCACCGAGGCCCGGAGGGAGGCGCCTGGGAGGGGACCAACAGGCGGGGACCCCCGCCGGACCCGATGACAGCTTCAATCTCTGGTGATGCGGAGGTCCGGACAATCGTCCAAGCGTACCCCATGCGGCGTACAAAAGTACTATATTCTAGTGGCGCTGCCCGCCACCGACCCTCCCCTAACGAGTTGTTCCCAGGCGCCTTTGTGATGAGGGGAAGTGATGATCCATGTTCTCTTGGCGGTATGCGACGGTATCGCAGAAGCCGGGCTGAAGACGGTGCTCGAGAGTGCCGACGATATACGGGTTTCGGTCCATGACCCGAAGGCGGGAGACATCCCTTCTTCCGTGGCAGACCACGACCCCGATGTCCTCCTGCTCGATGTGGCTTACCGTCGCGCCAAACCCGAGCTGATCCCGACCGTCTCCGCTCAGCGTGCGGGACTGCGGACTATAATCCTGGTCGATCACTCGGAGGAGGAGTGTGGCGTCAGGCATCTCCTGGCTGTTGGCGGCCGGGCGAGGGTCGCTCCCGAAGCCTTGGCCAGGGTCGACGACTGCTGCCTCACGTCGCTCCGTAACATGGCCCTGGGATGCATCACTCCTGGAGCGACTCCAGACGCCGTGGTGGCAGCCGTGCGGGCGGTGTCGCGTGGGGAGATCGCAGCAGCTCCGTGGCTGGCGACGGTGGCGACGAGCTTCGCGGGCGGGCCCGACGAGCACGGCCACTCGCCCATCAGTGAGCGCGAGCTCGAGGTGATGGGTCTTCTGGCCGACGGCCTCAGCAACAAGCAGATCGCCAAGAAGCTGGACATCCGCGAGCAGACCGTGAAGAATCACGTCGGGCACCTCATGGTGAAGCTCGGCGTGAGCAGCCGGCTGGAGGCCGGCGTCCTCGCCGCGAAGCACCATCTGGCCTTGACGGACGAGTAGCTTCTTCGGTGACCCGGGCTGGGCGGCGGACATCGGTGTGGTGGCAGACAGCCAACCGATTGGATGTGCAGCGCGTGGACTTCCGATGTGAGACGTCCGGGCGGCGGCAATCTGAGCTCGAGGTGCGGCTCGCCCTTCCGACGGGCTCCTATCACGGAGGTTTCAGGCGTGAAGAAGATTCAGGTTCAGGGCCTGCATCACATCACCATCGTGGGCTCAACGAGGCAGAGCGCGGTGGACTTCTGGCAAGGTCTGCTCGGGATGCCTTTCATCTTCGAGCAGCCGAACCTCGGCAAACCCGACGAGAATCATCTCTACTTCGACCCTGGGGACGGACGGCTGCTCACGGTGTTCACCAACGAATCCCGGGAAGACGCAGGGCGCCCGGCCCCGCGCGAGATTGGCTGCGTGGAGCACATCGCGTTCAACGTTTCGCGTGCGACCTTCACGCAGGTCCCATTCCGGCTGCGTGAGCGGGGAATCGAGTTTCTGGAGCGAGATCGGGGATTCATGGACTCGATTTATCTCAAGGATGCCAATGGCCTGAAGGTCGAACTCGCCTGCTACAAGTTCGAGACTCCCGAGGGCTTTCGTGCTGCGGATGTTCTCATGAGGGCCGACCGCCTCAGGAATGAGCGGGGGGATCATCACATCGCGGAGGAACACCTCGCGGATGCGATAGAATTGCTCATGGAGACGAGGGAGCGGCTTCCCGCGTAGGAGAAATGTGGCCCACGGGGCCTGGCTTGCTCTTCCCGAAGCGGGTCGGCGGTGTGCTGCCGCAGCAATGATCCCAAAGTCGTCAGGTCTATCTTCTCGGCCCGTGGCGCCCCGACTTGGCGCGGTGAGTGGCCTGTGCTCAAAGGCTCGCCTTCCAACGAATGACAGTGGCGGAGATCCGTTGGACCCGGATGCCCGCATCGCCTTCGGCAAACGTGTCGGTCGAGAACAGGATTATGGCGTCTCCGCCTCCTGCGCACGCCTCTTCCTTGAGCCTTGGAAGCACATCTTCGAGGTCCGACTTCCACAGGTCCCCCTCGCCCTCCACGATGCCGACTTCTTCATAAGGGCGATCTGGGGCGGCAGAACTGAACACCTGAATCTCGCAGTCCGCTGCTTTGGCCGGGTACAGAGTACCTGTCGGTACGAACGTCGCACTCACACACCCCCCGACACCAAGGAGCACCGTTACGCCGCATGCGATTTTCACGAAGACTCGGAACCTGTTCATTGGTTTCTCCCTGTGCACGAACCGGGACCTGGCGCCCCCCCGGATAAGCTGCACGGGCCGTGCCAGCTTATTGTCGATGAAGCGGAGGGCGTCAAGTCGTTGCCTGACCGAGCAATGCGAGATTCGCCACGTGGCCACCGAGCTCCGGCGCGCGTCCCCGAGAAGGGACAGTGTGTCGGTCATCTGGATACGGTATCCGGCGGAGACCTCAACGAGAGGTAGCCGGTTCATGCGGCCAGGCGTGACACCAAGGCCGGATCAGCAGCGCCTGTCCTGCCGATCACACGGAGGGTGAGCGGCCCCATGGCTAGCCGGACGCGAAGCTACACAACAAGGAATTGTTGATGACGCGGCAAGCCATCAGGGGTCACAGGTCACTCGGCTTGCGGCTCGCGACCCGGTGGAAGCATTCTAGTGCGGAGCAGAATTCCAGAGTCGGTGGCCTGCATCGCTTCCAGTTCCGTTCCCCCATTCCTCTGCCTGACCATGTACCATGGCTTGCAGGCGTGCCGTGCGCTTCTGCCCTTGGCGATGACTCTGGCCCGTGCCGGCTGCGGGTCGGCGGAAGGACTCTCTGAGGCACTGGTCAGTCGCGTCGACTCGATGGGGGTTGAAATGGTGGTCAACCACCGGCCTGACCAACCCCTGGCGTGGACACTTCGGGAGTCGTGGCGGGCTGGCTGGTCCTCTGGGCCCATCCGATGAGAAGAGGTCCTGGACGTCCACACCGCGGGTAGTTCGCCAGGGGTGTCTCCTGATCCGGCTGCGCGGGAGTATATCCGCAGTGATACAGACATGGAGTGTCCAGAGATCGACGCTCCCAACACGGAGTTACGATGCTCTCACGGATGGCGGCGGTTGCGGCAGCCCTCTTGTTGATCGGTGCGTGTCACGACGCAGCGCAAGATCTCGATCCCCGGGGCACCCTGGCCGATTCACTCGGCGTGGCGCTGTGGGTGATCCCCGGGATTGAACTCCCTGCGGCCATGCGCTTGGAGCGCCGCTTCGGTTTCGAGATGCCCGACACGGGTTGGGCCGTGTGGCCGGATGGCATCGCGATCAGCCCGGCTGACGAGAGGATCTACGTGCTCGACGAGAGCACTCCCCGCGTGCTCGTGTTTGACCTCGCGGGCCAGTTACAGGGCGAGGTCGGCCGGAGGGGTCAGGGCCCGGGGGAGTATGACGCTCCGACAGCTCTCTCGCTGGACACCAACGGCGATCTCCTCGTCATGGACCCGGGCGTCGGATTCGTGCACCGATGGTCGGGTGACATGGAGTACGTTGCCCGCCAACCGATCGCGCCGAGTTACTGGGGTCCCGGTTTCGCCGTGACCCCCAGGGGACTTTGGTATACCACCGCTGGGGGAGTCGAGTCGGGGACGATGACCGAGTCCCTGGTATCCGTGACGTCTGCCGGCGTAGACACGCTCTCAACGGTCGAGTCGAAGTGGACGCCGATTGAGATGCCTTGTGGGCGGATGCCCGTGCCAGAGGTCTTCTCTCGCACGGCGGTATGGGGCGCCTCGTCGGACTACATAGCGTTCAGTGCCGTTCCAAGATACGAAGTGACTCTGCGTCGCGACGACTCCACGGTCGCGGTCTTTCGGATGGGAAGGCCGCCCTCGCCGAGGACGGCAATGGATGCGGAAGCATCGGTGCCGCTTGGGCCTCTCCAGTTCCTGGTCGAGGGATGTGGCATGACCCCTGCTCGCGTCGTGCGTGACGCAGGATTCGTGTCCGAAGTGAGTCCGGTCTTTCTCTTGACGATCGACCCGAACTCCCGAGTGTGGGCCGCGCGCGGCGCTGCACCGGTGATCGAAGGGATCGACGTGTTCGATCCGATCCAAGGCTTCGTTGGCTCGATCGAATCCACGGCGTTTCCGGTCGCCTTCCTCGATGAGTCCAGCTACGTGGCCATCCGTGATACCGAGTGGGGCAGCGTGCTCGAGGTCTGGCAGATCGTTGATTCCGACTGACGTCATTTGCGGGGCGCCAATGCTGCGGTCCGGCTAAGGTGGACGCTGACTCCTCTTCCGGGTCCGTGCCTTGAGGATATCAAGTCCGTGGGAGGGTAGAATCGGGAGCGCTACTCCGCCTCTCACGGGACGATCCGCAGAAGGGAAGCCTCTGGCACGCCTACCGACGGAGTGGGCAACGGAGCGGAAACACCTGCCAGACGTGGACGTGGCGGCAGCAGGCGGCTGGAACACGGTGCAGACGCTCAAGACCGCCTACCAACAGGCCGACGCTGAGACTATGTTACGCGTCGTTCTCGAGGCTGGTGAGCTTCGGGCGGCGAAATCGGGGCTCAGCATGCACGCGAACATGCACACCCGTTTGGGTGCGTTGAGGAAGCAGGCGCCAGAAATGGCGTGAATGCTGGAAGAAGTACGTTCGGGCGCTTAGCTCAGCTGGTCTAGAGCACCTGCCTTACAAGCAGGGGGTCACTGGTTCGAATCCAGTAGCGCCCACTAGGAATGACAAGGTCCCGCAAGGTCTTCTGGCCCTGCGGGACTCTTGTCTCCTCGGGCGTGCGTCCGAAGTGAGTCCGCCGAGGTCGAAAACAAGGGACTGCACCGCCCCCCGATTCTGGTCCGCTACGAGGGTGAGAAACCGAGTGGACCGGCACCCGTGTGGACCTCGTCTTCGGATCGAACTCGCAGTTGCGTGCGCTCGCCGAGGTCTACGCCTGCGACGACGCCGGGGAGCAATGCGCGCGCGACTTCGCCGCGGCATGGGGCAAGGTCATGAACCTGGACAGGTTCGAACTGGCGTGAGGGCGTGGCTGGTCCTGGCGGCCGCGAGAAGGTACACCGGGGCCAAGACCACGAAAGCAGAGAGTACGGTCATGCCATCGGGTGGTACGCCGCTCCCGATGCTTCGGCGCGGGGCCTCCGCAGAAGATCGTTGCCCGGACAATGATTGAAGATTAAATAATATCAAGTACCCTCTTACGGCTGCCTCGACCCGTACTGCCCACGTCGCATTGGAGGACTTGATACCATGAATCGGACAGTGATGCTTGCCGCCCTCTCCGTGTTCTTGGTGGCCGGCTGCGATTCGGATCCGCTAGGGCCGGTGGCATCGCCAGTCATCACGCTCACTGTCAACAGCATGAACGCGTCCGACATCGAAGCCGGAATCATCGACAAGGACGAGAACATCAGCACGGAAACTGGCAACCCCTGGGGTGAGTTCATCCGTCAGGCGGAGGGCGTGTGCGCCGCCGATCCCGTCGCTTTCGAAGTCACATCTGCCTCCCTCGCTCTCGATGCCGGCGGCAGCAGCGGTGTGGAGGCGCTTGACGAGGTCCTCACGGGGTCGACTCGGGTGATCTTCCGGAGCACCCAGGGGAGCGACGCGGACGCCACTCAGGTCGAGATCGCGTCGGGAACCGGGCCGTCGGCCCTCGTGGTGACGGCGACACGCACTGCGCTGACCCCGCTACTCGAGCGACTTCAAGGCGGGGACTTCCACGTTGCCGTGCAGGGGGAGACCACGCGTCAGGAGGGCGAGGACTTCTCGATGGACGTGCTGGTGAGTTTCACGGTCGCGGCGTTCTGCGAGTGATTTGCTGACAGCTGCGACCGGGCGTTTCGATCCCGCGCTCCAGTCCGTGGATCGTACCGGTCGCGCGGTGGGCCCGGCGAGACTGGAGACAGGAGGGGGTGGGAGCCGCGGCTCCCACCCCCTCCTGTCGTTTGGTTCCCCTCCTCAGGAGGAACGGCCGAACAGCCGATCCAGCAGCTGTGCCACCAGCCCCAGAGTGAAGAGCCCGACGAAAAACGTCACCGCCGCGGCCTTTACGGACGTCACGAAGCCGACGCCCCCGCAAAGCACGCCCCACCACGGCAGAGCCATCGACTCGAACGCGCCGAATCCGGGGTTCCTCCCGTAGTTTTCCGGCATGGTGACCCGCACGAAGTGCAGGGCGCGAACGATCACGCCGAGCGATCCGATCGCGATCAGGGCGGAGCCGGCGATCGTCGACATCGATTCAGACCGCCCGCCGCTTGGAGAGGACCGAGGCCCAGGTTTCATCGCAGGGGATGGCCGTCACCGTGCTGGGTGTGGTGGTGGGCCTGGTCGCGGCCGTCGCGTCGCTGGTGCCGGCGGCTTGTGCGGGCCGGCTGGGTCGGGGAGTGGTCAGAGCCACTCCTTGATCCGGTCGGCGTACCGCGAATAGAGCCAGCCGACGCCGACCAGGATCAGGCCGAGCACGAAGAAGACCCCGGTCTTGGCTGTACTGGACAGCCCCCGGGTATCCACCAGGAACACCCTGGCGAGGCTGATCGCGAAGACCACGAGGGCCGTGCGTCGGTAGAGCGAGTACCGGAGGGCGAAGCCGGCCCCCATCAGCGCCCCGCCGAGGAGAGCCCATCCCGCGGTTGCCCACGGCGGCCCGAAGAGGGTAGACACGTAGATCGCGGCCATCATCGTGCCGATCGCCGCGATCGTCATGACGAACCCGACGGAGTCGGCGAATTTCGGTCCGGGCTTCCGGTCCTCGAGGCCACGGACCAGCCGCTGCGCGGAAAGCGTGGCAGTTCCAAATAGGATCAGGGGGAGCAGTGCTTCGGTGGCCCCTGAGGTTCCCACCTCGGCGATCGCAAACCAGGCATGGAGTCCCACGAGCCCCCAGGCCGCGGCCGGCATGGCCAGCGGCAGAGGAAGGCGTCCGGACAGAAGGACGAGGGCGAAGAGCGCCACCGAGAATTCCCACCAGCCGACCGGCAGGTGGAGTGCCGAGAATCCGCTCAGCACGGTCAGCGCGAGCGCGTAGGCACCGAGGGTGGCAAAGTCCCTTCCGTCCAGGCGAGTGTCGCCGTCTTGGTCTGCCCGTAGGGCGTCCATCGCCATCGCCGCCGCGATCGGAACCGCCGTGACCCAGATCCCCGACCACGGAGACGCCGCGAGCTGAGACACCACGTCCGGTGCGAGAAGGAAGAAGGTGTATCCCACCATCAGGAGCGTGTAGGCTGCCAGTCCCGCCGACTCACTGCGGCGCAGCCAGCTCCAGCCGAACAGGACGCACGAGAGGGCCGCGGTCCAAACGAGACCGTTCGCCACGATGCCGACGCCCGCCGTCACCAGACGCAGCATCAGCAGGGCGGCAGCGAGCGAGATGATCGTGCTCGCCGAGAGGCTGCCCAAGGCCGGATCCGCGTCGTCCCCGGCGGCGGTGGATTCGTTGCCGGTCTCGCGCGCAGGAGGCTCGGGAACGAACTCCTGGAAGGCGAGAGCGGCGAACGGGATCGCCAGCCAGACCGCGTCTAACGGGAACGCCAACGTCAGCGGGAACGAGGCGATGGCGCCCGCGCCCAGCGCAAGCGCCAGCACGACTTGCCCGTGGGAGAACGCCTCACCGAGCCGGGTCTCCTCGAGTCGCCTGGAGGCGCCTGCAGCGAGGGACACTGCCGCCAGAGCGAGCCCGAGGATCAGGACCAGTGCCGACCATTCGTCGGGCCACCATGCAGCGGGGTCGGGTACCGCCTCCATGCGTCCCATCACGAGCGGCAGGCAGGCGGCCGCCATCAGGCTGAGCGCGAAGAGGAGCGCCGTGCGACGACGCGCGAGCACCATGCCCACGAGCGCCAGCGCGGAGAACGTGACGAACGTCGACAGCTGTCCTCCCCACCCGAAGTGGGCATGGGATTCCCGAACGAGGACGAACCCGCCGATGGCAGCGTGCACGGGTGCCAGCATCGGCGCCAAAGGCGCGAAGACGCGGTCGAACGTCCGCTCGCCAAGGCCCCGACTTTTTCCCGACGTGTCCGTCCCCAGCCACTCCGGGCGAGAGCCGCCAGCGTACCAGAGTTCCTCCAGAGACGCCTTGACGAAATAGACCGCGACGAGCCCCATGCCTCCGAGGAAGAGCGGCCACGTCGACGGCTGAGGCTTCCCAAAGGTCCAGTAGTGCACGAAGGCCACGAGCAGAGCGACCTGCGCCAGCGCGTGGAAGACCCAGAGCCTCGTCCGGTGTGCGGCAATGAGGAGCAGCAGTGCCTGCGCTGCCAGCACCAGGTTCAGCGTGAGTGCGTCGAATCCCGCGAACATCCCCAGCGTCCAGAGGATGGTGCCGAAGGCCGGGTAGAAGACGTAGTCCCGGTGATGAGCGTCCCTGTACAGCCACGCCAGTGGGGCTTGAAGGGCGCCGAGTGAGACGTAGAACCACTCGATCGACTCCACCTGCGCTCCGGTCGTCACGTAGACGAACGATGCGAGCGAGACGTAGAAGACGAGGTTTGCGGGTCCAAGATAGCGGGGGCTCACTCCCGGCTCCGGATCGGCCTCTTCCGGCGCCGATCGGTGCCGCCGCCACCAGAGAACGTCGGCGATGAGGAAGACGGCGTAATAGGAGGTCAGGAACGCGAGATTGACGAGGAAACTCCGCTCTCCATCGGGCGCAGCGCTGCCGGCCAGAATCCAGGCGAAGTGCGTGGTGTATGCCAGGACCACCGCGGCGATGCCGAAGGAGAACCATCGGTGCCGGAGCACCAGCATGGCCGAGGTCATCGCCAGGACGGCGATGATCGCCAGTGAGTAGGCGTCGGCCTGCCCGATCGCCACGAATCCGGCGACGTGCCCGAGGACGATTGCGAGGGCGGCAGTACCCTCTGACTGCCACCGCTCCGCGGCGACGAGGACCGTGGCCATGCTCGCGAGCATCCACACGAGCGAGACCGAAAGCGGGACGGTCTCCATGGCGGAAACGAAATGGGCGGAGAAGGCGACGAAGAACCCGAACGTCAGGCCCGCGGCCATGACCGGTCGCGCGAAACGCTCCAGCTTGTCTTCGTACAATCTTCCGACGCCGAAAAGGAGGCCCGCGCCGAGATACGCGACGCCCACCTTCGCGGCCGGCGGAAGTTGAGGTGCGACGGCCCGGGCAAAGAGCGCCAGCGCGATCGCGAGCACGCCGAGTCCGATGCGGAGGACCCAGGTCGTGCCGATAACGGTCTCGAGATCCGGAGTGGTCGTGGGAGCGGCTCCGGATGCCGATGTGGCCGGCACTTCGACCTCTTCGGGCGCGGACGGCGGGGTCTCGGGGGTGGCAACGACGTCTTGGGGCTCGGCTTCCGCCTCGGTCCCGGCCTGCACTGCGTCGGGGAGCGGCACAACGGAGGGTTCCTCGTCCGCCTCTGGTCCCGGCCCCTCATCCGGCTCCGGTTGGGCGCCCTCAGTGGCCGGCTGCTCCGTGGTGGCCTGCGGCGGCTCCTCGACCGGAGGCGCGGTCGTGAGCGCAGCCGGGCGTGGCCGGACCATCTCCCGCACCGGCGGTGACTCCTCGACCACGGGTTCGTCGACGGCTTCAGGGGAGTCGACCCCGCCACCTCTTCGGACCTGCTCGGCGAGGTGCCCGACACGTCTCGAGAGACGCGAGACCTGCTGCTGCAGCTGCTCGATCTCCGAGCGCAGAGACGAGGTCCTGAGGAGCGCCGCGAACGCCATGACCGGTGTCGCGAGAAGCGCCAGACCGAGGACTACGAGTAGTTCGGTCACGAGGGCTCACTCTCCGGAGCGGGGGGTCCCTTGGGAACAAGGCCGGATCGCGGCCGCGCGCCGCAAGTTGGCTGCGCCGCGGGGGGCGCCGCAAGGCGCCGCCCGCGGTCCAAGCCTCAGCGGGGGAGGGACTATGAGCTCAGGGGATCAAC
>JBDHIL010000061.1:0-8119 GCA_039587465.1 Gemmatimonadota bacterium | reverse complement strand
TCCTGCAGCGCCCGGCCGAAGTCCTGCGTGCTGGCGAAGCGATCGGCGGGGAGCTTCTCCAGCGCACACCGTATGGCGGCGTCCACGTTCTCCGGGACTGTGGAACGCTGTTCCCGCGGCGAAACGGGCCCGCCTGCGATGATCTTCCCAAGCACCGCCTGGGCCGTCGCTCCGGGATACGGGGGCTCACCCACCAGCATCTCGAAGACCACGCAGGCCAGCGCGTAGGTATCGCTGGTAGGTCGGATGGACTGGTCTCCCGTGGCCTGCTCGGGGCTCATGTAGTATGGCGTCCCGACGCTGAGGCCCGTCTCCGTGAGGCGGGCACCGCCCGCCGACCCTACCGCCAGGGCGATGCCGAAATCGGCGATGAGGGGCCGGCCCTCGTTCATGAGGATGTTCGCCGGCTTGATGTCCCGGTGGATCACGCCCTGCCGGTGGGCGTAGTCCAGGGCGTCGGCGAGATCACTGCCGATGCGGACGGCCTCGTCCACCGGAAGCTGGTGCTCCCGCGCGATGCGGTCGGCCAGGCTTTCGCCCTCCACGTACGGCATGACGTAGAAGAGGAAGCCGTCGGCCTCGCCGGAGTCGAAGAGGGGCAGGATGTGGGGGTGCTGCAGGTTGGCCGTGGTCTTGATCTCGGCCAGGAAGCGCTCGGCGCCCACCACGGCGGCGAGCTCGGGCTTGAGAACCTTGAGGGCGACCTTCCGCTCGTGCTTCAGGTCGTCGGCCAGGTAGACCGTGGCCATGCCGCCCTCGCCGAGCTGGCGCTCGATGGTGTAGCGGTCGGCAAGGGCCGCGTTCAGGCGATTCCTCTTATCGGGCATCAGTTCCCCACCTGCCCCAGTGCTTCCTCCAGCCAGTTGAACACCGCCACCAATCGGCTGGCGCTATCGCCACCGTCCGCCATCATCATGAGGAAGCGCTGGTCATCCACATCCACGTCGTAAAGTGCGTATAACTCGGTCTCCGCGAAGAGTATCCCCTCCGGTAGCGAGAAGAGCACCCGGCTCGCGCCCAGGGTGAGGTCGTCGCCCGGGGTCACGGCCACGGCCACCATCTCCCGCTGTCCGTTGACGTAAAAGAGCTCTCGCCCAGACCGGCTCCACACCGGCATGTAGCCACCCCCGGAGGAGACCAGTTCCTTGAACTGCGTCGCGTCGGGGAACGACCGCACATAGACCTCGGTGCGGCCTGTCTCGTCCGACTCATGCGCCATCCACCGTCCGTCCGGAGAGATGGAGACGGCTCGATCGTTGAAGTCACTCGTGAGCAGACCCGTGGGCACGCTGTCCTCTCCAGGTCGGATGGCGGCCACGTCGATATCGTTGTCCAGCGCCGTTGTCCCCAGGCGCAGGGCCAGCCATCCGTTGACAGCCAGCACGCCCTCCAGAACCCCGGAGTCGGTAGCGCCCCGGCCCGCCACCAGCAGTTCACGCTCCCCAAGGTCGTCGGCACGCTCCTGGAACAGGCTGTACGCCAGTTCGTTTTCCGCCCCGGATATGTACGTGACCGAGCTACCGTCCGGCGTCCACCGCGGCCGGCTCTGCTCACCGGGCTCCGTGGTGAGGCGTGAGAAGGTGAAAGGGGGCCCCAGACGCTTGATCCAGATGTCCATCTCGCTGCTGCCGTCGTCGGCGGCGATCCCGATGGCCATGCGGGATCCTTCTGGGGAGATGGCCCAACCCCGGTTGTTCGCCGGGCTGGTGGGGTTGACGGTCCAATCCGGATTCTCGGGATCCACCGGTTCCACCCGGCCCGACCGATCCACCCACACCGGCCGGTAACGGGGAGCCTCGCCCAACCCGGCCAAATACAGAAGCGTGCCCGTATCGGAAAGATCGAAGGTCGCGCCCCCCGCCGTGAAAGCCAGCCCGTTCACCACCGGTACCGGCGGGCCGAGCAACTCGAGGCGATCCGCGTCGAAGGGGGCCAGGAAGAGCGTTCCTTGGGCGTCCACCATCAACAAGTCCCCCGTGGTGAGCTCATACGCCTGGCCCATGCCCTCGACCAGCGTAGTGACCTCGCCCGTCTCCAGCCGGATCGCCCTGACCTCGGAAGTCAGGTCAGGTCGGGCGACCCCGAACAGGAGTGCCATACCGTTCCGTGTGGTCGCCCAGGAAAACGCATTGGGCCCGTCGTCGTGGATCATCTCCACATCACCCCCTGCCGCGGGCACTCGCATGAGGTCGCGATCCGCAGAGCTGAAATAGACGAAGCCATCCCCGGACCAGTGGGTGCAGCAGCCCGCAGACGTCGCCAGGGTCCGGCTTGTGCCCCCCGTGAGGGGAACGACCTTGAGCGTACCCGATAGCGTGTTTATGAACGCGACCTCGGCCCCCTCTGGCGAGATGACCGGATCGGACCCCGCCTGACCACCCGCTATTAGCACGGGTTCGAGCTCGTCGAAGCGGCGGAGCCAGAGGCCCGGCAACCCACCCGAGTCGGTGAAGCCCGCTGCGTAGACCATGAAGGACCCGTCGGGCGCGATGGCAACCTGTTCCACCGAACCGGAGCTCAAGTCCACCCGTGGCTCCAGCTCCATGGACACCCGGATGGGTGCCTGGGGCTCGGGCAGCCGTGTCAGTGCCCAAGCGGACAACGCGGAAGAGACTACCGTGGACAACGCCAGGCCCATGGCGATGAGTTTCCACCGCCTTCCCGAGGGCGCGGACGTCGCCGCTTCTGGCTCGCCATGTCGGAAGCCTGGATTCGCCAGCGCGTCGGTGAAGGCGCCCGCCTTGGTGAAGCGGTCAGCGGGGAGCTTCTCCAGGCCCTTTCGGATCGCCCCGTCGATGTTGGTCGGCACGGCCCGGCGCACCGCCGTGGCCGATACCGGCTCTCCCTGGATGATCTTTCCCAGGACCGCCTGGGCCGTGCTCCCCATGTACGGGGGGTCCCCCGTGAGCATCTCGTAGAGCACGGCGGCCAGCGCATAGATGTCGCTGGCCGGGCCCACCGCCCGGTCGCCGGTGGCCTGCTCAGGACTCATGTAGTAGGGCGTACCCACGCTCAACCCCGTCTCCGTGAGACGGGCCCCTCCCCCGGCGCCCACGGCAAGCGCGATGCCGAAATCGGCAACCAGCGGCTGCCCTCCCGTGAGGAGGATGTTCGCCGGCTTGATGTCGCGATGGATGATGCCCTTGTCATGGGCCACCTGGAGCGCCCCCGCCACCGCCGTAGCAATGCGCACGGCCTCGTCCACGGGAAGCTGCTTCTCCCGCTCCAGCCGATCCCGCAGCGTTTCCCCCTCCACGTACGGCATCACATAGAAGAGAAAGCCGTCCGCCTCGCCCGAGTCGAACAAGGGCAGGATATGTGGGTGCTGCAGGTTCGCCGTGGTCTCGATCTCCGCCAGGAAGCGCTCGGCCCCCACCACCGCGGCCAACTCCGGCTTCAGCACCTTGAGCGCGACGCTGCGGTTGTGCTTCTCGTCACGGGCGAGGTACACCGTGGCCATGCCGCCCTCGCCCAGCTCGCGCTCGATCTGATATCGACCGGTGAGTGCGGCGTTGATGCGATCTGCAGCGGTATTGCTCATGGGAGGGAGGCGGGTGTGCCGCAGTGGGAGGATCTGCTGTCTTCGTGCGCCAGTATGGGGCGGAGACCGCGAAAAGGGCCAGCCTTTCGTGGGCGCACCGATCCCGACGGGGCCTGCCTAGTTACCCTCCCGCGAGACCAGCTCGCGGTCGGCGTTCACGAAGAACAGTTCCCTGGCGTCACGGCTCCAGACCGGCGCCTGCCCACCCGTGGGAGAGACCTGTGCCCTCGTGATGGTCGGATCGGGGAATGAGCGCAGGTAGACCTCCCAGCGGCGTGTTTCGTCGGAAGTGTGCGCCAGCCAGCGACCGTCGGGAGACGGGGCCAGCGCGGCCTCCCTGAACCCCGAGGCCAGCCTGACCGAAACGGTATCCTCGCTCGGGGCCATGGCCACGATGTCCACTTCGTTGTTCAGCACCGCATTGCCCACACGCACGATCCGCCATCCGTCGCTGGTGATGATCCCTTCGAGGATGGGTCGGTCCAAGCTGGCCACGAGCTCGACTTCACCGATGCCGTCCGCCCGGCGTCGAACGGGGTCGCTCTGCAGGCCTCCGGAAGCGGAATCGGCGGCGATGTAGGTGACGTACCGCCCGTCGGCCTCCCACCGAGGGCGCGCCTGCTCATCGCGGCCCGTTGTGAGCCGGGAGAATGCGCCGTCGGGGAGGAGCTTGATAGGGAAAGCGGCGCTCGAGCAGCGTCGCTTCCTGCGCGCCACGGATGCGCTGCCTTCCCTCCCAACGCAAGGTTTCCGCGCGCTCACCAGACGAGGCCACCCCGTCTGAGCGTAGGCTCCTCCGGCCCGGTGGTGCGATTGCACATGACGTTCTATGGCCTCTCGAAGGCTCCCCAGCATCCCCCGAAGTCTCTCTTGAGGCCCGCCCCGGCCTGGGTGAGGACTCGCCGCGCGGGAGTCACAATCCATATGCGTCAGGGGGGTGCATGGCGGGCTTCGCCGTCTTCGACGGACCCGAAACACGGGCGTGCTATCGGACTCCTCCGCGCCTGGTGGTGCCCGCAAGGCCGGTTTGGGCTCGGCTCGGCGGGGGATAGAGGATTCGCCAGTCAGTCTGGACTGCGCACCCGGGTATGGCGCCTCCCTCAGAGGGCTCCAGGGAAGTAGTCATCGCAAGACGGAAGGGCACTGACCGGGCCGTGCTCCTCAGTCGGCTCGCCCGGCGCGGTGATCAGCAAGTTTCCGTCCGCGATCCTGAACGATACGGATTCCGACTCGAATTCGGGCACCCCGTTCAAAGTGCTGAATGTCAAAGAGAGCGTGCCCTCCGACGCCGTCCATGTCCCCAGCCAATCCTCGCAGTATTGGTCGACCAAGCCGACATAGATGTTGCGAATACCGTCGGGTTCGCTGAACTCGGCCCAGGACTCGTCTACACCGTCTGTCCAGAACCACACCCCGATGAGCTCGGCTGGATCAGTGGAGCCTTCGTCGTCCGCCGGGGAGAGGGGGCAACTCGCGCCTAGGAGTGTAACGGCGAGGGCGAAAGGGGTGATCCGTCTGCACAGTGGTTTCATCAATTGGGGGTCTCCGGGTGGCACTGGCGGGGGGAAGCCGATTGAAGGCTCGAGGTCAGCAGTCGGGTCGCCGTGGGTCGGCAACCCGCGGGCGGAAGCTAGAGGCATCCGGTGACTCGTGGTAGGCCATGACGCATCCGCCTCCCCCCCGATCGGGTCGATAGCGGCTGCTCCGGGACCAGACGGCGGCGGGTGTGGGCGCCATACTGCCCCGGCCGGGCAAAGCTGCGCCAACCCCCGCTTCCTGGTCCAGGGTGACTAACGTCAAGGCGTGCTAGATTGGGCCGGAAAGGCACCAACGCCGTGCTCAGGGCGGAATATCGAGCCTACTCCGATCGGATGATCGCAACCGGGTCGACCCGGGCCGCTCGGCGTGTAGGTGGGATACAACCGGCGAGGGCTGCGAGGGCCATGACCACGACGGCTCCGGACAGAATCGTAGGTGCCGTCGGCTCAACCCCGAAGAGAACTCCTCGGAGAATCCGACCAGAGGCCCAGGTCCCGAACACGCCGAGGACGATCCCCACTCCGATCATGCGACCGCCCTGAGCTAGAATCATCGTCCGTATCTGTGCCCCAGTCGCGCCGATCGACATACGGATTCCGATCTCGTGCATTCTCTGCCGAACGGAGTATCCCATGATGCCGAAGAGACCGAGCACCGCCATCGCGGTTGAGAGGGCGGCGAACACACTCACGAGGAAGAACTGGAATCGTGTACCCGCAGCCACCACATCGATGCGCTGCGAGTACGGCTCAGCCTGGACCACCTCCAACTCGGAATCGACGGCCTCCACCGCGCTCCGAATCTGAGGGATGAGCGTCGCCGGCGCCCCTCGAGCATGCAGGACCAGCCTCTGGCGCCACGTACCGAGTGTATAGAACTGGAATCGTGGGTCGTCGTCCATGCCGATTTGGTTGACATTGCCGACCACGCCAATGACTCGAAGGGGGAACGGCCGCGGGTAGCGCACGTCCCACCCGGTCTCATAGCTCCCTCCGACCACCACCGCGGGATCCTGGATCCCCCAGTACAGGATCTGATCGAGGGCGCTCTCCGCCGGCCAATGCAAGCGGGCCAGTGCGTCGCTGATGACTACCGGCAACTCAGGAAGGGGTTGCCCTCGTGGGATCGGGCCTACCGGTTCATCGGGTCGGTCTTCCCTCCGGAATTCGCGTCCCTCCAGTACAGGAATGCCCATGGTAGCGAAGTACCCTTCGTTCACCCTCATCCACTCGCCCAGCCGCCTGGCCTCAGGCGGAATCAGCGGCCGATCGGCCGGCGAGATGTCGGCCATCGGTTGCCTCCCGTTAAGGGGAAGGACGTCCGTGTAGGCGATCGAAAGCACTCCTGGGACTCCGCCCAAGGCCGTTTCGATCCGCTCGAAGAGCCGCATTCTGTCTTCATCCGAAACGTACTTGCTGCGCCCCGGAACGAACGCGGCCGTCCTCACCAGATAGCGGCCCTCCGGCTCGAAGCCCGCGTCCGCATTGATCATGTTCGCGAAGCTGACCAGAAGCAGCCCTCCACTCGTGAGCAGTACGAACGCAAGCGCCACCTGCCCGGTCACGAGCCATTGGATGGCTCGCAGCCCTCCCCTGGAGCCAGCTCGCCCTCCGGTCTTCAGGGACCGATTGATGTCCAGCCGCGCAGTGGCGAGCGAGGGGCCGACGCCGAACAACAGCACGGTCAGCGCCGAGGCAACGACCGCAAACACCAGAACACGGAGGTCGAGCCCGGTGGCTTGCAACCCAGTCACGTCGGCCGGAGCCAAGCTTGCGAGCACGTTCAGCGCGGCGAACGCAATGACGATTCCGCCGAGGCAGCCGGCCAGGGCGAGGGACCCGCTCTCCGTCAGCAGATACCGCAGAATGCGACTCCATTCCGCGCCCATGGCCTTCCGCACGGCGTACTCCTGCTCACGGGCCACGGCCCGGCCGATCAGCAGTGCCGCAACATTGGCGCAAGCGATCAGAAGCAGAAGCAGCGCCGCCCCCCAGAGGAAGAACATCTGCTGCCCATAGGCATCGCGGGCGAGTTCTCGGAGTGGCGTGAGGACCACCGAATATCCCTCGTTCGTGGCCGGATAGGCCAAGGCGATCCGACCGGCAATACCCGCCATCTCTGTCCGAGCTTCAGCCAATTGTCGCCCGGGTGCGAGGCGGCCGAGGGACCTGAACGCGTACATGCCCCGGTTTCCCCGTCCCCACTCCCAGAGCCCGAGGGGGATGATGAAGGAGGGGTCCGACGGTGTCGCATAGTTCTCCCTCAACTTCATCCGGGGCATTCTGAATCCCTCGGGTAGCACGCCGATCACCTCGTACGGTCGGGCGACGTACCCGCGCTCTGTCTGGCTCCAAAGGGTCAGATCTACCGCCTGACCTATCGCGTCACTGGCACCGGCGAAGCTCTCCTGCCAGACGTCGTGGCTGATGAGGACCACGCGTTCGGTTCCCTGGATGCTTTCCTCGGGCCGAAAGTCTCGCCCGAGCACCGGCCGCGCTCCGAGGATCGAGAGAAGGTCATGTGAGGCACTGAGGATCGGCGCGCTCTGATACCGTCCGTCCAGTTCGACGTATCCGCTACCGGGCTGAAAAGCGGCCAACCGATCGAAGACGGTCTGCTGGGCGACGTAGTCTTCGAAGTTCGAGACGCTGATCTGTACCTCACTCATCGGATCCGAGTTCGGATAGCGGTCCCAGATCTGCACGACCCGCTCGACGTCAGGCATCCGGTGGGCTCGGAAGACGAGTGCGTCGATCGCGCTGTAGACTGCGGTGTTCGCGCCAATCCCCAGGCTCAACGCCACGACGGTGAGTAGGGGGAGTGCGGGAGATCGGCGGAAGCCTCGAAACGCGTACCGGAGATCGGACAGCAGGGTCTGCATGGACCTTCCGACGCAGGGAACGGGTGGGAAAGGAAGGAAAGGAAAGGAATAGGAGATCCAACCACCGCATGGGGTCAAAGAGAACGGTACGGTGGGGGTTGGTGGTGAGGCAATGCGGGAACGGGTTGGGGCGGGTGAGTCGGGGAAACCGCAGGTCT
>JBDHIL010000060.1:0-14552 GCA_039587465.1 Gemmatimonadota bacterium | reverse complement strand
CGTGGTCTTGATCTCCGCCAGGAAACGCTCGGCGCCAATGACAGCGGCCAGCTCCGGCTTCAGGATCTTCAGGGCGACGTTGCGCTCGTGCTTGATGTCCTCGGCCAGGTAGACGGAGGCCATGCCGCCCTCGCCCAGCTTCTCCTGGATCTTGTAGCGGCCGGCCAGGGCCGACTCCAGGCGTTGGGTGTGTCCGTCGGTCATGTCAGTTGCCTTCCCCCAGGCGGGCCTTCAGCTCGGAGAACCAGTTGGTGACCACGAAGTGCCGAAGCGGGGGTGCGCCACCCTGCTCGGACGGCGCCCCTTCAACGGACGACTGCGACGGAAAACCTGCCACGATGAGCCGGTCCCCATCGGGATGCAGGTGGAAGCGGCTGTCGTAATTCCAAGGGATGACGGGCTCGGCATCCAGCACAGCGAACGGCGGCCCCCGGTCGATGCGGGCCACCCACAGGGAGTCGAAGGCGGGCCAGTCGAGATAGTAGATGGCGTTTCCGTCCCGCGACCACTTCGGGTGGTCGCCGCCACCCTCGGTGATCTTCTCCGGCGCCCCGGCCTCGGGGAAGCTCCGGGTGTAGACCTCCCACGGACCCGTGGCGTCGGAGCTGTACGTGATGAGGTCCCCCTGAGCGGCCAGATACGCCGGCTCGTGTGCGAATTCCGACTCGAAGTACGGCCTTGCCGTCGCCGAGTCGCCACTGCCCTCCCCCGGGAGTTCCACCAGCCAGACCTCGCGGCTTGGGCCAACCCCGTTCTCGATGAGGAGCAGGCTGTCGCTGATCCAATCCGTCGGAAACTGAGGGCCCGGCAGGGAAAGGAGGAGGCGCGGCGGGGCGTCGTCCGTCACCGTCTTCACGTACAGATCGCCACCGTCCGCACCCTCCCGGATGGACGAGAAGACCAGCATCGTTCCATCCGGCGACCAGACAGGCCTCTGGTTGAACCCCGTGCTTGTGAGACGCCTGGGACGGCTCTTCACCACCATGTCATAGCTGTAGATGTGGAGCTCGGAATCCCTCCCGGCTCCGCCCTCCGTGCCATCATAGGCCACGAACCGGCCGTCCGGTGACCACCGCGGCCAGTCGAAGATCCGCGGCTCGAGATCCTCCACCTCCACGGATCCGTCCAGCCCAACGGTGACCAGGGTCCGCAGGCTGCCCGGGGCCGTCGCAGACTCGCCGCCGGCGGAGTACAGCAGGGTGCCGTGGTCCGACACCGCGTACTGGGGGAAGCCCCCCAGGCCGAGGGCTACCCCTTCGAGCACGATGCCGCGCTCACCCACCAACTGTCCGGATTCCGGATCGAACGGTGCTCCCCAGAGGGCCCCCGACTCGTCCACCCAGAGCAGATGGCCGCTGGCGGGCACGTACCGCGGTCCCATGGCTCCCTCCACCACCACCCACGAGGTATCGGCCGCAAGATCCCAGTACTCGGCGCCCGATCCCTGAACGCCAAGCAGGAGCTGGCCGCCGGGAAGGAACTGCCCCGCGGGTGTGAAGCCGTTATGCACCAACCGCTCTTCCCCGCCGTTCTCCGGCACCGCATACAGGTTGCCGTCGCCGGTGATAAAGAGAATCGAGCCACCGGCGCCCCAGTCCAGGACGAGGCTGAACACCCCCTGGAGGAGCACGGGCTGCGGCGCCCCACCCTGAACGGAGATCTTCATGATCCCCTTCCCCGGCTGGGCGTAGGCGATCCAATCACCGCCCGGTGAGAAGACGGCCGAAGACACCGTGTCTGCACCAGGAACCTCACGGAAGTCCGCCTCATCGGCCCTCCGGACCAACAGCTCTCCCAGCGGGTTGCCCTGGGTTGACGGCCTGCGCACCACCAGGAAGGTCTGTCCGTCCGGGGACACATCCAGACCATTGACGAGTCCGGCGGGGACACCGGGGCCGAGGTCCAGCGCCGCCCGGGTGATGGGCAGCTCCGCGGCGCCACGCCCGGCACTCCACAGGGCCAGGGCAGCGAAGACGAGCGCCACGGCCCACGGGAGCAGCGTCACAGGGCGAAGCCCGGGCTTCTTGGCCTCTGCGGCCGACGCCTGAGCTTCCTGCTGCGCCGGTCGGGCGCGCGTCACTGCGGTATAGCTGAACCCCTCGTCCCCCAGGGCGTCCAGGAACTCCTTCGCCGTGTCGAAGCGGTCCGCCGGCAGCTTCTCGATGGCCTTCATCACCGTGGCCGCCACATGGGGCGGCACGGTGCGCCGGAGCTCCGTCACATCCCGGGGATCCTCGGTGAGGATCCGCACCAGGATGTTCTGGGCGCTGGGGCCCGTGTGGGGCGGCTGACCCGCCAGCATCTCGTACAGCACACAGCCCAGGCTGTACACATCCGAGCGGGCACTCAGGTCCCGGTCCGCGCTGGCCTGCTCCGGGCTCATGTAGTGCGGCGTGCCCAGGCTGAGCCCCGTCTCCGTCATCCGCCCGCCGCCCGCCGCGCTGATCGCCAGCGCGATGCCGAAGTCCGCCACCACCGGCCGACCGTCGTGCAGCAGGATGTTCGCCGGCTTGATGTCGCGGTGGATGATGTCGTTCCTGTGCGCGTAGTCCAGGGCGTCGGCCACGTCCCGGGCGATCCGCACCGCTTCCTCCACCCCCAGCTGCCCTTCCCGCCCGATGCGGTCCTGCAGCGTCTCGCCGTCGATGAACGGCATGACGTAGTAGAGGAACCCGTCGGCCTCCCCGGAATCGAAGAGCGGCAGGATGTGCGGGTGCTGCAGGTTCGCCGTCGTCTTGATCTCGGTGAGGAAGCGCTCGGCGCCGATGACGGCGGCGAGTTCCGGCTTGAGGATCTTGAGCGCCACGTTGCGCTCGTGCTTCACGTCCTCGGCCAGGTACACGCTGGCCATGCCGCCCTCGCCCAGCTTCTCCTGGATCCTGTAGCGGCCGGCCAAGGCTGACTCGAGACGCTGGGTGTGCCCGTCGGTCATCGGCTGCTTCCTCCCGTGAGCCGTCTCACCTCCTCGAACCAGTTGCTGACGAGGTAGACCTCATCGAGAAGGTCTGACGCTCCCGGCTGCGTCCCGTCGACACCGCGGGCACGAGCGAAGATGAACCGGTCCCCGTCCGGATGGATGTCCCAGGCACGCGCACGACCGGACGCGATGTTCAATTCGAAGGATCCCACCTCGAACAGCGGCGTGGGCGCGGACACGACGAAGGTCGGTTCGTAGGTGACGTCCACCGACCACATGCGCTCGTTGTCGCGGTAGTAGATCCGGTCCCCGTCGGGGCTCCACACGGGGTGCATGCCCACACCGGGAGAGACGGCGCGCTGGCCCGTGGGGGTCGGGAAGCTGTGCACGAAGACGCGAGCCTCTCCGGCCTCGTCGGACACGTAGGCCACCCATCGCCCGTCCGGCGAGATCTGTGGTGTCCACTCGTTCCACTCCGCGGTCAGGTAGTCCTCGAAGACCACGCTGTCGGGCCCGAGTCGGGCGATGACGAGATCCATGCCCCGATCGGTGCTGTTTTCACGGACGAGGAGAACGCTGTCTCCCTCCGCCACATCGTTGATGTAGTTGCCGCTCGGCCGCTCGAAGAGGCTCACAGCCTCCTCACTGAGATCCGAGGGACGCCGCGTTCCGTCTGCCTGGGCCCTGCCTCCGCTGCTGAAGTAGATGTATGCCCCGCTGGGTGCCCACTCGGGGTAGAAGCCGCCCCCGGAGGTGACCTGGGGACTCGCCCCGGTGACCACGTCGTAGACCCGGATCTCGCTCCCGTCTTCGTAGGCGATCTTGGTTCCGTCCGGTGCGTAGCGCGGGTGCTGCAGAGCGGCGGGTACCAGCGGCAGGGTCGTGGCCGTCCCTTCCATGTCCACCTCGACCAGGACCCGCGATGCCGACCCACCCATGCCGGAGGTCGCGCTGTATACGAGCGTCCCCGTCTGAGCAACCGCGTACTGAGCCCCTCCGCCATTGTAGACCGTGAGGCGCGGCAGGAGCGTCATCGGCGCCCCACCCGCCTCCAGCGTCTCAGCGTCGAGGGGAATGGCCATCAGAGCCTCCGACCCGTGGGCGAACACGACGTGGCCCGTGGGCAGGTACGAGGGCTGGTTCCCGGACTGGGCCAGCACCCGGAGCTCCCCCGTTTCCACTTCGTAAAGGAACACGCGCGACGCAAGCGGATCGCCGGCGACGGCCTCCGCGAAGAGCACCGCCTTTCCGTTGGGGAGCAGGTGCGGCCGGACGGCGAAGACGGTGTCGGACGCGAAGATCACTTCGGCTTCCCCGCCGGTGGCAGGGATCCGCCGGATCTGCCCTCCTTCCATGAAGACGATGTCATCGCCGATCCAATGCGGGTCGAAGCTCGCCCCGGGGGCAACGGGCAGCGCGGGTCCTCCGGAGATGGGCACTCGGAAGATCCCGTCGGCGTTCCTCTGGAAGGCGACGTCCTGCCCGTCGGGGGAGAACACCGGGTTGGTGGCGTTTTCGGTGTTGGCGAGACGTCGCCACTCAGGGTCGTCGGCCCGGCGGATGTGGAGGTGGCTCGTGCCCGCGTCCACCACGCCCGCCACGATCCACGCCCCGTCGGGCGAGATGGCCAACCGCGATCCTCCCCATTGACGCGAGATGTCGATCTCCGTGATGCGCGCCCGCGTCGGCACCCCGGGCACCGGCTGAGGGGTAGGCTTGAAGAGCGCGAAAGCACCGAGCGCGACTGCGGCGACCACCGCCGCGATGGAGCGCGGGTCGCGGAGCCACGGCCTGGCGTGGGTGCTCGGTACGGGCATCGCCGCCGCCCCCGTGGCGCCCGTGCCCGTCCGGGTCACCACCGTGTGCGAGAACCCGCTGTCCTCCAGCGCATCCATGAACTGCCGGGCCCCGTGCCGGCAGCTTCTCGATGGACTTCATCACCGTGGCCGCCACGTGGGGCGGCACCGTCCGCCGCAGCTCCGTCACGTCCCGAGGATCCTCCGTGAGGATCCGCACCAGGATGCTCTGGGCGCTGGGGCCCGTGTGCGGCGGCTGGCCCGCCAGCATCTCGTACAGCACACAGCCCAAGCTGTAGACGTCGGAGCGCGCGCTCAGGTCCCGGTCCGCCGACGCCTGCTCCGGGCTCATGTAGTGCGGCGTGCCCAGGCTCAGGCCCGTCTCCGTCATGCGCCCGCCGCCCGCTGCGCTGATGGCCAGCGCGATGCCGAAGTCCGCCACCACCGGCCGACCGTCATGCAGCAGGATGTTCGCCGGCTTGATGTCCCGGTGGATGATGTCGTTGCGATGCGCGTAGTCCAGGGCGTCGGCCACGTCCCGGGCGATGCGGACCGCTTCCTCCACCCCCAGCTGTCCTTCCCGCTGGATCCTGTCCTGCAGCGTCTAGGATGTGGGGATGCTGCAGGTTCGCCGTGGTCTTGATCTCGGTGAGGAAGCGCTCGGCGCCGATGACGGCGGCGAGCTCCGGCTTGAGGATCTTCAGGGCGACGTTGCGCTCGTGCTTCACGTCCTCGGCCAGATAGACCGAAGCCATGCCGCCTTCGCCCAGCTTCTGCTGGATCTTGTAGCGGCCGGCCAGAGCCGATTCCAGGCGCTGGGTGTGTCCGTCGGTCATGTCAGTTGCCGCCTCCCATCAATTTCCTTCTCCCAGGCGGGCCCGTAGCTCCTCGAACCAGTTCACCACGACGTAGAAGCGGGTCTCGATCTCCTCGGCGTCGCTCCCCCCCGGGAGCAGCTCGATCACCAGCAGTTTGTCCTCCGACGGGTGCGCGTCGAGGCCAAAGGCCTGCCCCTCCCAGACCACGGCGCGTTCCAAGACGAGGAACGAGGGTTCGAGCTGGACACGCGCTGCGATGACCTGATCCGGCTGTCCCTGCGTGAGGTAGTAGAGGGTCCGTCCATCCGGAGACCATTGGGGGGAGTAGCCCGGGCCATCCGAGACGCGGGCCTGCGCCGTCGCCTCGGGGAAGCGGCGGACGAAGATCTCGCCCCCGAACCCCTCCCGGATCCGCTCGTCGGACACGTACGCCGCCCACTGCCCGTCCGGCGCGACCGCCAGACCGGACTCCGACCATTCGGCCTCGAGGTAGGGCGTCGGTTCTCCTCCGTCTGCAGGCATGGTGTAGAGGTCCCCCGCGCGGCTGGAGGTCTCGAAGGTGATGGTTCCGTCTGCCGTCCAATCCGTGGGGTAGTTCTGGCCCTCGACTTCCAGAAGTGGCGTAGCCGTTTCCGTGCCACCGAAGTCCTTCACGAAGATGCGGGCAGGAGCGCCCCGAGCCGACTCGTCCGCACGAGCGAAGGCGATCCTGGACCCGTCGGGGGACCAGACCGGCTCCATGTCGCGCAACCCGTTGAAGGTGAGCTGCGTGGGACCGCCAAGCTCCAGGTCGTACCAGTAGATGCTGGACGTCGCGTTGGGCCCGGGGTCCAGAGTCCACTCGAACGCGATCTTGCCACCGTCCGGCGAGAAGACGGCACGGCTCATGGCCCGCGGCTCCAGGGGAAGCGTGTCCACCCCCCCCGCGAGATCGACAATGAGGAGGCGGTTGGCGAATGCGCGCGAGGTCAGTCCGCGCCCCGTACCGTGCACGAGGACGCCGTTGTCCGACACGCTGAAGCGGGAGAACGCCCCGCCCTGAACGCCGTCCAGGAGTGGAGTGGGCGTCCCGGTGACCTCCATGCGCTGCAGATCGAAAGCCACGGCGTACAAGCCGCCCTGCTGATGCCCGTAGACGAGGTGGCCCGTGGGCACGTACGCCGCGTCACCGCCGCCGTTGATGATGAGCCGCACGCTGTCAGCCTCCACGTCGAACAGCCACACCGCCTCTCCGGTGAAGGGTGATCCTAGGATCCCTCTGCCGCCGGGAAGGAATCGGCTGATGACGAACTGACCGTCGCCCAACGACTCGGGACCCACCGGCGTGGGAGTCCCGCCGGTCTCCGGCACCGTGTGGGGCCGCCCACCATCGTTGAAGATGATGAAGCCGCTGTCCCCCCAGTGCGGATAGGACGGCCGGTCCGTGTCAGATCCCTCGGGAATGAGCCTGAGCGGGTTGCCGCCATCCACCGAGACCTTGAACAGCCCGTCATCCTCGTTGGTGGTGTAGGCCAGCCAGAGCCCGTCCGGGGAAAAGGTCGGCGACCGCCCTTCGTCTGTATTGGGGAGCAGTCTGAACTCTGATTCGTCCGCCCGGCGCACGTAGATGCCGCCCTGGCTCCAGGCCGCGGTGGCGAACCTGGTGCCGTCGCTGGAGACGACGACCTCGTCGGGCAGGACCATGCGAACGTCGGGGAGATCCATGGACGAGCGGATGGCATGGGCGGCCCCGGCTTGGCCGCCACCCATGGCACCCAGTGCCCACCCGCCGGCCAAGGCAACGACGCCCACCACCGCGGCAGCGGCCCAGGTGCGTCCGCGTGGCGCCGGAGCGCGCGGTGTGGAAAGGACGTCCACCGGCACCGTCCCGTGCGCGCCGGACTGCCGCACGGTATGCTGGAACGCCTCGTCGGCCAGGGCGTCGGACAGCTCCTGGACGCTCCCGAACCGGTCCGCCGGCAGCTTCTCGAGCGCCTTGGCCAGCACCGAGTCGATGTGCGTGGGCACCGTCCGGCGCGACGTCGTCACCGGCACGGGGTCCGTGGTGAGAATCCGCGCCAGGACAGACTGGGCGGATCCGCCTGGGAAGGGCGGCTGTCCCGCCAGCATCTCGTACAGCACGCAGCCCAAGGCATAGACGTCGGTGCGGGCGTCGATGCTCCGCTCCCCCGACGCCTGCTCCGGGCTCATGTAGTGGGGCGTGCCCATGGACAGGCCGGTTTCGGTGAGTCGCCCGCCCCCGGCCTCCGTCACGGCCAGGGCGATGCCGAAGTCCGCCACCAACGGCCGACCCTCGTGCAACAGGATGTTGGCCGGCTTGATGTCACGGTGGATCACACCCCGCCGGTGGGCGTAGTCCAGCGCGTCGGCCACGTCGCGTACGATCCGCAGGGCCTCATCAACCGGAAGCTGGTGCTCCTTCTGGAGCCGCTCCCGCAGAGTGTCCCCTTCGATGTAGGGCATCACGTAGAAGAGGAAGCCGTCGGCGTCGCCGGAGTCGTGGAGCGGAAGGATGTGGGGGTGCTGCAGGTTCGCGGTGGTCTTGATCTCGGTGAGGAAGCGCTCCGCACCGATGACCGCCGCGAGCTCCGGCTTGAGGATCTTCAGCGCCACATCGCGCTCGTGCTTGATGTCCTGGGCCAGGTAGACGCTGGCCATGCCGCCCTCACCCAGCTTCCGCTGAACCCTGTAGCGACCCGCCAGGGCCGACTCGAGCCGTCCGGTGTGTCCGTCGGTCATCGCCCCGCCCCCAACCGCGCTCTCAGCTCCTCGAACCAGTTGAGCACCACCAGGTACCGAGGCTCCTCCGGGTCACCCTGCGACTCCGGCTCCGCCGCGCCCACGTCCTGGGTGACGAGGAACCGGCCGTCGGGGTGGACATCCCAGGAGTACGGGTCGATGTCTGCGGCGAAGAGGAACACGGGGTCGCCGGGCACGAAGTCCGGCTCACGCTGCAGGGGCACCGCAAACAGGGAATCAGGGCCGGGTCCCGCACGCCAGAAGTAGAGCTCGTCGCCCTCAGGCGACCAGCGCGGATGCCGCCCTCCCCCCACGGAGATGCGGTACTTGCCCACCGGCTCCGGGAAGCCCCGGACGTAGATCTCCCCTTCGTCGGTCTCTTCCGACATGTAGGCGGCCAGGGTGCCGTCGGGGGACACGCTGAGCTCCAGTTCGTCGTAGTCTGCCTGCAGGTAGGCCCGCGCTTCCCCACCCTCCCCCGGCACCACGCCGAGGTCTGAGTCCCCCCCGGAGAAATCCATGAAGGCGATCTCCCCATTGGCACCCCACCAGTCGGGAGACTGAAAGCCCGTCTTCCCCAGCAGCTGGGTGGGCGGGGCGCTGCCGTCCGCCGGAACGGTGAAGAGGTCCGAGCCCTCCGTGCCCTCCCGTACGGAGGAGAACGCCAGTTGGGTGCCGTCGGGGGACCACACGGGACCGTAGTTGTCTCCCTCCACCGTGAGCTCCGGCGACGACCCGGTGCTCAGATCCAGGACCTGGAGCTGGTCGTCGTCGTCGTTTCCGATGCGGGTGGCATAGGCGATGTACCGGCCGCTGGGTGACACCCGGGCGCGCATGATGGGACGCGGGGTGAGGCGTACCGTGTCCGGCCGGCCGGCGCGGTCGACGAAGAGGAGTCTACGATCCTGGGCCCGCCCTGCCCGACCGCCCTCGTCCCCACCTTGCTGGAAGACGAAGACCCCGTTGTCCGACACGTCGTAGCGCGCGGATTGGAAGCCCTGGGCCACGCCGTCCCGCACCGGGGTGGGCGGGCCGGTGACCTGGTGAGTAGCCAGGTCGAAGGGCACCGCAAAGAGACCTCCGCTCAGCGCTGTGTAGAGGATGTGCCCCGTGTCGACGTACTTCGGTAGGCGCCCCTCCTGGATGATGGCCCGGGCCGAGTCGGTCGCGAAGCCCACCACGTAGATGGTCTCGTCGTCGGAGGCCAGGGCCCCGGACCCGTCGGGCAGCACCTTGGGAGCCAGCCCGCTGAGAGAGCTGGCGAGCCGGTGCGCTCCCCCCTCCCCCGTCTCGGAGACACGCCAGAGTCCCTGGGGCCCCGTGAAGACGATGGTCCCGCCGGCGCCCCAATGGGGGTCGTGGGGCGAAATGGAGTCCACCTCCAGGATGGGCAGGGCGCCGCCGCCGCTGAGGGCCACCTTCAGCAGAGCCTGTCGGTCGCGTTGGCGGAAGACCAGCCACTGCCCGTCGGGCGAAAAGTCCACCCACTGGGCGTTCGCTGTGCCGGGGATGGGGCGAAAGTCCGCCTCGTCGATGCGCCGGATCCAGAGGCTCCAATCCTCCTGATCCGGCCCCTGGGCCACCACGGCGAAGGCGTCGCCCTGCTTGGAGACCGCCAGGTCGCCACGCACCTGGAGGTCACCCAAGTCCAGGGCAAAGACGGCAGGGGTCGGTGGCGGGTCGTCCGGCGCCAGCATCGTCCGCATGGTATTCGCCAGCAGGAGCACGCTCACGGCGGCCAGGCCCAGCGCTACCGACTTCCACCGGCCGCCGGAGGTGCTGGAACTTTCGGTGCCCCCATCGGCCGATTCGCCGTAGCGGAATCCACTGTCGGAGATGGCCCGCACGAAGCCCGACGCCGAGTTGAAGCGGTCCGCGGGGAGCTTTTCAAGGGCCCGGAGCACCGCACCCTCCACGTTGGCAGGCACCACGGCCCGCACCGCCGTGGGGTTGCGGGGCTTCTCGGTGAGGATCTTCCCAAGGACCGCCTGGGCGGTGTTGCCCACGTAGGGCGGCTCGCCCACCAGCATCTCGTACAGCACGCAGCCCAGGGCGTAGACGTCGCTGGCGGCGTTGATCTCCCGATCTCCCGTGGCCTGCTCGGGGCTCATGTAGTAGGGCGTCCCCACGCTGAGGCCCGTCTCGGTGAGGCGGGCACCGCTGGAGCTGGTCACAGCGATGGCGATGCCGAAGTCCGTTACCAGGGGCTCGCCCCTGGAGAGCAGGATGTTGCTGGGCTTGATGTCCCGGTGGATCACCCCCTGTTCGTGGGCCACCGACAGCGCCGAGGCCACCGCCGTAGCTATACCCACGGCCTCGTCCACGGGAAGCTGCTTCTCCCGGTCGATCTTGTCCCGGAGCGTCTCGCCGTCGATGTACGGCATAACGAAGAAGAGGAAGCCGTCGGCCTCGCCGGAGTCGAAGAGCGGCAGGATGTGGGGATGCTGCAGGTTGGCCGTGGTCTCGATCTCCGCCAGAAAGCGGTCGGCGCCCACTACCGCCGCCAGCTCAGGCTTGAGGACCTTCAGGGCCACCTTCCGGTTGTGGCGGACATCCTGGGCCAGGTAGACGGTGGCCATCCCCCCCTCGCCCACCTCGCCCTCGATGGCGTAGCGACCCTCGAGGGCGGCGTTGAGGCGTGCCTTGACGTCGCTCATCAGTTCCCAATCCTCGCTCTCAGCTCCTCGAACCACCGTTGCACCACCACTAGCTGGGACTCGGCCTCGGTGTCGTCTTCTCGGAACACCCGGGCCATCAAGAAGCGCTGGTCGTCGGGGGTGATGTCGTAGAGGCCTGTGATGTAGGCGTTGGGTCCCCGCCCCTCGTAGGTGTCCGACATCTCAAAGAGGATCTCCCGATCGCTGACTCGGAGTGCCTCCCCCAGCTGCACCTCGGCTGCCACCATCTGGTCGTACCGGTCGACATAGAACAGCTCATTTCCACTGTGGGCCCAGAGTGGGCCCATCCCACCGTTTGTGGAGACCTGCCATTTGCCGTCTTCGACGTTCGGGAAGGGCCGCACGAAGACCTCGAAGCGTCCGGTCTCGTTCGAGTTGTAGGCGAGCCACTTGCCGTCGGGTGAGAGTGCGGGGGCGGCCTCGTCCGCCTCCCCCACGATCAGCTCAAGCGGGACGTCGTTCGAGTCCGGTCGTACAGCCAGGATATCGCGTCCTCCGAGGCCACCCATCGGGCCTGCGACCCGCAGGATCATCCACTCTCCGTCGGAGCTCCAGAAGCCTTGGGCCACATCACGCTCGAAGTCGTACACGAGCTCGGCCTCGCCTGCCCCATCAGCTCTCTTCACCCAGACGTCGTTACCCCCGGACCGGACGGAGAGGAATGTGATCTGACGGCCGTCGGCCGTCCATCGAGGCTTGCTTTCCTCTGCCGCATCGAAGGTAAGCCTTGAGAAGGGCCCGGCGTCGAGTTCCTTGACCCAGATGTCGTATCCGGACTCGGTCAGCGCTCTCAAAGCCAAGCGCGTACCGTCCGGTGACAGGCTCCAGCCCGCGTTCGTGTTGCCACGGTCGAAGGACCACCCTGGGTCGACCGGAGCGGCGGCACCGGAGCGATCGACCCAGACGAACTCCCGCACGTTCGTGTTCGCCTCACCCGCCCAATAGACCAGGGTGCCGGTCGCCGAGAGGCTGTAAAAGGGATACTCCGAGTCACTGACAACCACCCCCTCGACGATGGGTACCGGGGAGCCCGTCAGCTCCATCGCCTCCGGGTCGAAGGGAGCCGCCATCAGCTCGCCGTCGAGCGAAGCGAATATGAGGTGACCATCGGGCGTGTAGGAGGCCTTCACGCCCGGAGCGAGGACCCGACGCTCCCCGGTCGACAGCCTCATTGCCTCGATGCGGGTGAGATCCGCCCATACGGTGAAGACAGCCACGTCTCCGCCCGGCAGCACCTGGAAGTCCCCGTACTGGCCGTCCTCGCCATTGTCGGCGGTGAGCACGTCTTCGGTCTCGCCTCCCTGCGCCGGCACACGAGCGATGCCCCGGGCGTTCGGGGAGAAGTAGACGTAGCCGTCCGGCCCCCAGCGGACGCAGCAGTTCGCGTCGTCTGCCAGAACGCGCACCACGCCGCCTTCGAGAGGGGCGACCTTGAGCTCCTGTCCAGAGACGAAGGCGACTTCCGTCCCGTCCGGTGAGATATCCGGAGTCACCGGAGCCGGATCCGTTCCGGGCACGAGTGTGGGTTCGAAGCTGTCGAGCCTTCTCAGCCAGAGCGACTCCACGCCCTGGTCGTCCTCTGCCCGGAACACGATGGCCGAGCCATCCGGGGAGACGTCGAAGTGGCCCCCGGGGCTTTGGTCGCTCCTTACGATCACGGCAAATCTCGAGACCTGCTCTGGGGCCGCCTCAGGCGCCGGTCCGAAGACTACCCAGGCCAGGGCCAGGCCGAGCACACCCGCCAGCGCACCGGTCGAGAGGGACACCTGCCTCCAGGGCCCCAAGTCCGCGGCGGCCGCGGCCTCCGCGCCGTGCTGGAAGCCGGGATCTCTCAGAGCCTGGGCGAAGGCCTGCACCCCGGTGAAGCGGTCCGCCGGCAGCTTCTCCAGCGCCTTGCGGACGGCGGCGTCCACGTTGGCCGGGACGGACTGCCGCATGGCCGTGGCCGAAACGGGCTGGCCCTGGAGGATCCGCCCCAGCACCGCCTGGGCCGTGGTCCCCGTGTACGGCGGCTCACCGGTGAGCATCTCGTACAGCACCGCCGCCACGGCATACTGGTCGCTGGTGGGCCCGATGCTCTGATCCCCCGTGGCCTGCTCGGGACTCATATAGAACGGAGTCCCCACGCTGAGGCCCGTCTCCGTGAGGCGGCTGCCCCCGGCGGCCCCCACCGCCAACGCGATGCCGAAGTCCGCCACCAGGGGCTCGTTGTCCTGCATGAGGATGTTGGCCGGCTTGATGTCCCGGTGGATCACCCCCCGGTCATGGGCATGGGCCAGGGCGTTGGACACCGCCACCGCAATGCGCACCGCCTCGTCCACGGGGAGCTGGTGCTCCCGGTCGATGCGCTCGCGGAGGGTCTCCCCGTCGGCCTCGCCGGAGTCGAACAGCGGGAGGATGTGGGGGTGCTGCAGGTTCGCGGTGGTTTCGATCTCCGCCAGGAAGCGGTCGGCGCCCACCACGGCGGCGAGCTCGGGCTTCAGGACCTTCAGCGCAACGTTGCGGTTGTGCTTGAGATCCTTGGCCAGGTAGACGGTGGCCATGCCACCCTCGCCCAGCTTTCGGTCGAGGGTATAGCGCCCCTCGAGGGCGGCGTTGAGGCGCGGAATGAGACCGTCGGTCATGAGCAGCTCGTCTCGGGGGGAGGGTCCTGGCCGACGGCACCGGCACATGGCCGATCCGCCAAGGCGCCAAGATGGCCCCGTAACGCCCTAATTCACAAGGCTTTTGGTCTACAGATGTGGTGCGACATGTCGCACCATTTTCCGCAATCTCCTTCCTTGCACCCGGAAAATCTTCGGCTTATCTTCGGTTTAGTATTCGGTTTTTATTCGGTATCGGATCCCCCGGTGCCTGACGATGGGATGCCGTCCCGAGTCCTGACGCGCGGAGCGTGCGGGTGGGAGGCGGCCGGTGGCCGGACGCGCGGATGGGAGTCGGGAGCCGGGGGATTCGTGTCTTCAGGAACGTTCATCGAGGCCGTTTCGGCTATGGCAGAGTCCCACGAGCGTGTGCAGAGTGTTCCCACCCACCCAGGCAGCGGGTGGGGTCTACACAACACCACCTGGACCACCGGCCAGGGCACCTCTTCTGCCTTCCTCTCCCCCACCCCCTCCCACGCCACCTCCCGGGGCAGCCGGCGGGCGCTCTGCCTCTGGCTCCCCACCTTCGAACTCCGCCTGGAGCTCATGCGTTCTCCGGAACTCGACAGCACCTCCGTGGCCCTCCTCGCTCCCGGCGAGAGCACCCGCCGCACCGTGTGGCAGGTCTCGGAGCGAGCCTACGAAGCGGACGTCCGCCCGGGACAACTGGTCTCCCAGGCCGTCTCCCTCTGCCCTTCCCTCACCCTCCTGGAGCCGGATCCCGCTCACTACGACGCCGCCGTGCAGACCATGCTCGAGGTCCTGGCCGACCTCACCCCCATCCTGGAGCCCGCAGGCCGGGGGCGGGTCTTCCTGGGCATGGACGGCCTGGAGCGCCTCTTCGGCCCACCTCGCCGGCAGGCGGAACGGGCGCTGCACGCCCTGTTCCGGGTATTTCCCGCCCCCCTGGTGGCCGCCACCCGGGCCGGGATGGCCCCGGGAAAGTTCGGCGCCTGGGTGGC
>JBDHIL010000059.1:0-9565 GCA_039587465.1 Gemmatimonadota bacterium | reverse complement strand
CGGCGCTTTCGACTGGTTCCACCGGTTCGGAGCCGGCGGCAACTACGAATTCAACGGCTGGGTGGTCGGCACACATGCCCGCGGCAGCGCCGAGGCCATGGATCGCACCCAGAGATCGTCCAGCCACTTCTTTCAACGGCCCGACGCCGATCACCTCACGTACGATCCGGCCATCACGTCCATGGACGGATGGGGCAGCGAGGTCGCTCTCCAGAAGAACGGGGGGAGCTGGACCTGGTCGCTCTCGGGCGGCAGCAGGTCACCCGGTATCGAACTCAACGACCTGGGCTTCCTGTCCTACGCCGACACCTGGTACGGGTCGGTGCAGGCGCGATACGCCGACTTCGAAGCCGGGAGCGTCTTTCGGAGCTGGCATATCGAGGGACAGGGCGTGCAAGCGTATTCGTTCGGTGGAGAGTCGTTCCGACGTTCGGCTCACCTGAGGCTCCGCGGGAACTTCCTGAACTTCTGGCAGATGACCGTCAACACGGACCGCTGGTGGAACCACCAGTGGCCGTGGGAACTCCGAGGTGGTCCGGCCCTGCTGCTTTCCGGCTACACGAACGTGCGCTGGACCCTGCGGTCGGATTCGAGAAAGCCCTGGACCGCGAACCTCCGCGGAACGGTCCGACACGACGATCAGGGCGGATCTCGACTGATCACGTTCGACCCGCTCGTCGCCTTCCGTCCGACGCCACGCGTGAGCGTATCGCTGGGCCCCAGATTCTCGGTCAACAGGCATGCGGACCAGTACGTGGCCCGGGTGACGGACGCTGGATCTACCGAATACGTCTTGGGCCGCATCGAGCAGACGACCGCAGCGCTGGAAGCGAGGGTGAGCTACGGCTTCAGCCCCACCCTGAATCTGGACGTGTACGCGCAGCCATTCCTGAGCCACGGGTCCTATACGGCGTTCCGCAACGTCGCGGACGCCAAGCACCCGGACTTCGAGACCAGGCTGCCGCTCATTCCGACCGGCACGCTCACTCTGGACCCGGCCACGAACCGGTACGCCACGCCCGGATACAGCTTCCGGAACCCCGACTTCAACGTGCGCGAGTTCCGCCTGAACGCGGTTCTTCGCTGGGAGTACAAACCGGGATCCGCCCTGTTCCTGGTGTGGACCCAGGCCCGCGAGGACTATGGGCGCGAGAGTGACTGGGACGTAGGGAGGGATCTCGACCAACTGTTCCTGGCGCCGGCCACGAACGTGTTCATGGTCAAGGTGAACTACTGGATCGGTCTCTGACCCGCATCTCCTACGTCCCGGCCCCCCGTTCAGTGGCCGGGGCCGCGGGCCACACCACCGGGTAGGGCTACTCCCCACACGGTTTCCGTGATTCACCCTCTTGGCGAGCCGCCCCTGCACGGGGTCTATTCAGGGACCCACGAATCCATGGACGCCACCCGTGGGGTGAGGTGTCTTCCTCACCGCGCGGCCCGAACGGAGAGCTTCGCCATGTCTCGCTGCGCACCTCGTCTCTGCCGGATCGGCAGAGCCCTCCTCATGCTGCCGCTGTCCCTGCTCACGGCCATTCCCGCCGCGGGACAGACCACGACCGCCGAGGCGCAGATGGGACGATTCGACGGGGGCAAGATGTGGACCTTCGAATACGCGCCGGCGCAGTACTTCAGCGAAACCTATGGCTTCGACGCCAGCCCGGAGTGGTTCGAGTCCGCGCGCCTACCCGCACTCCGGGTTCCTGGGTGCTCGGCATCGTTCGTATCACCGCACGGGCTGGTCGTCACCAACCACCACTGCGTGCGCTCGCGCGTGAGCCAGGTGAGCCGCCCGGGCGAAGACCTTCTGGACAATGGGTTCTATGCCACGGCGCTGGCAGAGGAGCGGCCCATTCCCGGGTACTACGCCGATCAGCTCGTCCACGTGGAAGACGTGACCGACGAGGTGCACGCAGCAGCGCCCGACGGGAATGACCAGGCGGTAGCGACCGCGATCGAGGGCGTGCGGTCCCGACTGCTGCAGGAGTTCCAGGGAAGTGATCCGGTCTGGGTCCAAATGGTCCAGCTCTACAACGGAGGTCGCCAATCCGCCTACGTCTTCCGACGCTTCACCGATGTTCGCCTGGTGGTGGCAGCCGAGCTCAACATGGGATTCTTCGGCGGCGACAACGACAACTTCACCTACCCCCGTTACGCGCTCGACTTCGCGTTTCTCCGGGTCTATGAAGCGAACGGCCAGCCGCATCGCCCGAGCCATTGGTTCACGTGGGGTGACGGCGTGAGCCCCGGCGATGCGGTGTTCGTCATCGGCAACCCGGGCCCCACGAATCGGCTCCAGACCGTGGCGCAGCTCGAGTACCAGCGCGATGTCCTCGTGCCCGTCCGCGAGCGCTTCTTCCGGACTCGGCTGCAGGCCCTCTGGGACGCATACGACACCGATCCGGTGACCGGAGAAGAGCTCGATCTCCGCAACCAGGCCTTTGGCCTTTCGAACTCCCTGAAGGCGTACACGGGACGCCTGGCAGCCCTCCAGGACCCCGTGATCATGTCGAGGAAGGGCGCCGCCGAACGAGACTTCCTGGAGCGGATGGCGGGCGATCCCGCTCGCGCCGAGGCCGCAGGGCGCATGCTCGAGGAGATGGCCGAGCTTCAGGAGTCCAAGAGAGAACTTCGCAATGAGTACAGCGCGTTCTCCTACCTCGGACATGCTTCGCGCGGCTCACTCACGCTGCGCCGGGCGCTGCAGATCGCTGCGGTCGAGAGCGCCAGGGCCTCCGGTGCGCCCCGGGACACCATCGCCGCGCGCACTGAGGTAATGCTCAGGCAGGCAGACCGGCCGGACTACCTCGAGGAAGACCTTCTCAGGCTGCGCCTGGAGGACCTGCAGCGGTACCTCGGGAACGACGACCCGCTGGTGCAGCTCGCGCTCGGCGGCCAGTCCCCGGAGGTCGCCGCGGCATCTCTTCTGGGACGGTCCGCCCTCGCCCGGCGCGAGCAGCTGCGAGAGTCGCTCGCGGGTCCGGGAATCCATCCCGACGATCCGATGCTGGAACTCGGGAGCCGGCTGCACGCACGCTCCGAGGCGTACGACCGAGCATCGCGCGCGCTGATGGAGAGGGAGAGTGCGCTGGCCGCCGGACTGGGCCGGGCCCGCTTCGAGGCGTACGGCACGTCGATGGCGCCCGACGCCACGTTCTCCCCGCGCATCACCGACGGCGTGGTCCAGGGATACGCCTTCAACGGAACTCTGGCGCCCGCGTTCACGACGCTGTTCGGAGTCTATGACAGGTACTACAGCCACAGCGGACACGTGGACTGGCAGCTCCCGGAGCGGTGGGTGCCCGTGCCCGAAGGCCTCGACCTGTCGACGCCGCTGAACTTCGCCTCGACGGCCGACACGTACGGCGGCAACTCCGGATCGCCCGCGGTGACCAAGGACCTCGCGATCGTAGGCCTGAACTTCGACCGCAACATCGAAGGCCTGAGCCGTGACTTCATCTATCTGCCCGAACGGGGGCGAAACGTCATGGTCGACGTGAGAGCCATCCGCGAGGCCCTCGACAAGGTCTACGACGCCGACCGCATCGTGTTGGAGATTCTCACAGGCCAGCTCGCCCGGACCGAGGAGGAGGCCGACGCGGTCAGGAGGTAGGCAGCCGCGTCCGAAAGTGCCCCGGGGTGCGCGGGGTGTCCTGCGCGAGGCGGGCCTGGAGGGGGCCTTGGGCGGCGCCCCGGCCCCGTATAGGTTAGCCTTTCCGCTGGACCCAGAGCCCCCTCGGCCCCGCCGGGAACGCACCCGCCGTATCCCGGAACGGACCGACGCAATCCATCAGCACGTATGGCCCACGAAGAAACCGACGGATACAGCCCGTCGCAGGTGGAGGAGAAGTGGCAGCGCCTGTGGGAAGAGCGCGGCACCAACACTCACACCCGCGACGAGTTGGAGAACGCAGAGGACACGTTCTACAACCTCATGATGTTCCCTTACCCCTCCGCCGAGGGGCTTCATGTCGGCAACATCTATGCGTTCACCGGGGCCGATGTCCACGGCCGCTACCAGCGCCTCACCGGCAAGACCGTGTTCGAGCCCATCGGCTTCGACGCGTTCGGGATTCACTCCGAGAACTTCGCGCTGAAACAGGGGGTCCACCCGATGGACCTCATACCGTCGAACGTCCGCAACTTCACGCGGCAGCTTCGGCGTGTGGGAGGCATGTTCGACTGGCGTCACACGGTCGATACCACAGATGCCTCCTACTACAAGTGGACGCAGTGGATCTTCCTGCAGCTGTTCGACGCAGGCTTGGCGGAGCGTAAGGAGGCCCCGGTCAACTGGTGCCCTTCATGCATGACCGTACTGGCCAACGAGCAGGTGATCGCGGGTGCGTGCGAGCGATGCGAAACGGCCGTTGAACAGCGGCGCATCGCACAGTGGTTCTTCAAGATCACCGAGTACACGCAAAGACTGCTGGAGAACCTCGAACAGATCGACTGGTCGGACTCGACCCGGAAGGCCCAGAGCAATTGGATCGGGCGCAGCGAGGGGGCAGCGCTGCGGTTCCCCATCCTGGGCGCAGAGGGCAACGCAACGGACGGGACCATCGACGTCTTCACGACGCGGCCCGACACCATCTTCGGGGCCACTTACATGGTTCTGGCGCCCGAGCATCCGCTGGTCGATCAGGTTACCGACGACGGCTACGCCGCGCCGGTCTTCGCGTATCGCGAAGAGGCGGCCCGCCAGGACATGGTCGCCCGCAAGATCGAGGACAAGACCAAGACGGGAGTCTTCACGGGTGGGCACTGCCTGAATCCGGCCACGGGCGAGGCGATCCCGATCTGGATCGCAGACTACGTCCTCATGGAGTACGGGACCGGTGCCATCATGGCGGTCCCGGGCCACGACGAGAGGGACTTCGAGTTCGCGACCGAGTTCGACCTTCCCATCGTTCGCGTGGTCGCTGGTTCGGATGACGACGCCGACACCCCCCTGGCCGAGGCGTATTCCGGGGAGGGCCGCCTGGTCAACTCCGGAGACTTCGACGGCCTTCCAGCCAAGCCCGACGGACTGAGGGCGATTACGTCCTGGCTATCCGAGAAGGGCCTGGGTGAGCCGCAGGTGAATTACCGTCTGCATGACTGGTGCATTTCGCGGCAGCGCTATTGGGGCCCGCCCATCCCGGTGATCTACTGCGAAACGTGCGGCCCGGTCGGAGTCCCCGAGGAGGACCTCCCGGTGGTCCTGCCCCGCGTGGAGGACTTCAAGCCGGACGACAGCGGGATCAGTCCGCTGGCCCGGGTGGAGGAGTGGTACAAGACCGTATGTCCGCAGTGCGGAGCCGACGCCCGCCGGGAGACCGACGTCTCGGACACGTTCCTCGACAGTGGCTGGTACTTCCTCCGCTACCCCTCTACCGACTTCGACGACCGGGCCTTCGACCACGACATCACCAGTCGTTGGCTGCCGGTCGATACCTACATCGGCGGCAACGAGCACGCGGTGCTTCATCTGATGTACGCGCGCTTCCTGACCATGGTGCTGCACGACCTCGGCAAGTTTGACTTCGAGGAGCCCTTCACGGTCTTCCGCGCACACGGCCTGATCACGCACGACGGCGCGAAGATGTCCAAGAGCAAGGGCAATGTCGTGGTCCCCGACCCGATCATCGCTGAGTTCGGAGCCGACACCTTCCGCCTCTATCTGATGTTCCTGGGGCCATTCGAAGAGGGTGGAGACTACCGCGAGGGCGGCATCCAGGGACCCTTCGGCTTCCTTCACAGGCTGTGGGACACGGTCCAGAACGCTTCGGACGATCCCGCGGACGCAGATGTCGAGCGGAAGGTGCACCAGACGATAAAGCAGGTGACCGAGCAGATCCCGGATCTCGGATACAACACCTCGGTCGCGGCGATGATGGAGTGCTTGAACACCATCCGCGCCGGGGGACGCACTGCGTCGCGCTCGGAGATCGAGCCCCTGGTGGTGATGGTCGCGCCGTTCGCGCCCCATATTGCCGAAGAGTTGTGGGAACGACTCGGTAACACCGGCAGCATCTTCGACGGTGGGCATTGGCCTTCGTTCGACGAGGCCAAGACGGTCGCAGACACGATCAAGGTTGCCGTACAGGTCAACGGCAAGGTACGCGGCACGATCGAAGTCGCCGTGGGAACACCGGAGGCCGACGTGGTCGCCTCCGCACGGGCCGATGAGAATGTCGCCCGCCACGTCGAAGACAAGACAGAGCGCAGAGTGATCTATGTGGAGGGACGCCTCGTGAACTTCGTAGTGTCATGAAGGACGCCGAACGGCTTGCTATAGACGCGGTCCGAGTGCTGTCGATGGATGCGGTGCAGAAGGCGAACTCGGGTCACCCCGGAACCCCGATGGCGCTGGCTCCGGTGGGGTACGTCCTGTTTCACAGGCACCTCCGCCATAATCCCAACAATCCGGACTGGCCCGATCGAGATCGGTTCGTTCTTTCGGTCGGGCACGCGTCGGCTCTCATCTATTCCCTGCTGCACCTGAGCGGATACGAGGTCTCTGCCGAAGACATCCAGAACTTCAGGCAATGGGACTCCGCTACCCCGGGACATCCCGAGTTCGGGCACACGCCCGGAGTCGAGACCACGACCGGCCCTCTGGGCCAGGGCATCGCGACGTCTGTGGGCATGGCCCTCGCGGAGCGTTGGCTCGGCGCGCGCTTCAACCAACCGGGCCACGAGATCGTGGATCACTTCACGTATGCCCTGTGCTCCGACGGCGACATGATGGAGGGTGTCTCGCACGAGGCGGCGGCCATCGCCGGACATCAGAAGCTGGGCAAGCTCATCTGGATCTTCGATGACAACCGGATCACCATCGAGGGTGATACCAACCTCTCGACGTCCACCGATCAGGCCAAGCGGTTCGAGGCATACGGATGGCACGTAGTCCACGTCCACGACGGGAACGACCTCGAAGCCCTGGACCTGGCACTCTCAGAGGCGCGCGCAGACACGTCCCGCCCGACCCTCGTCGTGCTCCGCACCACGATCGCATACGGGAGCCCGAACAAGGCGGGGAGCGAAGCCACACACGGATCGCCCCTCGGCGCCGACGAGATCGCCGCGACCAAGGCGAACCTCGACTACCCGTCCACTGAGCCGTTCTACGTCGACCCGTCCGCTCTGGATCACTGGCGAGGATGCGCCCGGCGCGGTGACACGTTTCAGGAAGGATGGAACGCCCGCTTCGCGGTCTACCGAACCGCACATCCGGAGCTCGCCGCGGAGTACCTCCAGGTGCTGGAGGGCAGGCTGCCCGATGCCTGGGATGCAGCGGTGCCCGACCTCTCTGCGGCGGACTCGACCGACGCCACGAGGGGCTGGTCGGGCAAGGTGCTCCAGGGTCTGGCCTCCGGTATCCCCAATCTGATCGGAGGATCAGCCGACCTGGGCCCTTCCAACAAGACTACGATCTCCGGTGAGGACAGCCTGCTTGCGAGCACGCCCGCCGGTCGGGTGGTGCATTTCGGCATTCGTGAACACGCGATGGCCGCGATGATGAACGGTATGGCGCTCCACGGTGGAGTCCGGCCGTTCGGTGGGACGTTCCTGATCTTCTCGGACTACATGCGCCCCGCCATCCGCTTGGCCGCTCTTCAGGGCCAACCGGTCACCTATGTCTTCACCCACGACTCCATCGGTCTCGGTGAGGACGGCCCGACGCATCAACCCATTGAGCAACTGGCCGCTCTGCGGGCAATTCCGAACCTGGTCGACATCAGGCCGGGCGATGCCGCAGAGACGGAGGTCGCTTGGCGGGTCGCGGTCGAGCGCACCGACGGACCCACCTTCCTGGCTCTGAGCCGGCAGAAGGTCCCCCTGGTCGACAGGACGGTCATGGCGTCGGCGGACGGCCTGCGAAAAGGTGGGTACATCCTGGCCGAAGCGACCGGCTCCGTGCCCGCGGCGATTCTCATTGCGAGCGGCACCGAATTGGGTCTCGCCATCGAAGCCAGGGAGAAGCTGGAGAGCGACGGCATCCCGACCCGGGTAGTGAGCCTCCCCAGCTGGAAGCTCTTCGAGTCGCAGGATAGAGGCTATCGCGACGAGGTACTACTGCCCGAGGTGACGAACAGAGTCTCCATCGAAGCCGGCTCTACCTTCGGATGGGCCCGGTGGATAGGCGGACACGGTCACGTCGACGCCGTTGTCGACGCCGTTCGCGAGGGAGCCTCCACCTAAGGCTCGCGGTGACGGTGGGAGTGACGCTGAGTCATCTCCCACCGCGCGACGGCGAAGCGCCGCCGGCAGCGGCGGCACCCGAGTCACGTCATCTTTCCATCGTCGACGGCGGACGACCGGCCGATCGTATTCGCGGTCGGCACGACACCCGAGACGGTGGGCCCACGCCCGCCAGGATGCTCCATGTCCCCGACTGCCGCTGTGCAGGTAATCCGCAGCGTGTGCCATTTCATGTAGCAGTGTGTCCACCCGTTCGGGTCCGTTGCCCGCCAACATCAGATCGACGTTGAGAGCGATCTCGGCCACGTAGCGACCCTCGTCATCCCGGTGCCCGGGCAGCATGTGGCCGAGAGACGACCTCATGCGATTGCTCAGGCGGAGTGGCATGTCTGCGGGCAGGATGCCGCCGCACCGAGTGTCGTTGAAGTACCGGTAGATCGCCCTGAGGTAGGCCCGCTGCTCCGGCGTGCCACAGCAGTGAGTCACATCCGCGCTATCCCCGCAACGCGCCTGAATGCGCTGTCTTCGCAGGTGTTTCGCTTGTTCCCGCTCGAGGAACACAGCCAGGCCAGGCCAGTCGCTCACCACGGCCCTCGCCTGTCGACCCGCCTCCGTATTCCTCCCGCGCTCCACGACGATAATCGCGAACGCATCCAGGACCGCCTCCGGCGCACCCGCGTATCCGAGGTGCAAATTGAGCGCTGTGGCGTTCTGGGTGAGCGACCACATCGTGCTGCGGTTCGCTCTCAAAGAGACCACACGAAGTCGACGCGCACCGCGACTGCGGAGCTCGGAAAGTATCTCTTCACGACTTCGTTCGCGCATAAGCTTCTCGTATCGGCAATCGTTTCCGGCCACAGTCTTCGTGCGTGTCACCTGCTCCATATCAGAAGACTGCACACTACTATATATGGCACCCGCAAACGAGACGACCCACTACATGTCGTAGCATACGTCACCACACCTATTGCGCGAGGCAGCGAACTTGCGCTAGATAGGAACCGTTCGAACGAACAGACTCGGTCGTACCCTGCTTTCCGGAGGCGTTTCTCGTGGCGACCAAGAAGAAGAGCACCAAGAAGGCGGCACCGAAGAAGAAGAAGGTCGCCGCGAAGAAGAAAGTCGTAGCCAAGAAGAAGGCTGCGCCGAAGAAGAAGGCTGCGCCGAAGAAGAAGGCCGCGCCGAAGAAGAAGGCTGCGCCGAAGAAGAAGGCTGCGCCGAAGAAGAAGGCCGCGCCGAAGAAGAAGGCTGCGCCGAAGAAGAAGGCTGCGCCGAAGAAGAAGGCTGCGCCGAAGAAGAAGGCTGCGCCGAAGAAGAAGGCCGCGCCGAAGAAGAAGGCTGCGCCGAAGAAGAAGGCTGCGCCGAAGAAGAAGGCTGC
>JBDHIL010000058.1:0-8988 GCA_039587465.1 Gemmatimonadota bacterium | reverse complement strand
CGGACCGGAATCCGGCGCCGGCGAGCCTACCTGCTCTGAGCCAACGCCTCGTCCACCAGTTGCTTGAGCTGCTCGTAGCCAAAGCTGGGCATCGGCTTACCGTTGACGAAGTACTCGGGCGTCATGGTCACGTTCATCGTAGCCGCGTCCGCGACGTCCTGAGCGATGTTCTGCGTCACCCCTGCGGAGGCCATGTCGGCCACGATCTGGTCACGGTCCAAACCCAGGTTCCCAAGCTGCCGCCAGGCTGCCTCCACACTGGCCGTGTGATTGACCGCCCAGACGCGCTGCGACGCCAGCAGCGTTTCCAGGGCCGGCCAGAACTTGCCCTGCTTGCGGGCGGCCTCCAGCAGGGCCACGACATCCCGTGAGCCTTCGTGAAACGGCGCCCAGCGTAGCACGAGTCGGATGCGGTCGGGGTTGGCGGCCATCATGTCCTTCACAGCCGGGTAGAACTGGGCGCAGGTCTCGCACGCGGGGTCGAGAAACTCGGCGATCACCACCGGAGCGTCTGCCGGACCGAGAGATGGCGCATGGGCCCGATCGAGCGTAGCCAACGTCGCTGCGGGAACCGTCCCGCTGGCACTGCCCGTGGCAACGTTGAACAACCACGCCGCTCCGAAGAATACCAGCAGCAACGCAACGGCCGCACCGACGAACAGAGACTTCTGGTTCACTTGGAACTCCGGGATAGGGCAAGAAGCAACAACGTCGCAATTGTCCCGAACGCCACGAACGACAGCAGGGGGATCGTCACGAAGCCGAACCACTCGATGACTGTCTCCGAGCAGGGCACCCCCTGACGACACGGCGCCACACGCTCGGGGATGATGCCCTCCACGAGGAGCACATTCAGGATCGCCAACACGCCACCGAAGCCGACGAGGGGCAGCACGGAACGCACCACATTCCTGTCGAGGGGAAAGAGCCCGAACGGCAGGATCAACGCCAAGGGAAACATGAAGATGCGCTGATACCAGCAAAGGGAGCATGGCGGCAGCTTCATGACCTCGCCGAAGAACAACGCGCCGAGCGTGGAGATGCTCGCGATGAGCCACGCCACGAACACCAGCATCCAGGCGCGGTCGTCTTCGACACCGCGAACCGCGCCCATCCGACCTTTCGCACTTGTTTTCTGCATCGCACAAACTAGCAGGTCATGCGAGGGCGGTTCAACGTGTCGGGGTGAACGCGAAGCCAGGGGGGGGGCGGGGGCCCTTCGCGTTCGAGGCGCCACACACAGCCGCGACGTGCGCTCGGGCCGGTCTCAGGGAATGACGAACGAGGCCCTCGCGGAGATCGGAGACAGGTCCGTGAAGATCTCCAGGCCTCCGTCAGGGTACGTGTAGCTGCTGGCCAGGTTCTCCGTGGCTCCGTGGATCACCAGGTGCACTGTGCTCCCCGTGGCGAAAGAACCGAGGAGGCCTCGAAGTCCGTCCAGCTCGAAGGTGGCGTCGGATCCTGCCTGCTGGAGCCCATCCTCGTCGTTGGGGACGATGAGGAGAGCGGTGCGCTGGTAGTCGTAGTGGACCACCTCCGGATCGGTGCTCAGGTACATCCGGAAGAGGCGCCGCGTGGTACCAGCTACGAAGAAGTCCTCCACCTCCAGCGTCAGCCGCAAGCAGTTGACGGTGCCACACGACTCGGCCACGGCGTTGGCCGCGGTCACGGCTGCTGAGGAACGGGCGAAGAGCCTGACCTGCAGGGGCTCCGTCTCCCCCTCCACGTCGAATCGGAGCATGTCCCCGAACCCGTCCCGGGTGAAGAGAAGGGGGACGCCCTCTTCCTCGGGCAGCTCGATCTCGAACCATCCCGAGGCATCGGTGACGGTCTGGTACCGTCGGATGCTGGAGGGGCTGAGGGCGCTCACCTGCACCGGGTCCCCCGTTGGAAGGAGCTGCCCAAGCTCATCGTAGAGCTCTACCTGGCCGGTGACGCGGGGCAGCCGGACCTCCGTGGGATCGTCACAACCCGCTGCCGCCACCGACAGCGCGAGACACAAGCCGAACCAACGCCGAAGAGACATCGCCACACCTCACCTCCCCGCTTGTTGCCACTTCCCGGTTCTAAACGCCAAACGACTTGCCTTTCTATACGAGCCCGCACTCGGCTTGTTGCACCACATGGTGAAAGCCGCCCCGGTAGCAGTGAGTGTCCTCAGCCCCCCAACGTGTCGTTGATCCGCACCAACGCATCCGTGAAATGGATACGTGTCATGCGGTGGCTCACGCCGGCATCCAGGGCCTCACGGATCTCGTCCCTCAGCAGATGCAGTTGATCTCGGATGAGGGGCCGGATGTCCGACTGCCCGATATGAAGGTCCGCGTTGAGCGGCGGATCGTCGTTGCGCCCCACCCGGAGGTTCCCGGACCGCGGTGGTGTCCATGACTCCGACGACGCCTCGTGGAGCAGGTAGTGCGCCTGCGCCAGGAAGGCACGCTGCTGGTTCCGGCGGTACGTATCCACCGAGCCGCCTTCGCCCACTTCTCGCCAAACGATGTCCCGTGCGTCATCGAGCATGTCGGTGGGCGTGTACGTGTCCGCGCCGAGGAACGTCTCATGTTCGATGAGGCGGGCCAGGCGTGCGTGGTTCAGAAGGCGCTGCACAGCGAGTTCCTGGTAGGCACGGATGCGCTCGACGGCACCCGCGTGCTCCAGGCGCCGCAGCACGTCCATGTTCAGAGCCCACGTCGGCGTCTGCAGAACGTGTTCGTCGATGAAGGCCATGGCCTTCCGCTGATACTCGGCGTCGATGGGCGTGTACACCCAGCCCTCTTCGCCGAAGCGTTTGTGGTGAGTCCATGAACCACCCACAGCGGCGGCGGCGTGCTCCGCATACCGGTTCCACTGCGTGAGGGCCTGGAGGTAGTTGGTCTCCAACTCGTAGTAGTCCTCACCCTCGTCCAGTACCCACGGCATGATGCTGTCCATCATGACGCGCAGGTTCACCATGCCCAGTGTGGCGGCTTCCACTGGGTCGGCGGAGATGCCCTCCGTCATGCGGTACGGATCCCACTCGACATCCATGCCGAACAGCGCCGACGCGAACCGGAACCAGGGTTTGTCCGCTCGCTCCAGAATCCACTCGTTGAGTGTCGCGAACTCGTCCTCGGGGGTCTCTGCACCGATGATGGGTCGATAGCCCCAGCGGATGGCCCAGGCGTCCCAGATGCCCATGCGGCGCTCCGGCGGCACGTGGTCGCCTGCCTGGGCCGCGTAGTTGAAGCGGGTGCGGCCCACGGACGAACCCGAGTGTCCCATGCGCGACACGAAGTCGGCATCACGGATGGAATCCACCTCGAAGACGAAGTTGGCACGCTGGTTGTGGGGCAGCCCCACGGAGTGCGCTGTCTCGTGGGAGATCACGTACCGAATGGCCTCGCCCATGAGGTCCTCCGGCAGGTCGTCGTCCCGGTATCGAAGGTCGTCTGCCGCGGTAGCTACCTGGGACAGCAGCTGCCAGCGCATGCGCTCTGCTACGCCCTGATACAGGTTCGTGTGCGCCCGGATCACCTCCCCCGAGCGCGGGTCGACCACGTCACCGCCGGAGTTGGCGGAACGGGTAGGAGAAGCTACATAGCGAAGCACTGAGTTCCGGGCGTCCAACAGGCTGAACTCCGGGTCTTCTTCCTCTGTAGGGGCCAGGCGCACCTGCACGGCATTCCGGAAGCCCGCCTCCTCGAAGCCCTCGTTCCACTCCAGGATGCCCGCCTCGATGTAGGGGATCCACTCGGCCGGCGTGGCCGGGTCGATGTACCAGACCCAGGGCTTCACCGGCTCGACCAACTCACCGCGCAGGAACGCCGCAGTGTCCGAGGGCTCGAGGCGATAACGGATGGCATAGCGGTCCGGCCGCACGCCATCGAAGTCTCTGCTGTAGTTGGTGCGCTGCAGCGAGATGAAGCCCACCCGCTCGTCCCACAGCCGGGGCATCATGGGCTCTTCCGGCAAGAGCACCATGGAGTGGTTCACTTCGAACGAGAGCGCGCCGCCGCGTGAGGCTGAAGGCGGCGTGGAGGCATCATACGTCTGAACCACCCGCACCTCCACGTTCATGGGGAAGCTCTTGGACCACTCCATCCAGCTCCGGTCGCGGTCGTAGCGGCGCACGCCGAGGCCCTGGCGCCGGTTACTCGGCAAGGTGAATGCCGGGGTCTCGCCCATGTACAGATCCGTGACGTCGATGATGGCGGTGCCATCCCCCCGGGCCTCGATGTCGAAGGACTGCAGGATAGGCGCGAAGCTCTGGTTCTGTACCGCGATGGAGACGTTGTCTTCCGGATCCGCCGTGTTGGCGTGCGTGACGGCCCGCAGGTAGATGCGGTCACCTCGCTCTTCCCACCGCACCACCATGTTGGGCGCCATGTTGGCCCCTGCGTTGCTCATGCCCTGCTGCACCCGGTGATATCGGGACATGATGATCATCTCCCGCCCGAACATCTCCTGAGGGATTTCGAAGAGGAGTTGGTCCCCCACCCGGTGGACGTCGAACATCCCCTCGTCGGTCTCGGCGGACGAAAGAACGACCTCGTCGTAGTCGCTTACCTGTGCAGCGATGGGCCGGGAGACTGCAAAGGGGAGAAGAAGAAGGACCGCCAGGACGATGGGTGTAACGGCCCGTGGGCAAGGGCAACGCATGGTGTGGCTCCGGTGCTGTTGGAAGGTGAGAATCCGGAGGTTGGGGGGCACTCGGGAAGGCGGCAAGTGGCGTTGGAGCACGGCTCCTGATCCAGGTTTCGTTCCGATGCGAATCCCCCGACCTGGAGTGAGCCCCGGACAAGCACCTCAGCGACGCTTCTTCGACCCGCTGCACCGTGGCAGGAGCCCATCACATCAGAGTTAAATATATAAAGATTGAATTTTTCTTCCGTCGTTCTGAAGTTGCAGTAGGCCTGAATCTTGGCATGGGTCGTGCACGGTGTCCGTGGAGGCGAATCGTACTCACTCGGAACAGGTGGCATGGATATGGAATTCAAACGTCGGAACGTGACAGGACCCTTGGCTCTGTTGGGGCTCTTCGGGATGGCTGCGTGTGGGGACGGCACGGGAGCAAATGGTCCTCAGGACGTATCCCTGCTCTTCCAGGTCTCGTCAGCCCCGGCCGCGGCTCAGAGCATGGCGGCCGGTGGCGGAGGCGGACCCAGCTTGGCCGCAGCGGCCCCCATGGTTCTGCAAGGCACGAACGGAGCCCTGACCATCGACGAGATCCACATCATCATCAACGAGGTAGAGCTCAAGCCCGCCGACGGCACGTGCAATCCTACGTCGAGTTCAGATGACGACTGCCCGGACTTCGAGGCCCCTCCGAGGTTTCTGGACCTCCCTCTGGACGGGACCCCGATCGCCGCCGTGACGGAGACGATCCCCCCCGGGACATACAAGGCTCTGGACTTCGAGGTGGAGGATCTGGAGGACGATGAAGAGGACCCGGCGGAGGCGGCAGCGATCGCCGCTGTGCGGACTCAGATCTTGGCCGTCATCTCGGATTGGCCGGACGAAGCGAGTGTCCTCGTGGTGGGCTCCTTTCAGCCCGTTGGCGGAAACGCCACCCCGTTCCGAGTCTTCCTCAAGGCAGAAATCGAGGTCGAGCTGGACCTCATTCCCAACCTGGTAGTCGGCGAGGACGGCGCAGCCAGCCTGGATCTCGTCGTGGACATCCAGCCCCACATCTGGTTCACCAACGGCGACGGCACGGTGATGCCCCTCCCCGAGTGGGACTATGACGCGACCCAGGAGCTGCTCGAATTCGAGTTGGAGATGGAAGACGGCTTCACCAAGATCGAGATCGACGACTGAGGCGGACCTCGATCTATCAGGCAGAAGGGGGCCCCACCCACAGAGGGTGGGGCCCTTCTGCGTCCGATGGGTAGTCCCCGAGCGGCTCCACGCCAAGCGCGTTCCGGCGAGAGTTTCCCCGCGCCGTCCCCTCGGAGCCCCGAGACTTGCTCAGGGCTCCAGCCGCTCGATCTCCGTAGACTCTCAGGGGAACTGCTCAGGCGGAACCGACCTTGGCACCGGCAATGTCTGTCACAGTCTCGTCGGACACCATCGCTCTACCCCCCGCGCCGCGCTAATCTGGTCGCACTGCCGCTGACCCATTCCCGCGTGAGGACCTCATGCAAACGCTCAACAGAAACCTGACCTCAGCCCTGTTCCTGACCCTGCTCCTTCCCTGGGCCGCTTCTGCCCAGGCGGGAGACACCTCCCCATCCATCGCCTCCTACACCGAGGGCATGGACGCACAGGACGGGTACTTCCCCATGTACTGGGACGATGGGACGGGTCGGCTGCTCCTCGAGATACCGCGTTTCGACGAGTCTTTCCTCTACATGATCTCCCAGGTCACAGGGATCGGCTCGAACCCGCTCCTCCTCGACCGCGGCACGGTTGGGCCCACGTATGTGGCGCACTTCGAGCGGGTGGGTCCGAAGGTCCTTCTCGTATACGAGAACACGTCGTTCCGGGCCGAGACCGACGCCACTGAGGCACTCGCCCGATCCGTGGAAGAGTCCTTTCCGACGTCGGTCGCTGGAGCGTTCGAGGTCCTGGCGGAGGAGGATGGGCGGGCCCTCGTGGACGCCACGCCGTTCTTCCTCCGCGACGCCCAGGGGATCGCACGACGCCTCGCCGGGGCTGGGCAGGGCAATTTCCGGGTGGACGCGCAGCGCAGCGTGATTCACCTGCCGCGCACTCGGGCCTTCCCCATCAACACGGAGATCGAGGCCTCCCTCACCTTCACCAGTGAAAGTCCGGGGCCGGAGGTGCGGCGGCACACCCCCGAATCGCAGTCGATGACGCTCCGTGAGCATCACTCCTTCGTCCAACTGCCGGACGACGGGTTCACACCCCGACGATTCGATCCTCGGGTGGGTGTGTTCGCCGTCGGCTACTACGACTTCGGTCGCCGGCTCGATCAGGACTATCAGCTGGCGTGGGCGAGGCGCCATCGCCTGGAGAAGGCCGATCCCGAGGCTGACATGAGCGAGGCGGTAGAGCCCATCATCTACTACCTCGATCGGGCCGTTCCTGAACCGTACCGGTCGGCGTTCGTCGAGGGTGGGGAGTGGTGGAGCCGGGTCTTCGAGGCTGCCGGATTCATCGACGCGTTCCGTGTCGAGGACATGCCGGACGACATGGACCCCATGGACGCCCGCTACAACGTCATCCAGTGGGTCCACCGCACGGACGCCGGGTCCTCCGTCGGGCCATCGTTCGTGGACCCTCGCACCGGTGAGATCATCAAGGCTGCGGTCCGCATGGACTCGTATCGCTCCCTGGCGAACTACAACACGTACGCGGGCATGGTGGGGGTCGATGGGGACTGGTACGCCGGTTCTCCGCCTGGAGTCGACGCCGAGACCTTCACCATGATGCGTCGCCGCCAGCACTCCGCTCACGAGATCGGTCACACGCTGGGGCTCGCACACAACTTCATCTCGATCAGCGACGGCCATGCCTCGGTCATGGACTATCCCGCGCCTGTGGTTCAGCTGCGCGATGGCGCCATCGATCTCTCGGAGGCCTACCGCGCCGGCCCGGGGGCGTATGACTCCCTCGCCATTCGATACGCGTATGCGCCGGTCCCGGGGGGTCAGGCCGAGGACGAGTTCCTGAACGGGCTCATGATCGAAGCCCAGGAGCGCGGCTGGAGGTTCATCACCAATCCGGACGCCGGTGCGGACAACGCCCATCCCGACGCCACCTGGTGGGTGAACGGAACCGACATGCTGGACGAGTTCGCGCGGGTGATGGAGGTCCGATCGTTCCTCATCGAGAGCTTCGACGAGCGAGCCATCGAGGTCGGCGAGCCCATGCACAAGCTCCAGCAACGCTTCGCACCCGTGTATTTCAGTCACCGCGCGACCTACGAGGCCGCCATCAAGTCCATCGGAGGCATGGAGTATCGCTACGGCGTGAGAGGGGATCCCGAGCCGGTGACCCGCCTCGTGGAGCCCGAGCGCGTACGGGGTGCCTTGGATCTCGTGGCGGAAGCGCTGGCGCCGGAATCCCTGCAGATCCCGGAGCGGATTCTGGAGCTGTTGGCGCCCCGTTCGTTCGGATGGGCAGGGGGGCGACCTTCCTGGCAGAGTCGAGCGACGCCCGCGTTCGATCAGGTGGGCGCGGCGCGGACGCTGGTCGCAGAGATCGTCGGCGGCGTGCTCCATCCCCGTCGGGCCGCGCGGGTCGTCGCGTTCAATGCCCGCGATGGGGAGCTCCCGACGCTGGAGGAGGTCATCCAGCGGCTCGTGGACGAAGCGTGGATGCACGGGATGGACGATCCGCTGGCACGGGTGGTCCAGCGAGTCGTTGTGGATGAACTCATCGGGCTCGCGGCCAACGACAACGCCACGGTCGAGTCGAGGGTGGCTGCGGAGTGGGGCCTCATGCGGGCCGCCGGCCTCGTTGCGGGTGACCAGGGGCAGGAGTCGACCGTCGCCGCGCACTCGGCCGGGATCACCACCGCCATCCAGCGCTATATGGACCGCGAATGGTCGGCCGAGGACGGCTCTCGGCCGCTCCCGGGCCCGGGGTGGTCGCGGGGCGGGTGATGTGACCCGGGGGTGGTCAAGTACCTAGCGTCGGGCAGCCCCGTGAGTGCCCATCAGGGGCTTAGCCGTGGGGTGTCCGCACGAAGCCCCACTCGGCACGAGCCGAGTGGGGCTTCAGGTTCGACCTGGCGGCCTTCTGCTATGAGATGATCCTCATCCGCTGACGCACCTTCTCCATGTACTTCGTGAAGAAGTGCTTCTGGATGTCGTTCATGTCCAATTCTCGGCCCTGGATGTAGGCCTGCTCGATGTCGCTGGTCATGTCGATGGGCGTACCGGTGGTGATCATCAGCGTGGCCTGCTTGCCAGGCTCCAGCGAGCCGATCCGATCGTCCAGCCCCATGAGCTCGGCGGCATTGATGGTCACCGCCTTGATGGCCTCTTCCTCCGGCAGCCCGAAGGCCACGGCCACACCGGTCTGGGGATGGTGATCCTTCAT
>JBDHIL010000029.1:0-38175 GCA_039587465.1 Gemmatimonadota bacterium | reverse complement strand
CAGGACTCCGTTGCCGAGGAGGACGCGCGGCTCAACAGGACCTCAGGCTCGGCGACCGCTGGGGACTCCACGCTGGCCGCGTTGAGGACTCTGCGCGGATTCGCCCTGACCGAGTACAACGCCACCGAGGCCCAGTTCGACGCAGGCAGCAGGGTGCTGGTGCTCCACGGTGCGGACGGCGCGCGAGCTCGAATCCTCCGAGAGGGCAACGAGATCACTGCGGACTCCTCGATCACGTTCGACGACGCGACGGGACGGGTACGGGCAGTGGGAGCGCCTACATTCACGCCCGAAACCGGAGACCCCGTCGATGCCGACCAGCTCATCTTCGACCTCGGGGAGGAGCGGGGCTCGGCTACGGTCGCCAAGACTTCCTATCAGCAAGGCGGCGCCAACTGGAATGTGACCGGGGACATGCCCTTCGCGGCTGTCGACTCCACCTTCATGTCCCACGCCCGGTTCACGTCCTGTGACCGCGATGACCCGCACTACCACTTCGAGACGGACGAGATCAAGATTGTCGGGGGAAGCCTGCTGGTCGCCCGCCCCGTGCGCATGTATTTCGCGGACGTACCGGTCTTCTGGCTGCCGTTTATCGCGCAGAGCATCAATCAGGGGCGTACGAGCGGGCTGCTGACCCCGCGCTTCAGCGTCAACGACATCGTGCGAACTTCCGGCGGACATCGTCGGCGAGTCAGCAACATCGGCTTCTACTGGGCCATGAGCGACTACTCCGACGCCATCATGGCGGTGGACTGGTTCAGTGACAATTTCGTCGCCCTCACGAGCTCCATGCGCTACCGGTTCAACACGTTGTTTCTCAACGGTAGCGTGAACCTCCGCCGCTATTGGAGGAGCACGGGTGCGACCGAACTGGCGTTGAATACCAGCCACAGCTGGGAAATCGATGAACGGACCCAGCTCCGCCTGTCGGGGAACTACACGTCCAGCGCGGACTTCGTACGGCAGAATTCGTTCAATCCCCGTGAGGTCACGCAGTCCATCGACTCCGAGGGCGGCATCAGCCGGCGGTTCGGCTTCGGATCGCTCTCCGTGGGCCTTACGCGCCGGCAATACCTCTCCAATGACCGGGTCGAGTGGACTCTGCCCTCTGCCAACCTGTCGCTCTCGACCATCACGCTCCTCAGAGCACCACCGAACCGAGCCCGTTTCTACAACAACGTGACCTGGTCCGGAGGTGCGACCCTCACGAGGAGGACACTCGACCGTGTGCAGCCCGACACGTTCCAGGTGTCACAGACTGATACTGAGCGCCAGAACGCCGGAGTGCGGAGCAACGTGAGCGTGGGCAACATCACGTTCTCCCAGTCCGTCGACCTGAGCGAATCGACCACGCTCGGGGTTCCCGAGGCCTGGATCCTTCTCGGCGATTCGGCCAATCCGACGGAACTCATCACCGGAGCTCCGGCGCGGTCGATCACCGATCAGAATCTCACGTGGCGGACTTCGGTCGACTACCAGCAGCAGCTGATCGGATCGACGACCATCACCCCCCGCCTGTCCATGTCGGGGGCCATGTTCCAGTCCGACACCTCGCAGTTGGCGCCTGCGTTCGTGTCCGCACCGTCACGGGTGTCGTTCGGGGCCGCGCTGAAGACGGATATCTACGGATTCTTTCCCGGATTTGGCGGATTCGAGGCCATCCGCCACAAGGTGAGTCCGTCGGTCCAGTACGAGTGGAGCCCCGAAAAGGCGCCTACTGACCTGCAGCGGAACGTCTTCGGTTCGAGGGCAATCCAGCCCAGGAGCGTTGTGACATTCACCGTCAACCAGACATGGGAGGCGAAGAGGGCGCCGCAGGACGGGGACACCGCGACGACCGTCGCCGAGGCCGCACCGACCAGCGGTGGCCAGCCGGGCGAGCCCAGCCGGGTGCAGTCGGCGCAGACCGTGAGCCTCCTGGCCCTGCGCACGAGCGCAATCAGATACGACTTCATCGAGGCCGATTCTGTCGGGAGCTTCCTGGCCGGGTTCGAGACCACACGTCTCAGCAACCAGATCTCATCGGATTTCTTGAGAGGCCTGTCCGTCTCGCTGGAGCACGATCTCTTCGATGGGGGCACCGGCGCTCCCGGGAGCAGCCCTCCCCGGACCTTCTCGCCCCATCTTTCGTCGGCGAACTTCAACTTCTCCTTGGGTTCCAGCTCGTCCATCTTCCGGTGGCTTCGCGGCCTCGCGGGAGGCGACGTCTCCGAACCCGCGGAGGAGGAGGTGGAGGACGCGGAATTGGATGTGTTCGATGTGACGGGCACGACGGACGAGGCCAACATCATTCCGACTGACGCAGGCTCGGCCCCGGCGCCCCAGTCGTCGTCCAGCGGAGGGCGCGGAGGGTGGAACGCCAACATCGGGTATTCGCTCCAGCGTCCGCGAGGTCAGGACCGGCCGGCGAGCCAGATGATCACGGGTACCGTCACGATGCGCCCAACTGCTTCGTGGAACGTCAGTTGGCGAACCGCCTATGACGTCGACCGCGGATCATTCAACGACCATACGATTCGGCTGTCGCGGGACATCCACCGTTGGACCGCCAATTTCGACTTCCTGCAGACTGCCACCGGAAATTGGACGTTCCGCTTCGAGGTGAGTCTGACCGACAATCGGGATCTCAAGTTCGACTACGAACAGCGGAACCTCGATTACGGCCGTCCGTCGGGTCGGCGGTAGTGAGCTCTGAAGCGGTCTCTGCGTGGCCCACCCGTGTCGTCCGGCATGACCTTCGTGTCCCCCACAGGGGACAGATGGAGCCGCGTGCGAATTTCTAAGTCATTGTAGTATATGTACTTAGATTTTAGGCACGGTGTGTGCCACTCTTGACTTCCGGAAGACGACTTCGCCTTGCGCGAACCGGAAGGGAGCTGACGATGAGACGCCTGTGGCTGGTGAGCGGGACCTTGATGCTGCTGTTGACCGCGGCGGCTTGCGAGAGCAACTCGGTGACCTACATCGACGACGTGCCCGCGCCGCCGGTGAACGTTGCCGCCGATTACTACGCGGGGGTGGTCACGGTGACCTGGGAGCTCGCGACGGGGTGGGATGGGGAGCCCTTCCGGGTCTACAGCCGGAGGGACACGGATCCGGACTACTTTCTCGTGGCCGAGGTAACGTCGTGCATCGATGGATTCTGCCAGTACCTCGACAACAACGTCGCGGCCGGGCAGACCTACGAGTACTTCGTGGCAGCCGTGGACCCCGTGACCGGGGTGGAATCCGCATCGGACCGGACGGTCCTTGTCGACGTGCCACAGCCGCTTCCTCCGCCGGACCCGACCGGGACGCAGGTGATCGCGCTGGACGGGGCCAACTATATCCGTTGGTCGGACAACGCCCGCGCGGCGGCCGACTTCTCGTTCTACAGGGTGTACCTGTGGGCGGACGATGGCACCGAGTACCTGCTCGGGGAGACCGACTCGGAGGGGTTCCTCGACGAAATCGCCGCCAACGGCGTCACGTCGCAGTACTTCGTGACGGCGGTAGACGACCAGGGCCACGAGAGCTTCGGCGAGACCGTGGCCGCCGGTACTCCACGTCCGGATTTCCATGGTGAGTGGGTCTACGACGACCTCGATCAACCGGCGTTGTCGGGATTCCGCTTCCAGGCGGACGAAACGACGGATCCGATTCTTCCGGGGTCCTCGGGCTCGATCCACTTCCGGCTCGAGGTGGATGCTGCCGGTTGGTGGTTGGTTCCGGGACCCGGGACTTCGGTCTATCCGGATGGCTTCGCGACCACGGCCTTGAAGTGCGGTGTCGCGGCTGACGAATCGTGCGTCGACGTGCCTGTGGCTCCGGCGACAGGGTACAGCCTGGCGGACGTCGAGCTGCTCCCGCAGACCAGTTACGTGATGCGGGTCCTCGGCGACGATGCAGCCTTCCACTACGGAGTGATCCGTGTGGAAATGCTCGGGTTCGATCAGGACGGCGACGCTCTGATGATCTTCGATTGGGCCTACCAGCTGCAGGCTGGGAACCCCGACCTGATGACCGAACGGGGTGGTTGAGGCCGGGCCTCGATCTGCCAGGTGGGGATGAGGCCCCCGGCGCCGTGGGCGCCGGGGGCCTCGCTCTTTTCACGACACCCTTGTGTATCCCGCGCACGGAGGCAGATTAGATTCTCCCGAATCCGGTCCTATCCGTGTCCTTTTGCACCGCATTCCGTGGACTCGCAGCGCGTCCGCTCCGGAATGCACGACTCCTGGTCGCCGAGGAGCACGCAGGTGGACAGCGTGTCTTGGTGAGATCCCGAACGAGACGTCATGAGCATCGAAGCCCTCAAGGAACAGGCCCGCCGCCACGAGCAGAAGGAAGAGTGGCAAAAGGCTCTGGATCAATATCAGAAGGCCATTCTGAAGCTGGCCGAAGACGACCAGCCCGATATCGGGCTGTACAATCGCGTAGGTGACCTCTCCGTCCGTGTCGGCAAGGTCGACCAAGCGGTCGTCAACTACGAGAAGGCCATCGACCTCTACGTGGAAGCGTACCTCCCCAACAACGCGATCGCGATCTGCAAGAAGGTCATTCGGAACCTGCCCGATCGGCACTCCATCTATCTGAAGATGGGCCAAGTTCGCGCAGAGCAGGGGTTCATCCCCGAGGCGCGTACCAACTTCCTGACCTACGCCGAGCGCATGCAGCAGGCTGGTGAGCTGGACGAGTCGTTCCGTGCGCTGGTCGAGTTCTGCGATCTGGCGCCCGACGAAGTGGAGGTCCGGTTGGCCATCGCGGACCAGATGGCCTCTCACGAGCGCGTTGATGAGGGTGTCGCCCAGCTTGCCACTGCGTACCAGTTCCTGATGTCGAAGGGTGACGTCGACACTGCGGCAGCGGTCGAGGCGAAGGCCCGTGAACTGGATCCGACTGCGGACCTCGGTGCCGGGGCGCCCGCCGAGTCCGGTGGTCTTTCGGTATCGGTCGGCGGTGGCGAGGAAGAGGCTGAGGTCGATTCGGGCTTCGGAGACATCCAGTTCGGCGGCGAGCCGGAAGAACCGGAGGAAGAAGAGGAAGTCTCGGCTGCGGTCGAGGCCGCAACGGAGGAAGATCTCTCCGACTTCTCGATCTCGCTCGACTCGGAGGCCGAGGGCGAGGACGAGGCTGCCGAACTCCCGATGATGTCGTTCGACTCGGAGGACGAGGGCGAGGAAGAGGCCGCCGAACTCCCGATGATGTCGTTCGACTCGGAGGACGAGGGCGAGGAAGAGGCCGCCGAACTCCCGATGATGTCGTTCGACTCGGAGGACGAGGACGAGGAGGAGGCAGCTGAACTCCCGATGATGTCGTTCGACTCGGAGGACGAGGGTGAGGAAGAGGCTGCCGAACTCCCGACCATGTCGTTCGACTCGGACGATGAGGAAGACGCCGCCGAACTCCCGACCATGTCGATCGACTCCGAGCAGGAGGCCGAGCAGCCAGCCGCGGTAGAGGAGACGGAGGAGTCCGTCGATCTGGATGCGGCAGCGTTTGGAGAGGCTGACCACGGGGATCGCGAGATCGACGAGTACGTGGCTCCGGTCGACGAGATGGAAGAGGTCGATCTGGGCCTGACCGACTTCTCCACGGATGCGGAAGAAGCCGTCGCCGACGCCATCGAGGAATCTGTGGCCGACACGGAAGTGGTCGACGAGGCCCCGGCGCCGGTGGATGCGGGTGATTCGCTGGAGGATGCCATCGCCGCATCCCCTGACGACGTCGCCCTGCGGCAGCGCAAGGTGGAGTCGGCCTACCAGGCCGGTGACGATGCGGCCCTCAGTGAGGCGTATCTCGGGCTGGCGCAGGCTCTCGAGCGCTCAGGGGAAGACACGCGTGCCGTGACCGCGTACCGGCAGGTGTTGGACCTCGATCCGGAGAACGCGGAGGCGCAGGCAGCCCTGGGCGACCGCGCGCCGGAGGCTCAGCCCGTTAAGGAAGTCGCCTCCCACGAGGAGTACGTGGACCTGGGTTCGATGCTGCTCGGGGACGACGAGGAGAAGTCCACTCGCATGACCGTGGCGTATGAGGAGCCCTCCGGTGACGAGGAGGCCGACTTCGCCAAGATGCTGTCCCAGTTCAAGGACAAGGTCTCGGAGAACCTCGACGCAGACGATGTCAGGGCTCACCACGACCTGGGCACTGCCTACAAGGAAATGGGTCTTCTCGATGAGGCCATCTCCGAATTCCAGCAGGCCCTGCGGGCGTCGGCGGATCATTTGCCCACGCATGAGAGCCTGGGCCAGACGTTCTTGGAGATCGGTCAGCCTGAGGCGGCCGTGCGAGCTCTGGAGCGCGCCCTCGAGGTAGAGTTCGACGTGGAAGACGAGTTGATCGGGATCTATTACTACCTCGCGCGGGCGCACGAGCAGTTGGGGAATAAGGACTCGGCTGTGGAGTTCTACGACCGGGTGTTCTCCTTGGACATCAATTTCGCCGATGTCACCGAACGCCTTCGAGTCCTCCGCTAGGTCCATGCAGGCGCCGTTGGAATCTTCGATGACTCAGGCCGTTCGGGACTCACGTCCGACGTTGGCCGGTGTACAGGAGCCGGTGCTGGGCCTCCTGGAAGAAGTCGGTGCGGAACTGCGTCGGATCGTTGTGTCCGACTTTCGCATGATCGAGGACGTGAACGATCATCTCCTCTTCCTCCAGGGAAAGCTCTTCCGCCCGACGCTGCTTCTTTTGGCCGCGAGCGTCGACCGCGAGCCCGATGAGGATGTCGTGACGCTGGCAGCGGTTGTGGAGTTGGTGCACCTCGCAACGCTCGTGCACGACGATGCCGTCGATCACTCGGTGCTGCGGCGTGGTCAGCCTACCGTCAATGCGCTGTGGACGCACCAGGTAGCCATCATCATGGGGGACTACCTATACAGCAGGGCCATCTCCGAGCTCACGCGGCTCAGGAACATCGACGCGCTGGCCGTGCTGGCTGGGGCTGCCAACGAGATGAGCATCGGCGAGATGCGTCAGCTGACCTCCTACGATGCCTTGGACTTCACGGAGGATGACTACTACCGACTGATCGCGGCCAAGACTGCTTCACTGATGTCTGCGGCCTGCGAGATGGGGGCCTTGGTAGGGGCCGAGGAGTACCGGAAGGACTTTGCGGCTTTCGGGCACAACCTCGGCATGGCGTTCCAGATTGCCGACGACATGCTCGACTACACGGGCACTGAGGCGGTTACGGGCAAGCCGCCCGGCCAGGATCTGAGGGAGCGTAAGGTCACCCTCCCCCTCGTGGGGGCGATGGCCAACGCCAACGAAAACGAGATTGGACAGATTCGAGAGTTCTTCTCACGCCCCGATGCATCGGACGACGAGATTCGGGCCATCGTCGATCTCGTGGAGCGACGGGGCGGGATCGAGTACTCCCGGACCCGGGCGCAGCACTACGCCGACCGTGCCCGCTCATCACTTTCCGGCATGGTGGAAAGCCCGGCCCTGGACGCCCTGTGGACTTCGGTGTCCTACGTGGTGGACCGCAATCGATGACCATACGCATGCCGGGGCTGCGATGACGTCCAAGGCGCCGTGCTAGTCGATACAAGGCGACGCGCCGTGGTTCGCCTGGCGTGGACGTTGGTCCTGGGGCTCTTCCTGGGAGGACTCCTGACGAAGATCTCGGTGACCTTCCTTCCCGACAGCGCCGCCCGGGACTTCCTCACGACCTCGGTCGACGCTTCGCTCGGCCCGCTGTCGGTGGGCCTCGTGGCGATCGCCTTCGAGCTCGGCCCCCTGACGCTGTCGCTCAACGTCCTCACGCTCGTGGGGATTTTCATAGTGGCGCTGATTGCGCGATCTTGGATCTGACTCTTATCGACCGAGGCCTGGCGTCTCGGATGGAGGTTGTTGAGCATGGGTATCGGCGGACTCGGAATGGGGGAGTTGATTCTCCTCTTCTTGGTGGTGCTGCTCTTGTTCGGGGCGAAGAGGCTGCCCGAGATCGGCTCGTCTCTGGGAAAGGGCATCCGGGAGTTCAAGGGGTCGGTGCGCGAGATCGAGCATGAGATCAAGTCGAGTGACGCGCCGCCCAAGGTGACGCCCTCTCCCTCGCCGACTGAGAATCGAGAACCCCGCAAGCTGAGCGATGTCAGCTCTGATGCGGGCAGCGGCGACGCGGAGCCCGGTGCGCAGGGTGAGGACTCGCGCTGATCCGATAGCGCAACACCACGGAACGAAGAAGGGGCCGGGACGCTTCAGCGTCCCGGCCCCTTCTTTCGTCGAGCTAGGCTCGAAGCGCCGCCGAGGTCAGAAGACCATCGGCATCTGAGGCACAGCGTCCTCGTCCGCCGGCTGCAGGACGTCCGCTCGCCGGTCCACGATGGTGGCCGCTGCCCGCAGCGCTCCGATCCACTCCTGCAGGCGCTGCTGCTGGCGGACCGCGACGAGCGCCTGACGCTGCTGCTCGAGCTGGTCCTGCCAGGCAATGTTGTCAGCCGGTGTGTGGTCGAGGACCTCAATGATGAATGCATTCGCCGGGGTGGCCACGACGCCGCTGAGGCCACCGACCGGTAGGCCAAAGGCAGCGCCCACCGCAGCATTCTGCCGCCCCATTCCAGGCACGAACTCAGTCCGGCTGAACGGACCCGCGTTCCTCACTTCGAGCTCGAGGTCGGCGGCGACGTTCACCAGAGCCTCGCCGGCTTCGACCCGCGCTACGATTGCCTCGCCGTCCTGAATGGCGCGATCCATCTTCCTTTCAAAGCGCAGCGTGGACTCGATGGCTCCCGTGGCGTCGACGAGCGGAAGGATGCCCGCTTCCTCCGAGGAGACCAACTCCACCGAATAGAAGGCCTCGCCATTCTCGAAGACCGGGCTGACGTCACCAGGCTCGGCCTGCTCGAAAGCCCAGTCCGATCCCTCGGTGATCTGCCCTGCGCCGGCGACGAACGGGAAGCTCTCGCTGATCGCCAGAGTCTGAACCGTGAGGCCCAGGTTGGCAGCGGCCTCTTCCAGCGGCATGACCGCGCCCATGTCCTCCAGCGAGTCGGCACGGGTCAGCATAGCGATCTCGCTCTCATCGGTCCTGGCGATGGGGATGAGGATGTGACGGGCCTGCGCGCTGTCCTGCCCCCAACGCTCATCGACCTGGATCAGGTGGTAGCCGAAGCCCGTCTTGATGGGCTGCGTCAGACGCCCCGCTGGGGTGGCGAAGACGGCTGAGTCGAACGAGGCGACCATGCGACCCTTAGGGAATACGCCGAGATCCCCGCCGAGCGATGCGGTCTGCTGGTCCGACGACTCCCTCGCAGCGACCTCGGCAAAGTCTGCACCGTCGAGTATCTCCTGCCTCACTGCCTGCGCGCGGTCCGCTGACGCCACCGTGTCGGCGGCGGTCGGGGCCTTGCCCATGACCACGACCTTCAGGGTCGCCTGAGCCGGGATCTCGAACTCGTCCTCGTGCGACTCGTAGTAGGCCTCGACTTCATCCGCGGGGATGGGGAAGTCACTGTCCTCGTAGCGTGTCGCCGGATTCAGCGGAACGAAGCGGATCGAGACGCGTTCGTTTTCGTCCTGCCACCGCTGCCAGAGTTCGGAGTCGGAAAGGAAGATTCCCGAGGAGACCTGACGGAGCAGCTTACCGCGCGGGATGACGTCCCTGTAATAGGCTTCCAGGAGAAGCAGCTGGTCCTGGGGAAGCTGGGACACGAAGGTCTGGTACCCCTGGATGTCGAACTGACCGTTCTCCAGCGTGAACTGCGGACGCAGGTCAGCCGGCGGGCTGTACTGAGCCGCCTGACGAATCTCTTCTGCAGTCACCGTGATGCCGCGCTTGTCGAGTTCCTGGTAGATGAGAATCTGGTTGACCACCTCGTCGAAGGCGGCGTTCTCGATCTCGAGGTTCTGCTGCGACGTCACGGGCTCTTCTTGGGAGCGCTGGATTTGATCGTACAGGTTTCTGTAGGAGGCCATGTACGCATCGTAGGTCACGGCATCCCCGTTGACCCGGCCAATCTCGCCAAAGCCTCCGGAGCTGATTCCCGTGATATCCATTCCCCACTGGAATACCATGAGCGCTACGAACGCCGCTGCTGTAAACAGCATGATCGGCTTCGTGGCCTCTCGCATCTGACGCATCATAAGAACGGCGTCTCCCGCGGTCCCGCTTGGGTGAAGAAATGCTACAAAACAGACCAGAAAGGATAACGGCTCGGTGATTCTCCCTCAACGGACTACCTGTGCCCATGACGAGTTCGGGTGCGGTCGGGCATCGGATATGGGTTCCCTGGTTTCGAGGCCCGGCGACTCGTCGAGGATCCATTCCGGGCGCAGACAGGAGCGCTTTTGGGGCCGTGTCGGCCGAAGTCCCTGCGTTGACACGATTTCCGCGCCCTCCGTATCTTCGAACGCGGTTTCCCTCATTCCCCCCCCTGCCGGCACCCCGGAGCCCCCCAGTTGACTGTTTCCCTCGAGCAGGAGATAGAGACACTCCGGTCGCTGTTCCGGTCTGAGCGAGACCCGAACGGACAGGGCTTTGCGCCCCTGGCTGACGCATACCGTCGGGCGGGAGACCCCAAACAGGCTCTGGATCTCTTGGAAGAGGGGCGGAACCGCCTGCCTGACTTCGTGCCCGGGCATGTGGTTGCAGCGCGGCTCTACACCGATCTCGCCTTCCTGGAAGAAGCCGAACTGGCGGCCAGGACTGCCGCTGGTTTGGATGCCGAGAACGTCGAGGCGCTCCGCCTCCTCTTCGGCGCGCTCGATCTGCGCGGGGCTACCGATGAGGCAGCCGAGGTCGGCGCCAGCTTGGCCGAGCTTCGTCCCCCTGCTGAGGAGGAGGGGGCAGCGGACGAGCCGGAGGTCGCCGAGGAGCCAGTCATGGATCTGGCGGCGTTCGCACCCGAGGAGCCGGAGGTGGCCGAGGAGCCGATGATGGACCTGGGCGCCCTCGCACCGGACGAGCCGGAGGTCGCCGAGGAGCCAGTCATGGATCTGGCGGCGTTCGCACCCGACGAGCCGGAGGTGGCCGAGGAGCCGATGATCGAGTTGGGCGCCCTCGCGCCGGACGAGCCGGAGGTGGCCGAGGAGCCGGTCATGGATCTGGCGGCGTTCGCACCGGACGAGCCGGAGGTGGCCGAGGAGCCGATGATGGACCTGGGCGCCCTCGCGCCGGACGAGCCGGAGGTGGCCGAGGAGCCAGTCATGGATCTGGCGGCGTTCGCACCGGACGAGCCGGAGGTCGCCGAGGAGCCGATGATGGAGTTGGGCGCCCTCGCGCCGGACGAGCCGGAGGTGGCCGAGGAGCCGATGATGGACTTGGCGTCCCTGGCACCGGACGAGCCGGAGGTCGCCGAGGAGCCGATGATGGACCTCGCGTCCCTCGCGCCGGACGAGCCGGAGGTAGCCGAGGAGCCCGTCATGGATCTGGCGGCGTTCGCGCCGGACGAGCCGGCGGCCGTCGGCGATATCCTGTCTGAGGAGGCCGCGGACGCACCTCTCGAGGAATTCGACGAGCCGCCCATATATACGCGGACGATCGCTGAACTGTATGTGACGCAGGGTGCCGTGGATCGGGCGATCGACGTCTACCGGAATCTGGTCGCCGCAGAACCTGACGATCCTCACCTTTCCGATCGGTTGGCCGAGCTCAGCGCACAGGCCGCCGGTGAGGGGGGGAACCCGGCGCAGGCCGGCTCGGAGGTCGACAACGACGCGGGGGTGGAGTCGCTGGCTCGTGACCTCGCCGCGAGTGGCGACGACACGCATGAAGTGGATACACCGTTCGCGTGGACGGAAGAAGGAGCCGACGAGGATCCGACCGACGCACCGCCCATCAGCGACTACTTCTCGCAGATGCAGGACTGGAAGCCAGGCCGCGGCGATCCGGTGGATGAAGAGGGCGAGGCTCAGTGAAGATCGCGGTGATCCACGGGCCCAATCTCCGACTGCTCGGGAAGAGGGAGCCCGAGGTCTACGGGACGGACACGCTGAGCGACGTGGACGATGCGCTGCGCTCGCTTGCGGCCGACCTGTCAGCGGAGCTGGAGATCTTCCAGTCCAACCACGAGGGTGAGCTCCTGGACTTCATCGAGTCCGCCGCAGCTCGCGTCGAGGGATTCCTGATCAATCCGGGTGCCTTCACCCATACCTCAGTAGCGCTTCGCGATGCCCTCACAGGGGTGAATCGGCCATTTGTGGAGGTCCATCTTTCCAACACGGCTGCCCGGGAGCCCTTCCGGCAGAACTCATTCCTTTCCGACGTCGCTGCAGGTGTGGTTTATGGATTCGGGGTGCAGAGCTATCTTCTTGGGCTCCGGGGGTTGGTCTCCCGGATTGGCGACTAGCACAGAAACGAAGCGACGAGGTTGCATGGCAAGCACGGCCGACTTCCGTAACGGAATGGTCCTGGACATCGATGGCGTCCTCTGGTCGATCACCTATTTCCAGCATGTGAAACCAGGGAAGGGTGGGGCCTTCGTTCGGACCAAGCTCAAGAACGTCCTTACGGGCGCTGTGGTCGAGAAGACTTACCGTGCTGGGGAGAAGGTGACGGATGTTCGCCTGGAACGGCGCCCCGTGACGTACTCGTACACCGATGGCGACATCTACTATTTCATGGACGCCAATACCTTCGAGATGATTCCCATCGCCGCGGACCTGATCGGCGAGGATCAGCTCAAGTACCTGAAGGAGAACATGGAGTGCGAGGGGTTGGTGCATGACGGTAGTGTGCTCAGCGTCGAGTTGCCCAATTTCGTCGAACTCCTGATCACCAAGTGCGAACCCGGTGTGAAGGGCGACACGGCCCAGGGCGCGACGAAGCCGGCCACACTCGAGACGAACGCGATAGTCCAGGTCCCACTCTTCGTGAACGAGGGGGACGTGATCAAGGTGGACCGCCGCGAAGACAAATACTTGACCCGGGTGAGCGGATGATCGATCCGGAGTTTCTGGAACGCCTCATCAAGGCGATCGACGAGAGCGGCTTGGACTCGATCGAGATCGAGCGTGGTGGGACGCGCGTGCGTCTCTCGAAGACGCCCGATTTCATTCAGGCAGCTCCGGCGCCGACTGTGTCCGATGGCGCCCCCCAGTGGAGTCCGGCTGCACCCGCTCCTGTGATGGGTGCGGCAGCTCCAGGAGGGACTCAGGCCGAGCCGGAGGATGCAGCACCAGCGGCTCCGGCATCGAATCTGGTGGATATCGAGTCGCCGATGGTGGGGACCTTCTACCGCGCTCCCGCGCCAGATGCACCTTCGTATGTCGACACCGGATCGCGTGTCGGCAAGGGCGACACGGTGTGCATCATCGAAGCGATGAAGCTCATGAACGAGCTCGAGTGTGACGTGTCTGGAACGATTGTCGAGATATGCGTCGAGAATGCACAGCCGGTCGAGTACGGCCAAGTCCTCTTCCGGGTCGACCCGTCCTGACCGGACCGGAGACCCTGTGGTGTAGCATCTCGTGAGACTGGATGTGACCGCCTGGAGGCGGACCTGCGCGCGCCCGAGTTCCTACAGAGCCGGGCGCGCTGTGATGATGGAGAGAGAGACTTGTTCAAAAAGGTCCTGATCGCCAACCGGGGAGAGATCGCCCTCAGAATCATCCGGGCTTGCCACGAGCTGGGGATTTCCACTGTGGCGGTGTACTCGGAGGCAGACCGTGAGTCGCTGCACGTGCGATTCGCCGATGAAGAGGTCTGCATCGGAAAGGCCCCGCCCCAGGATAGCTACCTGAACATCCCACGCATCATGGCAGCTGCGGAGATCACCGGGGCCGAGGCCATTCATCCCGGATACGGCTTCCTCGCCGAAAACCCCGAGTTCAGCGAGATCTGCACCCGGTCCGGGCTCACCTTCATCGGTCCCACCCCCGAACAGATCAGGGCCATGGGGGACAAGGCCACGGCTCGGCGCACGATGATGGACTCGGGAGTGCCTACTGTGCCGGGATCCGAGGGTGTCGTGGAAGACGATGCTGAAGCTCGGCGGGTTGCCGACGAGATCGGATTCCCGATCATGATCAAGGCGTCGGCGGGTGGGGGCGGCAAGGGGATGCGCATCGCGGAAGACGGTGACTCGTTCCTCAAGAACCTCCATGCCGCTCAGATCGAGGCGAAGAACGCGTTCGACAACCAGGCGGTATATCTCGAGCGCTGCATCCTGAAGCCGCGCCACGTGGAATTTCAGGTCTTTGGAGACCAGCACGGGAAGGTCGTCCACCTCGGTGAGCGGGACTGTTCGATCCAGCGGCGACACCAGAAGCTCGTCGAGGAGGCGCCGTCGCCGGCCCTGAACGAGGAGCTACGGGCGCGAATGGGCGAGGCTGCCGTGAGAGCGGCGCAGGCCATCGACTACGTGGGGGCGGGCACCGTGGAGTTCCTGCTCGACGACTCCGGAGGTTTCTACTTCATGGAGATGAACACCCGCATTCAGGTGGAGCATCCGGTCACGGAGGTGACCACCGGCTTCGACCTCGTTCGGGAACAGATCAGCGTGGCCGCTGGCGAACCGCTTTCGTTCAAGATGAACGGAAACGGAGTCCAGCACCGTGGCCACGCGATCGAGTTTCGGATCAACGCCGAGGACCCGGCCCGCAATTTCGCTCCCGGACCCGGCACGATCACCACCTTCCATCCGCCCGGAGGCCCAGGGGTGCGTTTGGACACTCACATCTATCAGGGCTACAGGGTCCCGCCCAACTACGACTCTCTTCTTGCGAAACTCATCGTGAGCGGCACCACGCGCGCAGAGACCATCGTTCGGGCTCGGCATGTCCTGGATCACTTCATCATCGAGGGCGTACCAACCACGATCCCCTTCCTACGGCAGATCGTCGACGATGAGAGGTTCATCGCAGGCGACGTCGACACTGGATTCGTGGCTCGCATGCAGGCTGAGGAGAGTTAGGCCTTGAAGATCGACGTCCACTTCACGCCCGCCGAGATCCATTTGCGAGACCTCGCCGAGGCCACCGTCGTCATCATAGATGTAGTGCGCGCTACAACGTCGATCGTCGAGGCATTGGCCAACGGAGTTCGGGAGGTCTTTCCCACCGCTTCCACCGAGGAGGCAGTCAGGCTCGCGTCGTCCCTCGGCCGGGAGGACACGCTCCTCTGCGGTGAGCGCAAAGGCGTGAAGATCGAGGGCTTCGACCTCGGCAACTCCCCGGCCGAGTACATCAGTGAAAGCCTCGACGGCAAGAGGCTGGTCATGACCACCACGAACGGCACCCCGGCTATCCGCGCGGCCGATGAAGCCGCCCGACTGTTCGTGTGTGCCTTCACGAATCTGTCCGCTGTGGCTCGCCGGGTCGCCAAGGATCCACACATCGTCGTTCAGTGCGCCGGCAGGGAAGGCGGCTTCAGCTACGACGATGCAGTGTGCGCCGGCCATCTGCTGCTCAAGATCCGGGAGTTCAGCAAGCGGAAGAGGGAGCCGGAACTCAATGATCCGGCCCGCGCGGCCCTCGCGTTGGCACAGGTGATAGACGTGTCTACGGACTTTCTGCGGGCAACGGCTGCGGGCGTGACCGTGGAGGCGATCGGCCTGGGAGATGACCTGATCCTTTGCGCCGACGTGGACCGGCATGACATAGTCCCGGAGGCGCAGGAGGGATCCATTACCGTGACCGGAGGATAGCAGGCTGTTGATGGGGCACAGCGGGCCAAGCGCAGCGCACCTGCCGGCGTCCAGTGTGACGGTGGTGACGCCTGGGGTCTGTGGGTGGAACGTAGGCGGGCACGCCAGCCTGGAGGACGCACGGCGCTCCGGTCTGAGCCCCCATGCCACGTTCGAGGACTCTCCATGGTGAGCCGAAAGCAGGAGCGCGAACTCCGGGAGCGGCTGCGCGAGATCCTCGCGGTAGCGCTTCTCGCGATCGCTCTCTTCGGCCTCCTGTCGCTCGTTCCGGTGTCAGTACTCGGCGAGCGGGGAGGCGAGTGGCTGCCCTCCGGAAACGCCATGGGTCCGCTCGGAGGCACCATCCGCGCGCTGCTCGGGGCTCTTTTCGGTGTCAGTTCGGTGCTGTTTCCGGCTCTGGTGGCCTTTGTTGGGCTTCGGGTGGGTGGCTGGCTGAGCAAGTACTGGGTGGTCAGGCTGACAGTCCTGGTTGCTGGCCTGCTCGTCACGTTGCCCGCAGGCGTGTGGGTCTTGTTCGCCGTCGAGAACCCGGAGGCGGCCGGGTGGTTGGGCGCGCACCTCGGCGGGCCGTTGCAGGATCTGGTGGGTCTCCTCGGGGCGACGCTCATCATCGGGGTGGTGCTGGTCGCTCTTTCCGTGGGGACACTGGGATGGAATCCCCTGCGGACGGCCGCGAGGGGGCTGATCGCGGGAGGTGAGGCCACGGGACGGACTGCGAAAGCCATGGCGACCAAGGGTCGGGCCTACGCTGAAGCCAAGGCTGAAGCTCGAGCCCAGGCCCGCGCCGAAGCCGAGGCTCAACGCGAATCCATGGCCGACGAGCCCGACATTCTCGAGGAACTGGCGGCGGCAGAGGCGGCAGAGGCTGCGGAGGCTGAGCCCGAACCGGAGCCAGAGCCGGAGCCAGAGCCGGAGCCCGAAGCAGAGCCCGAGCCCGAACTGGAGCCCGAGCCCGAACTGGAGCCGGATGCGGAGTCACAGGCGGAGTCGCCGAGTGGTTCCGACGATGACGAGTTCTCTCTGTTCGATCCGGCAGACCCACGCTGGGTCGATGACACCCTGCCCGACATGGGTCTCCTCACGGCGGCCAACGACGAGGATCGTGCGGACATGGAGCGCCAGCTCGATCAGCTCGGCGAGGTGCTGGTCGAGAAGCTCAAGACATTCAATGTCGATTGTGAGTTGGGTGGACGCACGACCGGACCCGTCGTGACGCAGTTCGAGGTGGTGCCGGCTTCGGGCGTGAAGGTGAATCGCATCGCCAACCTCGACGCCGATCTGGCACTGGCACTGAAGGCGCGCAGCGTGCGTATTGTCGCCCCGATTCCCGGGAAGGGGGCGGTGGGGGTCGAGATCCCCAATCCCAAGCCTGAGATCGTGCAGCTGGCGAACATCCTCAAGTCGACTCAGTTCCAGAAAGCCAAGGGCGCTCTTCCCATGGGGCTGGGCAAGGACCTGAACGGCAAGCCCTTCGTCACGGACCTGGGCAAGATGCCCCATGTCCTGATTGCTGGGGCGACCGGTTCCGGGAAGTCGGTGTGCGTCAACACGCTTGTCACCAGTCTGATCTACAAGCACACGCCGGAGACCCTCCGGTTCCTGATGATCGATCCCAAGATGGTCGAACTCTCCATCTATGCCCGGCTGCCACATCTTCGGCATCCGGTGGTGACCGACCCGAGAGACGCCGCCGGCGTGCTCAAATGGGCCGTTCTGGAGATGGATCGCCGTTACGAACTCCTGCATGCGAACCACGTGCGGTCGATTGCCGAGTTCAACTCCAAGGTCAAGGAGGGGGTCGTCCTCAAACGCGCTCATCCCGTGGGCCCCGAAGGCGACGAGGACCGTTGGATCTACAGTGATGGTGCCATGCCGTACATCGTCGTGGTGGTGGACGAGTTGGCCGATCTCATGATGCAGGTCCAGAGCGAGGTCGAGAAGCCGTTGATCCGGCTCGCCCAGAAGGCCCGCGCTATCGGCATCCACCTGATCGTGGCCACGCAGCGGCCCACCACCAACGTCATCACGGGCCTGATCAAGGCCAACTTCCCGTCCCGCGTCGCATTCCGGGTCGCGTCCAAGGTCGATTCCCGCACGATCCTGGATCAGAACGGGGCGGACGCTCTGCTGGGCAACGGCGACATGCTCTTCCTTCCTCCGGGTCAGAGCGAGCCGGTCCGTGTACAGGGGGCGTTCCTGTCCACGGAGGACACCGAGAGCCTGATGCAGTGGTACATCGAGCGCCAGGAAAGGTTGACCGACGGAGACCCCGAGGAGGGGGCTGGGCCTATTTCGGCTGTGGAGCCGGACATCCTCGAGCAGGTGCGCAGCTCCGAGCTCGACGATGCCGCCGTCGCCGTCGACGAGATCGCTGGCGACTGGGACGAGCTCTTCCGCGCGGCTGCGGAAGTGTGCATCGGCAATGACGGGGGATCCACGTCCCTGCTTCAGCGGCGGTTGAGTATCGGATACGGTCGGGCCGCCCGCATCGTCGACCAGCTCGAGGACGCTAACGTGCTGGGCCCCGCAGAGGGGTCGAAGGGGCGTGAGGTGATGATGAGTCTGGATGAGCTGGATGAGTTCATGGGACAGAGAGGCGATTCATGAGCAGCTGCGGGAGACTCGTCCGGATCGCCGTGTTGGTCGCAGTCGTGGTTCCGATCGGCGCCCGGGGGCAGGAGCCGTCGCCCGTGGCGATCCTCGAGCGCGCGGCGGAACTCTACGGCGAGGTGGAATCACTGTGTGCGGATTTCATGCAGGAGTTGGCGGTGCCACTCCTGGGTGAGGAGCGGACGGGACGGGGGCGCATGTGCCAAGCCCAGCCCGATCGATTCGCCATGCGTTTCTCCGAGCCGGACGGCGACGCCGTCATCGCGGACGGAACCTGGGTTTGGGTGTACTACCCAAGCCTCGACGAGAAGCAGGTCATCAAGCTTCCCATGACCGCGGGCTCACGGGGATTCGACTTCCACAGAGAGTTTCTCGAGAACCCGGCGACAAAGTACGAAGCCACGTACGAAGGCCGCGAAGTGCTGGGGGGCAGTGACGCCCACCGCATCCGGCTCGTTCCGCGAACACCGGTTCCGTACGCAGCCGCGGTCATCTGGATCGACGTGGCCGATTCGACGCTGCGCAGGGTCCGGGTCGAAGAGGAGAACGGATCCGTGCGGACGGTGACGCTCGAGAACCTGGAGCTCAACCCCGAGGTGGATTCGAGCTGGTTCACGTTCACGCCGCCGCCGGGCGCCGTGATCATCTCCCGGTAACCGAGCCTGCGCAGTGGCCAGAATCCGCGATCTCCCGGTCTTCCCCCTCACGCCGGAGCCGGTCCGTGACGACGTCTCGCCCGACGTCGCTCCCGTGCGGCTCCAAATCGACCCCACGGGTCCCTTCGACGGGCCTCGCGTCGCGCTGGTGACCCTCGGGTGTGACAAGAACACAGTCGACTCCGAGCGGATGATGGCCGCCCTCGTCGGTCACGGCGCCCAGGTCTCCTCGGACGTGGAGGGAGCCGATGTCGTCATCGTGAATACGTGCGGCTTCATCCAGGAGGCCAAGGAACAGTCGATCGAGACGATCTTGGAAGCCTGCCAGCTCAAGGAGCAGGGAGCTCTCAGCGCCGTGGTGGCCGTCGGGTGCATGGTGCAGAGGCACGGCGAGGAGATGAGGGCGGAGATTCCCGAGGTCGACCTGTACATGGGGCTGACCGAGTTGCAGGGCCTTGTGCCCGCTCTGCGCGAGCGAGGGCTGCTCCCGGAGATCTCCGACCAGGGTCCGATCATGGAGCGGCCCCTTCGTATCATCTCGTCCGAGACGCCCCACACGTCCTATCTCAAGATCAGCGAGGGCTGCGACCACACCTGTGCCTTCTGCGCGATCCCGCTCATGCGGGGACTCCACCGCTCACAGCCGGTCGAGGAATTGGTGCGGGAAGCGGCTGGGCTGGGCGCGCAGGGCGTGCGGGAGATCAACATCATCTCACAGGACACGACCTGGTATGGTCGCGATCTCCGCCGCGGTCCCATGGGCAAGGATGCGCCGCTGCTTCAGGACCTGCTGCGTGCCCTGCTGTCGGGGACGGACGTGCCATGGTATCGCCTGTTCTACATGTATCCGTCGGGGATCACGCGAGAACTCGTCGACCTGCTGGCTTCAGAGCCGCGCATCCTTCCGTATCTGGACATGCCGATTCAGCACGGCAGCGACCGTATCCTGACGATCATGCGGCGCCCCGAGCGTCGCCAGACCATCCTGGAGAGGGTTTCCTGGCTCCGCGAGGCCGTGCCCGACCTCACGCTGCGTACCACGGTGATTGTCGGCTTTCCCGGAGAGACGGATCATGATTTCAGGGAGATGCTGGATCTCCTCGAGGAGGTGGAGTTCGAGCGGGTCGGCGCCTTCATGTATTCGGTCGAAGAGGGCACCCGCGCCGCGGACATGGACGGACACGTGCCGGATGCCGTGAAGGCCGAACGCTTGGAAGAACTCATGGACCTGCAGCGTGGTATCTCATTCGAGAAGAATGTCGAACTCGTCGGGAGGCGGACTCTGGCTCTCGTGGACTACCTGTTGGACGACGACGAGGAGTTCGGCGCCGTCGGGCGCACCGGGGCCCAGGCGCTGGAGGTGGACGGAGCGACGAACATCCGACGTGCGGAAGGACTCGAGCCCGGACAGATGGTGGAGGTCGAGATCGTGGACGCGCTGGACTACGACTTGGTGGCGGAGGTGAAACGATGAGGAGATTCGGCGGATCGACCAGGACCGTCGTGCTTGGGGCAGCCGTGGCTGTGCTCATGTCCGGCGGCGCTCCAGCAGGGGCTCAGGATCTGGCGGACTTCGACTATGAGAACCTGTCGTTCCGCGGCTTTGGTGCGGAGTGGGGGTATCTGTATCCGTCGCGGGTCGAGGAGACGGAGAGTGTCGGCTTTCACATCGACCTGGGATATCTCGGCCCTGGGCTGCGCATCGTTCCGAGCGTGACCTACTGGTCGTCTCCGTTGAAGGCCGAGGAAGTGGCCGAGTTGGAGGCCAGCGTCGAGCGGCTCGTCTCTGATCAGATCCCCGGGGTATCGCCCCCGATCGACCTGGGGACGATCGAGTGGACCGATGTGGCCATAGCCGTCGACGCTCAGGTGGTGTGGCGAGTGCCGTTCGGTATCCTGACTTTCGCGGGCCTCGGGGGAGGGGTGCACATACTCAATGGGGAAGGGGCCGCCATCAATGGAACCTTCGTGGAGGATCTGCTGGATTCCGTCACGCCCGGTGGCAATCTCCACCTCGGCCTGGAGTACCCCGTGCACCCGCAGCTTCGCCTGCGGAGCCAGGGCCGATACGAAGTGCTCGGGGACCTGCACTACTTCCAGATAACGTTCGGAGGCCAGATCATGGTTGGACCCTCGCACCCGGGAGAAGTCCGCACCAGATGACGGAGAACGGCAAACTGCGGCTCGCGGTGGTCGGTACCGGGGCCATCAGCCAGATCGTCCATCTGCCGGTCCTCGCCGGGCGTCCCGATGTCGAGTTCATCGCGTTGGCGGACCGGGACTCGCACAAGGCCCAAACGGTCGCTCGGCGTTTCGATGTGCCCGCGGTGCTCGATCCGGACGACGTCATGGGCCGGGAGGATGTCGACGCAGTCGTGATCTGCACCCCCCCGGCCTCACATGAGGAACTGGCAGTGGCGGCGCTGGAGGCGGGCAAGCACGTGTTTGTGGAGCGGCCGGTCGCGATGACGTGTCAGGGAGTCGAGCGAGTGCTTGCGGCCGCCCAGGAGGCGGGCAGGCGCGTAAGCGTGGGGCTCCCGCATCGTTACCGGCCGGACGTGGCCGCACTGAAGAGTTTCGTTGCCGGTGGTGATTTGGGGGCGCCCTATGCGGTCAAGGGGAGTTGGCTGATCCGGCCTGTGCCGGTGAATCGTCCCACGTGGCGCCAGGATCGCGGCCAGGGCGGGGGCGCACTGATGGAACTCGCCGTACCCGCGATCGATCTGTGCCTCTGGGTGATCGGGTATCCCAGCGTCGATCGTTTGACCTGTCACCTCGCTGTCGCCGGAGAGGAGGTCGAGCACGGGGCCTCGGTGCTGATGCGTACCCATGGCGGGGTCACGGTGACGGTCGAGGTAGCCAGCCGATACTTCTCGGGTGCCGACCGGCAGTACGTGCGTGTGCTGGGGTCCGAAGGAGCCGGCGAGCTGCCGCCCCTGGAGGTCTATAAGCAACTCGGGGGCAGGCCGCTCGAGATGACCCCTCGGCAGCCGCGTCCGCAGGGTGGTGAGAACCCATACATGAACGCCTATCGCAGGGGGCTCGATAGCTTCATCCGGGGTTTGAGTGGTGTCGGTGAGAGCAATTTGCCGACCGAGCAGGTGGAACTGATGCGCGTCGTCGACGCTGCCTACCGTTCCGCCGCGGAAGGCACGGAGGTCACCCTATAGGCATCCTGCGCCGGCTTCCGTGGCCGCGGCCCGGAGAACGTCTACTGCCCGCCGCGTCGGCGCTGCTGACCGCGGCCTCCTTCCCACCGCTCCAACCGGTGGTGGTGCCGTTCCTCGGCCTGGTGCCGATGGCCTTGTTCATCCACGGGCTGTCGGGAGACAAGGAAGGCCGCGACGCGGCGATCCGGGGCGGCCTGTTCTTCGGGCTCATCTACTTCGGCATCGTCTTCTATTGGATTCTGGTGGCCCTCATTTGGTTCACCAAGCTGGCGATTCTCGCGTTCCTGGGATCGATGTTGATGCTGGGCGGCCTCGGTGCCCTCTTCGGATGGGCGTTCCACCGATCCGTACATTCGGCTCGAGTGCCGGTTTGGCTGGCGCTTCCCGTCATGTGGACGGCCGCCGAGTGGTTCCGTGCGCATTGGCCGAGCTCGCTCGCATTCCCCTGGCTCGGGCTGGGGACGTCCCTGACGGGCTTCCCCGAGGCGGTCGGTATCGCCGAGATCATCGGCGCCCGGGGAGTCACCTTCTGGATCGCCCTCGTGAACGGGCTGGCCGCGGCTGCGGTCCTGCGGCACCTGGCCAGGAAGCCCTGGATGCGCATCACCGTGGTCGCCGGAGTCGTCATGGCGGCGCCGATCGCCTGGGGACTCTGGAGAGCGGCCACGCTCGAGGTGAGAGACGCAGCGCGGGTGGCCGTCGTTCAGCCCAACATTCCCGAACACATCAAGTTGGATCCGGCGACTGCCCTCGATAGCACATTCGCCTCTCTGGACCGCCTTCTGGTGCGGGTCGAGCCCGGCTCAGTGGACCTTGTGGCGATGCCGGAGGTGACGTTCCCGCTTCACCCCAAGGCCGACTATGCCGCACCCTGGATGGCTCGGGTCCAGGCCTGGTCGAGGGAGATCGGCGCGCCGATCCTCTTCGGGGGCATCGGATACGTAGGGGACGTGTACGGCGACTACGTGCCCTTCAACTCAGCGTTTCTCATGGAACCGCAGGGGCTCACCGCCTATCAGTACGACAAACGGTACATGGTCCCGTTCGTCGAGAGAGTCCCATTGCTGCCGGCCAGTTGGCTGGCAGGCCTGCGGTACTTCGGCGGGTACGGCGTCGGCGAGGGATGGCCCATGGCCAGGATCGACGAGGTCAATTTCGCACCCCTCGTGTGCTACGAGTCGACCTATCCGGAGGGTGCCCGCACGTTCCGGCGAGAAGGGGCTGACATCCTGGTCAATGTGACGAATGACGCATGGTATGGGCGCGAGCCGCTGTATGCGCGAACTACGGCTCTGTGGCAGCACCCCGCCCACATGGTGATGCGGGCCATCGAGAACCGCATAGGGGTCGCGCGGTCCGCGAACACCGGGATTTCAATGTTCGTGGACCCGTTGGGTCGCGTGTACAACGATGCTCCGCTGTTCGAGGCCGACCTCAGAATCGATACTGTGCGCACGACCGACGTCGTCACCTTCTATACCCGGTACGGGGACCTCGTGGGGCATGGCTCCGCAATGGCGGCCCTGCTGGTGTTGATCGGCTCCTTTTGGCTCGAGCGACGGCGGCCGCAGGCGGACGAAGCTGCCTGAAGCAGTCTGAGGGTGCCTGAAGCGGATGCGCGGCTCATTCTGGAGGGTCCACTAGACCCTTCTGCCGTCGGGGTTTAACTTTTCCAGGCTATACACGGACACGCTCTATTCGGCGTGCTGTAGGAAACACCGGGCCGGGGGCCGCTGAGGCGCCCAGGCCCGTTCTCATCAGTCATGTGGAGCAGGACATGAAGCAGGGTATCCATCCCGAGTACAACGTGGCCAAGGTCGTTTGCGCCTGCGGGAACACTTTCGACACCATGTCGACCGCCGACGAGGTGCACATCGAGATCTGCTCGGTCTGCCACCCGTTCTACACCGGCAAGCAGCGCCTTGTGGACACTGCCGGTCGCGTAGACCGCTTCAAGAAGAAGTACGGCACGGTCGAAAAGGCGTAGCGCTGCGTCGTCCCGGGCCGGCACCAGCCGTGCTCCCCTGCGTCGACATGCGCGCGGACTGACCGGGTCCCGCGCGCGTTTCCCAGGGTCCGGGTGCCCTCGTGGTCCTGGGCCCTTCTCGGCCGAACCACGAAGACTACGATGAGCACTCCCCTCGACCCTCGCATGAATCAGCGGCTTCTCGAAGCAGAGGAGCGCTTGGCTGAGGTAGATCGATCCCTCGCCGAACCCGAGGTGCACTCCGATCTCACCCAGTTGCGTGAGCTCGGTCAGGAGCGGGCGCATCTGGAACCGGTCGTGCTGGCCGGGCGCGCCCTGCGCGCCTCGATCGAGGAGCATGCGGGTGCAAGGGAGCTTTCGGAGGAGTCGGAGGACCCCGAGATGCGCGCCATGGCCGACGAGGAGGTCACCGAGCTCGCCGCCCGCATCGAGGAACTGACGGCCCAGGTTCGTGAGCTGCTCATTCCCAAGGACCCGCTCGAGGACCGGGCCGCGGTCGTGGAAATCCGAGCCGGTGCCGGTGGCGACGAGGCCGGCCTCTTCGCCGCCGATCTCATGCGCATGTATCAGCGCGTCGCCGAAGGGCAGGGCTGGACCGTAGAACTCATGAGCCTTTCGGAGGGAATCCCCGGCTCGATCAAGGAGGCCATCTTCACGGTGCGAGGTGCGGGGGCGTACGGCCAGCTCCGCTTCGAATCAGGAGTCCACAGGGTGCAGCGCGTCCCCGAGACCGAAAGTCAGGGGCGCATCCACACGTCTGCCGCAACGGTGGCTGTGCTGCCCGAGGCCGACGAGGTCGATCTGCAGATCGATCCCAACGAACTCCGCATCGACGTCTTCCGGTCCTCGGGTCCAGGAGGGCAGTCGGTGAACACCACCGACTCCGCGGTGCGCATCACGCACATCCCCAGCGGCCTGGTGGTTTCCTGTCAGGACGAGAAGTCGCAGCTCAAGAACAAGGCCAAGGCGATGAAGGTCCTGCGGAGCCGGCTGCTCGACCAGATGATCGCCGAGGTTGAAGCGGAGCGCGCTCGGGAACGGAAGACACAGGTCGGCACCGGGGACCGGTCGGCCAAGATCCGTACCTACAACTTTCCGCAGAACCGTGTGACGGATCACCGGATCGGCCTCACGACCCACAATCTGGAGCACGTGCTCGCCGGTGACCTGACGGAATTCGTATCCGCTCTGCGTCTGGCCCAGGAAGAGGAGCGGCTGGAGGTCGACAGAGCGTGAGTGGAGGAATCGGGCAGACTGCGGCTCGTCCCCCCGCGACGGCCGAGCAGGAGATCTGGACCGTATTGCGTCTCATGACTTGGAGTGGCGAGTACCTCGAGGCCAAGGGCGTGGAGAGGGGCAGACTCGACGCCGAGCACCTCCTTGCGGAGGCCTTGGGGGTCGAGCGACTACAGCTCTATCTGCAGTACGACCGGCCTCTCAGTGACGAGGAGCTGGACCGGTACCGACCCATGCTGCGCCGGCGGGCAACGCGTGAGCCGCTGCAATACATCATCGGCCGGGCCGCATTCCGCATGTTGGACCTGGCGGTCGACCCGCGGGTTCTCATTCCGCGGCCGGAGACGGAGGTTCTCGTCGGGGAGGTGCTGGCATGGGCCGCGGGCCGCGAACTGAGCGAGGCTTCCGCACTGGACCTGGGAACGGGTTCGGGGGCGATTGCTCTCTCCCTCGCGCTCGAGGGGTCCTTCAGCCGTATCGTCGCGACCGATGCGTCCGCGCCGGCGCTCGAGGTCGCTCGTGCGAACGCCGCGGCCGCCGCACTCGACGCGCACGTGGAGTTTCGCGAGGGTGAGTTGTTCGCCCCGCTGGGCGAGGGCGACTTCTTCGACGTGGTCGTCTCGAATCCACCATATGTTTCGGACGGAGAGGGACGAGTCCTTCAGGCGGAGGTCGCCGACTGGGAGCCGACGATGGCTCTCATGGGGGGACCCGACGGCCTGGACCTGATCCGCGGGATCATCACGGGTGCGGGGGAGCATCTACTTCCAGGCGGGCTCCTGGCCCTTGAGGTCGGGCTCGGACAGGCAGGACCGGTCGTGGCTCTGCTCGAGTCGGCCGGAGGTTACGACGACGCGCGGATCCGGCGGGACTATACCGGCCGCGAGCGCATGGTGCTGGCCCGCCGGGCCGGCAGCGAATAGACCGAGGCCGCTGAGCGGCCCACTACTATCGACCAAGGAAGGGACAGGATGGCTGGGATCTACGACATGGCCAAGGAACTCGGTGGCGCGCTGGCGCGGACCGATGAGTACCAGGCGCTCAAGGCGTCCAACGAGGCCGTTGAGGAGGACCGCGAACTGGTGGAGCTCCGTAACCGGATCAAGGGTCTGGAGGAACGCCTCGAGGCCACCATGCGAGCCGGGCAGGAGCCCGACGATGAACTGAAGACGGATTACGGCGAGGCTGCCAGCGAGCTCCAGGCCAAGCCGGCTTTCCAGCGCGTGGTCGCGGCGCAGGCCAACTTCGAGAAGGTCATGTACAAGGTGAACGAGACGATGGCTCAGGGTCTCCGGGAGGGTGGGCAGAGCCGGATCATCGTCTCGTCGTAAACGGCTCAATGAGCGCGAGTAGGTTCGCAACGGTCGACCGCGGGCCTCGGATGAACGATCTTATCGGACGCATTTTCACCTCGAACGAGGGTTTTTCGTGAAGCAGCCTTCTGAGATTCGCCCGGCCGACGGCCGGCTCGGTGTTCTCCTCCCGGGTTTTGGAGCCGTGGCAACAACGTTCGTCGCCGGTGTGGAGGCGATCCGTCAGGGCCTGGCCGAACCGATCGGCAGCCTGACCCAGATGAATACGATCCGTCTGGGCAAGCGGACGGACGAGCGCACTCCGCTCATCAAGGACTTCGTCCCCTTGGCGGGTCTCGACGACCTGGTATTCGGTGCATGGGATCCGATCCCCGACGACGGCTACGCCAGTGCCAAGAATGCCGGCGTCCTGGATGCACAGAAGCACCTGGATCCCATTCGGCCCTTCCTCGAGTCCATCAAGCCGATGCCGGCCGTATTCGACAAGGCCTACGTGAAGCTGCTGGATGGACCCAACAAGAAGACCGGGCCCAACAAGCGGGACCTGGCCGAACAGCTTCGGGCGGACATCCGGAACTTCAAGGAAGAGCACCAGTGTGATCGCCTTGTCATGGTCTGGTGCGGCTCGACCGAGGTCTATATCCGGCCCGGCGCCGCGCACGAGACGCTGGAGTCCTTCGAGAAGGCCATGGAGGAGAACGATCCGGCCATCTCACCCAGCATGCTTTACGCGTATGCCGCGATCATGGAGGGAGTGCCCTACGCCAACGGTGCACCCAACTGTTCGGCGGACTTCGCCGCCATGGAGAATCTCGCCATCGAGCGCGGTATTCCCATTAGCGGCAAGGACTTCAAGACGGGCCAGACCCTCATGAAGACCATCCTGGCTCCGGGCTTCAAGACCCGCATGCTGGGGCTTTCCGGGTGGTTCAGCACGAACATCCTGGGCAATCGCGACGGCGAAGTGCTGGACGATCCCGAGTCGTTCAAGTCGAAGGAAGTCTCCAAGCTCGGCGTGCTCGAGCACATCCTGCAGCCCGAGATGTACCCCGAGCTCTACGGCGACTTCTACCACAAGGTGCGGATCAACTACTACCCGCCGCGTGGGGACAACAAGGAAGGCTGGGACAACATCGACATCTTCGGATGGATGGGGTACGGCATGCAGATCAAGGTGGACTTCCTCTGCCGCGACTCCATTCTGGCCGCTCCGATCGTGCTCGACCTGGCCCTGTTCATGGATCTGGCGCACCGCGCCGGCATGAAGGGCATCCAGGAGTGGCTCTCGTTCTACTTCAAGAGCCCCCAGACCGCGCCGGGTCTCTATCCGGAGCACGACATCTTCATCCAGCACTGGAAGCTCAAGAACACCCTGCGTTGGATGATGGGCGAAGAGATGGTCACACACCTCGGCGTGGAGTACTACGACTAAGCCGTGATGGGACGCTTCATCGTACTCGAGGGCGGCGAGGGGGTCGGCAAGACCACCCAAGCCGCCCTCGTTTCAGCCTGGCTGGAGGGAATCGGGGTGGACCATGTGCTCACCCGCGAGCCTGGTGGCACGCCCGTGGGTGAAGTCATCCGCGAGGTGGTGCTGGGCAGGACCGATCTGGCGATGCCTGCCGAGACCGAGCTGTTCCTGATCCTGGCGGCGCGTGCGGCGTTCGTGCGAGACGTGGTCCGGCCGGCACTGGATGCGGGGAAGGTGGTGTTGGCGGATCGGTTCGCGCTCTCGACGCTGGCCTACCAGGGGTACGGCCGGGGTCTGGACCTGGATCACGTGCGCGAAGCGATCGATCTGGCCACGGGAGGACTCAGTCCCGATCTCTACGTCGTGCTCGACCTGCCGGCGGAGGAAGGGGCTCACAGGCAGTTGAAGGAGGGCAAGGCACGTGACCGGATCGAGTCGGAGGGGGTAGGATTCATGGAGCGTGTGCGCTCTGCCTACCTGCAGCTGTCGTCCTCTGAGCCGCGAGTGCAGACGGTGGTGGCTTCGGGGGCTCCCGAAGAGGTGCATCGGCGGATCCGCGCGACACTCAAGTCGGCATTTCCGGAAACCTTCGGCGAGTCGGCGGTTTAGACCCAGTGGGGTCCTTGGCTCAAGATGAGGATGTGAGGTGAACGTGCGTAGAAGCGTCTTAGCTCCGGTGGCGGTGGTCGCCGTGGCCGTCCTCACAGGGGGATGGCTTCTCCAGCAGGGCGTGGATCGCACGGAGAACCTGTACGTCCAGGTGCGGCTTCTCCAGGAAGTCGTGGACCACGTGGAGTCCAGCTTCGTCGACGAGGTCGACCGGAACACCCTCTACAATTCCGCCATCGAGGGCATCGTCGAGGATCTCGAGGACCCGCATTCCTCGTTCCTGGCCGCATCGGAATACGAGACACTGCGAATCCGCACCGAGGGCGACTACGGTGGTGTGGGGCTCGAGGTGACGGAGCGGAACGGATGGGTGACGGTCGTAAACCCCATTCCCGGGACACCGGGAGCCCGGGCCGGACTCCGGAGTGGCGACCAGTTCTACGAGATCGAGGGCATGCTCGCCGACACGATGACGACCGATCATGCGGTCGACCTCCTGCGCGGGGCGCCGGGCAGCCCGGTCGAAGTGAAGATGCTGCGCCCGGGCGTCGAGGAGCCCATCCCCTTCACGCTGGTGCGGGCGGTCATCCGGCTGCGGGCGGTTCCCTTCGCGATGATGCTCGATGACGAGATCGGCTACGTCCCGTTCCGCTCGGTGCGTGAGTCGTCCACTTCTGAGATCCGGGTCGCGGTGGATTCGCTTCGCGAGGAGGGCATGGTCCGGCTGATCCTCGATTTGCGGGGAAATCCCGGGGGTCTGCTCGACGAGTCGATCTCGATTTCGGACCTCTTCCTCGACGCCGGGCTCGGGATCGCGGAGACCAGAGGCAGGGACCCCCGACAGAGCGCGACCTATTCGGCGAGTGGGCCGGATCGGTACCCGGGCATGCCCGTGGCGGTGCTGGTGAACGGCTCCAGCGCGTCGGCGTCCGAGATCATCGCCGGTGCCCTCCAGGACCACGATAGGGCGGTCGTGGTGGGAGAGAGCACGTTCGGTAAGGGATCGGTTCAGACCCCGTTCCTGCTCTCCGGCGGGAACGTGCTCAAGCTGACGACCGCGAAGTGGTACACGCCGCTCGGCCGGTCCATCCACAAGGAGAGTGGTGAGCTCTTCGACGTTGGCGACAACGCCCGCCTGGCCGTCTCGGGCCAGATCACGATGGCCGAGGACCTGGAGAGCCGGCCCACCTACACATCCCCGGGAGGGAGGACGATCTACGGGGGCGGCGGGATCTCGCCGGATGTGTTCGTGAGCCCCGAGGTCCTGTCGATAGAGCAGGAGAATTCGGTGCGCGGCATCTACCAGCATGCCGGCCAGTTCACCGAAGCTGTCTTCAACTTTGCCGTGGCCTACCTGGGGGATCACCCGGATCTGGAGGTGGGCTTCTCGCTGGGGCGCGCCGATCTGCAGGCCTTCTACGAGGGGTTGCCCGAGTGGAGCGCCGATGTCGGGCGTGACGACTTCGTCGGGGCGGAGCCTTTCGTCCGATTTCACTTGGAACGTGAGATCGCGCTCCAGGCATGGGGAGAGGCCGGGGAGTTCCAGCAGGGCCTTCGCATCGATCTACAGCTGCTCCGCGCCCAGGAGCTGCTTCGGGACGTGGACAGTGTGGACGCTCTCATGGCGACCTTGGCCACGCTGGCCTCGGACGGGTCCTGACTGGCGTCCTGAACCTGCATATTCTTTCGTGGGCAGCGGGATGGCGCCGGTCGGCGCCGTCCCGCTCGGCCATTCAGGGGCCCCTGTCCTTGAGTTTCCTTCCTGAGTCCGGGCGCAGGGCCGGATCTGACGATTCGAAGAGGAGCAGCCGCACGTGAACGTGGTGGAGGTGGTGCGGGGCGGGGTGGTCGAGGCTCGCCATCCCGTCCACGCAGTGGTCGCGAACTCACGGGACGGAATCGTCGCGTCTGTGGGCGATCCATCCCTGAGCACGTTCCTCCGGTCGGCTGCCAAACCGATCCAGGCGCTGCCACTCGTCGAAGAAGGCGTGGTGGACAAGTTCGGCCTCTCGCAGGCCGAGCTGGCCCTCTGCTGCGCGTCGCACCAGGGTGAGCCGGCTCACCTCGAGGGTGTGCGTTCGATCCTGTCGAAGGCTGGCCTCGAGGAGTCTGTCCTGTGCTGCGGACCTCACATGCCCTTCTCGGAGCCTCACGCCGCCGAGATGGCGTTGGCGGGTCAATCGCCGGAGCCCATCCACAACAACTGCTCCGGGAAGCATGCTGGAATGGCGGCCTTGGCGGTCGCGATGGGATGGAGCCCCCGCGACTATCACCTTCTGGACCATCCGGTCCAGCAGCGCATGCTCGATGAGGTCGTGCGCTGGTCCGGGCTCCCCAGAAATTCGATCGAGGTCGGTGTGGACGGGTGCGGCGTCGCATGCTTCGGCCTTACCCTCCGGGACATGGCTGTTTCGTTCGGTCGGTTCGCGGCTGCTGCGGCTGCCGGTGAGCCCGCCGGCCGCATCGTCCGCGCCATGACCGCGCACCCGTTCATGGTTGCGGGCACGGGGCGCGTGTGCACGGACGCAATGCGCGAATCTGGTGGGCGCGCCTTTCTCAAGCTGGGCGCAGAGGGCCTCTACTGCGGGGGACTGCCGGACGAGGGCTGGGGCTTTGCCGTGAAGATCGGTGACGGGGCCCGGAGGGCGGTCGACGTAGCCGTGATCCGCCTCCTCGAGGGCCTGGGGGTGCTTGCCGGTGAGGCTTTGGAGGCTCTGGAGCATCACGCGCGTCCGGTGCTCACCAACACCAGGGGAGAGGTCGTGGGGACGATCCGAGCCGCGTTCGAGGTGACGGTCAGCGATGGCTGATGCTCCCCTGTCCCCCAACCGGTCCGCGCTGGTCGCGGTGAGTGCAGCTCTGGCGGCGCGAAGGGCCGATCGCCTGCGTGCCACGCTCGAAGACGCAAAGAGTGCCGCTTCGCCCACCGAGGTCGAGGAGGTGATCCTGCAGAGTTATCTTTTCCTGGGATATCCCGCGGCCCTCAACGGGTTCGCGATCTGGCGGGAGATCGCTGGCGGAGCGCCGGCCCCGAGCGTCGACGACCTGGGGGAATGGCAGACGCGCGGGGCGGAGGTCTGCAGTGCCGTCTACGGCGGGCAGTACCCCCGGCTTCGGGACAACATCCGTGCCCTGCACCCCGACATGGAGCGGTGGATGATCGGTGAAGGGTATGGCAAAGTGCTCGGTCGACCGTCGCTCGGGCTCGTTGATCGCGAGTTGTGCATCGCGGCACTCCTGGCCGTGATCGACGCTCCGGCCCAATTGTATTCGCACCTGAGGGGCGCATTGAACGTGGGTGCCTCGACCGAAGAAGTTGAACAGGCCCTGGCGATCGCCGGCGACATGAGTTCGCCGGACGTCCGCGCCAGCGCCGGAGCTACCTGGCGCGCCGTACGGGCCCGCGTCTCACCAGCCGAGTGACCTGACTGATGTTCATCGATCGTGCAGTTGTCGAAGTGGTGGCTGGGGCCGGCGGCTCCGGGGCGGAGGCGTTTCGGAGGGAGACGGGTGTGCCCAGGGGCGGCCCGGCCGGCGGTGACGGCGGAAAGGGTGGCGACGTCGTGCTCGAGGCCGACGCCCAGCTGTCCACGCTTCTGGACTACAGCTATCGTCGCCACTACAAGGCTCAGCGCGGCATGCACGGGGAGGGCAGCAACCGGACCGGCAAGAGCGGCGAGGACCTGGTGCTCAAGGTTCCTCCAGGGACGGTCGTGGTGGACTCCGAGACCGGGGACTTCGTGGCCGAGCTGATGCAGCCCGGGGACACAGCCGTGATCGCCCGGGGCGGAAGAGGCGGGCGCGGGAATGCTCGCTTTGCCACAGCCACGAACCAGGCGCCACGGAGGTGGGAGCCCGGCGAGGACGGTGAAGAGCGCAGACTGACGCTGGAGCTCAAGCTCATTGCCGATGTCGGGCTCGTGGGGGAACCCAATGCCGGAAAGTCCACGTTCCTCTCGGCCGTCACCGAGGCCCGGCCCAAGGTGGCCGACTATCCCTTTACGACCCTCATGCCGAATCTCGGCGTGGTGAAGCTGTCGGACTTCCGCACGTTCGTGATCGCGGACGTGCCGGGCATCATCGAGGGGGCACACGAGGGGAAGGGTCTCGGTCACCAGTTCCTGAGGCATATCGAGCGAACGCGTACCCTCGCGCTCCTCGTTCCCCTCGATGCAGAGGACCCTCAGGCGGAGTATGAGGCCCTGCGTGTCGAGTTGGCCGCCTACTCGAGCGACCTGGCTGCGACGCCGCACTGCGTGGTGCTCACCAAATCCGACCTGTTGCCGCCCGATGCGTCGCCGCCCGAACTGTCGGCGCCCGAGGCTTGGGGAGCCTTCGTCGTTTCTTCCGTCGCCCGGAAGGGCCTCGACGAACTGCTCGAGGCGCTGTGGGAGCGGAGTCGGGCCGTCGAGGCGGAAGAGAAGGGGGAGGACCCCGAAGAGTGGTGGACGCCGTAGCCCAGGCGGGCGATGCCCGCTGGGCCGAGGTCGAAGCACGGCTCATCATCGACGCGCTCCCGGGTGTGGGACCCGTTTCCGTCGTGCGGATCATCCACGCCTTCGGGTCCGCACGAGCGGCGTTGAGGGCACCGGGCCCGGCCTTCGACCGTGTCGCACGGGTGAGGGTCGCGGGCCGCAGAAGGGACGCCGCGATCGCCACCGCCGTCGAGGGGGCGTTAGTGGTGGCCCGGCGCCAGGGGCAGGGGATCGTGCTCTTCGGGGAGGCCGACTATCCTCGCCGTCTGATGAATCTGACGGATCCGCCCTCAGTGCTCTTCCTGCGGGGGAATCTGGAGGCTCTCGGAAGGGGTGGGGTCGCGATCGTCGGGTCCCGACGATGCACGCAGCGCGGGCGTGACGTGGCGCGCCGTCTGGGGGGCGCCCTCGCCAGGCGAGGGGTCCCGGTGCTCAGCGGCTTGGCGCTCGGGGTGGACGGAGCGGCCCACGAAGGGTGTCTCGAGAGACGGGGCTGCACGGTCGCAGTCTTGGGGCGTGGAGCCGATGAGCCATATCCGCGGAGTCACTCGCATGTCTTCCGCCGCGTGCTCGAGGCCGGGCTGGTGGTGACCGAGTTCGCTCCCCGCACCCCTCCGCTTCCTCACCACTTTCCTCGCCGCAACCGGATTCTGGCTGCGCTCGCGGACACCGTGGTCGTCGTGGAGGCGGCCGAACGCAGCGGTGCCCTCATCACCGTTGAACACGCCCTGGACCTCGGGTTGGACGTATGGGCCGTGCCAGGACCGATCGACAGCCCTACCTGCAGGGGCTCGAACGCCCTGCTGGCCGATGGAGCGCGACCGCTCGTGTCCATAGACGCGTTCGTCGACGCAGTGGCGCCGGTTGAGGCGGCTCCAACGCAGGACGTTCAGCTCCCTGACGGGGTCGAGGGTCGCCTGTGGAGCGTGCTGACCGACGAGGCCCTCGACGCGGACGTCCTGGCCCGTCAGGCGGACGTCGACGTGCCCCGTGTGCTCGCAGCCCTCTCGACGTTGGAGGTGGCGGGCTGGATCGAGCAGTTGCCCGGAATGCGGTTCCGCCGTGCGAGCTGAGTCGCATTCCGCCGGACCGGCCCCGATCCGCTCCGTGTACGCTCACGCTCCGTTCTGCGCCCGTCGGTGCTTCTACTGTGACTTCGCCGTGCATGTACGACGCACGGGAGGCTCGCTCGAGTGGCGCGCCGCAGTGGCAGGGGAACTGGACTTTCTTCAGCGCGAGGGTCGCTTCGTGCTCGCTGACTCCCTGGACTCGGTATTCGTGGGCGGCGGAACGCCTTCCTTGTTGGGGCCCGAGGCGATGCACGAGCTTCGCGACCTGCTCGGGACGCACCGCCTCGAGTCGGCCGACCTCGAATGGACTGCCGAAGCGAACCCCGAGAGCTTCACCGACGAAGTTGCGGCGGGGTGGCGGGATGCGGGGGTGAATCGCTTGAGTTTGGGGGTCCAGTCGTTCCACGAGGCGACTCTCCGATGGATGGGACGGCTGCACGGGCCCGCCGGTGCGGAGGCCGCCGTCGCCCGCGCGGCCGTGGCCGGGTTCGACAACCTCTCACTCGATCTCATCTTCGGGCTGCCGGCTCACATCGGACGCTCCTGGGAGGACGATCTGCGGCGTGCGGTCGACCTCGGGGTTCCGCATGTGAGCCTTTACGGCTTGTCCGTGGAGGAGGGGACCCCCCTGGGACGAGCCGTCGGAGAGGGCCGGGAAACCGTGGCGCACGAGGGCCAGTATCGCGAGGAGTATCTGCTGGCCGCCGAGGTCCTGACCGAGGCCGGATTCGAGCACTACGAAGTGTCGAACTTCGCGCTCCCTGGCCGGGCATCCCGACACAACCGCCGATATTGGGACGGCACACCGTACCTCGGCCTCGGAAACGGCGCACACAGTTACAGTCACCCTATTCGCCGCTGGAACGTGAGGGATTGGGGCGAATACCGGGCGACCGCGTCGGCCGGTGACAGCCCGGTGGCGGAGGAGGAAACGCTCGACGACGACGCCACCCGCCTGGAACGGGTATGGCTCGACCTGCGTACGGATAGGGGCGTGGACGAGGGGACGCTGGCTGAAAAGGCCCGGGGCCTCGTTGCCGCATGGCTGGGCGAAGGATGGGCGGTGGAAGAGAAGGGACGGGTAAGGCTGACGGCTACGGGCTGGCTGCTGCTGGATCGGCTGGCGGTGGCGCTCGACGAGGCTGGTTCGGCCTGACTCCACTGTACTTCGTCCGCAGCTTTTAGATCTTTACAGGCTATGGATGAAATGGACCGACGCACGCCGGTGGGCGAAGACCTCAACGAGCGGGAACGACAAGTTCTCGAGGCGGTCGTGCGCACGTACGTCGATACTGCCGAGCCGGCGGGAAGTCGTACGTTGTCCAAACGCCCTGAGTTGGCGGTGTCCGCAGCGACCATCCGCAACACCATGAGTGACCTGGAGGCAAAGGGGTATCTGTACCATCCCCACACCTCCGCGGGTCGCATCCCGACCGACGAGGCCTATCGCTTCTTCGTGGATCGGATCATGCAGCCTGAGCCGGTTTCGCCCACCGAACAGGAGGCCATGGTCCGCGAGTTGGATCTTGCTGGATCCTCTGCGGTGGAGCAGCTCGTCCGGCAGGCGACCCGCGCGCTCGGGCTGATCTCGCATGAACTCGGGGTCGCAATGGCGCCGAGGCTCGAAGCGGCGGTCCTGGAGAAGGTCGAGCTGATCCAGGTCTCCTCCAGCAAGGTCCTGATGGTCGCCACCATCCGCGGTGGGGTCGTGCGCACCGTGTACGTCGATCTTCCCGTGGAGGTGCCCAAGAAGACGCTCGTGACTCTCACGGTGATCCTGAACGAGCGGCTGGCCGGCGTCCCCCTGGAGGAGATACGGCGGACGCTGCCGGACCGGCTGCGGGATGCGCACGCAGACCAGTCCGGAGCCCAGGAGATCCTGAACATCTTCGTGCAATCCGGAGCCGAACTCTTCGATCTCCGCAGCCTCGACACCAGCCGGATTCACCTGGGTAACGCAAGCATCCTGGCGACACAGCCCGAATTCGAGAGTGGAGAGCGTTTGAAGGGCCTGATCGAACTGACGGAGCGACGGGAACTGCTCGCCCGGGCTGTGGGAAGCAGGGAGCACGGGGGCAATCTCCAGATCACCATCGGCTGTGAGAACGACTCCCAGGAGCTTTCCGACTTCACGCTGGTCACTGCTGAATACCGCGTCGGCGGGTTGCAGGGTGTGATCGGGGTCATCGGTCCGACTCGTATGCCTTATGAGAAGGTGGTCGCGATCGTGGACTATACGTCCACGCTCGTGACCCGGATTCTCGAACCCTGAGCCCACGCACCACGATATCTATGGCGGATTACTACGACCTCCTCGGCGTCGACCGAAACGCGGACGCGGACGCGATCAAGAAGGCCTATCGCAAGCTGGCCCTCGAGCACCACCCCGACCGGAACAGCGGCTCGAAGGATGCCGAGGAACGGTTCAAGGAGGTCACGCAGGCCTACGAGGCACTCCGGGATCCCGAGAAGCGAGCGATCTACGATAGGTACGGAGAGCAGGGCTTCCGTGGCCAGGCCGGCCCCGGAGGCTTCGGCGGCTTCGACTTCTCCGACGCCATCGAAGTCTTCATGAGGGATTTCGGGGGATTTGCAGGTGTCGACGACCTTTTCGGTGGTCGTGGGGGGCGGGGATCTCGGGCTGCCAGTCGGAAGGGCCAGCCCGTGCGTCTACGCCTGCCTCTGACGCTCCGGGACGTGGCGACCGGGGTCAAGAAGAAGCTGCGGGTATCACTGCTCGAGTCATGTGACACCTGCGAAGGCACCGGAGCGCAGGCGGGTACGGGTCCGTCGGTCTGCTCCGCCTGCGGCGGCGCCGGCGAGCAGCGTCATATCCAGCGTTCGGTATTCGGCCAGTTCGTGAGTGTGCAGCCGTGCCGTTCGTGCGACGGTGAGGGCAGCACCATCGAGCACCTGTGCGAGACTTGCCGCGGGGAAGGAAGGACACGGGCCGAACGGGAGGTCGAGGTCGAAGTTCCGGCAGGGGTGACATCCGAGAATTTTCTCACCCTGCGCGGCCAGGGCAGCGTGGGGCCCCGCGGAGGTCCCCGGGGAGACCTGGTAGTGCTTCTGGATGTGCAGGAGGACCCGGATCTCGTGCGCGATGGCTCGGATCTCGTCCACGAGCTCCCGGTCACCTACACGCAGGCAGCGCTGGGATCGGAGGTCGAGGTCCGGACTGTGGAGGGAACCGCGCGGATCACGATTCCACCCGGCATCCAGAGTGGCGAACTACTTCGGCTCCGCGGGCTGGGGCTGCCCGACCTGAACGGTCACGAGCGCGGAGACCAGCTCATTCGTGTCCTCGTGTGGACGCCGGACGAGCTGACCCCTGAGCAGCTCGAGCTGTTGGAGAAGCTCCGGGACATCGAGACGGCGGCGCCCGATCACATCCGCGATCGATCGCGGAAGGGTTTCTGGTCCAAGGTGAAGGAAGCCTTCACGGGCGCATGAGCGGGATACCTGAGCGCTGGCTCGAGTTGAGCGCTCGTAGCGCCTCCGCCGGCGAGCGGGCGCCCCTGTTGGCAGACGCCCTGTTGTCGCTGGGTGGCCGTGCGTCGGAAGAGAAGGACGATTGGTACGTCACTCATCTTCCCGCACCACCGGACGTGGACAGCTTCATCGAAGAGGCCAGAGTCATCCTGGCCCGGACCATCGGCCTCGAAGACGTCGAGGTTCACGGGCGCGTGCAGGAGCACGAGGATTGGGCGCAGACGTGGAAGCGAGGCCTGGAACCTCGGCGCATCACGGACCGGATCGTGGTTACGCCTTCGTGGATGGACCCGCATGCGGGTCCAGGCGATCTCGTGATCGTCGTCGATCCCGGCATGGCCTTCGGCAACGCCGAGCACGGGACCACCCGGGGCTGCCTCAGGCTATTGGATGGCGTGGTGCAGGGAGGGGATCGGGTGCTGGACATCGGGGCGGGGTCCGGAATCCTGTCGATCGCGGCCGCCATGCTTGGGGCGGGTGAAGTCCTGGCCGTCGAGGGCGACCCGATGGCGACAGA
>JBDHIL010000028.1:0-38334 GCA_039587465.1 Gemmatimonadota bacterium | reverse complement strand
TCGCCAGGTTGATGTTCGACAGCGCGTGCGTCTCCACTTCCTCCGTGTAGAAGACCTTGCTCAGGCCTTCCAGCGATATCAACGCGTGCTCTCCTGCCATCGGTCTGTCTCCCCCGTTTGTATGCTTCAGTCTTATGCGGATCATGGGACCGTCGAGTCCCCACCCCCCACCACCCCTCACCCCATCGTCCACGGGGGCGGGGCCGACGGCACCCTTGTCTAGTTCTTGAGTCTCAGACGATCGAAGCCATCCCACTGCGACATGTCGGATAGGATTACGATGTCACCAGGCTGCAGCCCCTCCACGACCTGGATCTCGTTCACCGAGCTGGCCCCGAGTCGAACCGTAACGCGCTCGGCGTACTGGCCGTCCTCGACCACCTTGAAGATGGTCACCTGCTGACCGGCCTGGCCGAACGTGGGGCGTCCCATGTAGATCACGTCGTCCAGGCGCTCGATGATGACGTTCCCATCCACGCTCAGGTCTGGACGAGCAGAGCCGGGGAGGTCACTCCCCAACGCCACATCGATCGTCACCGTGCCGTTACGCACGGCCGGGTCGATCCGCACGACCTGTCCCTGGATCGTGTCGGTCCGCGTGTCGATCAGCGCATTCTGCCCGACCAGCACATCCTGCGCCTGTGTCTGCGGAATCCGGATCTCGGCCTTGAGACGCCCCGGCACCACGACACGTGTCAGCTGCTGGCCGGACTGGACCCACTGCCCTTCCTGCAGCGGGATATCCAGAGGAGCCAACACCCCCGCGACGGGCACGCGCACCTGCATGGACTCGAGTCTGTCACGGTTGAACTGAACCAGATCCGCGAGGCGATCGATCTGCTCTTCCTGTGCATCGAGCTGGCCCTGCGCCGTACTCTCCATGACCTCGAGGCGATCTTCCTCGATCTGGAACCGCTCTTCGAGTTCCTCCATCGACTCCATGGAACGCTCGAGGTCGGCCCTGGCAACGAGGTCGGGATTCTCGTCGAACAGCCGCTGGTTGGTGTCGTAGACCCGCTTCGCATCCAGATACTGGGTGCGGACCGTCACTACCATGCCCCGCTGGGTGAGCTCCTGGGTCTGCAGCGTGGTGCGGAGCTGAGCCAGCGCTGCCCGTGCCTGCGAGAGCTGCTGCTGTGCCTGAAGCAGCTGCATGTCCACATCGGGATTGCTCATGCGCATGATGAGCGAGCCCTCTTCGACCTCTGTGCCCGGCAGAGAAAGAATCTGCTCGATCCGTCCCGCGGTCACAGCCGTGATCCATCGCATCTGCTCCGGAACCAGAGTACCGGGACCCCGGACCTGCCGGATCATCGTCCCCCGTTCCACGGTGTCCCGCCACACCGTGGCCGAGGGGACGGATGGTGCGGCTGACGGCAGCGCGCGGATCCCGAACGTCAACAGCAACAGCGCGCTGATGCCGAGGGTGCTCCACACGAGGCGCTTCTTCTTCTTTTGGGGCCGGGTGTCTCGGATGATATCCATCGATCTATGTCCCTTGCGTCTGAGGCTCTTCTGGGCCGCGTACCTAGCGGGAGCGCAGCGGCTGACCCACGGCTGCCTCGAGGCGGATCAGATTCCAGTGGAAGTCATAGACGGCGTTCAGGTAGGCCTGGTCGGCCGTAGATACCGTCGTCTGGGCGTCCATCAGCTCGAGAAGTGCTGCTGCCCCGAGCGAGTAGCGGCGCTGCTGTAGTTGAAGCTGCTCTTCGGCGACCTGGCGGTTCCGCTCCTCGAGCTGAACCACCCGGTGCGCAGCCGTCAGGTTGTCGAAGGCCTGCGTGACGGCCGTGCGGAGTCTGAGCTCCTCTGCCCGTTGGCCGTGTTCCGCATCCTCGGCCGCCTGTTGGGCCTCGGCCACCTGCCGTTGGCGCGTGAATCCGGTGAAGACCGGGATCGATACGGTCAGGGTGAAGGACATCGGCGTCTTGGTGAAGTTCCAGGGGAATGAGGCGTTTTTGTTCAGGGCCCCCTGAATCATCTGATCCGTGGCAACAAAGCCGCTGCAGTCCTGGAACTCGTAGCCGGGCAGAGGCTGCGTGAGCCCCTGGTTCAGCGCGTTCATGAAGTCGCAATTCTCCCGCCGGGCGTCCTGCTCTGAGGTGACGGTGTTCCGGACGAAGTCCTGGTTCAGGGCTTGCAGCGTGTTGCCGCTGATGCCGGTCGAGAGGCTTACCGTGGGGAAGTACTGGCTCGCTGCTTGCCGGACCCTCGCCCTGCCCGCCCCGACCTGAGCCACGAAGGCATTCAGTGACGGATGGCTGGAGAGCGCCTGCTGCATGAGCGTCGCTCGGTCCCACATGGGCTCGAAGACGGTGAACTCACTCACCAGCGCGACTTCTGTCTCTCCGATGGCGATCCCGATCTGTTCTGCGAGGAACGAGGTCGCCTCCCGCAACTGCCGCTCCGCCTGGATCAGACCGACTTCGGCCCGGCCCAGGTCGACTTCGGCTTGCTTGCCATCCGTGCCGGCGGCCGCACCCGAGGCGACGCGCGTCTGGATGATCTCACTGTTCTGGCGGGCCCGATCCAGCTGCCGGATCGCCACGTCTACGCCGTCTCGCATGCGCAGAACTCCCATGTACTGCATCGCCACCATCGACTCCAGATCGAACTCGGCGGCCTCCACGAGAGCCTCCGTGGCGTTACGGCTCGCCCGGGCATTCTGGACGCCGAAGATGGTATTCCCGTCGAGCGTCCAGGACATGTTGAGGTTGTATCGCGACGAGTACCAGTCGGTGCTCTGCGCCCCGAAATCGAGCGTTCCGATGCGTTGGACTCCGGCCTCGGTGTAGGAGGCCGATCCGTTACCGCGCACCGTGGGGAGGAACGCTCCGTAGGCCTCCCTGACCTGCCAGTCGGATGCGCCGATATCGTTGCGGGTGCTCAGATAGACCGGGTTGTTCTCCTTGGCCAGACGAATGGCATGTTCGAGCGTCAGCTCGCGAGGCATCTCCTGACCCAGCACTGAGGTCACCCACAACCCCATCAACACCCACGCACCGAGGAGCGCGCGCCCCGAGGATCCCTTCGTGACCTCGATGACCGTCTTCGTCTTCACGGCACCTACCCCTATCTATGGATCACCTGCCAGAGTTCTTCGTCGTGGAGTGGCCGATGCCCGGCCGGACCCAGAAGCCTGTCCTTCGGCCCCTCTTCACGTCGCCCCGTCCCGTTCCGGCCGGGCACACATCCACTCCATCTGCGCCACCTTGATTGGAAGGTTCGTGCCACATCCGGACGAATGCCCTAAATCGTTATCCGGATTGTTCTTGCGTGATCGCTTGAGGTCGATTCTCCCCGACTGCGCCTCGCGCATCCGGGATCGGCCGTCCCATAACCGGACACCTCGGGCTGCCGCCCCCTCTGTCCAAGCACCACCACGCGACTAACCTTTTGGGGACATCCGAGGGACCGGCCACCCGAATCCCGACAAGCCAGCAGGTGACCATGCACGCACGCTCCGTCCTCTCCCGAGCCCTACTTCTCGCCCTCTCGGCGTCCTCCAGCACTCTGACGGCTCAGGCCGCGCCCTGCAGTTCAGGGGGCCATGGAGCCTTCGACTTCTGGATCGGATCGTGGGAGGTCCGGGGAACCGACGGGAGCCTAGCTGGACACAGCAGAGTTCAGTCCCTGATGAACGGGTGCGTTCTCCACGAGTACTACACCACGCCCGCCGGTTATGAGGGCGAAAGCCTCAACATCTACGACGAGACCAGGGGCGTCTGGCACCAGACCTGGGTCGACAATGCAGGGGCTCTTCTCGTGCTCGAGGGCGGAATGCAGGCGGACCGGATGGTGATGGAGGGATCCACCGTCGATGCGCAGGGCTCCGTCACGCTGAATCGCATCACGTGGAGCGTGGTCGGGGGCGTCGATGCCCAGGTCAGACAGTTCTGGGAAACATCGACGGACGACGGCGAGACGTGGTCCGGTATCTTCGACGGAACCTACATCCGACTCAACTCGCCCCCGGAGTGGGACGTCCTGATCGTCGGCGGAGCCGTCGTCGACGGCTCCGGCGGACGGCCGTACCTGGCCGATATCGCCATCGTGGGTGACCGTATCGCGGAGATCTCGACGGTGCCGCTCGATCGGACCTTGGCGGTGCGGCTTATCGACGCCACCAATCTGGCGGTCAGCCCGGGTTTCGTGGACCTCCACGCACATCTCGACCCGATACTCAGGCTGCCCGGCGCAGAGAGCCATGTGCGCCAGGGAGTGACGACGGCTCTGGGTGGCCCGGACGGCGGTGGGCCCTGGCCGTTGGCGGAACACCTGGAGGCGATCGAGCAGCTCGGGGTGGGCATGAACGTGGGCTTCCTGGTGGGGCACAACAGGCTCCGCCGGGAGGTGATGGGACTCGAGAACCGCCCGCCCACGGCCGACGAGCTGGCAGGCATGCAGCAGATGGTCGTGCAGGCCATGGACGAGGGCGCATGGGGCATATCGACCGGGCTCAAGTACCTCCCCGGCGCCTTCTCGGACGTGGACGAGGTCGTGGCCCTCGCCGCGACTGCTGCCCGGTTGGACGGATTCTACACGTCGCATCTCCGCGAAGAAGGTCTGGGGCTGCTCGAGAGCGTGGGCGAGGCGCTCGAGATCGGCCGGAGAGCGTCGATTCCCGTCGTGTTGACTCACCACAAGGTCGTGGGGGCCCCGATGTGGGGATCGTCCAGGCAGACTCTGGCCATGGTGGACTCGGCGCGCGCAGCGGGGACCGACGTCATGATGGATCAGTACCCCTACACCGCCGGGCATACGGGCATCACGGTGCTGGTTCCGGCGTGGGCCATGTCAGGAGGAACCGACTCGCTCCTCTCCCGCATGGACGACCCCGTTCTCGCAGACAGCATCCTCGACGGAATCGAGTTCAACATCATCAACGACCGCGGTGCCAACGACCTTTCCAGGATTCAGTTCGCTGCGGTCCCGTGGGACCCCACGCTCGAGGGTCTCACGCTCATGGACTTTGCAGGTCGGGAAGGTCTGGAACCCACCCCCGCCAACGGTGCCCTCCTGGTTATCGAGATCCTCCGACGCGGCGGCGCCAACGGCATCTTCCACGCGATGAACGAGGCCGACGTACAGGCCATCATGGCGCACCCATTCACAGCCATAGCCTCCGACGGCCGCCTCACCGAGCCCGGCTCCGGGCATCCGCATCCGAGATGGTACGGCACCTTCCCCCGTGTCCTGGGCCTCTACGCCCGCGACCTGGGAGTGATCAGCGTGGTCGACGCGGTCCGGAAGATGACGTCGCTCCCTGCGCGCCGGATGGGGTTGGTGGAGAGGGGTGAGGTGCGACAGGGCTGGTACGCCGACCTGGTGGTCTTCAATCCCGCGCTGGTCGCCGATCAGGCGACCTTCATCGACCCGCACCAATACCCTATCGGAATCCCCTGGGTCATCGTGAACGGGCAGGTCGCAGTTGAAGCGGGTGAATACCGCGATGTACGGTCGGGGCGTGTTCTGAGGAGTCCCGGGGGCAGTTAGTCGCGCTCCACCAGACGCCGGTGGTAGTCGATCTGCCCCAGATGCCACGAGAAGTGGGCTGCGAGGTGCAGGAGGAAGGTATGGGCCGTTTCGTCCCCCAAGCCCCTCGGCGACTCGCCCGGGTACGGGGCGAGGACCTCATCGTCGCTCATGGCCACGAGTGTCCTGGTCACGTGAGCGCGACAAGCTTCGATGCGCGCATGCAGCGCATGGCGGGGCACGTTACGGTCCGCGAACTCTGCCTCGCGATCCCGCACGAAGCCGGTACTGCCCAGCACGCCTCCGACGAAGTGCTCGAGGTTGCCCACGAGGTGGAGCGCCAGGGTCCCGGCCGAATTCTCGATGGATCCCGAAACGGCCCACAGACTCTCCTCGGTGGGGTACGAATCGATCTGCTCACCGAGGCGACCCAGGTCACGATCGAGGATGAAGGCGAAGCTCGACCCCAGCGTCATCATGGCCTCCTGGCCCGAAATTTGAAGTGATTCCCGTGCGGCCTCGAAGCTAGGCCGCCGCTCGCGGGGCCGCCACGAACCACCGGGTACCCGCGACTCGCCTGCCCGGCTATGTTCGGGCCGAAAGAGCTGCCCCGACGAGACCGAGAGGCCTATGACGTCGCCTGTAGACCGATACGCGGAACTCCTGTCCGGTTCAGTGGATCCGGGCCGGCTGGAGCGTGGGGTCGTCCTGGCTCCCTTCACCACCTTTCGTATCGGAGGCCCGGCGGATCTGCTGTTTCGCGCCAAGACCCCGGACGAACTGGTCTCGGTGATTCAGTGCGCCAGGAGCTCCGGGATTCCCCACTTCATCCTGGGGGAGGGCGCCAACATCCTGGTGAGTGACCGGGGATTCCGTGGACTCGTGATCCGCTGCGACCTGGACGGTGTGGACCTCGTCGACGACACCGCGATCCGGGCAGGTGCCGGGGTCCGGACGTTTCCCGATCTCATCGATGTGACCGTGAGCCGGGGGCTGGGCGGTCTCCACCATTTCGTCGGCATTCCCAGCTCGGTGGGCGGGGCCCTGTGGCAGAATCTCCACTTTCTGTCCCCCGCCCCGGCTCGGGAGCGAACCGTCTTCGTCGAGGAGATCGTCGAATCTGCCGACATCTTCACCCAGGAGGGTGAACGTAAGACGGTGGGGGTCGAGTACTTCGAGTTCGGCTACGACAAAAGCATCCTCCACCATCGCGACGACGTGGTCCTCGCAGCCACCTTCCGCCTGTTCGCCGCCCCCGTGGACCACCTGCGTGAGGTGATACGTGAGAATCTCGCGTGGCGGGATGATCGCCACCCGGACCTCTGGCTCTACCCCTCCGCCGGCTCGGTCTTCAAGAAGGTCGACGGTATCGGTGCCGGCCGGCTCATCGACGAGTGTGGCCTGAAGGGTCGGGTGCACGGGGGCGCGGGGATCTTCCACAAGCACGCGAACATCATCGTGAATCTCGGGGGCGCGCTCGCCGACGAGGTTCGCTACCTGATGCAGCTCGCGCAGGACACGGTGAGTCGCGAGACCGGGCACGAACTCGAGCCCGAGATCGGCCTGATCGGGGAGTTTTGATCGAGGCGGCCGGGATGGAGGCCTACCTCCACGAACATATCCCGATCTCGAAGGGAATGGGGTGCCGGGTCGTGCGCGCCTCCCCGGACGAGGTACTGCTTGAAGCCCCTCTGGAGCCGAACCTCAACCATCGGGCGACTGCGTTCGGCGGCAGCATCTCTGCGCTCGCGATTCTCACGGGATGGGCGCTGGTGCACTACCGCCTGCGCCTGGAGGGGCTCGACGTGCGGACTGTCATCCAGGAGAGCGGCGTGCGTTACGACGCTCCGGTCCGGGACGTTTTCCAGGCCCGATGCGCGGCGCCGCCTCCACCACTCTGGGCGCGGTTCGTGAAGACGATCCGGCGTCGGGGGAAGGGACGCGTGCGCGTGGACATCGAGCTCATGAGCGGTGGGCAGTCAGTCGGAAGCTGCAGCGGCACCTACGTCTCACTGACGGAGAGCTAGCCCGCCTCAGCAGCGAGTTCCCTGAGCAGTCTCTGGTCGATGTCGTGGCCACCCTCGTATTCGATCATCCTGCAGGAGATTCCCGCTCCGCGGAGCTGCTCAGCCTCCCGCGCCGCGAGGTCCGCGCGAAAAACCGGGTCGCGACTTCCGCGGGCCAGGATCACGTCGACGCCATCCAAGGCCCGAGCCGCGCGGTCCATGTCGAGGTCCGGCGGGATATGGTCTCCCCACAGGATGAGTCGGCTCGGATGAATGCTCCCGAGGGTCACCCACCGGGCTGCCGTCGCGACCCCCTGTGAGAATCCGAGCACGGTTGCGGTGGCGCCGGAATCGTCCCCGGAGCCCACTCGCTCCGCAAGCGCGTCCAGGTAAGAGACATAGTCACGGATCTCGTTCTGTCGATCCTCACGCGTCATCCACGTCGCGCCCACCTTCGAGTCCGGCCCGTGACGCCCCGGGTCCTGGCTCACGTAGAAGCGCGACAGCCCCTCCGGCGCCACGATGCGCCGCCGGCCGGCGGCGAGGCTTCGGAACCGAACGATGAAGCGCCCTGCCAACTGCTGGTATCCGTGGAGCACGAACCACGTCTCGTCGGCGGCGCCGTCCTCCGCTCCGAGCTGGTGATACCTCGCGGTCCTCGTGACCTGAATGTGCCGTTCCATACGACTTACCGGCCTTCGGCGGGAGATCTCCTCGCGACCGCGGAAAGCTGTCGTGCCCGGACTCGCCGATCAACGGTCTGGCCACAGCGATGGCCTTGGCCTACCGTGCGACCCATGACGAGACACCCCCTCCTCCTCTGTCTGGCGCTGGCCGTCCCGGGGCTACTTCACGCGCAGGCACGCGGAGCAATCGAGCCGCGGGCCCCTTCGCCCGCCGACGGCTCTGCGGCAGCGGCTCAGGAAAACCTCTTCGCCGGCTTCGAGACCCATGTCCTGGACAACGGCCTCAAGGTGTGGTTCCGACACATTCCCGGTGCCGCGAATACCTCGGTCGCGATCAATGTCCCCTACGGCCGGGACATGGATCCCGTAGGCAAGGAAGAATCGGCCCACTTCGTCGAGCACATGCTCTTCGGCGATCACCGGGGCGTGAGCGAGGAGGAGATCAAGGACCAGGTCGAGTCCGTGGGTGGGACCAGGAACGGCCTCACGGCTGCTGACCGGACGCACTACTTCGTCACGATTCCGGCTGAACTCGGTCTGTTCGGCATAGAGTGGCTGTCCCGCATCATCGAGCCCCACGAGATGGACCCCGACGTAGTGGAACGCAACCGCCAGCCAGTGGCGCTGGAGATTCGGGCTCGCCCCCGGGAGCTCTTCGATCACCTGGGGGCCTACCTCAACCCAGATTGGCTGCGGCGCCCCGACGCATGGGAGCGAGATTTCGGGCTCGTGACGCGGGAGAGCCGGCAGTTCGATCGGTACCGGAGTCTCCACGCGATCACACCGCAGGACCTGCGCGACTTCTACGACCGGTATTACGTCCCCGAAGCCATGACCCTCATGGTCGCGGGAGACCTGCCCGGTGACAGCGCCCTGAACCTCATCCACGCCACCTTCGGGCAGATGCCCGCAGGTACAGCCGCGGCGTCCTATCCGGCTCCGGTGGACCCTGAGCAGGGGTATCGCCAGGTGACCTGGCAGTTCCGCCCGAACGTCCAATACCGGAGGATGTTCCGGGTCTACGACCAGTCCGCCGAGTCGAGGACCCGGCTCCTGTTTCTCGGACGCTACCTGTCCCGGCGCCTGAACGCAGAGCTGCGCTTTGGTGACACCAAGGCGGTCTATGGCATTTCGGTCGGTCCGATCCAGCGCGGACCTGCACAGTACCTCGCGGTGCAGGCTCCCGTCGACCGCGCAGAGTGGGAATTCGCCAGAGGAGTCATCGATCGGGAGTTGCAGGCGCTGGCAGACGGCTCGACGCCCCAGGCTGAGTTCGAAGCCGACCGGCAGGCGGTGGTGGAGCGCGTCATCGCAGAGAACCGAGAGCCGCAGGACCTCGTCAACTGGCTGTACAGATGGTTCCACCCACTCGGGATCTACGATGACTTTCCGGATGTGCCCGCTGAATTCTCCCGAATGGACCAGGCGGACCTCTCCGCTTTCGTGAGCGGTTGGTTCGTACCGGAACGCGAAGTCGAGTTGCTCGACTACCCGCAGCCCCTCAGCCAGGGGCTCCTGGCTCTTCTCGCAGTCTGCATGGGTGTCTTGGTCATGAAGGGCACCGCGAAGGTTCTGACTCGCCCCATTGAGATGAAGGACATTCGTTACGTAGCCCGGATCAGACTCTCCCTGCCGATCCTGATCATCGGTGGAGCCACCTTCTTCGGATTCGCGATCGTGGCCGGACGCCTGTTCGGGTTCGTCGCAGAGTGGCTCTTCGTGGCATGGGTGCTACCCGTCGAGTCCTACGCTCTGCAGCTCCTGGCATTCGCGATCATGGGCTCCCTGAGCTTGGTCCTGCCAGTTCTCTACCTGTCGATCCCGCCCAGGAAGATCCTGGTCTTTCCGGACCACATCCTTGTGAAGTCACGCGTCTATCGGTCCAGGAAGATCCCGCTGGTGGACATCGAATCCGTCGCGCGCCGCAGGATCGCCGACGTCGCGCGCAGGGGTCGTCTCTTTTCGACGCTCCCCCTGTCCATGGGCCTCGGGCCCGCCGCGGTTCATTTGGAGATCAAGAGCGGCGCGGGCTACCTGTGCCGTGTACGGGATCCGAAGGAACTCATGGCGGTCCTCGAGGAACTCGGGGTGCCGGTCGAGAGCTAGGCTCCCTGGGAGGGGTCGGCGTCCTCGTCTACTTCGATGCGCCGCAATTCTCTCCCGAACCGGGTGCGGACGCGTAACAGCAGCAGGATAGCCACCGCCCCGATGCCCACGGCGAGGCCCCACCAGATCCCCCGGGGGCCCCAGCCGAGTCCGAAGCCCAATAGCAGGCTCACCGGAAGCCCCACGCCCCAGAATCCGAGCAGGTTGACCAGCATCGGCACGCGCGTGTCTCCCACCCCGCGCAATGCTCCCGAAGACACGACCTGGACTCCGTCGAATACCTGGAACACTCCCGCGATCGGAATCAGCGCCGCCGCCGCCGCCACGACCGGCATGTCGTTGCTGTACACTCGAGCGAGCACGTCCGGAACCCACAGGAACAGCATGGCGGTGACGCTCATGAACGCCGTGCCCACAACGAGACCGGCACCGGCTGCACGGCGCGCGCCCAGGGGATCGTGCCCCCCCACGGCATGCCCGACCAGGACCGCGGAGGCCTGCGCCACGCCGACGGGCACCATGAAGGTCAGGGCCGCAAGGTTGAGTGCAACCTGATGGCTGGCCACAGCCATGGTTCCCATGAGGCCCATGAACAGACCAGCCGCACCAAACACACCGAACTCCAGCGCCTGCTGCATCCCGATGGGAGTTCCCAGTCGCACCAGGCGCTCGAGGGGCGCGAGCCTCAAGGCCTCCCTGCGGATGGGGTGGATCGAGTCCCGGAGGAGGGGCCACCCTGCTGCCAGCAGTCCCAGCATCATGAACCAGCGACTCAAGCTGGTCGCCCACCCCGAGCCCACCGCGCCCATGGCCGGAAAGCCGAGGTGGCCGAACACCAGCACCCAGTTGAATAGCGCGTTCGCGATGTTCGCCACGAGAACCGTGGCGAGAATGGGACCGACTCGCCCGAGGGCCTGCAGGCTTTGGCGAAGCACGACGAATGCGTAGAACGGAAACACCCCGGGAATGGAAACCAGCGCATAACCCGCTGCGATGGGTACGACCTCGGCTGGCTGACGGAGCACCGTCAGCACCGCCCCGGCCGGCAGAAGCAGGAGTGCGGCGATCCCGGTGAGCAGCACGGAAAGGACCATGCCCCGCTGGACGCCCCTCGCCACGCCTTCGGTATCCCCGGCGCCCACCGCCTGTGAGATGACCGGGTCCAACACAAAGAGGACGCCCATGCCAAAGACGGCCACGCCGAAGAAGTAGAGGTTCCCCAGCGCGACCGCGGCGAGGTCCGCGGGAGATACCCGGCCCACCATGACGGTGTCGACCGCCCCCATCGTCATCATCCCCACCTGAACTGCTGCGACGGGCACCGCGAGGCGCACGAGCTTCCGAAGGTCCTCCCGTTGGGGCTTCAGCTCCAGGGGCGACAGCCGCCTGGGGGCATCAGCCGAGCGAGACTGAGACATTGCGCCCCTGGTTCACCGGCAACGCCCGTGTGGGGAGTATGTGTCCGCGCTCGCTCGGCCCGCACCAGGCGGCACCGACGTCACTTCTCTTCCGCATCGGCCTCAGGAGAGGACTCGTGGGCCTGCTCCGAACCTGCGGCGATCCGCCGCGCCCGATCTCGCCGGACTTCCGTCAGCAGGCTTTGTTCGTCATCGGGCGGCGGCTCGACCTGCGGCAGGCTTCCCTCCCGCATGAGGAAGAAGGTCGCCCAGGTGACCGGGTTGCCGAACCAGAAGGCGAGCAGCCGCCTGAATCCATGCTGCCCCTTCCGCTTCATATCGAAGTAGACGGCGTTCGCTACGGTCAGAAGCACGGCCCCGGCAACGGCCTCGAGTAGTCCCAGCTCCATGGCGTCCTGTCTCCTCCCTCGATCCACACGTTGCCCCGATGGATGCCCCCACCGAAGATAGGCGGGTCACTTCGCCACGCCTATGGCCTGCGAGCCCAAGTCCCCCCTCGTCCATGCCCCCCTCCTCCGCCGCGCCGGGTCCCCGACTGAGAGCTCTCTGGGACAGGCTATCGCCACTGCCCGGAGGGCGCTGGATCTTCAGCCGCGCGCTGGGGCTCATGATCCCCTACTCCGGATCGCTGGGGGCGCGGGTCCTGACGTTCGCTCCCGGTCACGTGGTGGTGGAACTCCGGGAGCGCAGGGCAGTCCGCAATCACCTCACATCCGTTCACGCGATGGCTCTCGCGAACGCTGGGGAGTTGGCGACGGGGCTCGCGATGGTGGGCGGACTGCCACCGACTGCGCGAGGAATCCTCACCGCCCTGGAAATCGACTTCCACAAGAAGGCCAGAGGGCGGCTGTTGATCGAGAGCCGTTGCGAGGTACCGGAAGTGACCACCGACCACGACTTCATGGCGGAAGCGACCATTACGGACTCGGCCGGGGACACTGTGTCGACCGTTCGGGCGACGTGGCGCCTGGGTCCGATCCCCTCGGAGGCCTCATGACCGCCCCTGAGCCACTGAGGACAGCACTGACCGCGCATGCGGGGATCGAGGTGCCGCTCATCTGCGGAGCCATGTATCCCTGCTCGAATCCGGAGCTCGTGGCCGCTGTCTCGGAGGCTGGCGGGATCGGCATCGTTCAGCCCGTGTCGTTGACCTACGTGCACGGACACGACTTCCGGGAGGGCCTCCGCTACATAAGGAGCCTCACGAACCGACCTGTGGGCATGAACGCATTGATCGAGTCGTCTTCGCAATCCTACCACAAGCGCATGGTGGGCTGGGTCGAGATCGCCCTGGAAGAGGGCGTGCGATTCTTCGTCACATCGCTTGGAAAGCCGCGATGGGTGGTGGACCGCGTCGAAGCCGCGGGGGGCGTGGTATATCACGATGTCACGGAACGGAAGTGGGCCCTGAAGGCCAGAGACTCAGGCGTTCACGGCCTGATCGCGGTGAACCGGCGCGCCGGAGGGCATGCCGGGCCCTTGGGAGCAGAGGAAGTCCTGGACGAGCTGCACGATCTCGGGCTTCCCGTAGTCTGCGCCGGCGGGATCGGAGATCCCGCTGAATTCGTTCAGGCGCTGGCCATGGGTTACGCTGGGGTGCAGATGGGGACGAGGTTCATCGCCACCCCGGAGTGCCGTGCATCAGACAAGTACAAGCAGGCCGTAGTGGACGCCGACGAGGACGATATCGTACTCACCGAACGTCTCACCGGCGTGCCGGTCGCGGTCATCGACACTCCGTACGTCCGCCGCATGGGACTCAAGGCCGGGCCCCTTGCCAGATGGATGCTGCGAGGTCGGCGCTCGAAGCACCTGATGCGGACGCTGTATGCGCTGCGGTCTGCCTGGGAGCTCAAGCGCACCTCGCTGGACGAGCGAGGCAGAAAGGAGTACTGGCAAGCGGGGCGCTCCGTTGCCGGCATCCACGAAGTCCTTCCGGCCCCGCACATCGTGAGGAGCTTTGCTCTCGCCGCGTCGGAAGGCACACCCGGAACTCACCACCCGAACACGGAGCCGACATGAGATTTCTGAAGCTTGGCGCTGTCGTCGCGATCTGCTGCGCAACCGTCTTGCCGGTGGCCGGCCAGGAGGGCCTGAAGGTCTACATCTCTGCCGACATGGAGGGACTGGTCGGCACCGTGACCGGAGATCAGCTCGGCCCCTCCGGTTTTGAGTACCAACGCTTCCGCGAGATCATGACCACCGAGGTCAACACCGCCATCGCCGCGGCTCGGGCCGCCGGCGCCACGGAGTTCGTCGTCAGCGACTCTCACGGCAACGGTGAGAATCTCCTACTGGAACACCTGCCGCAGGACATCCAACTCGTCCGCTCCTGGCCTCGGCCACTGGGGATGATGGAGGGAATCGACGATTCGTTCGACGCGGCGATCTTCATCGGGTATCACGCCAGCACCGCCAATCCGCGGGGAGTGCGGGCTCACACGATGTCGTCGGCCAACCTGACCGCCCTCAAGCTCAACGGGCTGGATATGCCGGAAGCCGGTGTCAGCGCTGCGATCGCGGGCATGTTCGGGGTGCCGGTGGTGATGATCTCGGGAGACGACGCCATCATCGAGGAAGCTACGGACATCCTGGGCGACATCGAGGGCGCCGTGGTGAAGTGGAGCCTGGGTTTCCATTCGGCACGCACCCTCATGCCGGAGGCCGCCTACGCCGTGATCCACGAGAAGGTCACGGCGGCCTTCGCGAGACTCGACGACTTCGAGCCGTACGTTCTCGATGGCCCGGTGACGATCGACATCACCTTCAAGAACTACATGCCAGCCGAAGTCCTGTCGTACCTGCCTACCGTGCAGCGAGTCGACTCCCACACCATCCGCTGGGTGGGAGCCGACATGCGGGAGGTGAGCATGTTCCTCCAGGTGGCCACGAGGTACCAGGTGAACCTGGCCCCATAGGGTCGCAGTCGGAACGAGCGGGGGTCCCCGCGCGCGGCACGATACGCTGGTATCGGCCCACCGTGCGGCGCAGGGGTCGCCCTCGCTAGTTTGACCGCGTCTCGTCAATGCCTCCCAGCCCCCGCACGTATGGACTCGCTCTACCCCGCTGGTTCACCCGGTTCTCTTCGGGCCAAGACCCACCGCGTCATCTTCCTCCACGACACACCGGCCGGGAAGGCGTTCGACGTGGCGCTCATCCTCGCAATCCTGTTGAGCGTCGCCGCCGTGATGGCCGAGTCCGTGCACTCGATCGATGCGGAGTTCGGGACCGCGCTCCGTGCCGCGGAATGGGTGGTGACCGTGCTGTTCACTGTCGAGTACCTCCTGCGCCTCTGGTCCGTGCGAAGACCGACCGCCTATGCCAAGAGCTTCTTCGGCCTGGTGGACCTCTTCGCCGTCCTGCCTACATGGGCCAGCCTGATACTTCCTGGAGGTCAGGTACTCGCAGTGATCCGCATCCTTCGTGTGATCCGGGTGTTCCGCATCCTCAAGCTGGCTCAGTTCGTCGGCGAAGCGCGCCTCCTCGGGGCTGCAGTCCGTGCGGCCCGCTACAAGATCACGGTGTTTCTCATCTCAGTGATGAGCATCGTCGTGATCGTCGGATCGATGATGTACCTGGTCGAGGGGCCGACGTCCGGCTTCACGAGCATTCCCCGCGGGGTCTATTGGGGCATCGTCACCCTCACGACGGTCGGTTACGGCGACATCGCACCAGCAACAACGATGGGGCAGGTCTTGGCGGCTCTGGTCATGATCCTGGGCTACGGCATCATTGCCGTCCCTACCGGCATCTTCACTGCCGAACTCGCGCACCAATCCCGGATCGCTCGACCCTCGCTGGGGCGCAGGGAGTGCTCTGACTGCGGCCGGAACGAGCCAGACCCAGAGGCCGGCTTCTGCCGCTATTGTGGGACGAACCTCGCCAGACCGGACGAGTAGCTTCTGCCGCTAATCCTGTCGCTGTTCGTCTGCTCCACGCTGACCCATGGACGGGTAGCGCCAAGCGGCGGCCAGGGCGAATGGAAGAAAGGCCAGAACGAGCCCCCTCGTGGCCGTTGTAAACAGCGCCGGGAGTACGAAAAGCCTCCTGATCGGATCGACCGCGAACCACACGCCCGCACCCACCAACAAGTAGACCGCGAGCACCTTCGCGAGTCTGATCAACGGCCGAGACCTGCGAGGAAGTTCGAGACGACCTGCAGGAGCGCCGTGGGATCTTCCACATAGGGAAAGTGGCCCGTGTTCAACACGGCGAGCTCGGCCTGTGGCATGGCTTCTGCCATCGCCTCCGCCATGGCGACGGGACTCGCATCATGGCGCCCGTGGATGATGAGCGTCGGCACGTCGAGCCGGGGAAGATCGCCCCACCAATCTATCACTCCCATCGACGCCCCCAACAGTCGGGCGACGTCCTGACCATTACGGGAGGTGCGTCCGGAGAGCTCCAGGTTCAAGGCGTCGATGCGGTCGCGCGAACGAAGCGTGCTCCGGAACGAGACACGATAGAGTTGGCTCATCACCGGAGCTGCACGCTGCCGGAATCCGGCCGACGCCATGAGCTCGGCGACTTCGAGGGAGTCCTCCATGGTCTGGGCAGCGACCTGACGCGAGCGGGTCTCCTCCCGCCAGCGTGATCCCGGCTCCACACTGTTCATGAGGATCAGGGCCCGCGTGTTCTCGGGATGCCTGAGAGCATACTGCATGCCGATCAGACCCCCGAAAGAGTGTGCGAGAATAGTGATGCGGTCGTACTCCAGCCCCTGTCTCAACTGATCGATGTCATCGACGAAGGCGTCGAGATTGATGCCGCTCTCGTCCAGGTCCGCCTCGGAGCGGCCCGTGCCGCGCTGGTCGTAGTAGACAACGGCCCGCCCCGTTGCGAGGACATCCAGGCCAGGCCGAAGGTAGTTGTGGTCCAGCCCCGGTCCGCCATGGATCACGACGACGGGTTCACCCGCTCCCAGGACCTCGTAGAAGATGAGCCCGTCCTCCAGGCTCAGGAGCCCCTGCCGGGCCTGTCGGGCCTGCGACGCCAGCGGAGTGACAGCCGCGACCCAGAGAACGAGAGCTCCAAACCCCGCAATGATGCTCCTCCCCACGTCACTCCTCACTGTCATCGGACGTCACTCTCATCGAAGTCATCGTATCCCGTGTCCATGGTCATCGCCCGAGACAGGTTCTGGACTTCGACGACCTTCATCCAGGACCGAAGAGCCCAGAGCCCGACCACTACCATTCCCAGCCCCAAGAGCCGCATCGCCGCGCCGTCGCCGACCGCGACCTCCCTGAGGCCCAACCAGCCGAAGACGTAGAGTGTGAACAGAGGCGGAACGATCGACCCGATCATCGCTGCGCTCATCCACGGCCGAAACGGCCGGCCGAACGACAACTGCACGTTGCGGAGCCCGAACGCCAGCATCGCCGCCGCTGTGGCGATCGCACCCAGTAGGAGAACCCATCCTTCCCGCACTGCGACTTCGCCCGCGAACAATCTCACCGCCCCGGTCATCGCCAGAGCAGCCAACGGCAGGAAGCCCCGGCCCAATCGGGCAGCGGTGATGCGCTGAATCGCCTGCCCGATCGCCTGCTCGGGGGACGTCGGATCCATGCTGTGGGCTGGTTCACCCATTCAGTTGCTCCGGCAGAAAGAGCCTGAAAGGTGACGAAGGCACACTCACCGCGCGAGCCCGTTTCACCTTGCCGGTGGCCAAGGAATGAACGCGGACGTCCGCCTCACGTAGTCCCGGTACCCGGGACGACGATTCTCGATGTCGCGCTCCAGGAGCGACACGCCGGAGACTTTGAGAAGCAGCACGGTCATCAGAATCGGGGCGAAGCCCGTCCAGGCTCCGCGCCCGCCGACCGCCAACAGGTAGAGACCCCACCACAGAACGGCATTCCCGAAGTAGTTCGGGTGCCGGGAGTAGCGCCACAGGCCCCGGTCCATGACAGCCCCGTCATTGTCGGGGTCGCTCTTGAAGCGCTTGAGTTGGGCATCAGCGGAGCCCTCGAGCATCGTACCCACCAGTGCCAGCAGGATGCCGAGCCAGTCCCATGGCCCGAACGGGTTCGTGCTCAGGACAGCTGCGAGGAGAGGCATCGAGACGAGCCAGACGAGCACCGCCTGAAGCAGGAACACCGTGAAGAGGCTCACCCACCAGAACGAAGCTCCGCGGTGGTCCCTCATGGCTCCGTATCGCCGGTCTTCCCCCTCGCGCCGATTCCGGCCCCACAGATGCCAGCCGAGCCGGCCTGCCCATAGCGCGATCAGCGCCAGCGCGACGGTGCCCCTCACGCCAGCACCCCCCGCTGCGATCCAATACGCGCTTCCGACCACGAGAAAGCTGGGCGCCCAGAAGGGGTCGGCGATGCTGGAGTCCTTCAGCCGCAGGGAGACCACCCATAAGACCAATGCCCAGGCAAGCACCACCTCCAGGCCGATCCAGGCGGTCGACAGGACCGGGCCGGCTTCGAAGTCCATCATGCGACCCCTGATGCAGAAGAATATGTGTGGCTCATCGATGAGCCACACTGCCCGGATCGCGCCCCATTGGCAAGAACCCGACCGATTTGACAACACTTGCCGGGCCCCAGGGTTCATATGTCTGAGTTCTGTCCGTTGGATGGTAGAAGAGCGGACCCTGGCTCAAGGTCCGCATGCACCCCCTGGAGGCGCCTCATGGTAAGTAGTGTGTCCGGCCGGTCTGGGTTGACCGTGTTGGCCCTGGCCTTCTCGTCGCTCCACTTGGCGGCACAGGAACCGGAAGCACAGGGGCGGAACGGAACGGTCCGCGTGTTTCTGGAGTGCGCCACACGCGGGTGCGACTCGACCCACTTCCGGACGGAGGTCACGTTCGTCAATTGGGTGCGTGACCTGAGGGATTCCCAGGTGCACCTCGTCATCACATCCCAGCAGACCGGTTCGGGTCAGGAGTACCTCCTCGACTTCACGGGCCGGGGGGATCTGGAGGGGATCGAGGACCTCCTCACGCTTGCGTCCAGCAACACCGACAGCGACGACGAGCGAGTTCACGCTCTCACCGGGGTGCTCGCCGTAGGCCTCGCGCGTTTCGCCGTCCTGGCGGGACAGGAGGGTCCGTTTACGGTCGGGGTCGAAGGGGCGGACGGCTCGGAGCTGCCCCCGGGCCTACAGGGTGACGTGGACGACCCATGGAACTACTGGGTCTTCCGCCTCGGCGGCGAAATCGAGTACGACGAAGAGGAGAGCGAGCGGTCCAAATCGCTCGGAGGAAACTTCAGCGCGAGCAGAACTACCGAGGCATGGGAGTTCTCCGTGTCGGGTCGCGGCTCCGTGTCCCAGGACGACTACGACATCACGGCCGACAGCACGATCGTGGACCAGCGTGACGATTGGTCCACCTCCGCCCACGCGTACTACAGCCTCGCTGATCGGTGGTCGGTCGGCTTGGACGCCGGGGCCAACTCGTCGACGAGGAGCAACACAGAACTCGGTGGGAGCCTGGGGGGAGCGCTCGAATTCTCGTTCTTCCCATACTCTGATTGGACACGGAGACGAATGACAGTGCAGGCCAGCGTCACCGCTCAATACTTCGAGTACGACGAGACAACCATCTACGGCAAGGACACCGAGACGGTCTGGCAAGGCTCCGTGCGATGGTCCCTCGGCCTTCGTCAGCCATGGGGCACCGCAAACCTCCGCGCCACATACGATGTCTTCCTGCACGACCCCTCGCAGTTCTACCGCCGCTCCGCGGGTGGCCGGCTCAGTTTCCGGATTGCTCGTGGGCTGGAATGGAACATCGACGCCGAGGTGTCGAAGATCAGAGACCAGATATTCCTCTCGGCAGCGGAGCTGACGCCCGAAGAGGTGCTCCTGCAGCGGCGTCAACTGCCGACGGACTACAGCTTCGAGATCTCGACCGGCTTCAGTTTCACCTTCGGATCGATCTTCAACAACGTCGTCAACAATCGGCTCGGTGGCGGTGGCGGCAACATGCGGCACTTCTGAACGGAGCTGGCTCCCGAGACAAGGAAGGGCCCCGGGGCAGCCACCCCGGGGCCCTTCTTTGCAGTACCATGCGCCCCCGGTCCGCCGGAGACCTAGAATCTGTTGTTCACGACGTTGTTGAAGATGGATCCGAACTGGAAGGACAGGCCCACACCCAGATCCCAATCGAAGTTCGAGGCTAGCTGTCGCCGCTGGAGAAGCCTCTCCTCGTCGGTGATGTCGATCGCGGGAATGAACAGCTGATCGCGGATCCACGCGGCCCGGCCGCTGATGCGGATGTTCACGCCTCGCACGACTCTGAAACTCAGGAATCCGCCGGTGCTGACCCGGTACTTGCTGAGGTCGTGGAGGTAGTGTGAGCCCTCCACGTTTCCAAAGAAGGTGCCCCAAGGCTGCCGCTGGCTGAGACTCACTTGCAGAGCGTGGACCCCACGTGTCTCCTCCAGGAACCCGTACACTGTCTCTTCCTCATAGTCGAGGTGCCGCACCCCGATGATGTAGGCGGCTCTGAGCGACCTCCTGGGGGACTCGGCGTAGGGCCATACACTGAACTCGGCCGCCACGTTCGTGGCCAGCGAGAAGTCCTGGTTGGTGCTCGTGGCCGAGCTGACCTCGGCGTTCGCCCCGAGTGACCAGTGGTCTGCCAGGGAGTACACTGCACCTGTTTCGGCATTCCAGTTCCTGCGGGTATCCACGTAGACGGAGCTGTCCGAAAGAGTAGTCTCACTCTCCCGCCAACTCCCGTTCGCGCGGAATTCGTACTTCCAGTCCGTCGTTACACGGTCTGCCCGGAAGTCGCCACTGAAACGGCGATTACTCCGCAAGGTTTCACCGGACATGTTGCCGTCGACCCCAATCCGGAAGACCCAGAAGTTCCAGGGATCGGTGACCTCATCCGACGTTACCAGGCGATCCGTGGGTGCTCCTGTAGCAGCCACCTCTCGGACTTCCAGGATCGCACCCGACCCTGATGCCGTCGAGAAGCGCGCCAAGCCGATCGCCAGAACCCGGGTGATGCCTCGAACGGTTTCATCTCGTACGTCCGTTCCCAGCGACGTGTAGGAGAGACGGTCCTCCATGCCGGCCAGATCTTCGAGCCCCAGGAAGTCCAGCTGGTACTCCGAGCCTCCGCTCCCCGTCCCCTGGCTGGTGATGATGACATGAACCTGAGCGTCCCTACGATCCCGGACCCAGTTCACCCAATCGATCTGGGTCCTGAACTCCCTGGAGTCGCATGCGCCCCGGTCACCGGAACACTCGTAGTACACCCTCAGGGCGCGGTCGCCTTGCTCCATGGCAGGGCTCTGGGCGAGGGCAGCGCCGGGGGCCAACCACAGCAATAGGCCCGCGCCAAGACGCATCCAATGACACCATACTCTGGAGTTCATTCTATTCCAATCGAGCAGTTGGGGGCTTCGTCGCCCAGAGTGACACGCTCCACGGACGTTACGCTGGACGATGCGGGATCAGGACTGTGGAATCTCGACGTCAGGACGTTCCGGGTTCCGGAGCGAATCCAGCGTCGCTGAGGCTGCCTGGCAGCTCCCGTTGGCGCCGCACTGCGGCCGGCTCGGTCTCGGGCACCGAGGGCAGCCCGATGTCGGACTCCCCTCGCAGCCCTCCCTCGGTCCGGGCGCCATGCCAGTCCGGCTCTCCCCCGCCATGCACGTAGTGCCGGCGGAAGAAGGCTGCGAAGTCGTCGACCAGCGAGTACATCACCGGAACGAGAACCAGCGTCAGGAAGGTGGCGAACAGGATCCCGGCGATGATCGCCACCGCCATGGGACCCCACCAGGCAGCCTGCTGCCCACCCCAGAAGAGCTCCGGGTCGAGCGATCCGTAGAGCCCGAAGAAGTCGAAATTCAGCCCGATCGCCAACGGCACCATGCCCAGGGCCGTCGTGATCGCTGTCAAGACCACCGGCCGGAATCTCGTCTTGCCTCCCAGCACCAGCGCCTCGCGGCGATCGTGTCCGTCCCGCTCCCGCAGCACATCGATGTAGTCGATGAGGATGATGGCGTTGTTCACCACGATCCCCGCTAATGAGATGATGCCGACCCCGGTGTTGATGATCCCGAAGGGCATTCGGAAGATCATCAACCCGAGCAGCACACCCATGGTCGACATGATGACCGAGGTCAGGATGATCACGGGCTTCACGACCGAATTGAACTGGCTGATCAGAATGAAGCCGATCAACATGAGCGCGGTGAGGAACGCGCCGGTCAGGAACGCCTGAGCTTCGGCCTGGTCCTCGGACTGACCGGTGTACGCCATCGAATACCCGGGCGGAAGGCTCGCAGCTTCGAAGTCCGCCAGAGTGCGTTGTACCTCAGCGAGGACCGCGTTGGAATTGAGACCGGCGGCGACGTCTGCGGAGATCGTAGCAACCCGCTCCTGGTCCTTGCGCCGGATGGACCCGTACCCCTCTTCGACCCCCCAGGTGGCGACCGAGACGAGCGGCACCTGGACTCCCCCTTCGGCCATGACCGTGAGGTCGCGGAGCCCCTCCAGGTCCTGGCGGTGCACCTCGGCCAGACGGACGATGATGTCGTACTCGTCGTTGCCCGTCCTGTACTTCGCAGCTTCGATCCCGTTGATCGCACCACGAATGGCGCGCCCCACCTTCGCGGTACTGAGGTCGTAGATCGCTGCCTTCTCGCGATCTACTCGCACCGAGAGCTCGGATCGGGCCTCGTTGAGATCACTCTCCAACCCTACGAGCCTGGGATAGACAGCCGCATCACGGAGGACCTCCAGGACCTGATCCGACAGAGTCTTCAGTAGCCCCGGGTCTTCACCCACGATCTCGATGCTCACGGGTGCCCCCGTGGGTGGCCCCTCCGAGGGCTTGTCCACCGCAACCGTGGCGCCCGCGATTCCGCGTCCTATCGACTCCTGCATCTCGCCAAGCGTCTCGAAAGCATCTCTCTCGCGGTCCTGGAAGTCGACGAGGGACACGGTGATCCGGCCACCCTCAGGGCCTCCCGGTCCGCCACCCATCGGATTCCCTCCCCCACCGCCGCCTCCGGTCACCGCGACGGTGGATTCCCAGTCATCTCGGCCGCCGATACCACGGAGTTCCTCCTCGATCCGCTTGACCACATCGTCGGTCACGGAGGCACGGGTGCCCACCGGCGCTTCGATGTCCACCATCAGCTGATCCGGTGGCATCCCCTCGGGGAAGTACTCGAGCCCGGAGCCCGCGACTCCGTAGAGGGCGAACGTCCCCACGAACGTGACCAGGGTGCCCGCGATTATCACCCCGCGGTGGTCCAAAGCCCAGCGCAACTGCTTCTCGTAGACCTCCATGACCTCCGGCAACACATCAGTCTGGAAGCGGTGGGTGAGGTCGGCCAGCAGGAATCGGTGCACGGCCCACAGCACGACGGCAGTGGAGGTCAGAAGGACTGCCGTCAGCGGGTTTACGCCCGCGACCGAGAGGAAGAAGAGCGCTCCCCCGCCTACGAGGGTCCATCGCATGGCCGGCCGGAGGGGGGGGCTCGGGTCATCCTCCAGCCTCAGGAACATCGCGCACAGCGTCGGAATGATGACCAGGGCCACGAACAGAGAACTGGTCAGGGTCACGATGAGGGTCTTCGGAAGATACCCCATGAAAGACCCGACCTCGCCCGGCCAGAACAGCAGCGGGGTGAAGGCGGCCAGTGTCGTGGCAGTGGCCGCAATGACCGGCATGGCAACCTCGCCCGTGGCCTTCTTGGCTGCCTGCGTCCGGTCCCAACCCTCTTCGACGAAGCGGTAGATGTTCTCCACCACCACGATCGCGTTGTCCACCAACATCCCGAGGGCGAGGATCAGGCTGAACAGCACGACCATGTTCATGGAGATGCCCATGAGCCTCAGGACCATGAACGACAGGAACATGGACAGCGGGATCGACACGCCAACGAAGAAGGAATTGTTGAGGCCGAGGAAGAAGAGGAGCACCCCGATGATCAGCAGCAGGCCAGAGATGATGTTGTTCTCGAGGCTCGAAACCATCATCTCGATCTGCTCGGTCATATCGGATGTGATCTCGATCGCCGTGCCCGCGGGGAACAACCCGCGCATCCCCGCGATGGCCTCACGGACTTCACCGGAGGTCTCGATTACGTTGGCCCCGGAACGCTTGATGATATCGAGCGTGACGACGGCATTGCCGTTCATCCGCGCGTAACTGTCTCGTTCCGAGAAGCCGAAATCCACCGTGGCCAAGTCGCGCACGTAAATCGGCCGGCCGGTATTGGTGACAACCACCAGGTCCTCGATCACGGTGGGGTCGTCGAACTCTCCATCCACGCGCACGAGGTACTTTGCATCCCCCACGTCGATGGAGCCCCCGGGGATGTTCACGTTCTCGTTCTGGATCGCCTCCACGACATCGCTCAACGCGACGCCGTAGAACTGGAGCCTGGCGAGGTCGACCTCGACCTTCACCTCGCGCTCGAGCCCCCCCCGCAGGTCTGCACGGAGGACGTTCGGAATCTGCTCGAGCCGATCTTGGAGATCCTCACCGAGTTCCTTCAGTCGTACCAGCCCGTACTCCCCGGAGAGATTCACCTGCATGATGGGAATCTCGGAGAAGTTGAACTCCACAATGCTCGGATCTTCAGCGTCCTCGGGGAGATCCGGTCGCGATAGGTCGACCTTCTCGCGCACCTTCTGCAGCGCCTCGTCGAGATCGACGGAGGTGTCGAACTCGGCGACGATGGCGGAGTAGCCCTCGATCGAGGTGGACGTGAGCTCCTTGATGTCGCTGATCGTGCTCAGGTCCTCTTCGATGACCCGAGTGACCTGGCTCTCGACGTCGGATGGAGATACGCCCGGGTAGACCGTGTTCACCGCGATGATCGGGATCGGCAACTCGGGGAATGCCTCCTTGGGCGTGGCCTGATAGGCGAGGACCCCCATGATCGTGATGATCGCCGCAAGAACGAGGACGCTCGTCCGGTGCTCCACGGCAAAGCTGGTGGGGCGAAACTCCTTGTAGCGCTTGAGGATTCGGAAGTCCGGGACCTCTCCGTTGTCCCCGTTTCCCCTCGGCGGGCGCTCGTCGGAGCCGCTCATGGCGCTCTCGTTCCGACGATGTTCACCCTGTCGCCGGCCGCCACCGACTTCTGGCCAACCACGATGAGTCGCTCACCCACTTCGACTCCGCTCTCCACCACCACCATGTCCCTCTGCGACGGTCCGACCTCGATCGGTCGAACCGCGGCCACTGTTCCGAAGTCCCCATCCGCTGCCACGAACACGACGTACCCGCCCTCAACCCGAACAAGGGCGTCCTGCGGAAGCACGATCGCATCTTCCATGGAGCGTCGGATGACCGCCATGTTGGCGATCATCTGGGGCTTGATCATGCCTTCGGTGTTGTCCAGGACCACCTCGATCGGGAAGGTGCGGCTGAGTGCCTCGACCGTCGCTCCCACGTATGCGATGGAGGTCTCGAATGCTTCACCGCCCAGGACATCGAAAGAAACCGCCGCCCGTGAGCCCACCGAGACGTCCGCGGCATACCGCTCCGGCATCCCCGCTGCAACCTTGATCGGATCGAGGTCGACAATTCGGGCGACGTTCATGCCCGGGCTGACCATCGTTCCTACCTCGACCTCTCTGCTCTCCAGGATCCCTGCGAACGGGGCCCGGATCGTCGTCCGCGCCAGTCGCTCCTCCATCACCCTGAGGTTCGCCGCCGTTTGCTCTGCGACCGCTCTGGCCTCGAGATAGAGGATCTCCGAGCCCACCCGGTCCTGCTCCCACAAGGCGCGCCGGCGGTCCCATGTCTCTCCGGCGATCTGCGCTGCCGCCTTGGCCTGATCCACCTGGGCCGAAAGCACCGCATGGTCGATACGGAAGAGAGCCTGACCCTGGGCCACGTGTGCGCCCTTCTCGACGAGGATCGCGCGGATCACGCCGCTCTCTTCGGCCGCCACGCGCACGTCCTGGTTTGCCTGGGCGACAGCCGTCAGGTGGATCTGCTCCACGAAGCTCTGCCGGCGAACCTCCTGGACCTCGACGTTGATGACGCGAACGAACGCCTCCGCCCCGTCGGTTCCGTCCGCTTCGGCGACGCCACCGCACGCGGCAAGCGACGCCAGAAGCAGAGCCACCACACCACCACGCATCCACTGTCGATTCATTACCGCCATCTCCAAACTCGTTGGCATCGGGCGCTTCAGCTCACCGTCCGTCATCGACTCTCGGCTCCATGTCGACCAGGGGCACGCTTCCGGTCGCCTCGTCGAGTTGAGCGCGGGCGACGAGGTAGTCGTAGACCGCCTGCGCATAGTTGAACTCGCTCTGTCGCAGCGCGACCTCGGAGTCCGTCAGTTCCAGCTGGCTTCCCAGCCCCTCGCGGTACTGCGCCCGTGCGATCGCAAAGCCCCGCTGCGCCTGCGTCACCGCCAGGCTTTGTCCGTCGGCCCGCCGGAGCGCCTCGTCGGCCGCCTCGACCAGACCCTTGATCTGGGTCGACGCCATGTCGCGAGCGAGGCGGGTCTGCGTCTCGGCCTGTCGCATGAGAGCTCGCTTCTGATCGATCCGCGCGTCGCGTCGGAAGCCCGTGAACACCGGGATGCTGAACCGAATGCCGACGAGACGGCTATACGCTCTCTGGCCCCCGTTCATCGCAAAGAAGCTGGGACCGCCGTTGTTCTGGGCGCTGATCACGTAATTTCCGAAGAGCGTAACGTCCGGCAGATACTCCATCTGCTCGAGGCGCATCTCGGTCTTTCGGAGCTCCTCATTGAGCTCCATCTGCCGGAGGTCCGACCGGAGGTCGGATGCCATCGTGAGCGCGGCGTCCACCGCCTCCGCCCCAAAGCCTCGGAAGCCCACGAACGCAAGGACCTCGGCGTTGTCGGGCGAGTTCAATTCGAGGTCCCCGAGTTCCATCTCGGCGAGGACCCCCTTCACCCTGAGGGATTCCTGATCGGATATGGCCAGATCTACCGCCAGTTGGCGGCGGGCCTGCATGGCTGAATTCTCTGCCCGGCGCAGGTTGGGTTCGAGGTTGCTGAGCTCGACTTCGAGGCGAAGGACGTCATAGTCGGAGGAGAGTCCGGCCGTGTTCAGCGCTCGGGTCTCCTGAAGGGACTCCCGGACTCGACGCACGGAGTTTTCGACCAGACGCACCTGCTCCTGCATGAGCAGGAGTTGGTAGTAGGCCACCCGCACACGGGTTACCACGACCTGGCTGGAACCCCTGACCGATTCCGCCTGCAGATTTCTGTATCTACCGGCGGCGCCCAGCGCGACCATGACCCCGGGCCGGAAGAGCGGCTGCTCGAGGCTGAGCGTAGACGACCACTGGTTGTCCGCCCCGAACTGGACGGAGATGTAGTCATCCGGTCCGGCGGACGGATCGAAGATCTGGGCGGGGAGAAAGTTCACCGTGGGTGAGACGTTGCGCGTGTAGCTGGCGTTCAGGTCGACGCTCGGGTAGACGCTGCTCCAAGCCTCGGACACCCGCTCCTCTGCCTCTTCGAGACCGAGCCGCGCCGCCCGTATGTCCCGGTTCTGCCGCAGCGCCATCCTGACGACATCCTCTATGCCCAGCACCTGAGCGCTCTCCTCCTGCGCGCCGACGGGCCCCACCGGGGTCAGCACCAGGCCGACCGCGACCGCTCCGAAGGCGGTCGACGTCCATACGGACGCGGCACGGCGGACCGCCCTCTGCATCGTCTTGATCATCCCCACCATGTCCCCTCTGTCAGTCCCCAACAGGCGTCAGCTCGGCGAGCCTGAACCGGGCCACCAACTCTTCCACGAACTCATCGGACCCAACCCCCCGCAGCAACCGCGCTCCCGACTCCTCGAACAACGTCCTGAATGCCGCCTCTTCCATCCGGAAGTGCCCCAGGTGGTACAGAGCGAGCATCCCGTGCGCGTGGGCCCACATCGTCAGGGAGGTCTGCACCGGGTCACCCGGCTTCAGGATGCCCGAGTCCATGCACTCCCGGACCCGATCCACCCAGAACTGGTGGATTGCGGAGCCCTGTGCCTCGAGGTCCGCCGGCAGCTCATCAGCGCCTAACTGCTCCGGCGAGATGAAGAGCAGCTGGTACCACTGGGGGTGCTTCAGAGCAAACTCCAGATAGGCGTCGGCCGCGCGGGAGAAGCGCTCCAGGGGCGTGCGACCTTCGAGAGCCCGATAGAGGGCGCCGGTGAACTCACGATGAGCCTCCCGCGCAACGTCTGCGATGACGTGCTCACGACTCTGAAAGTGACGGTACAGCGCCGGCGCGGTGACCCCTACCTGCTTCGCGAGCTTCCGCATGGAGAAGCCGTCGAGGCCATCCTCCAAGTACAACTCGCAGGCGCAGGCCAAGATCTTGTCTCTTTGTTCTGACATAAGTGAACAGTGTATACAAGACCAGAAATCGGATCAACACCTGAGCCCCTACGGGAATTAACGCCGTTTAGTTCCGTATGGTGCTAGACCTGGCCCGGGACGGCGCTTCGAGGTCGGACAGACGTGGCACCCTCCCCGTGCCGGAGACGGCTCGGCGAGGTCTCCCTAGCGCCAATTCTCCACGATGGCGGCGCTCCGCTGCACCATATCGGCGGACTGCTGGATCTTGGCTCGCAGTCGTGGGGAGAGGTCCGGGTTCTGCGCGAGGAAGTCGCGCACCGCGTCCGCCGCCTCACCCTGATTGTGTCCTCCGAGGCTCGCGTCGAGCCAGCGGCCCGGGAAGAAGATGTCACCCGTGCGCTGGATCTCCTCCACCATCGCGAGAGCCGGCGTGACGAAGAGAAGCCCATGTGGCGCGCGCAGTGGGTGATGCAGGTTGTTCAGCCCGGCCAGGGCCCAGGGCTCCCGAGCCCGATTCTCCACGCTCCGGAGCGACTCGAAGAAGGCCTCACGAATCTCTGGCTCGGCGGACAGCGAAGGCCTCACGAACGCGAAGCGGGCCTTTCTGTCCGGGTTGACGATGCGGCCCCACTGCTCGTCGAGGACGGCCTCGGCATCGGGCACGCCCCGCAGCGCCAACGCAGTCGCCAGAGCCGTCTGGTCACTCTCGGAGAGCGGCAGCCCCTCCACCTCCTCGGCGCCGTCCCACAGTCTGCGCATGCGAGCGACCGCTTCGTCGCTCAACGCAACGTTCCTCCAGGCTCCGAGGTAGGCAGCACGGGCGGTCGCGGGCAGATCACCGGTCACTCCGGACCAGAGGACGGCCTCGACCGCGGGCGCCCGCTCCCGCCGGTCCGTGGAGGTCGAAAGATCCCAGTATGCGGTCGTGATGTAGCCCAACACCCTCGAGATGTTCAACTCGTCCTGTTCGGTGGCGAGCGCCGCGAGGGCGACGTCCAGGAACGCGTCCGGCGCCAGGCGCCGTTCGAGCACCTGATCCCAGAGCGTGACCCAGGCTGCGCCTCGGACCAGAGCCGGCTCCAGGGCCGCAACACTGTCTGCGAGGAAGCTGAGGCTGGCCTCGTCGAGGACGAAGCCCCCGTATTCCATGCCCGATCCGTTGGGAAGGATGTAGGCCGGAGCGTCGGCGAGCACGCCCGCGAGCAGCACGGACTCTCCGACGAGCTCCACCGTCTCGAGGCGGTCACCGGCCGCACCGCCGATCCGAATATGCAGCGTCTGGGGCCACAGTCGGCCTGTACCCGCCGGATCGGCCTGGCTGATGAGCAGGTCACTGTCCTGGCGTACCACCGTGATCGTCGGCCTACCCGGCTCCTCGACCCACACCCGACTCCAGGACGCCAAATCCTCCTCGCTCTGCCGGTCGAGAATCTCGATGAGGTCGGGCCAGGTCGCGTTCCCGTACGAGTGCGCGGCTAGATACTCTCGGAGGCCGTCGCGGAACGCCTCTTCACCGACTCGAGCCTCCAGGTGCCGCATCACGATCGGAGCCTTCTGGTAGATGATGGCGCCGTACAGCGTGCCCGCGTATCGGAGATTGTCGAGCGGCTGCCGGATCGGATTCGCGCCCTCCGTACGATCGACTCCATAGGCCGTGGGAAAGTGGGCCATCAGGAAGCGGAGATCATGATCGAGTTCCGGGAACGACGGATGGACGATCTTCGCCGCCATGAAGTTCGCGAACACCTCCTTGGTCCAGACGTCGTCGAACCAGTTCATGGTCACCAGGTCGCCGAACCACATGTGGGCGGTCTCGTGAGCGATGAGGCTGGCCCTTCCGAGGATCTGTCCCTGGGTCGCGGTTTCGTCCAGCATGAGCCCGCCCTGCCTGTACAGGATCCCCCCGGGGTGCTCCATGCCCCCGTACTGGAAGGACGGGATCAGCACGAATTCGAACTTCTGAAAGGGGTATTCGATGTCCGTGTATTCTTCGAGCCATTCGAGCGAGCTGAAATGGAGCTCGAGAATCGCGTCCCGATTCCGAGTCACGCGCTCCTCATCCGTCTCGCGGTGATACATCACCACCCGGCGACCGTCCTTCTCCATCGCCTCCGTCTTGAACTCGCCCGCGGCGAAGGCGAATAGATAGGTGGGGATGGGGCGGGAGGCTTCGTACGAATGCGTCGCCCTGCCATCGGCGGTCGTGCGTCCGTTCATGGGACCGTTCGCCACCGCCTCCCAATGTTCCGGCACGGTCAGTTCCCAGGCCACCGAACCCTTGAGATTCGGCTGATCGAACACGGGCAGGCTGAAATGGGCGCGGTCGGGTACAAACAGGGCGTATAGGAACTCGTCGTTCCTGTTGAGCGCGTCATCACCGGCGGTGTAAGAGATGTCGACCTCGTTGGCACCGTCCAGGAAGGCCGCCGCCTCGATGACGACGTGGTCGTTCACGGGCTCCCAACCGGCCTCCTCCCCGTTCACCATCACGGTATGCACCCGCTCGCCCGGGTCCTTGAAGTCGACCACGACCGCCTGCCGATCCGGATCGGAGAGGCTGAATCGGATGATGGTGCGTCCCCCGATCGGCTGGGTCGCGTCCACCGGCACATCCAGTGAGATCTCATAGCTGAGATCGGAGATGGTGGCCTTTCGGTGCTCGGCCAGACCCCAGGGGACCCCCAGTTCGGTCGAGACGTCAGGAGCATCGCACGACGAGAAGAGGATGGGAGCGACGAGCGTCAGCAAGACGGCCGGGCGGCTGTTTGGGATTGGCATGGCGTGGGGTGTCGGGCGGGGGATCCGAAGGGACTTCCGGGCAAGCCGGGACGCTGACGGCCTATTGTGGGTGACTCAGGGTATCGCGTCCAGATAGGCGTCGATGCGGAACGACTCAGGCGCCCGTAGTCCCCTCGCGAAATCGACCCGTATCAAGCCATCGGCCAGCGAGAGCCCCAGCCCCACGGAGAGCAGCCCGTCATCCGCGTCGAAGAACTGACGCTCCCCTGCCCACCCCAGATCCGAGAAGAGTGACAGCGCCCCGAACGCGAAGCGCCGCCCCACCCCCGCCCTGCCCCGAAAGCGGCTGGAACCCTGGCGACTGCCGGGTGCGTAGGCCGCGAGCGATCCCGCGCCGCCCAGGAGCCAACTGCGCTGGGACGGAAGCGTGCCCCAGCTGGTGCCGCCCTCCACCTCGAGCCCCACGTCGAAATCATGCCCGAGCGGGACGACGACGTCTCCTCCGATGAAGGTCCTCACGTACTCGAAGTCGCCCGTGACCGCGCGCACACCCGCCGACAGGCCTCCCTGCACCCGACGCGGATCCGTGCCCCAACGGGGACTCGCCAAGAGCTGCGCCCCCACCTCCAGGCCCTCCTCCGCTGCGATGTTGTCGCGAAAGACCGACCCTCCGTCGACCAGATGCCTGACACTGAAGTCCGTGCTGCGGCGGGCGAGGGTGTGATACTCGGCGAACCCGGTCAGCCGGAAGACAGGGTGCCGAGACGACGGCGGACGCCACTCGAGTTGAGCTCCGGTGCGCCTGAAGTAGTCTCCTTCATCCCGGCCGACCAGAAGAGACGTGAGCGAGTTGCCGAGGCGAAGGTGCCCCTTGGTCTCGTCGACCGGTGCCAGTTCGTGATAGGCACTAAGCGTGACCCGGCTGACCAGTGTCTCGCGGCTCACGGCCACACGCACGTTCGGCTCGCGGTCACCGCTCCCCAGGCGTGCTTCTCCCCCCACGGTGAGGAAGCCGAGTGACGTGTGTGGCCGGATCAGTCCACGCACACCGAGCGAGAGGCCCTCGACTCGGTTGAACCGCACCAGGTCCGGACCCTGGATACCCCAACGCACTGTGCTCGCCAACCGACGCTCGGACGGACCGACGGGCGGAGCCGCATCCTGAGCTGTCGCGCGAGGCGGAAGAGCCGCACTCCCTATCAGGAGTGTCGCGACGAGCAGGCGGCTTGGAGGGCGACGATGGATCACGGGTGAAAGGTAACTTCCGCAAAGTCCCACCACCTCACGAGGATGACGTCGCCGTCCTCGAGCGTGACGAAAACCCCCTTGTTGTCCTCGTCCACGTCGTTGGACCCGTCGAGCTCGAAGCTGCGGCCGTCGAGCAAGAGCACCTCACACGCCCACTCCCCCAATTTCCGGATCCGGTCGATCAACCCGAACTCCACGTCGAACTCCACTCCGCCAGAGCGACCGTCCAGGAGCTCCCAGGTGCTCTCCTCGTCGTTGTCCCATCTGATGTAACCCGTCCACTGCTCGCCGGATTCGGTCTCGACCGTGCCCCAGAGGGGCTTGCCGCCGTCGAAGGCGGTGTAGGACCCGGCCGCTGCCGGCGCCCCGTGAAACCGGATGGCGTCGAAGTCGCTCCATGCGACCGTCACCTGCCCGAGATCGGGGTCGGAAACCCTGATGCCGCGGTTCCCGTCATCCACGTCGTTGGAGTCGCGGAGGTAGACCTCGCCGCCGTCTCGGAGTTCGACGGAGGAGCCGGATCGCCCTGCCCGACGGATCGAGCCGATGTTCTCGAACGGGATCCTGCGTTCCCTGCCCCGCTCTTCGCCATCCAGGATGTCCGAGGTCAGGACCTCATCCAGATCCCAGGCCACGAAGCCCGTGAATTCCATGCCTGACCGTGTGGTAAGGGTGCCGTAGAGACGATCCGCTCCAGGAGGCAGGGCCGACCGCGGAGCCTCCATGAATTCTACGACCTCCAGTTCGTCCCACCTGAGCTCGACGGTCCATCCGTCCGGATCTTCGACCTCTACACCCCGAATACCATCGCCCAGGTTCGTGGCACCGTCCTCGAACTCCAGCTCCTGACCGGATTTGAGAGTGAGGACAGCCCGGTCGTCCCCGAATACGTCCAGGGCACGCAGATGTCCGAACCGGATGCCTGCGGAAGCGCTGGTTGGGTAGTCGTCGTCATCGTCCGTCCAGGAGATCCGGAGCCCGAAGATATTGATGCTCCGCTCGCGGGGTCTGTCGTCGAAATCCGGATCCAAGCGCTGGGCGTCCCGCACGTTGAGCCAGGGAAGTTCCTTCGTGCCATCGAGAATGTCGGACCAACTCGCCTCGTTCCGGTCCCACCGGATGTATCCCTCGTAGACGTCACCCGTGTCGACCAACACCCGTCCGTACACCCTGTCCGACGGAACTTCCTGAGCGAAGCCCAGGGTGAGGGCCGCCAGCGCGGCCACCAGCATCTTCACGGTACCCATCGTCATCTCCCTGAACGGTACGCATGCGATACCCGATCGCCCTCGTTCCACTACGCGGGGAGTCGGGCCCCCGTTTCAACGGGATCGGGCCGAAACCGACGTGGCTCCGTCCCCCCGATATGCGGGAGCCGTGCCAAGGCTCGCCGCAGCTCCTAACTCCATCAGCCCCATACCGTTATCCTGTCCATGACATTCTCGGCTTCCTGCTCTGGCGTCACATCGGTGGGACCCCGGGTGTGTCGGATGGAAACCCGGCATGTATCTTTGCCGTCCACGCTGGTCCGTCCTCGAGCCTGATCATGCCTGCACCTCCTCCCGGTACATACTGCCACGCGGCCATCGGGCATCCGTTCCACGGACCCTATCACGACTCCGAATACGGCTTCCCCGTCCGCAGGGAGGCAGGCCTGTTCGAGCGTCTGGTGCTCGAGATGAACCAGGCAGGGCTGTCCTGGCTCACGATTCTCAAGAAACGGGATTCGTTCCGCACCGCGTACGACGGGTTCGACGTCGAGACCGTGGCCGGATACGGTGAGACGGACAGGGCACGACTGCTGGATGATGCCGGCATCATCCGCAACCGGCTCAAAGTCGATGCGGCAATCCACAACGCCAGGGCCATCCTGGAGCTGCGAGCCTCGCATGGATCGTTTGCCGAGTGGTTGGATCATCATCATCCCATGGAGAAGTCGGCCTGGGTAGCCCTCTTCAAGAAGACTTTCCGGTTTACGGGTGGCGAAATCACGGGGGAGTTCCTTCTCAGCACAGGGTACCTGCCGGGAGCGCATCACCCCGATTGCAGTGTGTTGGACGAAATCGCCCGCTTACGCCCGCCCTGGATGGAGCACCCTTGACCCACCGACCCTTCCGACCGGCCTTCTGGGCCGACAGTCCACACGCACAGACCCTTCTGGCCCGCCTTCTGCGCTCGAAACGGGGCGTCGCGATGAGGCGCGAGAGGATTCCAACCCCAGACGGCGACTTCCTCGACGTCGACTGGGGACCCGACCCTGCCCCCACGTCACCTGTCGTACTCGTGATCCACGGGCTCGAGGGTTCGTCCCGCAGGTCCTATGTCCTGAACGTGTGCCGTGAATTGGCACTGAGAGGGGTCCACCCGGTCGCGATGAACCTGCGCGGCTGCAGCGGCGAGCCCAACCTGCTGCCCCGGGCCTACCACTCCGGCGAGTCGGATGACGCATCGCATGTGCTCACGCTCATCCGGGAGAGGCACCCCGGGCGCCCGGTCGGCGCTTGGGGATTCTCCCTGGGCGGCAACCTGCTGCTCAAGCTCCTCGGCGAACGAGACGATGGCGGAGTCGGACTGGTGGACGCCGCTGTGGCCATGTCCGTCCCATACGACCTCGCGGCCGGATGCGCGCTTCTCGAGCGGACGCGGATGGGACGCGCATACTGCGACTACTTCCTCCGCTCCCTGAAACGGAAGATGCGTCAGAAGGCCGACCTCGTGGACGGCATCCTGGACCTGAGGCAGGTGATGACCGCCGGGTCTATCCGGGAGTTCGATGACTGCGCCACTGCGCCGCTGCACGGATTCACGAATGCCGAAGCCTATTACGAGGCATGCAGCAGTGCGGGTTTCCTCCCCAATGTACGCACCCGCACCCTCCTGCTGCACAGCCTGGACGATCCGTTCCTGCCGGCCTGGGCGGTTCCCACCGCGGCGATGAAGGCCAACCCGAGTCTGCTGCCGATCATCACCGAGCGGGGCGGCCACGTCGGGTTCCTGGAGGGAAGCCCCCTCAGGCCTGCCTTCTGGGGAGACGAAACGGGTGCTGGCTTCCTAGCGTCCGCACTGGCGGAAGTAGACCGGGTGCGCGGCTAGGAGTCCGCTTCTCCGCGGAAAAAGGCCCGGCGGTGCCAGGTGTTGGCCGCCGGCTGTTCAAAAAAGCCCTCTCTGAAGCGCGAGACCCTCGTGAGGCTGGTGTCGAAAACCAGCGTACCGACCGAAACCTCTCCCTCGTCGGCCAGGCGCCGGAACTCCCCCCGAGACACAGAGCGGATGCCCTGCCCACTCCGGAACCACACGGGGCCGTGTTCGATGAGACTCACGTCCATCTCCCGGCCCAGCCCACGGAGCTGATTGGTGAGGGCATCGATCGAGCAGCCCGAAGGGGCCTCCACGTCCTCGTCCACCCCGACGACGAGAAACTGTCCGTCTCTCAACTCCCTCGCGGACGCGAGCGGCACTCCGTGCGCGGCCCATCCGTCCAGGAAGGCGTCCACCGCGACGAGGAGTGAACTTGCCTCCGTCTCGGAAAGCACTCGACTGGCTGGAAAGACCCACATCCGCCCGTGATCCGGAAGAGCATCGAAGTCGACCCGTGGCATCGTGGCTACCCCCCTCCGTCCGGGACATCGGGGGCGGACGGCACAGGCGGAGGAGCCTTGTCCAGAAGGACCGCGATCCACCGCAGGTCTTCAGTGTTCTCAAGGAAGATCTTGACCACCATCGTCAGCGGAACCGAGAGCAGTGCACCGAGCGGGCCCCAGGCCCATCCCCAGAAGAGCAGCGAGAGCATGACCACGAGGGTGGACAGCCCTAGGCGCCGACCCATCAGGTTCGGCTCGAGAATGTTCCCGAACAGGGTATTCACGACTCCGTACCCCATGGCCACCAGAAGGAAGTGACCGAGTGTCCCGTGGAGTATCAGGCTCAGCAGCACAGCCGGGGCTGCGGCGATGATCGACCCTACCGTCGGCACGTAATTCAGAAGGAAGGCGATGATGCCGAGGAGCACGGGAAAGTCCAGGTCCATCACAAAGGCCCACGTTCCCAGAATGAGGCCCGTGGCGAGGGACACGATCGTCTTGATTCCCAGGTAGGTCTGGATCTCGGAGACCACCTTTTGAAGATGGTCTTCGTCGTTCCCGGGGGCGTTGCCGAGAATGAAGCGGACCTTCTCGGGAAACACCGTCGCCTCGCTCAACATGAAGGCCATGATGAGGAGTACCAAGAACGTGGTCGTGACGAAGCTTGTGACGCGTCCAAGCGCGTTCCCCACGAAGTCGACGACCGCGGCGGGGTTGATCAAGTCCGTGGTGATGTAGCTCCCGATCGGGAAGTTGGTGCGAACCTCGACCGCCGCGATCCAGGACTCCTGGAGTTGATCGAGCCGCACGACATACCGGGACAGCTGGTCCTGTAGGTCGGTGAACGACTGGCTGGCAAGAAGGCCGATGAGCGCGAACCCGCTCAGGATGACCAGAAACGTGAACAGCATCGCCAGCGACGTCGGCATCCCGCGCCGCTGCAGGCCGAGCATGACCGGGAGCCCCAAGACCGCTAGGAAGAGGGCCAGAGCCGCAGGCAGCAAGATCGCGGCCGCGAACTTCAGCCCGTAGACCACGACGACGAGACAGGCCAAGATGAAGAGGAGCCTGGCGCCCGGGTGGTCGTCCCTGCTTTCGAATATCATGGAGCGTCAGTCTGGGCCGATGTCGGCGGAAGGCTTCAGAGAAAAAATTGTACCCCGAATCTCCGACAAGTGCCATAGCTTGGTAAGCCCTCGAGAAGCCAGGATCGCTCCGTGCCAGACGAATCAGCGACCCCGTTCCCCATCCCGACCAGTGATGACGCTCTCATGGCCCAATGTCGGGTCGAGACGTTTCGCTCCGGTGGCCCGGGCGGCCAGCACCAGAATACGACGGACAGCGGCGTCCGCCTGACCCACGTGCCGACAGGAATCCGCGCGACCGCCAGGACGGGCAGAAGCCAGCACCGCAATCGCGCCCTGGCCCTCAAGCGCCTGCGATCCAAGCTCGAGGAAGCGAACCGGACCCCGACGCCTCGGGAGTCGACGCGGGTGCCTCGCCGGGAACGAAAGAAGCGGCTCGAAGAGAAGCGGGTGCGGAGCCGGACCAAACAGCTCAGAAAGCCTCCGGACTCGGATCAGGACTGACTCCGGGCGGGGGCTATCGGCCCCAGATGTGCGTCTGCGGGCGGAACACCGCCCAAGCGAACCAGAAGTGATTCCCGTGGGGGAACTCCTCCAGTTGACGCCCTGCGAGCGCTCCCTCGAGTCCCGTCCCGAAGACACTCCAGAGTGTGCCGGTCTCGGCGTCACGGAAGACGCCGTCGTCTTCAGTGCGCGCAAAGGTGAGCGCACGGCCTTCGATGGCAGAAACGTAGACGGCCGAGGACCCCACCGCTCTGGAGTCCATCATGCGGTGTGCATCCACGGCGCTACCAGTCTCCGGCGTGAAGAAGACCACGAGCCCCTTACCGCCAATCTCCAGGGCCGCGACCCGTCGCTCCCGCAGGGTGCTGAATGGGACGGCCCAGGACTCCCCGTGGACGTGCAGGGCCACCACGCGTTCCATCGGCTGCAGTCCGTCGTCCGCCTGGCCCTGGAACGTCCACTCGAAGGGCCCACCGCGACGGTCATAGCCTCGGTACGGGTTGATGCCGTAGCGATCGAGGTAGCCGTCGTGGCCGGTGTCCCGTGAGAGGACCAGGGCGTCCGGAAGTTGTTCCTTCACATCCTGCCATCGCATCACCGACGAGGGCACGAACCTCAGTTGCGCGCCCGCGTGGGTACCCACGATTCCCTGTCCCGTGGCCTGCTGCCACCAGGTCTCCGTCTGCCGGTCGTACATGATGAGGTCTGAGTGTCGCAGCCTGCCCGTGGTGCCAAAGTCCAGCAGCATGTCCTGAAATCGTCTGTCGAACGCAAGCGTCGTGTTGCACAGAGGACAGTACGTCACGGTGACGGGGTCCCCTCCCACCACGTCATTCACGATCTCGTGCCAGATGAGGATCTGCAGGGGATAGACCTTGGTCTCGCCGTTGCGCCGCACCACTGCCACCGGCTCATTGTCGTCGATGAAGCGGCCCATTGAGCGAATGGACACGAATCGCGGCTCATCGATGGCAGGAATGCCATCCTTGGGCGGCCCGCCTGACACGATCTCCGTCGGGTCGACGGCCACTCTGGTGAAGTCGGTACGCCACTCGTCCTGCGCCAGAGCTGCGTCGATAGGATGGCACGCAGTCGCCGCGGCGAAGACGGCCAGGGCAAGTCGATGTCGGCGCATGGGTGGGACTCCGTCGGGGGTTCTGTCCATTGAATCGCCGGCAGGGGCCTGCAGTTCCCCGACGAGGGACGCAGGAGGGGCTGCCCC